>NZ_JBIRTX010000015.1:0-225840 GCF_044334895.1 Streptomyces sp. NPDC020681 | reverse complement strand
GCCCGCCCCCCCCCCGCCCGCCCCCCCCCCCCCCCCCCCCACGCCCCCCCCCCCGCCCCCGCCCCCCCCCCCCCCACCCCCCCCCCCCCCCCGCCCCGCCCCCCCGCCGCCCCCCCCCCCCCCCCCCCCCCCCCCCCGCGACGGGCTACGCGTTCCGGACCGACAACGCCCTGCGCAGGTCGTCCAGTTGGTCGACCAGTTTGCGGCGGAGGGCCGGGATCATGGCCGACTCGTCGAGGCAGCGTTCGCCCAGGGCGAGGGATTCCGCGTCCACCGCGTGGAGCGGGAAGGCGTACCGGCCCGCCGCCTCCGCGATCGCCGGGCCACGGCGGGACGCGAGGGCGATCGAGTCGGGGTAGTAGCGGGGGACGTACTCCCGTACCAGGTCCGCCTGTTCGGGCTGCCAGAAGCCCTGGGCCGTGGCCGTGAACAGGTAGTTGGAGAGCGAGTCGGCGCTGAACAGGCTCTGCCAGGCCGCCTCCTTCGCCTCCGGAGTGGGGAGTGCGGCCCGGCAGCGGGCCGCGCCCTCCTGGCCCGTGGCGCTGGGGTCGCGGTCCAGTTCCGCGGCGATCGACGCTTCGTCCGTCGCGCCGAGCACGGCGAGGCGGTAGAGGGTGCGCCAGCGCAGCTCGGGGTCGAGCTCCGGGCCGCCGGTGACGCTGCCGTCGGTGAGCCAGTGCTGGATGGTCTCCGGCTGCGCGGTGGCGTCGATGTAGTGGCGTACCGCGGTGAGCCGCAGACCGGGGTCGCTGCCGTCCTCCGTGCGGCGCAGCAGATCGCGGCAGATGCCGCGGATCGCGCGCAGCGCCTCGGGCCGCTCGTCGTCGGGCAGATAGCGGTCGGCGAGCTGCGACGCGGCGAACGCCAGGACGCCCTGGACGATAGCGAGGTCGGACTCGCGCGGGAGGTGGGCACGGGCGGCGTCGAGATAGGCGGTGGGCGGGAGCTGGCCGTCGCGGACCATGTCGCGCGCCGCGTTCCACACGACCGCGCGGGTCAGCGGGTCGGGCAGCCCGGACAGCGAGCGTACGGCCGTGTCCCAGGAGGTCGCGTCGAGGCGGACCTTGGCGTACGTCGGGTCGCCGTCGTTGAGGAGGACGAGGGCCGGACGGCGGCCGGGCTGCGCGCCGTTGTCGCTGTACGGGATGTCCAGTTCGAACCGGTTGCGCAGGACGAGCCGGCCCGCGTCCACCGGGTCGGTGTCGTACGCGCCGACGGCGATGCGGTGCGGGCGGCTGCCGTCGCGGTTGATCGACAGCGACCAGGTGCCGTTGGTCTCGGCGACGGTCGGCGTGAGCGTGTCGACACCGGTCGTGCGCAGCCAGGAGTCGGCCCAGCCGTGCACATCGCGGTCGGTGGCCTGGGCGAGCGAGTCGATGAAGTCGGCGAGCGTGGCGTTGCCGAACTTGTGCCGGGCGAAGTGGATGTTGATGCCGGCGAGGAAGTCCTTCTCTCCCATCCAGGTGACGAGCTGGCGCAGGGCCGACGCGCCCTTGGCGTAGGAAATGCCGTCGAAGTTGAGCATCGCGGACGCGGTGTCGGGCACGGCGTCCGGGTCGGGTGCGACGGGGTGGGTGGAGGGCCGCTGGTCGGCGTCGTAGCCCCAGGACTTGCGGCCGATGCCGAAGTCGACCCAGGTGTCGGTGAAGCGGGTGGCCTCGGAGAGCGTCTGGTAGCCCATGTACTCGGCGAAGGACTCGTTCAGCCAGATGTCGTCCCACCACTTGAGCGTGACGAGGTCGCCGAACCACATGTGGGCCATCTCGTGGGCGATCACCATGGCGCGGGTCTGCCGCTCGGTGTCGGTGACGGCGGAGCGGTAGACGAACTCGTCGCGGAAGGTGACCAGGCCCGGGTTCTCCATGGCCCCGGCGTTGAACTCGGGCACGAAGGCCTGGTCGTACGAGTCGAAGGGGTACGGCTCCTCGAACTTCTCGTGGTACCGGTCGTAGCACTGCCGGGTGACCTCGAAGAGCTCGTCGGCGTCCGCGTCGAGATAGGGCGCGAGGGAGCGGCGGCAGTGCAGGCCGAACGGCAGTCCGGCGTGCTCGGTGCGCACGGAGTGCCACGGCCCTGCGGCGACGGCCACGAAGTAGGTGGCGAGCGGCTGCGTCGGGGCGCAGGTCCAGACGCCGTCGTCGCCCTGCGTGGCGATGGTGTTGCCGAGAACGGTCCAGCCCTCGGGCGCGGTCACGGAGAGCTCGAATACGGCCTTGAGGTCGGGCTGGTCGAAGGCGGCGAAGACGCGCTGGACGTCCTCCATGAACAGCTGGGTGTAGACGTAGGTCTGGCCGTCGGTGGGGTCGGTGAAGCGGTGCATGCCTTCGCCGGTGCGGGAGTAGCGCATGTCCGCCTCGACGCGCAGCTCGTGCTCGCCGGCGCTCAGGCCGGTGAGCGGGAGCCGGTTCTCGACGAGCGACTCGAGGTCGATGGGCCGACCGTCGAGGGTGACGGAGTGCAGCACGGCCGGCTTGAGCTCGACGAAGGTGTCCCCGGCCGCGCGCGCGGTGAACTGGATGACGGTACGGGAAGCGAAATCCTCTTCGCCGGCCGTCAGATCGAGGGCGATCGTGTACCGGTGTACGTCGAGGAGCTGGGCACGGGTCTGCGCTTCGTCGCGCGTGAGTACGGACATGTGAGCCATGCTGCCTGATGGGTCCCGTTCCGCACACGGGGTATCGGTTGCGCTTCGGTCGCAGTGCCGTCACCGGACATGACGCACGGTGCCGTACCACGCATGGGACGACCCGTGGTGCGGGACTACGCGTCGTGCGTGGCCTCGGGGTTGGCGGCGATCGTCTCGTGGTGCCTGATCACCTCGGCGATGATGAAGTTCAGCAGCTTCTCGGCGAACGCCGGGTCGAGCCTGGCGCTCTCGGCGAGCTGGCGCAGCCGCTCGATCTGGCGGGCCTCGCGGTCCGGGTCGGCCGGCGGCAGCTGGTGCTGGGCCTTGAGCCGGCCGACCTGCTGGGTGCACTTGAAGCGTTCGGCGAGCATGTGGACGACGGCGGCGTCGATGTTGTCGATGCTCTCCCGCAGCCGGTTCAGTTCGGCTCGTACGCTCTCGTCGATGTCCCTCGTGGTCATGGTCATCGAGCTTACGTGGCCCGGCCGGGGCCGATCACGTGGCGATCGTGGGCGGGTGATCGGGATCGGGGATCTGGGTGCTCCAGCCGCCGGGGACGGCACGGCCCTGCTGTTCGCGGAAGCGGACCGGAGCCGTGCCGACACGGCGGGTGAACAGCCGGGAGAAGTACGCCGGGTCCTCGTAGCCGACGCGGCGGGCGACCGCGGCGACGGGCAGTTCGGTGGCCGCGAGCAGTTCCTTGGCCCGGCCGAGGCGGATGCTCAGCAGATAGTCCTTGGGGCTGCAGCCCGCGCCGCGGCGGACGGCCGTGCGCAGTTCGGCGGCCGTCATGCCGTGCCGGGCCGCGTGCTCGGCGACCGAGAGCGGCAGGTAGGCGTCGCGGGCGAGCGCGGTGAGCACCGGGTCGCCGGCGGCGTTGGTGTCGGCGCGGGCGCGGCGCAGCGCGACGAGCAGTTCATGGACGGCGGCGGCCGTCTCGACCTCCAGGAGCGGATTGCCGCGGCGGGCGGCCCTGGCTATGCGGCCGACGGCGGCGCGTGCGCCGGCGGCGTCGGAGAGCGGGACCACGGGCCGGTCCGGCTCGATGTATCCGAGCTCGGTGTACGTGGCGGTGGCGGGCCCGGTGAAGTCGACAAAGCTCTCGTCCCAGCCGCTGCCCGGATCCGGACCGTAATGATGAGGTGTGCCCGGAGTGAGCCAGATCAGCGCGGGCGCGGTGACGGTGGTGCGCCGGCCGTCGGGAGCGCGGAACCAGCCGCCGCCCGCGCTGATCACGACGGCGACATGGTGGTCCAGCGTGCGGGGGCCCACCGTCGGCAGCACGCCGTGCTGGAGGCCGACGCCGAGACAGACCAGGCCGAGGCGGTGATGGACCGGACTCGGAGTGAAATAGCGCATCCACGTGTGGTACATCCGACCTCCCGCCCGCCGGTCCGTCCGCGTCCAACAGCTGGTCCACACGCTATACGTCCAAACAACGCTGATCTTTGTCCATGGACCCGCTCACCGCCAGAGCGCGATCGTTGAAAGCCGTACATGATCATTGTGAGGGGTGGGACGGTGGCGGACTTCACCGTGGGCGAGACGGACTTTCTGCTGGACGGGCGGCCGGTGCGGCTGCTGTCGGGAGCGCTGCACTACTTCCGGGTGCACGAGGAGCACTGGGACCACCGGCTGGCGATGCTGCGGGCCATGGGTCTCAACTGCGTCGAGACGTACGTCCCGTGGAATCTGCACGAGCCCGAGCCGGGCCGGTACGACGACGCGGACGCGCTCGGCCGGTTTCTGGACGCGGCGCACGCGGCCGGGCTGTGGGCGATCGTGCGGCCGGGTCCGTACATCTGCGCCGAGTGGGACAACGGCGGGCTTCCGCACTGGCTGACGGGCCGCATCGGACGGCGGGTGCGCACCGAGGACCCGGAGTATCTGGGCCATGTGGAACGCTGGTTCACCCGGCTGCTCCCGCAGGTCGTGGCGCGCCAGATCGACCGCGGCGGACCGGTGATCATGGTGCAGGCGGAGAACGAGTACGGCAGTTACGGCACCGACCAGGCCTATCTGCGGCATCTGGTCGAGCTGCTGGGGAGCTGCGGAGTGACCGTGCCGCTGTTCACCTCCGACGGGCCCGAGGACCATATGCTCACCGGCGGTTCGGTGCCGGGGGTGCTGGCGACGGTGAACTTCGGGTCGGGAGCCGCCGACGCCTTCGAGACGCTGCGCCGCCATCAGCCGGGCGGGCCGCTGATGTGCATGGAGTTCTGGTGCGGCTGGTTCGATCACTGGGGCGACGACCATGTCGTACGTCAGTCCGCGGACGCGGCCGCGACGCTGCAGGCGATCCTCGACGCGGGCGCGTCGGTGAATGTGTACATGGCGCACGGCGGCACGAACTTCGGCGGCTGGGCCGGGGCGAACCGTGCGGGCGATCTGGCGGATCTGGAACTGGAGCCGACGGTCACGTCCTACGACTACGACGCGCCGATCGACGAGGCCGGCCGGCCGACGGAGAAGTTCTGGAAGTTCCGCGAGATCCTGGGCCGCTACCTGGAGGGCCCGCTGCCCGAACTGCCGCCCGAGCCCGCGGTTCTGGGCGCGCGGCTGTCCGTCGAGCCGGGCGAGTGGGCGCCGCTCGGCGACGTGCTCGAGGTGCTCGGCGACGACGAGTGCGAGGGCCCGGTCCCGCCCACCTTCGAGGAACTGGGCGTGGACCGCGGCCTGGTCCGCTACCGCGTCCGCATCCCCGGCCCGCGCGCCCCGCTCCCGCTGAGCGTGGCGGGCCTCCGCGACCGGGCGGTGGTGTACGTCGACGGCGTCCGGGCGGGCGTGCTGAGCGGCGAGTACCAGTCCCTGGAGAAGCCGGTGCCGGGCCCGGCGTCGGTGGAGCTGTGGGTGGAGTCGCTGGGCCGGGTCAACTACGGCCCGCGGACGGGCGAGCCGAAGGGGATCACGAGCGGGGTGCTGCACGAGCGGCAGTTCCTGCACGGAGTGGGGGCACGCGGCCTGCGGCTCTCCGCCTTCGAGCCGGCGGCGGTGGCGAAGGTCCCCTTCCGGCCGCGCGACGGCAAGGGCCCCGGCCTGTACCGGGGCTCGCTCGACATCGCGCTGCCCGGGGACGCACGGCTCGAACTCCCGGGCTGGACACGGGGGTTCGTGTGGGTGAACGGCTTCTGCCTGGGCCGGTACTGGTCGGCGGGACCGCAGAGGTCGCTGTTCGTGCCGGGACCGGTGCTGCGGGAAGGCGCGAATGACGTGTGGGTGCTGGAGGTCGAGAACGCGGGTGAGGCGCTCTGCCTGTCCAGCAGCTGAGAGCTCCGCCCCCGGACCCCGGTACTGCGGGGTCCGGGGGCGGACCCGGTGGACCGGCCCGGCTGGACCGGCCCGGCTGGTCCTCTCGGCTAGACCTCTCGGACCTCGAACGCGTCAAGGGCGAACTCCGCCACCCCGTCCCCGCCCACCTTCCGCAGGCCCACCCAAGCCTCGCCCGATCCCGGTGCCGTGAACTCGTAAACGAACCAGGTCGGTTCGAGGGCCACCGGGAGCGGTTCGCGCGTCAGCTCGGCGTCGTCCGCACCCGTCACCCACGCGTACTCCCCCGCCTTCTCGTTCTCGTATCGGAACGAGACCCGGTACCGCTTGCCCGTCTCGAACCGCACCGTGTGCTGCACCGTCCGGTACACCAGACCCTCGTTCTCGCCGCGGGACTTCAGGGACTCCGTGCCGTCGATGACGTCGTCGATCGCCTTGCCGTTCCAGCCGCGCTGGGTGAACGGCGCGTGGCGCTGGGCGATATGGGTGCGCGGGTCCGTCGCGCCGCCCGCGTCGCCCTTGACGAAGGTGCCCCAGCCCTGCGGGACGTTCTGGAAGTCCTCGTACGCCACCGTGCCCGGCCGCGTCGTCGGCACGGAAGCGACGACCCGCAGATTGTCGAAGCGGACCCGCGCGTCGCCCGCCTCGGCCCGCAGGGTGAGGACCACCGGGCCCCCGCCCTCCGGCACCGTGAAGTACGTGAACATCCGCTGGAAGCGGGTCCCGTGCTTGCGGTCTGCCGCGACAAAGTTGACCGCGGTCGACACGTCCGTCCAGTTCAGGGCCGTGACCCCGTCCGCCGTGCGGACCTCCAGGCTCGCCCTGCGCCGGTCCCCCGCCCGTTCGCCGACCTCGACCTGCACCGACGCGGCGTACGTTCCCGGTGCGAGGCGGGCGAGCCGCTGGCCCGCCGCTGCCGCCGCGCCCGGGGCGATCACCAGCTCGTAGTCGCCGAGCGGGCTGAGCACGACGGACGCGGGACCGGCCACGGTCCAGCCGGACAGGGAGCCGGAGTTGAAGCCCGGGTCGTGCAGCGGTGTCGCCTCGCCCCAGCCCGGGTCGCGCGAGGCCCGCACCCGGCTGCGGTAGACGACGTACGGCTGGCCGGCCGATGCCTCGATGGTCACCCTGCCGGAGCGGACCGGCAGGTCGCCGACGTGCACCCGGCCCTGGTCGGTGAGCCGGTACAGCGCGACCCGCGAGGTGCCCGACCAGCCGCGGGGCAGCTGCCAACTGCTGCTGCCGCCCTGCGGGTTGTAGTGGTAGAGCTTGGCCGGGTCGGTCGCCTTCCGTGGCTCCCACGGCAGCAGATACCGCCCGCCCTCGTACACCAGACGCCCGTCCGTGGTGATGCGCCGGACGCCGCCCGCGTCGGAGACGGAGCTCGGGCCGAAGAAGGTGATCTCGTGGTCGGTCCACCGCTTGATCGGATGGGCCTGGAGATACTTCGCGGGCAGCGACTCGGTCCAGATCAGGTCGTAGAAGACGGTCCAGTCGGTCTTGCCGACCCAGCCCTCGAAGTTGCCGGTGCGCCCAATGCCCAGCAGCGTGGGCCACTTGTCGGCGAAGACGTCCTTCTGGTGGTTGCGGATGAAGCGGATCAGCCGGGAGTTGATGCCGCGCGAGGTGTCGGGGCCGTAGTCGGTCTCGGTGGCCCAGTGCGCCCACAGCGCGGAGCGTTCGAGGCCGTGGCCCCACTCGGTGGTGATCAGCCAGCCCTGTTCGCGCAGGGCCCGCTGAAGCCGGTCGGAGGTCCAGCCGGACTCGCGGAAGACGTCGATGTAGAGCATGTTGAGCGCCGGATCGGTCTCGGCGCGCAGCTCGGCGAAGCGCCGCACGATGTCGCCCGAGACAAGATCGCGGCGTTGGTCGATGCGGTACGACTGGTCGAGCCAGTCCCACTGCTGGTTGGTCTTGTCGACGAGCGTCTCGGAGAAGGCGTTGGCGACGGGGTAGGACTCGGTGGCGTTGACGTGCACGCCGAAGTCGCTGCCCCAGATTCGGCCGTTCCGCACGAGGGTGTTGAGGTCGTCGAGCCCGCCCGCACGCTTGTTGTGGTTGCCCGCGTAGTCCGGGTGGGCCGAGTCGTGGCCCTCCGACTGGTAGCCCTTGAGCAGCGTGTACTGGCGCAGTCCGTCCGTCGCCAGCGAGATCCGCTTGACCTGGTCGAGCGTGGCCAGGAACGGATTGGTCGCCTGCGAGGCGAAGTTGAACGGGATGTGCGGCACGACCCGCAGATGCTGCTCGTCCGCGCCGAGCGGGCTGACCATGATGTCGCGGAAGGCGATGGCCGCGTCCTGCCAGTCGACGACACCGTCCCCGTTGCGGTCGCGGGTCAGCACGACGGTGGCGTACGGAAGCGGCTCGACGGCGTCGACGGGCGCGGTGGCCGCGCGGTGGGTCCACTGCCCGGGCGCGAGCTGCGCCTTGGTGTAGCCGTCCTTCTTGAGGGTCTGCCGCCAGAGCCTGCCGTTGTCCCAGGTGGTGCCGGACGCGGAGGCGGGCAGGTCGTAGACGGTGTTGGTCTCGATCGCGCCGCCGAGCCGGTCGTGCGCGACCACGGCGTACGCGCAGCCCGTCGGCGCGGCGTCCGCGGCCGTGTCCGCGGTGACGCTGACGAGCGTGTCGCCGCTGGTCGCCTTGTCCAGCTGGATACGGGCGGCGAGCAGGGTCGCGCCGGGCTGGTCGCTGCGCACGGAGAGCAGCGCGAGTGCCGGGATCTGCACGGTGCCCACCCGCAGGGCCGCGGTGTCGGCGATACGGGTCACGCGCCAGTGGACCCGCCATCCCTCGACCCGGATCTCGACATCGATCTCGGTGGCGCCGAAAGCGAGCGTGTACGCGATCCGGTCCAGGCCGGCCCGCGCGCTGACCGTGGGAGTGCGGGCGACGGAGTCGATCAGCACCGAGGTGACCGGGTCCTCCTGCCCGTGGAGCTGCGCGCCCGTCCCGCGGTCGGTGTACGACACGATCCGCGGGAATCCGCCGTCGACGCGGACTTCGAGCTCGCTCGAGCGCAGCACCGTCTCGGCGGCGGGTCCGGCGGAGGGTGCTGTCGCGGCGGCCCGTGCGGTTCCCGGGGCTCCGAGAGCCGCACCGGCACCGGCAAGGGCCGTGGCGGCCACGACGGTTCTGCGACTGGGCCCGCGTTCTTCTGCGTACACGCTCGCTCCTTCTCGTCCACGGTGTTCCGTGCACGTCAAGATGCGTCGCGTGAGCGGGGCGGGCCCATGGACAAAGAAGGGGCAGGTGTTGGACTAACGACCGGGGAACCGGCCACCGGCGCTGTCCGACACCTGCCCCACCTGTTCTGCGGGGAAGCTCAGTTGCTACAGACCGGCCGCGGCGGACTTGATGGCGGCGGCGAAGGTGGACACCTCGGTGTACACACCCGGGAGGTTGGGCCGTGCGCAGCCCTCGCCCCAGCTCACGATGCCGACCTGGATCCAGGCACCGGCGTTGTCACGGCGGAACATCGGGCCGCCGGAGTCACCCTGGCAGGTGTCGACGCCGCCCTGTGTGTAGCCGGCGCAGATCTCTTCCCTCGCGATGAGGCTCGGGTACGACTGCTTGCAGGAGGCGTCGGAGACGAACGGGACCTGCGCCTTGAGCAGGTAGCGCTGCTGGCCGCCGCCCTCGCGGGCCGCACCCCAGCCGGCGACGGTGAAGGTGCCGCTGTTGTACGCCGTCGTGTCGGCGATCTTCAGCGTGGGCAGGTTGATCGGCTGGGCGAGCTTGATCAGCGCCCAGTCCTTGCCGTTGCCGTTGTAACCCGGGGCCTGGAGGACCTTGGTCGACCTGACCTTGATGGCACTGGAGCTCTGGAGGTCCACGACACCGGCGGTGGCGGTGATGCTCGTGTTGTTGCCGGAGCCGCTCACACAGTGCGCGGCGGTCAGCACGATCTGCTGGGTGAGCAGCGAGCCGCCACAGCCCATGGAGAGCCGGACCATGAACGGGAACTCACCCTGCGCGGCGCGGGTGCCGCCGACGACGGGCGGGGCGGCGGCCGAGGCCGTCGAGGGCTGGAGACTGATCGCGGCGAGGACGACGGCGCCGGCCGCCGCGCATCTCTGGAGGACGCGGAGAAGCTTCAACGGACTGCCTTTCGTGGGGGGTTCAGAAACACGTCCGTGCCGGATCCAGACGGCACCGCCCGGTGCTGACATGGGCCCGACAAGACGTGATCCGGATTATGGAGAGTGGGTGAGCCACGCCACAAGAAGTGGTTTTCAGCCAGTCGGCGGGCCGGGACGGACGGCCGTCCGTCGCCCGTGGCCGCCCGCCGCCGCCCCGTAGAGTTGAACCGGGTCGGCCGTCGTGCGTGGGGAGCAGGGGACGTGGTCGCGAAGGACAGCGAGGTCGTGCATGGCTATCCGCACCTCGACACCGTGCGGGCGGCGATCACCGCGCTGCACCGGCGTCTCTCCGCCGACGGCGTGCTCTCCTACGCGCCGAGCGTGCTGCCCGCCGATGTGGCCTTCGCCGACCACAACGACCTCCATCTCGGCGCCCAGCGGGTCGCGCGGGCCCTGGTGCAGCATCTGAAGCTGCCGGAGGCGCGGATGATCGTCAGCTTCCGCGAGATGGACCATGCGGCGAGCGTCGAACTCACGGCCGGACCGGAGTACTTCATCGAGCTGAACGACCGCTTCCGCACTCACCGCAGGGACATCGGGGCGGCGCTGGCCCACGAGATCATGCATGTGCTGCTGCACCGGCTCGGCCTCTCCTTCCCCGGCACCCGCGACAACGAGATCCTCACCGACACCGCGACAACCTATCTCGGCGCGGGCTGGCTGCTGCTCGACGCGTTCAGAGAGGACGGAGTGTCCAGCCAGAAGCTCGGCTATCTGACTCCGGAAGAGTTCGGTTACGTGCTCGCCAAGCGGTCGCTCGCCTTCGACGAGGACCCCAGGCCCTGGTTCACCAGCCCGCAGGGCTACACCGCGTACACCAAGGGCCGCGCCCAGGCGCTGCGCGACGCACAGCGGCCGCCGCTGACCACCGCGGGCTGGGCGGGCCGCCACCGCTATGCCAAGGACCGGCGGTACGCGCGGGAGAACCCGGGGCACGCGTCGGCCGGGCCCCACCCGGCCGACGAATCGTCCTCGCCCGCCGGATCGTCCTCGCCCGGATCGTCCTCGTACGCCTTCGAGCACGGCCCGGACGGGATGCGGGTCTCGTTCCCGTGTCCCACCTGCAACCAGCGCATCCGCGTCCCCGTGCGCGGGCGGGTGCGGGCCCGCTGTGGGCTGTGCCGGACGATTCTCGAATGCGACACCTGACCGTGCTTCCGTAGGCTCGAATCATGACGAAAGAGCCGACGGCGGACGTCCAGGATCTGCGGGAGCTGTTCGAGGCCGTGTACGGCGGGGACGACGACGCCGTGGTGCGGCTGCTGCGGGCCGGGGTGCCGGCCGACGCGACCGACGAGGACGGGGAGACGCCGCTGTACCGTGCGGCCGTCCAGGACGAAGTGGGCATCGTGCGGCTGCTGCTGGCCGCGGGCGCGGACCCGGAGCGCGGCAGCGGGACGGAGGGTGGCGACCTGCCCCTGTGCGGGGCCGCGGTCGGCGGTCACACCGAGGTCGTACGGGCCCTGCTCGCCGCGGGCGCCCGGCCGGATCTCACGGAGGCCTTCGGCTTCCGGGCGATGACCTGGGCGGTCGGACAGGGACACGCGGGCACCGTCGAGGCGCTGCTGGAGTACGGCGCCGACCCGGATCTCGTGGGCCCGAGCGGCGAGCCGCCGCTGGTGCTGGCAGCCCGTCGCGGCTCGCCGTCGACCGTACGGGCGCTGCTGCACCACGGCGCCCGCACACAGGAGGCGGCGCTGGCGGAGGCCCGTAAGTGGCTCGGCCGCGATGTCGAGCGGGAGGTGCGGCAGGGGCTGCTGGAGACGTTCGGCGAGGAGTACGAGACGGTGACGCGCCGGATCGAGGAGGACGGCGGAGTGACCGTCGTCGTCGAGGTGCTGCGGGACGGCCGGCCGACGGCGGGCAACGAGCAGCAGACCGGCCATGCGGCGATCGCGACGCTGCTGGAGACCGAGTTGGGCATCCAGACCCCGTACGCGGAACTGGCGGAGCGGGCTCTGCGCTGCGGTGATCCGGAGCGGGACGACTGGATCGAGGCGGTGATGGCGCTGTGGGGCCGCGGGGACGAGGAGACGTTCCAGGCGGCGGCCGCGTGGTGCGCGAGCGGGGACCCGATGCGGCAGGCGTTCGCGGCGGAGGTGCTGGCGCAGCTGGGGTTCGCGGACGAGAAGGACGGCTCCGGGACCGGCCCGGACGAGACACCGAACTCCGACGCACTACGGCCGTTCGCGGCGCGGGCGCTGCCGCTCCTGCGGGAACTGTCACGGGAGGCGCGGGAGCCGGAGCTGATCCAGGCGGTCGTTCTCGGGCTCGGGCACCACGGGGATCCCGCCGCGCTGCCGGAGATCCTGCGGCATGCCGAGCATCCGGACGCTGAGGTGCGCAACCAGGTGGCGCTCTCGCTGTTCGGACTGGTGCCCGGCGACCACCAGGAAGGCATCGAGACGCTGATCGCGCTCAGCCGCGACCCGGAGGTCCATGTCAGGGACTGGGCGACGACGGCGCTGGCGGGCGTGGACGCCGATGTGCCCGTGCTCAGCGATGCGCTGGCGGCCCGGCTCGACGACCCGGACATCTGCACCGCGGCGGAGGCGGCGTACGGTCTGGCGAAGCGTCAGGACCCGCGCGCCGTACCGGTGCTGGAGCGCATCCTCGCGGACGAGGACCCGGACGGCTACGCCTACGAGACGGCCGTGGACGCCGTGCGCCATATCGAGGACGAGCGGATCAGGCGGCGGCTCGAAGGCACGGTGCCGCGCTGCCGCTGACCGGGAGTTTCGTCAGAGCAGCCGCAGCGCGCCCGGCGCCCGCTCCTCCATGATCTCCACCAGCCAGTCGAAGACCGTCGGCCCCCGGCCGGCCTTGGCCCGGTCCAACTCCTCCTGGAACGCAGCCTTGTTCGTGGGATGCGCCCGCGCCAGCCGAAGCTCCAGCCGGCGTACGGTCTCCTGCTGCCCCAGCGCCCGGCGCGAGGTCTCGTGGTCACGCCACTCGATGACGAAGTCGCCGTCGTCGGGCGTGCCCATGCCGCCGCTGAGGCAGTCCGCGAAGGAGTCGAGACTGCGGCCGAAGTATCCCTCCGGCCCGTTCACGGCCTCACCGATCACTCGCCAGAAGGCGTCCAGGCCGGTGACCTCCGCCCCGTCGATCACATAGGTCTTGGTCACGGGGCGGAGGATACCGGCTCAGCAGCCGTAGTCGACGAGGTCGAACGAGGCGTAGTGGTCGGCGGTGTAGTAGTCCTCTTCGAACGACTCACCGGTGACGATGCGGCGTGCGCCGCGGTTGGAGGAGCCCGGCGTCTTGACGGTGTACTCGTGGTAGTAGCCGGTCGAGTGCTGGGGCAGGATGCCTTCCCGGTTCTGGAAGACCGTGCCGTCCTGGGGGTACGGGAACGGCCCGTCCGATTCGATCAGATCCAGTGTGGTGTGGGCCTGTGAGGGGAGGTCGGAGTAGCAGATGTCACCGACCGCGGCGATGGCCGCGGGGGTGGCGGTGGCCTGCCCGCCGATGAGGAGGGTGGAGGCGAGCGCGGCGGCTGCGCCGATGGCGGCGATTCGTGGGGGGATTCGCATGTCGGCCATCATGACGCGCGTAGACATGGACGCGTCAATGCCAATTCCCTTGAGTTTTCTGTGAATTAACCTGAGGCAACCGGTTCAGCGCGAGCCGTACACAGGCTGCGACGGCTGAGCTTCCGACAGGAGTTTGAGCGCCGCGTCGCCCGCCTCCGCCGGAGTCCAGCGAGCGCCCTTGTCCGTCGTCGGGCCCGGACGCCAGCCCTCCATGACCGTGATGCGGCCCGCCTCGGCCTCGAAGACCCGGCCGGTCACGCCCGCGCTCGCGGCGGAGCCGAGCCAGACGACGAGCGGCGAGACATCCTCGGGCAGCGCGGCCAGAGCGGCGAAGGTCTGCTCGGTCATCCGCGTACGGGCGGCCGGCGCGATGGCGTTGACCTGGACGCCGTACCGGCCCATCTCGGCCGCCGCGACCAGCGTCAGACCGACGATCCCGGCCTTGGCCGCCGCATAGTTGCCCTGCCCGACACTGCCCAGCAGACCTGCTCCGGACGTGGTGTTGACGACGCGGGCCGCGACCTGCCGCCCGGACTTCGCCTCGGAACGCCAGTGCGCGGCCGCGTACTTCAGCGGCAGGAAGTGGCCCTTCACATGCACCCGCATGACCGCGTCCCAGTCGTCCTCGTCGAGGTTGACGAGCATCCGGTCACGCAGAAAACCCGCGTTGTTGACCAGAGTGTCGAGGTGTCCGTACGCATTCAGCGCGGCGGCGACGAGTGAGGCGGCGCCGTCACCGGTCGCGATGTCACCGCCGTGCGCCACCGCCTCGCCGCCCGCGGCCACGATCTCGTCGACGACCTGCTGGGCGGGGTCGTCGCCCGAGCCGCCGGAGCCGTCGAGGCCGACGCCCAGGTCGTTGACGACGACCTTCGCGCCCTCGGCGGCGAAGGCGAGCGCGTGCGCGCGGCCGAGGCCGCGGCCCGCGCCGGTGACGATCACCACTCGGCCTTCGCAGATCCCTGTCATGTCACTTCTCCTTGTTGGCGGTTGAGGCATCGAGAAAGGCCGGGCGCTCGCCGCCGCCGTGCACCAGCAGCGACGCGCCGCTCACATACGCCGCCCGGTCCGAGGCGAGGAAGACGGCCGCGTCGCCGATCTCGGAGGGCTCGGCGAGACGGCCCAGCGGCACGGTGCGGCCGACCGCCGCGATGCCGTCCTCGTCTCCGTAGTGCAGCCGCGAGAGCTCGGTGCGGACCATGCCGAGGACCAGCGTGTTCACCCGCACTTCGGGCGCCCACTCCACGGCCATCGAGCGGGCCAGGCTCTCCAGTCCGGCCTTCGCCGCTCCGTACGCCGCCGTGCCCGGCGAAGCCCGGCCGCCGCTGACGCTGCCGATCATCACGATGGAGCCGCGGGCCGTCCTGAGATGTTCGTACGCCGCGAGTGACGCGGTCAGCGGCGTGCTGAGGTTGAGCTCGATGACCCGGGCATGGCGGGCCGGATCTCCGTCGCCGAGCCGCTGGTACGGCGTCCCGCCCGCGTTGTTGACGAGCGTGTCCAGCCGGCCGTGACGCTTGGCGACCTCGTCGAAGAACGCGCCGACCGCGGCGGGATCACGCAGGTCGAGTGGTACGAACTCGGTTCCGCCGACCGGGACTTCGGGCGGTCTGCGAGCGCAGGTAATTACCGTCGCGCCCGCGGCCACGAACGCCCTCGCGATGCCCGCGCCGACGCCCCGCGTGCCGCCGGTGACGACGGCGACCCTCCCGTCCAGCTCCATCGGCTGCTACCTTCCTTGCCTAACAAACGTTTGGTGGAAAGGTAGCTGATCCGCTCATGGGTGTCTCCACCACAAGCCCCGAAAAGGGCGTCTGCGTCGTCACGGCCGACTTCCCACCCGTCAACGCCCTTCCCGTACAAGGCTGGTACGACCTCGCCGACGCACTGCGCGGCGCGGGCCGCGACCCCGACATCCGCTGTGTCGTGCTCGCCGCGGCCGGCCGCGGCTTCAACGCGGGCGTGGACATCAAGGAGATGCAGCGCGACGCCGGGCATGACGCCCTGATCGGCGCCAACCGCGGCTGCTACGAGGCCTTCGCCGCCGTCTACGAGTGCGAGGTGCCCGTCGTCGCCGCGGTCCAGGGCCACTGCCTGGGCGGCGGCATCGGCCTGGTCGGCAACGCGGACGCGATCGTCGCCTCCGACGACGCCTCCTTCGGCCTGCCGGAGCTGGACCGCGGCGCGCTCGGCGCTGCGACGCATCTCGCCCGGCTGGTCCCCCAGCACCTGATGCGCACGCTGTACTACACCTCGCGGACCGCCACCGCCGCCGAACTGCACGCGCACGGTTCGGTCTGGAAGGTCGTCCCGCGCGACGAACTCGCAGGTGCCGCCCTGGAGTTGGCCAGGGAGATCGCGCGCAAGGACGGAACTCTGATCCGGCTCGCCAAGGCGGCCATCAACGGCATCGACCCCGTCGACGTACGCCGCAGCTACCGCTTCGAGCAGGGCTTCACCTTCGAGGCGAACCTCAGCGGGATCGCGGACCGCGTCCGGGACACCTTCGGGAAGGAGCACCGGCCGTGACCGACAAGACGATGACGGTGGACGAGATCGTGGGCCGCCTCAGCAGCGGGATGACGATCGGCATCGGCGGCTGGGGCTCGCGCCGCAAGCCGATGGCGCTGGTGCGGGCGCTGCTCCGGTCCGAGGTCACCGATCTCACGGTCGTCTCCTACGGCGGCCCGGACGTCGGCCTGCTCGCCGCCGCCGGCCGGATCCGCAGGCTCGTCACGGCCTTTGTCACCCTCGACTCGATCCCGCTCGAACCGCACTACCGCGCCGCCCGCCAGCGCGGCGCCTTCGCGCTCACCGAGATCGACGAGGCAATGTTCATGTGGGGCCTGCACGCGGCTGCCAACCGGCTGCCGTTCCTGCCGGTGCGTTCCGGGATCGGATCCGACGTGATGCGGGTCAACCCCGAGCTGCGTACGGTCACTTCGCCGTACGAGGACGGCGAGGAGTTCGTCGCCGTACCCGCCCTGCGGATGGACGCCGCGCTCGTCCATCTGAACCGCGCCGACCGGCTCGGCAACGGCCAGTATCTCGGCCCCGACCCGTACTTCGACGATCTGTTCTGCGAGGCGGCGGACGCCGCGTACGTCTCCTGCGAGCAGCTCGTGGAGACCGCGGAGCTGACGAAGGAGGCCGCGCCGCAGACCCTGCTGGTCAAACGCCACTCCGTGACCGGCGTGACCGAGACGCCGAACGGCGCGCACTTCACGTCGTGCGCGCCGGACTACGGCCGGGACGAGGCGTTCCAGAGGCTGTACGCCTCCACGCCCTGGGCCGCGTTCGCCGAGCGCTTCCTGTCCGGCTCCGGCGAACACGACTACCAGTCGGCCGTCCAGGCCTGGCAGGAGGAGCAGCAGTGAGTGTCAGCCGCGCCGAATACTGCGTGATCGCCTGCGCCGAAGCCTGGCGCGACAACGGCGAGATCCTGGCCAGCCCCATGGGCCTGATCCCGTCGGTCGGCGCACGGCTCGCCCGGCGCACCTTCTCGCCCGACCTGCTGCTCACCGACGGCGAGGCGATGCTGCTCGGGCCGGACGGGGAACGCGAGGGCTGGCTCCCGTACCGGCAGCATCTGGCCATGGTCACCGGCGGAAGACGCCACGTCATGATGGGCGCGAGCCAGCTCGACCGGCACGGCAACCAGAACATCTCCTGCATCGGGGAGTGGGAGCGGCCGACGCGCCAGTTGCTCGGCGTCCGCGGAGCGCCGGTCAACACCCTCAACAATCCGGTCAGTTACTGGGTCCCGAAGCATTCCGCCCGGGTCTTCGTCGGCAAGGTCGACATGGTGTGCGGCGTCGGCTACGACAACGCGACCGCGGCGGGCCCGAGCGCCACCCGCTTCCACCGCATCCCGCGCGTCGTCTCCAACCTCGGCGTGTTCGACTTCGCGACACCGGACCGGTCGATGCGGCTCGCATCGCTGCATCCTGGCGTCACGGTGGCCGAGGTCGAGGAAGCGACGGGCTTCGCGCTGACGATCCCCGACGATGTCCCGTTCACGCGCGAGCCCTCCGCCGCCGAACTCCTGCTGATCCGCGAGGAGCTGGACCCGAAGGGGCTGCGAAACCGCGAGGTCGGGCCCTGATGGAGACGGCGCTCACGAAACTCACCGGAGTCCGGCATCCGATCGTGCAGACGGGGATGGGCTGGGTGGCGGGCCCGCGTCTGGTCACCGCCACGGCGCGTGCGGGCGCGCTCGGCATCCTCGCGTCGGCGACGATGACCGTGGACGAGCTGCGCACCGCGATCCGCGAGGTCAAGTCCCGTACGGACGCGCCGTTCGGCGTCAATCTGCGCGCGGACGCGGGAGACGCTCACGACCGGGTCCGGCTCATCGTCGACGAGGGCGTACGCGTCGCCTCCTTCGCGCTCGCGCCGTCCCGTGAACTGATCGCCGAACTCAAGGACGCGGGAGTGATCGTCATCCCGTCGGTCGGGGCGCGGCGGCACGCGGAAAAGGTCGCGGCGTGGGGCGCGGACGCGGTGATCGTCCAGGGCGGCGAAGGCGGCGGCCACACCGGACATGTCGCAACGACCGTGCTGCTGCCGCAGGTTGTCGACGCGGTCGGCATCCCGGTGATCGCGGCGGGCGGCTTCCACGACGGCCGCGGGCTGGTCGCGGCGCTCGCGTACGGCGCGGCGGGCATCGCGATGGGCACGCGCTTCCTGCTCACATCGGACTCGACGGTCCCGGACGCGGTCAAGGCGCGCTATCTCGCGGCGACGGTACGGGATGTGATGGTCACCCGGGCGGTCGACGGCCTGCCGCACCGGATGCTCCGTACGGACCTGGTCACGTCCCTCGAAAACGCGGGCCGCACGCGGACCCTGGCCCGCGCGGTCCGGCACGCGGCCGCCTTCCGGAAGCTCTCCGGCCTGACCTGGCGGCAGCTGCTCCACGACGGCCTGTCCATGAAACACGGAAAGGACCTGACGTGGAGCCAGGTCCTTCTCGCCGCGAACACCCCGATGCTGCTCCGGGCCTCCATGGTGGAGGGCCGCACCGACCTGGGCGTGATGGCCTCGGGTCAGGTGGCGGGTGTGATCGACGACCTGCCGAGCTGTGCGGAGCTGGTGGAGCGGGTGATGACGGAAGCAAAGCGGGTGCTCACGGAGCTCCCGAGGTAACTGGGGGCCGAAAACCCCCAGTTACTTCGACACTTCGACGGCTTACGCTACGCCGCGATTCCCCGGCCGCCCTGCGCCCCGCGTCCCGCGCGCCGCGCCTGACCGGACTGGCCGTCGCGCCGCGCCTGACCGGACTGACCGCCGGACTGGCCCGCGCCACCGCGCCGCCCGCGGCTGCGACCCGCGCCGCCGCCGCCCTGACCGCGACCTGCGCCGCCGCCCTGGCCGGGGACCTGCGCCCGCCGACGCTGCGTCGACGGCCGCTGCTGCACCGCCGGCTGCGGCACCTCGACCGTGACCGCGACTCCGGACGGCTCGCGCGCGCCCGTGATCCGGCTCAGTTCCTCGTCGCTGGACTTGACCCTGGCCGACCGCGGGCTGATGCCGGCGTCCGCCATCAGACGGGTCATCTCGCGCCGCTGCTCCGGCAGCACCAGGGTCACGACGCTGCCCGACTCGCCGGCCCGAGCGGTGCGGCCGCCGCGGTGGAGGTAGTCCTTGTGGTCGACGGGCGGGTCCACGTTGACCACCAGGTCGAGGTCGTCGACATGGATGCCACGGGCCGCCACGTTCGTCGCGACGAGCGCGGTGACCTGACCGTTCTTGAACTGGTCGAGCGTCCGGTTGCGCTGCGGCTGCGAACGGCCGCCGTGCAGTGCCGCCGCCCGTACGCCGCTGGCCAGCAGCCGCTTGGCGAAGCGGTCCGCGGACCGCTTGGTGTCCACGAAGAGGATCACCCGGCCGTCACGCGCCGCGATGCGCGTCGCCACGGCCTTCTTGTCCGTCTCGTCGGCGACGTGCAGCACATGGTGCTCCATCGTGGTGACCGCACCCGCGGACGGGTCGACCGAGTGCACGACGGGATCGGTGAGGAACATCCGCACGAGCCGGTCGATGTTCTTGTCCAGCGTCGCGGAGAACAGCATCCGCTGACCGTCCGGCTCGACCTGCTTGAGCAGCGCCGTGACCTGCGGCATGAAGCCCATGTCGGCCATCTGGTCGGCCTCGTCGAGGACGGTGATCGCCACTCGGTCGAGGACGCAGTCGCCGCGTTCTATGAGGTCCTTCAGACGGCCGGGCGTGGCGACGACGACTTCGGCGCCGCGCCGCAGCGAGCCGGCCTGCTTGCCGATCGACAGTCCGCCGACGACGGTCGCGAGCCGCAGCTGCACGGACGTCGCGTACGGCGAAAGGGCGTCGGTCACCTGCTGTGCGAGCTCGCGCGTCGGCACGAGTACGAGTGCGAGCGGGGCCTTCGGCTCGGCGCGGCGGCCGGCCGTACGGGCCAGCAGCGCGAGCCCGAAGGCCAGCGTCTTGCCGGAGCCGGTGCGTCCGCGGCCGAGGATGTCGCGGCCGGCGAGCGAGTTCGGCAGGGTCGCGCCCTGGATCGGGAAGGGCTCGGTCACGCCCTGGGCCGCGAGGGTCTTCAGCAGGGCGGCCGGCATGTCCAGCTCGTCGAACGCCTGGACGGCGGGCAGCGCGGGGGTGATGGATTCCGGCAGCGTGAATTCCTGCGGGGGCGCCACCTTACGGGCGGACGCCTTACCGGAAGCCTTGCCGGTGCCGTTGCCGGAACCCCTCACAGGGCCCTTGGCGCGAGAATTCACCGGGCGCTTTCGGGTCGTGGGACGGTCCGGGCGTTCGGAGCGAGTCATGCGGATATTGCCCTCCTGGGCATGTGAGACCGGACAGATGTGCCCGGGCAAGTGGAACAGCACGAGCCGGGGCCCGCACCTTCACGGTGCGGGCCCCGGCTGCGAGGTTCGCGTCCGGCGATCAGGCCGGGACGATGTTCTCCGCCTGCGGGCCCTTCTGGCCCTGCGTGACGTCGAAGGAAACCTTCTGGCCTTCCTGGAGCTCACGGAAGCCCGAGGTGGCAATGTTGGAGTAGTGGGCGAAGACGTCGGCGCCGCCGCCGTCCTGCTCGATGAAGCCGAAGCCCTTTTCCGAGTTGAACCACTTCACGGTTCCAGTAGCCATTTTTTTCATTCTCCTAAAACAGGGGCAAGCAAGAAACTCACACTTCGTGAATCTCCCGTCGCTGCATTGAGCCCCATCCGGAGAAGCCGGAAACAATAATGTGCGCCTGAGGAAGCATTCCCGTCAGGCGCACACAAAGTTCATGGGTACCAAAACTGCAACGGCTTCACCGTAGCACGCCCGAGCCGAAAAGGCTCGTGTTCACAGCCGCTCGATGATCGTGACGTTCGCCTGGCCCCCGCCCTCGCACATCGTCTGGAGCCCGAACCGGCCGCCGGTGCGCTCCAGTTCGTGCAGCAGGGTCGTCATCAGCTTGACTCCGGTGGCGCCCAACGGATGGCCCAGCGCGATCGCGCCGCCGTTGACGTTGACCTTGTCCGGGTCCGCGCCGGTCTCCTTGAGCCAGGCGAGCACCACCGGCGCGAAGGCCTCGTTGATCTCGACCAGGTCCATGTCGTCGATCGACATGCCCGTCTTCTTCAGCGCGTGGGCCGTGGCCGGGATCGGGGCCGACAGCATCCGGATCGGGTCCTCGCCGCGTACGGAGAGGTGGTGGACACGGGCCCGTGGGGTGAGGCCGTGCTCGGCGACGGCCCGTTCGCTTGCGATCAGCATCGCCGCCGCGCCGTCCGATACCTGCGAGGAGCAGGCCGCCGTGATCGTCCCACCCTCCATGACCGGCTTGAGGCCCGCCATCTTCTCCAGGGTCGTGTCGCGGCGCGGCCCCTCGTCGGCCGCCACGTCGCCGTACGCCACCGTCTCCCGCGCGAAACGGCCCTCGTCGATCGCGCGGATCGCCCGCTGATGCGAGCGGAGCGCGAATTCCTCCTGGTCACGCCGGGTGATCCGCCACTTCCGGGCGATCAGCTCGGCGCCGTGGAACTGGTTGACGGGCTGGTCGCCGTAGCGCGCACGCCAGCCCTCGCTGCCCGCGAAGGGGCCCTGGGTCAGCCCGAGCGGCTCGGCCGCCTGCCGGGACGCGAAGGCGATCGGGATCATCGTCATGTTCTGCGTGCCGCCCGCGACCACGAGGTCCTGGGTGCCGGAGAGGACCGCCTGCGCGGCGAAGTGCACCGCCTGCTGGGACGAGCCGCACTGCCGGTCGATCGTCACGCCGGGCACCTCTTCCGGCAGGCCCGCCGCCAGCCATGCGGTGCGCGCGATGTCGCCGGCCTGCGGGCCCACGGTGTCCAGGCAGCCGAAGACGACGTCCTCGACGGCGGACGGATCGACGCCGGAGCGCTCGACCAGGGCCCTGAGCACATGCGCGCCCAGGTCGGCCGGATGGACCGCGGCGAGCCCTCCTTTGCGCCGCCCCACCGGGGTGCGTACCGCTTCGACTATGTAGGCCTCGGCCATGGCGTATCCCCTATCACTCTGCACGTACGGCGATACCGTCCAGCACCATCGACAGGTACTGGCGGGCGATCTCCTCGGGGCTGTGCTGTCCGCCCGGCCGGTACCAGGACGCCGCGACCCACACCGTGTCGCGTACGAAGCGGTAGGTGAGGCGGACGTCCAGGTCGGCGCGGAAGACCCGGTCGGCGACCCCGCGCTCCAGCGTCCCGAGCCATGCCTTCTCGAACTTCTGCTGCGAGTCGGTGAGGTAGTGGAAGCGCGGCTGCGCGGCGAGCTGCTTGGACTCCTTCTGGTAGATCGCGACGGCGGCGCGGTGCCGGTCGATCTCCCGGAACGACTCGGTGACCAGTGCCTCGATGGTCTCGCGCGGGCCGAGTCCGGCGGCGAGCACCGCGTCGTAGCCCTGCCACAGCTCGTCCAGGAAGCCGGAGAGGATCTCGTCGAGGATCGATTCCTTGGAGTCGAAGTGGTAGTAGAGGCTGCCGGCCAGCATTCCGGCCTCGTCCGCGATCTTGCGGACGGTGGTGGCGTTGTAGCCCTGCGCGGCGAAGACCTCGGCGGCGGTGCCGAGGAGTTCGCGGCGACGCTCGGGCGACGGGGTCACCGGCGTCTTCTTCTTGTTCGGCGTGTTCGGCGTGTTCGGCACACGGTCATTCTCCGTCTACGGGTGCTGACTGCTGACGGAGACGACCTCGCCGGTCAGGTACGAGGAGTAGCCGCTGGCCAGGAAGACGATGGTGTTGGCGATCTCCCACGGCTCGGCGTACCGCCCGAAGGCCTCCTTGGCCGTCAGTTCCGCCAGCAGCTCGGCCGAGGTGACCTTCACCAGATGGGGGTGCATGGCGAGGCTGGGTGCCACGGCGTTGACGCGTACTCCGTACTCGGCCGCCTCGACCGCGGCGCAGCGGGTGAGGGCCATGACTCCTGCCTTGGCGGCGGCGTAGTGGGCCTGGCCGGCCTGGGCGCGCCAGCCGACGACGGAGGAGTTGTTGACGATCACTCCGCCGCGGCCGGTCGCGCGGAAGGCGCGGAGCGCGGCCCTGGTGCAGCGGAAGGTGCCGTTCAGTGTGACGTCGAGGACCGCGTCCCACTGGTCGTCTCTCATGTCGACGAGGGCGGCCGTGCCGCCGAGCCCGGCGTTGTTGACGACGATGTCGAGTCCGTCGTGCTCCTGCGCCGCCCGGTCGATAAGTGCCTGGACCTGTGTCTCGTCGGTGACGTCGCAGGGCAGCGAGGTGACGGCGTCGGCGCCGAACTCGGCGGCGAGCGCGGACTCGGTCTCCTTGAGGCGGCGCGTGTGGGCGTCGCTGATGAGGATGCGCGCGCCTTCTTCGAGGAACTTGCGCGCGGTGGCGCCGCCGATGCCCGCGCCCGCCGCGGCGGTGATGACGGCGGTACGGCCCTTCAGCAGGCCGTGGCCCGGTACGTACTGAGCCCTGTTGTTCGTCACACCGGCACGTTAACCTACCAAACACTTGTTAGGGAAGGATGGGCGTATGGACCTGCACCACTCCCCCGAGGAGGAGGCCTTCCGGGCGGAGGCCCGCGAGTGGCTCGCCGCGCGGGTGCCGGAGCGGCCGCTGCCGTCCCTCGAGACGCGCGAGGGCTTCGCGGCCCACCGCGCCTGGGAGTCGGCGCTGTACGCGGACCGCTGGTCGGTCGTCTCCTGGCCGCGGGAGTACGGCGGCCGGGGTGCCGACATCTTCCGCTGGCTGATCTTCGAGGAGGAGTACTACTCGGCGGGCGCACCGGGCCGGGTCTCGCAGAACGGCATCAACCTCCTCGCTCCGACGCTCTTCGACCACGGGAGCGCCGAACAGCGGGCCCGCGTGCTGCCGTCGATGGCGAGCGGCGAGGTGATCTGGGCGCAGGCCTGGTCGGAGCCGGAGGCGGGCTCCGACCTCGCCTCGCTGCGGTCCCGTGCGGTGCGGACGGACGGCGGCTGGCTGCTGCACGGCCAGAAGACCTGGTCGTCACGGGCCGCTTTCGCCGACCGCGCGTTCGGCATCTTCCGTACCGACCCGGAGGCCGCGAAGCCGCATCACGGCCTGACGTATCTGATGTTCGACCTGTCCGCACCCGGAGTGACGGTCCGGCCGGTCGGCCGCCTCGACGGAAAGCCGGCGTTCGCGGAGCTCTTCCTCGACTCGGTCTTCGTCCCCGACGAGGACGTGATCGGCGAGCCGGGCCAGGGCTGGCGGATCGCGATGTCGACGACGGGCAACGAGCGAGGGCTGACGCTGCGCTCCCCCGGCCGTTTCCTGGCCGCGGCGGACCGGCTGCGGCGCCAGTGGCGCGCGTCGGCCGACCCGTCGGACACTGCGCTGCGGGACCGGGTCGCGGACGCGGTGATCGGCGCGCGTGCGTACCAGCTCTTCACCTGCGCGGGCGCGTCGCGCTTCGCGGCGGGCGCGAGCATCGGCGCGGAGTCCAGCCTGAACAAGGTGTTCTGGTCGGAGTACGACATCGCCCTGCACGAGACGGCCCTCGATCTGCTGGGCGCGGAAGGTGAGTTGGCGGACGGTGAGTGGGCGGAGGGTTATGTCTTCTCGCTCGCCGGACCGATCTACGCGGGCACGAACGAGATCCAGCGCGACATCATCGCCGAGCGGCTGCTCGGCCTTCCGAAGGGCCGTCGCTGATGCGGTTTCTGCTTGACGACGAACAAGAGGCGTTCGCGCGTTCGCTGGACACCATGCTGTCGGCGTCGGACGTCCCGTCGGCGGCCCGAGCATGGGCGTCGGGCGACCACGCGCCGGGTCTTGCGGTGTGGTCCCGGCTGGCGGAGGCGGGTGTCTTCGCCCTGGCGGTCCCGGAGACGTACGAGGGTGTGGGCCCGCTCCCGGTCGAACTGGTCGTCGCCTTCCTGGAGTTGGGCCGGCACGCGGTACCGGGCCCGGTGGTCGAGACGGTCGCGGCGGCGGCCCTGCTGACCCGGCTGTCGGAACTGGGCGACGCGTCTCCCGCGAAACGGCTGCTGCCGGGCGTGGCGGGCGGCGACGAGATCGCGACGCTGGCGGTGGAGGGCTGTGGTCCGTACGCACTGGACCCGGACGCGGCGACGGTGACGCTGGTGGTGTCGGCCGACGTCCTGTGCGTCGCGCCGGGGCACGGCCCACTGCACCCGTCCGTCGATCCCGTGCGCCGGCTGGCCGTGCCTGCCCGTGAGGGCGAGGCCCTGGCCGTCGGGCCGCAGGTCGCCGCCGCCGCAGCGTACGCGGCGGATGTCGCCGCGCTCACCACCGCCGCGCAGGCGCTCGGCGTCGGGCTCGCCCTCCTCGACCGGACCGTCGCGTACGTCAAGCAGCGCACCCAGTTCGGGAGCCCCGTCGGTTCCTTCCAGGCCGTGAAACACCGGCTCGCCGACACCCTGATCGGGCTCGAATTCGCCCGTCCGCTGCTGTACGGAGCGGCCCTGACCATGGCCTCCGCCGATGTCGCCGCCGCAAAGGCCGCCGCCGGCGAGGCCGCGTACGCCGCCTCCCGGACCGCGCTCCAGCTGCACGGCGCGGTCGGCTACACCGACGAACTCGATCTGTCGCTGTGGCTGCGCAAGGCGCGGCCCCTGCGGGACGCGTGGGGCACGCCCGCCGGCTGCCGGGCGAGAGTCCTCGCGGGCTGACTCAGCGGCGGCGCTGCTCGCGGACCGTGCCGCCCGGCCGCCAGGTCCGTACGACCAGTTCCTCGTCTTCGACGTACGTCTGCACCACCTCGCCCAGCTCCACGCGGAACAGATGGAACGGCTCCGGCGGCTTGGCCTCTTCCGTGAACCGGGCCATCACCTCCGGGTCGGTCTCCTCCACCGCACGCCCGCCGATCCGTACGTCACCGCCGCCCATCGAGTCGTCGGGGCCGGGATTGGCCTGCACGGCGAACCTCGGATCGCGGTGCAGGTCCTGCGCCTTGCGGGAGTTCGGCATCATGCCGAGCCAGAGCTCACCGAAACGGAAGTCCACTTCGAGGCCGGTCACCCGCGGGGAGCCGTCCTTGCGGACGGTCGCCAGGACATGGTGCTTGTACAGCTGGAACCGCTTCTGCACGGTCTCGGCGAAGACCGGCTCCGCGGCCAGGAAGTCTGCCCAGGAGGTCATGAGGCCATGGCAGCACAGAATCCCGACACCTTCTGTCGCAATTCACACCCAGGTGCGATCGGAGTGCCGCGGTGCTGTGCTGGATGGAGTATCCGCATCCGCACCTGAGGAGGACCCGATGGCGATCTTCATGCATGCCACCTTGCCGGGCGTCACGACCGACCAGTACGACGCCCTCAACGCCGAACTGCAGGCTCTTCCGGGCGACACGTTCGCCGGCTGCCTGTCGCACGCCTGCCTGCCGTCGGCCGCCGGCCTGGAGATCTTCGACATCTGGGACTCCGAGGAGTCCATGGACAAGTTCGGCACAGTGATGATGCCGGTCGCCGAGAAGCTGGGCCTGCCCCAGGCACCCAACCGTCCGACCGTCCGGCAGATCCACAACTACTGGATCCCGCCGACCACTTAGGGCCTGTCCGGTCGATCAGGCCGGATCACCCGGTCCGCAGCGTGACGACCGCCGCGTGCCCGTCCGTGTGCAGCGATCCCGGCGAGTCGTCCAGCACCACCGCGTCGTACCGGCCGAGGGTCACGCCCGCCTCCTTGAGGACCGTGGGCCCGTCCAGCGCGACGACCACAACTCTCGAGCTTGACGGCACGACGACCAGCAGTCCCCCGCGCACCACAGAGGTCAGGCATGCCGTACGACCCCTGCGGTGCATGACGTTGAAGTTGACGACGGGCCCCGAGAGCAGGCGTCCGCCGGTCTCCACGTCGCCCGGAAAGCGATAGGGCCGGTACGGCTCGTCGGCCACCGTGGACCGCCCGCCGACCGTGAGGTCCATCCCCGCGCCCTCGACCACGGTCAGGGTCCGGTCGACGCCGGGGAACGCGGAGAACGGCCCGTCCGCGGCCACATCCGCCAGACTGATCCGCCAGTCGAAGGCATCCATCGAGGCGTCTTCGGGAGAGGCGGCGATCTCCCGGGTGACTCCCCCGCCGTTCTTCCATGCCACGGCCGTACGGTCGGCTGCGCGCAGCACCCGCAGTGTCATCGGACGATGCCCTGCGCACGCGCCGCCGCCAGCCACAGCGGGAATTCGGCGACCAGCCGGTCGTACAGCTCGGCGTCCGGGACCTGTCGCGGGTCGAGTCCGGCGTGGAAGAAGCCCGCGTTGTCGACGGCGCGTTTGGCGGGGACGGCGAGTTCGTCGAGCTTGTGCAGAAAGTCGAACTGCGAGCTGCGTTTGTTGCCGAAGCCTATGAACTGCCAGAACAGCGGCAGCTTCGCCGCCTTGCAGAGATAGCGCTCCGCCGCGTGCTTGCTGATCGGGCCGCCGTCGGTCTGGAAGACGACGAGCGCGGGCGCGGTCGAGCCGCTGTCGATGTAGTGGTCGATGACGGCGTCCATGGCCAGGTGGTAGCTGGTCTTGCCCATGTGCCCGAGGCCCGCCACGATCTCGTCGACCCGCCCGTGGTGGTTGTCCAGCGCGATGTCGGTGACCGCGTCCACGTCCGTCGAGAAGAAGACGACCGGGACGCGGCCGTCGTCGTCGAGATGCGCGGACAGCCCGAGCACCCGGTCGGCGAGCGCCTGGACGCTGCCGTCCTTGTAGTAGTCCTTCATGGAGCCGGAGTAGTCGAGCACGAGATAGACGGCCGCACGCTCCCCGCTCAGCCGGTGCTTGTGCAGACTGACGCCCGCGCTCTTGTAGAGGCTGACGAGCGCGGGCGCGGTCTCCTCGACCTTGCGGAGGCTGATGGCCGACATGCGAGGGCTCCGTCTCTGGGTGGCGGGAGGTCCGGGAGTGCCGAGATTACGTGACCGGACCGAACCGCCCCCTTGCGCGTCGCCGACAGGGACGGCGCACGCAGCGCGGCGCCTGCCCGTGTCCGGTCGGGGACGGGGCAGGCGCCGCGTTCGTGTCCGTACGCCGTTGTACGGGACGACTGTTGAGGTGGTGCGTCAGACCGTCAGCGCACGGTCCGTCGGGCGGATCGGCGCCGGCAGCTCGCTGCGGCCCGTGAGGAAGCGGTCCACGCCACGCGCCGCCGAGCGGCCCTCGGCGATCGCCCAGACGATCAGCGACTGGCCGCGGCCCGCGTCGCCGGCGACGTACACGCCGTCGACGTTCGTCGCGAAGTCCGCGTCGCGCGCGACGTTGCCGCGCGCGTCCAGCTCCAGACCGAACTGCTGCACCAGGCCGTTGGCCTGGTCCGTGCCCGTGAAGCCCATCGCCAGCGTGACCAGCTGCGCCGGGATCTTGCGCTCGGTGCCGGGCTTCTGGGTCAGCTTGCCGTCGACGAACTCCACCTCGACGAGGTGCAGGAACTGGACGTTGCCGTCCTCGTCGCCCTCGAAGTGGGTGGTGGAGACGGAGTAGACCCGCTCGCCGCCCTCCTCGTGCGCCGAGGTGACCTTGTAGAGCATCGGGAAGGTCGGCCACGGCTGACCCGTCGGCCGCTCCTCGCCCGGGCGGGGCATGATCTCCAGCTGGGTGACCGAGGCCGCGCCCTGGCGGTGGGCCGTGCCGACGCAGTCCGCGCCGGTGTCGCCGCCGCCGATGACCACGACATGCTTGCCCTCGGCGGTGATCGGCGGCGCCACGAAGTCACCCTCCTGCACCTTGTTGGCGAGCGGCAGGTACTCCATCGCGAAGTGGATGCCGTTCAGCTCACGGCCGGGGACGGGCAGATCGCGCGAGACCGTGGCGCCGGCCGCGATGACCACCGCGTCGTACCGCCGGCGCAGCTTCGCCGCGTCGATGTCGCGGCCGATCTCCACCTCGGTGCGGAACTTGGTGCCCTCCGCGCGCATCTGCTCGATGCGGCGGTTGATGTGCACCTTCTCCATCTTGAACTCGGGGATGCCGTACCGGAGAAGTCCTCCGATGCGGTCCGCGCGCTCGTAGACGGCGACCGTGTGGCCCGCCCGGGTCAGCTGCTGGGCGGCGGCGAGACCCGCCGGGCCCGAGCCGATGACCGCGACCGTCTTGCCGGAGAGGCGCTCCGGCGGCTGCGGGGTGACGTCGCCGGAGTCCCACGCCTTGTCGATGATCGAGACTTCGACGTTCTTGATGGTGACGGCCGGCTGGTTGATGCCGAGCACGCACGCCGACTCGCACGGGGCCGGGCACAGCCGGCCGGTGAACTCCGGGAAGTTGTTCGTGGCGTGCAGCCGCTCGGACGCCTGCTGCCAGTCCTCGCGGTACGCGTAGTCGTTCCACTCCGGGATCAGGTTCCCGAGCGGACAGCCGTTGTGGCAGAACGGGATGCCGCAGTCCATGCAGCGGCCGGCCTGCTTGCTGATGATCGGCAGCAGCGAGCCGGGAACGTAGACCTCGTTCCAGTCCTTGACGCGCTCCGCCGCGGGGCGGGTCTTGGCGACCTCGCGGCCGGTGGTCAGGAAGCCCTTGGGGTCAGCCATTGATCGCCGCCTCCATCATCTTCTCGGTGGTCTCCTGCTCGGAGAGACCGGCGAGCTCAGCGGCGTCCTTGGCGGCGAGCACTGCCTTGTACGTGGTCGGGATGATCTTGCTGAACCGGTCGACGTTCGCGGACCAGTCGGCGAGAAGCTTCTCTGCGACGGTGGAGCCCGTCTCCTCCTGGTGGCGGCGCACGACGTCGTGCAGCCACTGCCTGTCGGAGTCGTCGAGCGTCTCGATCGCGCCGAGGTTGCCCACGTTGACGTTGTCGCGGTCGAGGTCGATGACGTACGCGATACCGCCGGACATGCCGGCCGCGAAGTTGCGTCCGGTCTCGCCCAGCACCACCGCGCGGCCGCCGGTCATGTACTCGCAGCCGTGGTCGCCCACGCCCTCCGAGACGACCGTGGCGCCGGAGTTGCGGACACAGAACCGCTCGCCGGTGCGGCCGCGCAGGAACAGCTCGCCGCCGGTCGCGCCGTACGCGATAGTGTTGCCCGCGATCGTCGAGTACTCGGCGAGATGGTCGGCGCCGCGGTCCGGGCGGACGATCACACGGCCGCCGGAGAGGCCCTTGCCGACATAGTCGTTGGCGTCGCCCTCGAGGCGCAGCGTGATGCCGCGCGGCACGAACGCGCCGAAGGACTGGCCCGCGGAACCGGTGAAGGTGATGTCGATGGTGTCGTCGGGCAGGCCCTCGCCGCCGAACTTCCGCGTCACCTCGTAGCCGAGCATCGTGCCGACGGTGCGGTTGATGTTGCGGATGGCGATCTGCGCGCGGACCGGCTGGGCGGCCTCGGCGGAGTCGGCCTTCAGCGCTTCGGCGGCGAGCTCGATCAGCTCGTTGTCGAGTGCCTTGGCCAGGCCGTGGTCCTGCTCGATCAGGGCGTGGCGCACCGCGCCGTCCGGCAGTTCGGGCACGTGGAAGAGCGGGGTCAGGTTGAGGCCCTGCGCCTTCCAGTGGTTGACCGCCCGCTCGGTGTCGAGGAGTTCGGCGTGGCCGACGGCCTCCTCGATCGTACGGAAGCCCAGCTCGGCGAGGATCTCGCGGACCTCTTCGGCGATGAACTCGAAGAAGTTGACGATGTACTCGGCCTTGCCGGAGAAGCGGTCGCGCAGCACCGGGTTCTGTGTGGCGATGCCGACCGGGCAGGTGTCCAGGTGGCAGACGCGCATCATGACGCAGCCGGAGACGACGAGCGGCGCGGTCGCGAAACCGAACTCCTCGGCGCCCAGCAGCGCGGCGATGACCACATCGCGGCCGGTCTTCAGCTGGCCGTCGGTCTGCACGACGATGCGGTCGCGCAGGCCGTTGAGCAGCAGCGTCTGCTGGGTCTCGGCGAGGCCGAGCTCCCAGGGACCGCCCGCGTGCTTCAGCGACGTCAGCGGCGAGGCACCGGTGCCGCCGTCGTGGCCGGAGATCAGGACGACATCGGCGTGTGCCTTGGAGACACCCGCGGCGACCGTGCCGACGCCGACCTCGGAGACCAGCTTCACGTGGATGCGGGCCACCGGGTTGGCGTTCTTGAGGTCGTGGATCAGCTGGGCCAGATCCTCGATGGAGTAGATGTCGTGGTGCGGCGGCGGCGAGATCAGGCCGACGCCCGGGGTCGAGTGCCGGGTCTTGGCGACCCAGGGGTAGACCTTGTGGCCGGGCAGCTGGCCGCCCTCGCCGGGCTTCGCGCCCTGCGCCATCTTGATCTGGATGTCGTCCGCGTTGACCAGGTACTCGGAGGTCACGCCGAAGCGGCCGGAGGCGACCTGCTTGATGGAGGACCGGCGCTCCGGGTCGTACAGGCGCTCCGCGTCCTCGCCGCCCTCACCGGTGTTGGACTTGCCGCCCAGCCGGTTCATGGCGATGGCGAGGGTCTCGTGCGCCTCGCGGGAGATGGAGCCGTACGACATCGCGCCGGTGGAGAAGCGCCTGACGATGTCGGAGACCGGCTCGACCTCGTCGATGGAGATCGGCTGCCGCTCCTGCGACTTGAAGCCGAACAGGCCGCGCAGCGTCATCAGCCGCTCGGACTGCTCGTTCACCCGGTCCGTGTACTGCTTGAAGATGTCGTAGCTGCGCGAGCGCGTGGAGTGCTGCAGCCGGAAGACCGTCTCCGGGTCGAAGAGATGCGGCTCGCCCTCGCGACGCCACTGGTACTCGCCGCCGATCTCCAGCGCGCGGTGCGAGGCGGAGATGCCGGACGCCGGGTACGCCTTGGCGTGCCGGGCGGCGACCTCCTCGGCGACGACGCCGAGTCCGGCTCCACCGATCTTCGTGGCGGTGCCGTTGAAGTACTTCTCGACGAAGGCCTCGTCCAGGCCGACGGCCTCGAAGACCTGGGCGCCGCGGTAGGAGGCGACGGTCGAGATGCCCATCTTGGACATGACCTTCAGGACGCCCTTGCCCAGGGCGTAGATGAGGTTGCGGATGGCCTTCTCGGGCTCCAGGCCCTCTATGAAGGTGCCGGCGCGGACCAGGTCCTCGACCGACTCCATCGCCAGATACGGGTTGACCGCGGCCGCTCCGTAACCGATGAGCAGCGCGACATGGTGCACCTCGCGCACATCGCCGGCCTCGACCAGCAGACCCACCTGGGTGCGCTGCTTGGTGCGGATGAGGTGGTGGTGCACGGCGGAGGTGAGCAGCAGCGACGGGATCGGCGCGTGCTCGGCGTCCGAGTGGCGGTCGGAGAGGACGATCAGCCGGGCGCCGTCCTCGATGGCCGCGTCGGCCTCGGCGCAGATCTCCTCGATACGGGCCGCCAGCGCGTCGCCGCTGCCGGAGACGCGGTAGAGGCCGGAGAGCGTCGCCGCATTCATGCCGGGCATGTCGCCGTCGGCGTTGATGTGGATGAGCTTGGCCAGCTCGTCGTTGTCGATCACCGGGAACGGCAGCGTGACGCTGCGGCAGGAGGCCGCGGTCGGCTCCAGGAGGTTGCCCGCGGGGCCGAGCGAGGAGCGCAGCGAGGTGACGAGCTCCTCGCGGATGGCGTCCAGCGGCGGGTTGGTGACCTGCGCGAACAGCTGGGTGAAGTAGTCGAAGAGCAGCCGGGGCCGCTCGGACAGCGCCGCGATCGGCGAGTCCGTGCCCATGGAGCCGAGCGGTTCGCCGCCGGTGGTGGCCATCGGCGCGAGGATGACGCGCAGCTCCTCCTCGGTGTAGCCGAAGGTCTGCTGGCGACGGGTGACGGAGGCGTGGGTGTGGACGATGTGCTCGCGCTCGGGCAGATCCTCGAGCTCGATCTCACCGGCCTCCAGCCACTCCTTGTACGGCATCTCGGCGGCAAGGCCCGACTTGATCTCGTCGTCCTCGATGATGCGGTGCTCGGCGGTGTCGACGAGGAACATCCGGCCGGGCTGGAGGCGGCCCTTGCGGACGACCTTGGCCGGATCGATGTCCAGGACGCCGACCTCGGAGGAGAGGACGACCAGGCCGTCGTCGGTGACCCAGTAGCGGCCGGGGCGCAGTCCGTTACGGTCGAGGACCGCCCCGACCTGGGTGCCGTCGGTGAAGGTGACACAGGCCGGGCCGTCCCAGGGCTCCATCATCGTGGAGTGGAACTGATAGAAGGCGCGCCGGTCCGGGTCCATGGACTCGTGGTTCTCCCACGCCTCCGGGACCATCATCAGGACGCTGTGCGGCAGCGAGCGGCCGCCGAGGTGGAGCAGCTCCAGGACCTCGTCGAAGGAGGCGGAGTCGGAGGCGTCGGGCGTACAGACCGGGAAGATCCGCTCCAGCTCCTCCTCTCCGAAGAGGTCGGAGACGAGCTGGGACTCGCGGGCGCGCATCCAGTTGCGGTTGCCCTTGACCGTGTTGATCTCGCCGTTGTGCGCGACGAAACGGTACGGGTGGGCGAGCGGCCAGCTCGGGAAGGTGTTCGTGGAGAACCGCGAGTGGACGAGCGCGACGGCGGTGGCGAAGCGCCGGTCGGAGAGGTCCGGGAAGAAGGGTTCCAGCTGCCCGGTCGTCAGCATGCCCTTGTAAACAATGGTCCGGGCGGAGAGCGACGGGAAGTAGACACCGGCCTCGCGCTCGGCGCGCTTGCGCAGGACGAAGGCCTTGCGGTCGAGGGCGATGCCCGTGCTCGTACCGTCCGAGACGAAGAGCTGGCGGAAGGCGGGCATGGTGCCGCGGGCGCCGTTGCCGAGCAGATCCGGCGTGACCGGAACGTCGCGCCAGCCGAGGACGGTGAGGCCCTCTTCGGCGGCGATCGTCTCAATACGTGAGACGGCTTCCGTGCTGTCCTCGGCGGGCAGGAAGGCGATGCCGACGGCGTACGAGCCGGCCTCGGGGAGCTCGAATCCGGTTGCCTCGCGCAGGAACGCGTCCGGAACCTGGAGCAGGATGCCCGCACCGTCACCCGAGTCGGGCTCGGAGCCGGTGGCACCCCGGTGCTCGAGATTCCGGAGTACGGTCAGCGCCTGTTCGACCAGCTCATGGCTGGCAACACCGGTGAGGGTGGCCACGAACCCGACGCCGCATGCGTCGTGTTCGTTACGGGGGTCGTACATCCCCTGCGGAGCGGGGCGACCGTCCATGGGCGACCAGGCGTCGGAACGCATCGGCTCTCCCGTCGTCGTCGTGGCATATGCAAGTGCCGAGGGACGACGTTGGCCCTCCGCGAAATTTCGTGCAGGTTACATGATGGAGTGATTCTCGGGAAGCGGATAGCTCATTCCAACATGCGGACACCGCACGAGGCAGTTGATGTGGGTCGCCGCCGGACAGATCGGTATCCGCGGGACCGTCGCAGGCGGGCTTCATTGCCCACAGCGCTTCCGGCTCATGCCCGGTGATCAAGGGCTCGAAACCGCGTAGTAACGACTACTTATGTAGCGCCTCGCATAGTGTCTCACCGGAAGCGGGATCCGCGGAGGGGACGTACGTCACAAACTGCGGGGACGTGCGGGTGGAGCCGTCCGCACGGAGAAGCGCCGGCCCCATTGTGCGGGGCCGACGCTTCGACGACGGGGCCGGGAGGTTACCGACGGCTCCGGGTCACAGTGCCGCGCCGAACAGGGCGCCGAGACCGTACGTGAGGGCCGCCGCCGTGCCGCCGAGCGCCAGCTGGCGCAGTCCGCTGTACCACCAGCCGCGCGCGGTCACCCGCGAGACCAGCGCACCGCAGGCGAACAGACCGGCCAGCGCGAGCAGCACGGCGGGCCACAGGGCGGTGGCGCCGAGCAGATACGGCAGCACGGGCAGCAGCGCGCCGAGCGCGAACGCGCCGAACGACGAGACCGCGGCCACGACCGGCGACGGAAGATCGTCCGGGTCGATGCCGAGCTCCTCACGGGCGTGTATCTCCAGGGCCTGCTCGGGGTCCTTGGACAGCTGCATCGCGACCTCGCGGGCGAGCGGAGGCTCGACGCCGCGGGCCACGTAGAGGGCTGCGAGCTCCTCCATCTCGTCGACCGGGTGCTTGCGCAACTCCCGCCGCTCCACGTCCAGTTCGGCCTGGACGAGCTCGCGCTGGGAAGCGACCGAGGTGTACTCGCCGGCCGCCATGGAGAACGCGCCCGCGGCCAGCCCGGCGAGCCCGGTGATGACAATGGTCTGCTGGGACACCGAACCGCCCGCGACACCGGTCATCAGGGCGAGGTTGGAGACCAGCCCGTCCATCGCGCCGAAGACGGCGGGGCGCAGCCAGCCGCCGTTGACATCACGGTGGGTGTGGTTGTCGCGGTGCGCCTCGTGAAGCGTCGCCTCGGTTTCGATGATGGACACAGCTCTCCCCTTGATGGTGTGCGCGGGCAGCGTCATACCGCGGAACCGGTGTTCCGCCCTCCCCCAACACCTTTGAAACTACGCCGAATGTAAGGGGCTCGCCAGCAAGGCAGGCCGTACTTACCTGGGTCGGAGGTGATTGCTCGACAGATGGCAGAACGGGTGACAGAGGCGTTTCTCAGACTCGCCGCGGTCCGCGTGTGGCACAGATGCATGAACAGGCTCGGTGCACGCGAAAGAGGCCCGCCCCATGGAGTTGATTGCATGCAATCCCTCTGATCCTTCCGAGCACGCCCCAGGTCCGGCATCGGTTGTTCCGTCGGTGTTGCGGGAGCGGGCCTGCGGTGCGCTGCTCGGCCTCGCGGTCGGCGACGCGCTCGGCGCACCGGCGGAGAATCTGCGCCCGTCCGAGATCCGCCGCCGGTGGGGCCGTATCGAGGGCTTTGTGAACGACGACCCGGCCGGTACGGACGACACGGAGTACGCGATCTTCTCCGGCCTCCTGCTGGCGCGGCACGGCTCGGCGCTGACCGTGGCGCATGTCGAGGCGGCATGGCACCACTGGATCGCGGATCTGGACGAAGGCCCGTTCCGCGGAGCGGGATTCAGCGAACGCGGCACCCTCGAAAACCTCCGCCGCGGGCTGGCCGCCCCCATCTCCGCGCAGCACCGCCACGCCTGGAGCGACGGACTCGCGATGCGGGCGGCCCCGTTCGGCGTCTTCGCGGCGGGCCGCCCGGCGGAGGCCGCGCGCCTGGTCGCCATCGACGGCAGCGTCAGCCACGACGGCGAAGGCATCTACGGCGGCCAATCGGTGGCGGCGGGCGTGGCGGCGGCGATGACGGGCGCGGGGCCGGCCGGAGTGATCGGCGCTGCGTTGTCGGTGGTCCCGATGGACTCGTGGACGGCGCGCTCGCTGCGCCGTGCGGTGGTGACGGCCCAGCGCAGCCACGCGGACACCCTGGCGATGGAACGCGCGGTCCGCTCGTCGGTGGTGATCGGCGGCTACCCGTGGACGGACCTGGCGCCGGAGGCGGTGGGCCTGGCGTTCGGCGCCTTCGCCGCGGCGCGCGGCGACTTCCGTGCATCGGTCCTGACGGCGGTCAACATGGGCCGCGACGCGGACACGACGGCGGCGGTGGCGGGCGCGCTGGCGGGCGCGGTCTCCGGAGCCTCGGCCATCCCTCCTGAATGGTCCTCGGCCATCGGCCCGGTCCGCGGCAGTTGCCTCCCGTCGATGGCGGGCCACCACATCCTGGACATCGCGGACCTCCTGACACCGGACGACGACGCGCAGGCGCCGTCATGACCGCGCCCTCGCGCGACCCCGCGGTCCCGGGCACTTCCGCGCCCGGCCCGGACCGTGCCGGAGGACTTCGCCCCACGGACCGGGCCCGGAGGCTTCGCCCCACGCGCGGCATCGAAGGGCTGCTCCTCGGGCTCGCCGCCGGAGACGCCGCCGGTTGGCCCGCCGCTCGGCACCGGGCCGCACGGATGCCCGAGTGGACCCGGCGGCTCACGCGGGAGCTCGACACCTTCGCCGAGCAGAACGCGACCACCACCCTCCCCGTGCCCATCGCCCTCAACCAGCCGCCCGAGCCGCTGCGCCTGGGCCCCTCCGACGACGCCGAGTGGGCCGCCTTCGCCGCCGAGACCGTGCTCACCGCCGCGGGCCACCTCTTCGCCGGGCTCGCGCCGGGCCGCCGGATGCGTGCCGCCGTCGATCTCGCCTGGAACTCCCTGGCCAGCGAGGTCGCCGCGGCCGCCGACCGCGCGCCCGAGGTCGAGTCGGCCGTGCTCCACCTCCGCGCCCGGATCTCCGTACGCGCCGGACTCGGCAATCTCGCCACCGGACTGCGACCGCCCGCCACCGGGCACGACAATCCGCACTACTTCGACGACGCCGCCTGCGTACGGGCCGCCGTGCTCGCCGTCGTCCACCCCGGCGACCCCGCCGCGGCCGCCGCGCTCGCCGAGTTCGACGCGCGCTACACCCAGGACGGCGACGGAGTGCACGGCGCGCGCGCCATGGCCGCGGCCGTCGCCGTCGCGCTGGACGGCGCTCACGTCGACGCCGCCGTCGACGCCGCCCTCGCCGAACTGCCCGAAGCCACCGAGATCGGCCGCAACGCCCGGCACGCCGTCAAGCTCGCCCGCGACGCGGACGCCGCCTTCGACCTCGTACCGCTGCTCGAGCACCAGATCGTCGACCATGTCTACAGCTATGGGATCGCCGCCGCGGAGACCGTCCCCGTCGCTCTCGCCGTCGCCACCGCCGCCCGCGGCAAACTCGCCGACGCGGTGCCCGCCGCGGCCTGTCTGTCCCGGGTCGCCGACTCGGCGCCCGCGCTCGTCGGCGCGCTGACCGGCGCACTCGGCGGCGGCGACGCCGTGCCCGCCACCTGGCGCGAGGCCTGCCGCACCCTCGCGGGCTGCGCGCTGCCCCGTCTCGCCGGCACCGATCTCGTGGAACTCGCCGGGCTGCTCGCACACACGGAACTGACCGCGCCGGGTGGACAATTCCGGCATGACGACGACACTCGAGACGCTCTCACTCGATGACCGGATCACCGGGAGCCTGGTCGGCGCGGCCGTCGGTGACGCGCTCGGCGGCCCGGTGGAGGGCTACAGCCCCGAGCAGATCACCGAGCGGCACGGCGGCCGCGTCCACGGCATCGTCGGCCCGTGGCACGGCGAGAACTGGCGCACCGCCCGCCCCATCGCGCCGTACCACAAGGGCGACGGCCACATCACCGACGACACCCTCATGACCCACGCGCTGGTCAGGGTGTACGCGGCAGTCCGCGACCATCTCGACGCGTACGCCGTCGCCGACCATCTGGTGCCCGACCTGGTCACCAACCCCCGCTGGATCCCGGAACTCGAGGCCGAGGCGCTGCCCCTGCAGCGGATCTTCCTCGCCGAGAAGTGGCTCGTGGCCCGTATCCACTACGGCCACAACGACCCGCGCGAGGCGGGCGTCGGCAATATCGTCAACTGCGGCGCGGCGATGTACATGGCCCCGGTGGGCCTGGTCAACGCGGCGAACCCGGCGGCCGCGTACGCCGAGGCCCTCGACGTCGCCGGCGCGCACCAGTCCTCGTACGGGCGGGAGGCAGCGGGCGTGTTCGCGGCGGCGGTGGCGGCGGCCTGTCTGCCCGGCGCGACGCCCACGACGGTCGTCGACACCACGCTGTCCCTGGCGAAGGACGGCACGCGCGCCGCGATCGAGGAGGTCGCCGAAGTCGCCGCGCGGCACACGGACTTCGAGTCCGCGCTGGCCCCGCTCCGCGCCGCGGTCGCCCCCTTCGACACCGTCGGCCCGGACTACCGCGCCCCGTCCCTGGCCGCCCGCCGGCCCTCCCGGCTCCACTCCATCGAGGAGCTGCCGATCGCGCTCGCCATGCTGGTGGTCGGCGGCGGCGACTACCGCCGTACGGTCCTCGGCGCGGTGAACTACGGACGCGACTGCGACTCGATCGCGACGATGGCCGGTGCGATGGCGGGCGCGCTCCGGGGCGAGGCGGACATCCCGCAGGACTGGGCGAAGACGGTGGCCGAGGCCAGCCGCCTGGATCTGCACGCTCCGGCGAGCGACTTGGCGACAGTGACCCGCGACATCTTCACCCGCGACAGGGAGCGCCGGCGCGCCCACGAGTCGGCGTTCGCAAGCCTGACGGGCGCACGATGACCGGCCTGCGGCTCACCTGGGTCCAGCCGGAGGACCTGGTGGGGCACGAACTGCGCCAGGCCACGGAGGACGGCCGGGACGCCCGCGCGATCCGCACCAGGTGGACCGCCGCGGGCGGCCCCCCGCCCCCACCCCTCGCCGGTGCCTCCACCACCTCCGCCTCGCCCGAACTGCGCGCCCTGGCCACCCGCCTTCTCGACGAACTGGCCAACCTCCCTTCCCCGTTGACCCAGCACGAGCCGACATCCCTCAAGGCCGTCCGGGCGACCTGCCCTACCTGGCCCCTGCCGCACACCACGGCACGCGGAGCCCTGCTGCCGCGGCTGCACGCCGGCTGGCTCGGGCGCGCCGTGGGGTGCCTGCTCGGCAAGCCCGTCGAGAAGCTTCCGCTCCACGCCGTCCGAGCCCTCGCCCGCGCCACCGGCAACTGGCCCCTGGCCACCTGGTTCACCGCCAAGGGCGTACCCGGCGAACTGCTCTACGCCCATCCGTGGAACCGCCGTTCCGCGCCGACGTCGCTCGCCGAGAACATCGACGGCATGCCCGAGGACGACGACCTCAACTTCCCGCTGCTCAATCTGCTGCTCCTCCAGCGCCACGGAAGGGACTTCAGCACCACCGACGTCGCCCGGCTCTGGCTCGACGAACTGCCCGCGGGCCGTACGTTCACCGCCGAGCGTGTCGCCTACCGCAACCTGCTCTCCGGCCTCGAACCACCGCTCACCGCCCGCCACCACAACCCGTTCCGCGAGTGGATCGGCGCGGCGATCCGCGCCGACCTGCACGGCTGGACCCATCCCGGCGACCCCGCGGCCGCCGCGGCCCAGGCCCACCGCGACGCCACCCTCACCCACACCGCCAACGGCGTCTACAGCGCGATGTTCGTCGCCGCCGTCATCGCCACCGCCGCCGCCGGCACCCGTGACGTGCACCGCGCCCTCGCCACCGGCCTCACCGTCGTCCCGCCGCACTCACGGCTCGCCGACGCCGTCCGCCTCGGCATCGAAACCGCCTCCGCGCACACCGACTTCGACACCGTCGTGGACCGGCTCCACTACGCACTCGGCCACTACCACTGGGTCCACGCCATCCCGAACGCCGCCCTCCTCTCCGCCGCCCTCACCCACGCAGACGGCGACTTCACCGGCTCCATCTGCCGCGCCGTCTCCGGCGGCTGGGACACCGACTCCAACGGCGCGACCGCCGGCTCCGTCGCCGGACTGCTCGCCGGTGATCCCGGCGCGCTTCCCGACCGCTGGACCGCTCCGCTCAAGAACCGTCTCGCCACCTCCGTCGCCGACTTCAACGGCATCGGCTTCGACACGCTCGCCCGGCTCACACACCAGGAGGCGCTCCGCCCATGACCTTCATCGCGGTGCTCGGCAGTACCAACATGGACCTCGTCGCCTACGTCGCGCACCCGCCGAAACGCGGCGAGACCGTCACCGGACGGGAGTTCCGTACGATCCCCGGCGGCAAAGGCGCCAACCAGGCCGTCGCCGCCGCCCGCGCCGGGGGTGACGTCGCGATGATCGGCGCGGTCGGATCGGACGACTTCGGCAGGCGCCTGCGCCAGACGCTCGTCACTTCCGGCGTCGACACCGATCTCCTGCGCACGGCGGAAGGCCCCTCCGGCACCGCCCACATCGTCGTCGACGACGAGGGCGGCAACGCGATCGTCGTGATCCCCGGCGCGAACGGCACCGTCACCGCACTCGCCCCCGGCGACGAAGCCCTCATCGCCACCGCCGACACACTCCTCCTTCAGCTCGAACTCCCGCTCAGCGCCGTCCTCGACGGCGCACAGGCCGCGCGCCGCCACGGAGTACGGACCGTGCTCACCCCCTCTCCCGCCCAGCCGCTGCCTCCCGAACTCCTCGCCGCCACCGACCTGTTGGTGCCCAATGAACACGAGGCGGCGACGCTCGCCGGAGTCGCCGACCCGCACCGTGCGGCCGAGGCACTGCTGCGTCAGGTCCCCGAGGTGGTGATCACGCTCGGCTCGGCGGGCAGCCTGTACGCGAGCCGGGACGCCGACCCCCTCACCGTCCCCGCTCCCCGGGTCACCGCCGTGGACACCACCGCAGCCGGTGACACCTTCGTCGGTGCGCTCGCCGTCGCGCTCGGCGAGGGCAAACCCGTGCGCCAGGCCCTCGGCTGGGCCTCCGCCGCGGCCGCCCTGTGCGTCCAGCGTGCGGGCGCGTCCACCTCCATGCCGTACCGCTCCGAGATCGACACTGCCTCATGACGCCGACGACGCCTCCCTCCGCGCAGCCCTCGCGGCCCTCCGATCCTTCGCAGGCCTCGCAGGCCTTGCAACCCTCGGAGCCCTCCGAGCCCTCAACACCCGCTCCCCTGCAGCCGCTGCGTGTGCTCGACCTGGCCACTCTCTTCGCCGGTCCGCTCGCCGCCACCATGCTCGGCGACTTCGGCGCCGAGGTGATCAAGGTCGAGCACCCCACCCGGCCCGACCCGTCCCGTGGCCATGGCCCGGCCAAGGACGGCATCGGCCTGTGGTGGAAGCTGCTCGGCCGCAACAAGCGCACCATCACTCTCGATCTGTCCACGCCCGGCGGCCGCGAGACCCTGCTCCGACTGGCCGCCACCGCGGATGTGATCATCGAGAACTTCCGCCCCGGCACCCTGGAGAAGTGGCAGCTCGGCTGGGAGGAGCTGAGCCGCGCCAACCCCCGTCTCGTCCTGACCCGCGTCACCGGCTTCGGGCAGTTCGGCCCGTACTCCCACCGGCCCGGCTTCGGCACCCTCGCCGAAGCCATGAGCGGCTTCGCCTCCATCACCGGCGAGCCCGAAGGCCCGCCCACCCTCCCTCCGTTCGGCCTCGCCGACTCGATCGCTGCCCTCGCCACCGCCTATGCCGTCCTGACCGCGCTCACCGCCCGCACCGCCACCGGCCGCGGCCAGGTCGTCGACATGGCGATCATCGAGCCGATCCTGACCGTGCTCGGTCCGCAGCCGCTCTGGTACGACCAGCTGGGATACGTACAGACCCGCACCGGCAACCGCTCCCTCAACAACGCACCCCGCAACACCTACCGCACGGCGGACGGCTGCTGGGTCGCCGTCTCCACCTCGGCCCAGTCCATCGCCGAACGCGTCATGCAGCTGGTCGGCCGTCCCGAGCTGATCGACGAGCCGTGGTTCGGCACCGGGACCGGGCGCGCGGAGCACGCGGACGTACTCGACGATGCGGTCGGCGGCTGGATCGCACAGCGCACCCGCGCCGACGCCATGGCCGCCTTCGAGAAGGCCGAAGCCGCGATCGCACCGATCTACGACATCCAGGACGTCATGGACGACCCTCAGTACCAGGCGCTGGACACCATCACCGAGGTCCCCGACCCCGAGCTCGGCCCCATCCGTATGCAGAACGTCCTCTTCCGCCTCTCCGAGACGCCCGGCGCCATCCGCTGGGCCGGCCGCCCGCACGGCGCCGACACGGACGCGGTCCTGACCGAACTCGGCCTGACCGGGGCCGATATCACCGCACTCCGCACACAGGGCGCCCTATGATCACCCCGCTCACCTATCTCTACGCCCCCGGCGACCGCCCCGAAGTGGTGCGCAAGGCGCTCGCCACCGAAGCCGACGTCGTCATCGTCGACCTCGAGGACGCCGTATCCCCCGACCGCAAGAAGTACGCCCTGGCCGCCACGGCCGAACTTCTCGCTTCCCCTCAGCCTCTCCCGGTCCATGTCCGCATCAACTCCCCCCAGGACATCGAGACCCTGACCGGACTTCCCGGCCTGCGTGCTCTCCGTGTTCCCAAGGTCGCACACGGCACTGACATCCGGCTGATCGCGGCTCTCGCACCGGGCATTCCGCTCTATCCGCTGCTGGAATCGGCGATCGCCATCGAGCACGCCTACGACATCGCCACCGCCCATCCGGACGTGCACGGCATCGCGATCGGCGAGGCGGACCTCCGCGCCGACCTCGGCGTCCGGGACGGCACCTCGCTCGACTGGCCGCGCACCCGGATCGTGATCGCCGCCCGCGCCGCCGGTCTCGCACCGCCGGCCCAGTCCGTCTTCCCAGACATCCGCGACCTGGACGCGCTCTACGCCTCCTGCACCCACGGCCGCGCCCTCGGCTTCCTGGGCCGGGCGGCCATCCATCCCCGCCAGCTACCCGTCATCGAGCGTGCCTTCCGCCCCACACCCGAGGAGATCGAGGCGGCGGAGGAGGTCGTCAAGGCCGCGGCCACGGACGAGGGTGCGCTGGCCCTGCCGGACGGCCGCTTCGTCGACGCCGCGATCGTGGCCGCGGCCCGGCGCACGCTGTCTCTCGCCCAACGGGCGAGGCCGTAGGCGACCTGAGCCGCCCGGCCGGGCCGGGTCCGTCCGTACGTCGTGCGTCCGTTCACGGGCAATCGCGGCTGAACGGGGCGGAACGCGGCGAGGCCGCCGGAACCCGAGGGTTCCGGCGGCCTCGCTCGCCGTTCAGCGTTCGCGATCAGCCCTTTGGGGCGGACTCAGCGTCCGTCTTCTCGTCCTGGTCGCCCCGGTCCCCGTCCGCGACATCCTCGACGGGGTCCGCCGCGTCCGCGCCGTCGGCAGCCTCCGACGAGGCTTCGGCCGACGTGTCGGCCTTCGCGGGCTTCTCCGGCTCGACGATCTCCTCACGCCCCGGCCGCAGCCGCGCCGAGAGCACCATGTACACCACGGCCAGCACGAAGACCACGATCGCGGTCCACACGTTCAGTCGCAGCCCCAGCACGGTGTGCGCCTCGTCGACCCGCATGTACTCGATCCAGGCGCGGCCCGCGCAGTACGCCGCGACATACAGCGCGAACGCCCGGCCGTGGCCCAGCTTGAACCGGCGGTCGGCCCAGATGACCAGTACGGCGACGCCGATGCACCACAGGGACTCGTACAGGAACGTCGGGTGGTAGAGGCCGGCCTCGCGGTTCGTACCCTCGGTGATCTTGAGGGCCCACGGGAGGTCGGTCTCCTTGCCGTACAGCTCCTGGTTGAACCAGTTGCCCCAGCGGCCGATGGCCTGCGCGATGGCGACGGCGGGTGCGAGGGCGTCAGCCCAGGCCGGCAGGGGGATCCCCCGGCGGCGGCAGCCGATCCAGGCGCCGACCGCGCCGAGCGCGATCGCGCCCCAGATACCGAGGCCGCCCTCCCAGATCTTGAAGGCGTCGACCCAGTTCTCACCCTCGCTGAAGTACAGCTGGTAGTCGGTGATCACGTGGTAGAGCCGGCCGCCGACCAGACCGAAGGGCACCGCCCAGACGGCGATGTCGGCCACGGTGCCGGCTTTGCCGCCCCGCGCGATCCAGCGCTTGTTGCCGTACCAGACGGCCACAAAGACGCCGATGATGATGCAGAAGGCATAGCCGCGCAGCGGAAGCGGTCCGAGATGGATCACTCCGGTCGACGGGCTGGGAATGTAGGCAAGTTCCATGGCAGGTCCGACGCTACCTTGCCGGGCGGGAAGCGCGGCAACCCACCCGGGCAACGTCTGGATAACGAGCGTGGCCCGGGCCGACGGCTCGAAGCCGTCGGCCGGGTCCCCGGGACTCTAAGAGGACTCCGGGCTCGGCGGCGCCGAGGGCCGCTGGGTGCCCGGCTTCTTGCCCGTGTTCGCCTCCGCGACCCACTTCTTCAGATTCGCCGGGGAGATCTGCTCGCTGCCCTTCGCCGGGAAGATGTTCTCGCCATTCAGCAGCACCGTCGGGGTGCCACGGAAGCCGCCCTCGGTGAAGGCGGTGTTCGACTTCTCCACCCAGGCGTCGTGCTTGCCGTCCTCCACGCAGCTGCGGAAGGCCGGAGTGTCGAGTCCGTCGACCTTGCCCGCGAGCTCGATCAGCGTGCTGTTGTCGCCGAAGGCGTCGTCCGTCTCCGGCGGCTGGTTCTGGTACAGCACGTCGTGGTACGGGACGAACTTGCCGACGTCCTGCGCACAGGCCACGGCATTGGCGGCGCGCAGCGAGCCGGTGCCGCCCATGTTCCCGTCGATGATCGTGGCGAGGTTGTACTCGACCTTGATCTGGCCGTCCCGCTCCAGCTCCTGGATGGTCTCCCGGAAGAGGTTCTCGAACTGGGCGCAGACGGGACAGCGGAAGTCCTCCCACACCGTGAGCGTGGACGGGGCGTCGCTCGCGCCCACCGGGATCGCCAGCTGGTCCTTGCCCTGCACACCGGCCGGTGCGAGCAGCGGACCCGCCTCCGAACCGCCATCCTTCTTACCGGCGTTGGCGGCGATCACGCCGACGACGGCGGCCAAGGCGAGGACGCCGACCACCGCCGCCGACACGATCAGCACGCGGCGGCGCTTCTCGCGTGCCTTCTCCGACTCACGTTCCCGCTGGAGCCGCTCGCGCGCGGCCCGTCTCCGTTCCTGGTTCTCGCTCACATCCCGGCAAACGAACCGGGGAGGCACGTACGCGCCTCCCCGGTCCCAGATCCACCCGTACGAGCGATCCGTACGAGCCGCGCGTCAACCTGCACAACGCAGGCCGCGCCTTTGGCTACGCGTCCCTGCGCACGCCCCGCGCGAGTTCGGCCGCCAGCTCGCGTACCGCCGCCAGGCCCGCGGCCTGGTCCGGCGCGTCCAGGAGCCGCTTCACAAACGCGGAGCCGACGATCACGCCGTCGGCGAAGACGGCGACCTCCTTCGCCTGTCCGGCGTTGGAGACGCCGAGGCCCACGCAGACCGGCAGTCCGGTGGTGGCACGGGTGCGCCGGACCAGGTCCTGGGCCTGTGCGCCGACCGATTCGCGGGTGCCGGTGACGCCCATCAGCGAGGCCGCGTACACAAAGCCGGAACCGGCCTGCGTGATCTTCGCGATCCGTGCGTCCTTGCTGCTCGGAGCGACGACGAAGACCGTGGCGAGACCGTGCTTCTCGGCGTGCTCGCGCCACACGCCGGCCTCCTCGACCGGCAGGTCGGGCAGGATGCAGCCCGCACCGCCGGCCTCGGCGAGCTCGGTGGTGAAGCGTTCGATGCCGTACCGGTCGATCGGATTCCAGTACGTCATCACCAGGACCGGCTTGCCGGTGGCCGTGTGCGCCTCGCGGACGGTGCGCATCACATCGGCGATCTTGACGCCGCCGCGCAGGGCGATGTCGTCGGCGGTCTGGATGACGGGCCCGTCGAGGACCGGGTCGCTGTGCGGCAGGCCCACCTCGACCACGTCGGCGCCGCCGTCCAGCACGGCCCTGACCGCCTCGATGCCGCCGTCGACGGTCGGGAAACCGGCCGGGAGGTAGGCGATGAGCGCGGCCCGGTTCTCGCCCTTGGCCCGCGCCAGGGTGTCGCTCAACAACTGGATGTTGCCGCTCACTTGGCGTCCCCCTCGATCTCGGCGACCTCGCCGGCCGCGTCCGCCTCGACGGCGGCGTCTTCCCCGTCGTACAGCCCGAAGTAGCGGGCGGCGGTGTCCATGTCCTTGTCGCCGCGGCCGGACAGATTGACCAGAATCAGTCCGTCCTTGCCGAGCTCCTTGCCGAGCTCGATCGCGCCGGCCAGCGCGTGCGCCGACTCGATCGCCGGGATGATGCCCTCGGTACGGGACAGCAGCCGCAGCGCCTGCATCGCGGCGTCATCGGTGACCGCGCGGTACTCGCCGCGGCCGATGTCCTTGAGATACGAGTGCTCGGGGCCGATGCCCGGGTAGTCGAGTCCGGCCGAGATCGAGTACGGCTCGGTGATCTGGCCCTCCTCGTCCTGCAGGACATAGCTCCTGGAGCCGTGGAGGATGCCGGGCTCGCCCGCGGTGAGCGTGGCCGCGTGCTCGCCGGACTCGATGCCGTGGCCCGCCGGCTCGCAGCCGACGAGGCGTACACCGGCGTCCGGGATGAAGGCGTGGAACAGTCCGATCGCGTTCGAGCCGCCGCCGACGCAGGCGACGGCGGCGTCGGGCAGTCGTCCGGCGCGCTCGAGAATCTGGCGGCGGGCCTCGACGCCGATGACGCGGTGGAAGTCGCGGACCATGGCCGGGAAGGGGTGCGGTCCCGCGACCGTGCCGAAGAGATAGTGCGTGTGGTCGACATTGGCGACCCAGTCGCGGAACGCCTCGTTGATGGCGTCCTTCAGGGTCCTGCTGCCGGACTTCACCGGGATGACCTCGGCGCCGAGCATGCGCATCCGGGCCACGTTCAGGGCCTGGCGCTGGGTGTCGATCTCACCCATGTAGACGGTGCATTCGAGGCCGAACAGGGCGCAGGCGGTGGCGGTGGCGACGCCGTGCTGGCCCGCGCCGGTCTCGGCGATGACGCGGGTCTTGCCCATGCGCTTGGTGAGCAGCGCCTGGCCGAGCACGTTGTTGATCTTGTGCGATCCGGTGTGGTTCAGATCCTCCCGCTTGAGGAAGACCCGCGCGCCACCTGCGTGCCCGGCGAACCTCGGCACCTCGGTGAGCGCGCTCGGCCGGCCGGTGTAGTCGACCATGAGCTCATTGAGCTCGGCGACGAAGGCAGGGTCGGCCTTGGCCTTGTCGTACTCGACGGCAACCTCGTCGACGGCGGCGACGAGGGCCTCGGGGATGAACTTTCCGCCGAAGGGGCCGAAGTAGCCCTGGGGGGTGGGGACGTGACCGTCCGGGTCGGGAATGAAGAAGTCGCTGGACATGGCGACGGTGCTCCTTGTCGGGGCGATGCCCCAGAAGTGAGGTGCAGGGACGCGGGTGTGCGCGCGGGTGGCCGGGGTTCTGTTCCCGCTCCCCGCAGCTTCCCGTAACCGGGGGCTGCGACCCCGGACCCCGCCCCGGACGGGACGGCGTCCGCTCCCAACTACGGGTAACCGAGGCGAGAGCCCGAGCCTGAGGACAGGTTTCCGCCGCACGCCCATGGGGCGTGGCGGTCGGGCGCGGGGCCCTCGACGGGTCCGAGGTTGGGACCTGGGGCGGAGCCCCAGTTACGGGAGGATGCGGCTGGCGCGCGCGGGCGCGCGCCATCGCATGCCGTTGACCTGGCCCGGCTCCGAGCCGATCACATACCTCACCCGGCGGCCGTGCACACGCCGCGCCGGCGCCCGGCAGCCGCGCGGCTTGCAGCCACGGGCCAGCGGCGCGTGCGGATCCCGCGCGGGCAGCACCGCACGCGCACCCACCAGGCCCGGACGGGCGCAGGCGTCCGCGCCCGAAGGGCGGCGGAGGGCGGCGGGGCGCGCGGAGGTCACGGCGGTGTCAGCTCCGTCCGTGGCGCAGTGCCGGATGAGCGCCGGCCGCCACCAGGTCCGCGACCGCCGACTTCGGGTCGCGGCCGGTGACCAGGGACTCGCCGACGAGGACCGCGTCCGCGCCCGCGTTGGCGTAGGCGATCAGGTCGTGCGGACCGCGCACGCCGGACTCGGCGATCTTGACGATGTGCGCCGGGATCTCGGGGGCGACCCGATCGAACGTGGAGCGGTCCACCTTGAGCGTCTTCAGGTCGCGCGCGTTGACGCCGATGATCTTCGCGCCGGCGTCCACCGCCCGCTCGACCTCGTCCTCGTCGTGCACCTCGACCAGCGGCGTGAGACCGATCGACTGGGCCCGCTCGATCAGCGAGACCAGGGCCTCCTGCTCCAGCGCGCCGACGATCAGCAGCACCAGGTCGGCCCCGTACGCCCGGGCCTCCCACAGCTGGTACGCCGTGACGATGAAGTCCTTGCGCAGCAGAGGGATGTCGACCCGGGCCCGGACGGCCTCCAGGTCGGCGAGCGAGCCGCCGAAGCGGCGCTGCTCGGTCAGTACGGAGATGACGGCCGCGCCGCCCGCCTCGTAGTCCGCGGCGAGCCCGGCAGGGTCGGCGATCGCGGCCAGCGCGCCCTTGGACGGGCTGGAGCGCTTGACCTCGCAGATCACCTGGACGCCCTCGCCGCGCAGGGCGGCGACTCCGTCCTTGGCCGCAGGAGCCTTCGCGGCGCGCTCCTTGAGCTCGTCGAGGCTGACGCGCGCCTGCCGCTCTGCGAGGTCGGCGCGTACGCCTTCGATGATCTCGTCGAGCACACTCACGCGAGCGGCCCCCTTCCGGGACGGTGATGGTTCAGGATCAGCGATGTTCAGGGATGGTTCAGGATCAGCCATCTCGATGGTATCCGCAGGATGGCCCCGGGCTCGCATCCGGTCGGCGCCCGTCCCACTACCTGGGACTTCGTGACCCGGCCGCAGCGCTGGTCAGCCCGGTCACGGGGCCAGCGCAGAGCCGAACGGCAGGTTCCGGATCACGCTGAAGATCAGTCCGACGGCGCCGAGCGACCACCACCAGGCGGGCGCGACGGCGAACCGCATCGGCACACCCCGTACGGCGCGAATCAGCCACACCAGCATCACCACGGCGAAGATCCCGTAGCCGATGACCGCCATGGCGTTGGCCCCGGCGGCGGTGGTCAGATCGCCGTGGATGAAGGCATGCGCGCTGCGCAGCCCGCCGCAGCCCGGGCAGTAGATCCCGGTGACCCTCAGCAGCGGGCAGACCGGATAGTGGCCAGGCTCATTGGGGTCGACCGTGCCGACGTACGCGAAGGCCGCGGCGACTCCGGCGAGGGTGGCCAGGGGCGTGGCGAGGCGCCGCGCGAGCGGGGCGGGCCCGGGGGCCGGAGCGGGTGTCGCCGCGGAAGGCGAGGAAGGCATGGCGTCCACCCCGTGATTGTCTCCGTCGGTACGCAAAGGCGCAGCCCGGCTGATTCGCCGGTCTGCGCCTCGAGTCGTGAGGCCGCGAAGGCCCCGTGCTGCCGCGAAAGCGTCAGGCGACCGACTGCGCCGTGGCCGGCTCCGCGACGGCGCTCGCCGTGATGGCCTGCGACCGGGCGTGCGCGACGGCCGCTGACTCCTTCGGCATGCCGAGACCCGCGGCCTTCATGAGGAGGCCCACGACTCCGCCGAGGAGGATGACGACGATGCCGCCCCAGAAGCCGAGCGGGTTGGCCGCGACCATGAAGACGCCTGAGATGCAGAAACCGATGAAGGAGATGGTGACACCGGTCCAGGCGGCCGGGGTGTGTCCGTGGGCGCTGCCCGCCATGAGTTTGCTCCTCGTTGCTGATGCTGTGGGGTGAGCTGGTGCTCTGTGCTGAGCCGGACGCTCACATGCCATTGTCCCGTACGCCGGAGCGTGCTCGGATGCGGGGTGCGTCACGTCCACGCGTCCACGTCCACGCGCTCCCGTGGACGCGAGGTCACGCATGCGACGTCACGCTTCGCGCGTCGGGTCCTCGCCGCGGTCCAGGGCCTTCCAGAGGTCCTCGGGCCGGTCGGGGTCGACGACCGGGGCCTTGCGGGGCCTGGGCGTCCCGTCCCGTTCGTACCGGCCGGACATCGCGGGCCACAGCTTGCCGTACCGCAGCGCCAGCAGGCCGGCGAGCAGGATCAGCAGCCCGGCGACCGCGGTGATGTAGGGCCAGGCGGTGTGCGTGAGGGCGTCGACGGTGGCGGCGGTGTCGCCGGTGGTCTGCGCGGCCCGTTCGTCGAGGGCGTCGCTGTCGGAGGCACCGAGGTAGGCGGCGACCGCAGCGCCCGCGCCGCTCAGCGCGAGCAGCGCGGAGACCAGCAGCCGGCCGGCGCGGCGTACGGCGAAGACGGCGACCAGCGCGGCCAGGCCGACGATCGCGAGCGCGGTCGGGACGCCGGTGACATCGCTGCCGTCGGCGTCGAGCGGAATGCTGCCGCCGCCGACGGCGGCGGTGCCTTCGGCCCAGGTCTGGCCGGAGGCGAGCAGCACGACGGTCGCGCCGACGGCGCCGAGGAACAGCGCCGCCGCGAGGCTGCGGCGACCGCTGTTCGCGGCGGCAGCGGAGGCGGCTGAGGCGCGCGGCTGGGGTACGGGTACGGCACTCACGCCCCCCACTATCCCTTACGGCCCGTTGTGACCGTTCAGCCGGTTGGCCGTATGGACGGCGCGGAGCACCGCGGCCGCCTTGTTGCGGCACTCGGTGTCCTCGGCGACCGGGTCGGAGTCGGCCACGACACCGGCTCCGGCCTGCACGAACGCCGTGCCTTCGCGGAGCAGCGCGGTGCGGATGGCGATCGCGGTGTCGGAGTTCCCCGCGAAGTCGAGATAGCCGACGCAGCCGCCGTACAGCCCGCGCCGGGACGGTTCGAGCTCGTCGATGATCTGCATCGCGCGGGGCTTGGGAGCACCGGAGAGGGTGCCGGCCGGGAAGCAGGCGGTCAGCACGTCGAAGGCACTGCGGCCGTCGGCGACCTTGCCGGTCACGGTCGAGACGATGTGCATGACGTGCGAGTACCGCTCGATCGACATGAAGTCGACGACCTCGACGCTGCCCGGCTCGCAGACCCGGCCCAGGTCGTTGCGCCCGAGGTCGACGAGCATCAGATGCTCGGCGCGCTCCTTGGGGTCGGCCATCAGCTCGTCGGCGAGCGCCTGGTCCTCCTGCGGCGTGGCGCCGCGCGGCCGCGTCCCGGCGATCGGATGGACCATCGCGTGACCGTCCTCGACCTTGACGAGGGCTTCCGGGCTGGAGCCGACGACATCGAATCCGTCGAACCGGAAAAGGTACATGTACGGCGACGGATTGGTGGCCCGCAGCACCCGGTAGACGTCCAACGCGCTTGCGCCGCAGGGGGTTTCGAACCGCTGGGACGGCACGACCTGGAAGGCCTCGCCGGCCCGGATGCGTTCCTTGATGTCCTCGACGGCGGCCTGGTAATCCTTGCCGCCCCACTCCACGGTGAACTCGGGCAGCTCGGACGGCGGCAGCGCGGCGGGCGCGGAGGCCAGCGGCCTGGCGAGATCGTTCTCCATGGCGTCGAGCCGCGCGACGGCGTCCGCGTGCGCCTCGTCGACGCCGGTGTCGAGGTCGTTGTGGTTGATGGCGTTGGCGATCAGCAGGACGGTGCCGTCCCAGTGGTCGAGTACGGCCAGGTCCGAGGTGAGCAGCATGGTCAGCTCGGGCAGCTTGAGGTCGTCGCGCTCGCCCGGGCCGATCTTCTCCAGCCTGCGGACGATGTCGTAGCCGAGATAGCCCACCATGCCGCCGGTGAAGGGCGGCATTCCGGCGGCGAGGTCGTGCGGGGTGTGCAGCGCCTCGACGGTGGCACGCAGCGCGGCCAGCGGGTCACCGTCGACCGGGACACCGACGGGCGGGGTGCCGAGCCAGTGGGCCCGACCGTCGCGCTCGGTGAGTGTGCCCGCGCTTCGTACGCCGATGAAGGAGTAGCGCGACCAGGAGCGGCCGTTCTCGGCGGATTCGAGGAGGAACGTGCCGGGGCGCTCGGCGGCAAGCTTGCGGTAGAGCGCGACCGGGGTGTCACCGTCGGCGAGCAGGCGGCGGCTGACGGGGATGACGCGCCGGTCGGCGGCGAGCTTGCGGAAGGTCTCGAGATCCATGGCGTCCGACCCTACTGGCCGAGCGGCAGGACGTCGGCGTCGAAGCAGGTGCGGGCCCCGGTGTGGCAGGCGGCGCCGATCTGGTCGACCTTGACGAGGATCGTGTCGGCGTCGCAGTCCAGCGCCACCGATTTGACGTGCTGGACATGGCCGGAGGTGTCGCCCTTGACCCAGTACTCCTGGCGGCTGCGCGACCAGTAGGTGCAGCGGCCGGTGGTGAGCGTGCGGTGCAGGGCCTCGTCGTCCATCCAGCCGAGCATCAGCACCTCGCCGGTGTCGTACTGCTGGGCGATGGCGGGGAGGAGTCCGTCGGCGGTGCGCTTGAGGCGGGCGGCGACGGCGGGATCGAGCGGGCTGGCGGGGACACTGCTGGTCATAGGGCCATTGTGCCGTGCTCCGGGCGCGTGACGGGCGGTGCGTCCACTGGGCGGACCACCCGCCCCGGTCGTAGGCTGGCGGACATGTCGACCCATGCGAAGCGTGAACGACTTCTGCTCGCCGACCTGTTGGAGGCGGCGGGCCCCGATGCCCCGACCCTGTGCGAAGGCTGGACGACCCGGGAACTCGCCGCCCATGTGGTGGTGCGGGAGCGGCGGCCCGACGCGGCGGCCGGGCAGCTGATCCCCGCGCTGAGGGCCCGCATGGAGCGGGCGCAGGCGGAGTTCGCGGAGAAGCCGTACGAGGAGCTGATCCAGCTGATCCGTACGGGACCGCCGCGGATGTCGCCGTACGGGATCAAGCAGGTGGAGGAGGCGGCGAACACCGTCGAGTTCTATGTGCACGCCGAGGACGTGCGGCGGGCCCAGCCGGACTGGTCGCCGCGCAAGCTGGACAAGGTCTTCGAGGACGCGCTGTGGTCCCGCCTGGAGAAGGCGGCCAGGCTGATGGGCCGCAAGGCGCCGGTGGGCATGGTGCTGCGCCGCCCGGACGGCCAGACGGCGGTCGCACACCGCGGCACACCGGTGGTGACGGTGACCGGCGAGCCGGGTGAGCTGACGATGTTCACGCTCGGCCGGCAGAACGTGGCGCAGGTGGACCTGGAGGGCGACAAGGAGGCGGTGGAGCGGCTGCGCGAGGCCAAGCTCGGCATCGGTATGTGAGCGGCCCGGGCGGTTCAGCGGACGAGGTGGCCGGCCTCCCGCAGCGCGTCCTTGACCTGCGAGATACGCAGATCACCGAAGTGGAAGACCGAGGCCGCGAGCACCGCGTCCGCGCCCGCCTCGATGGCCGGCGGGAAGTCCCCGAGCCGTCCGGCGCCGCCGCTCGCGATGACCGGGACGGTCACGTGCTTGCGCACGGCCGCGATCATCTCGGTGTCGTAGCCGTCCTTCGTGCCGTCCGCGTCCATCGAGTTGAGCAGGATCTCGCCGGCGCCCAACTCCGCGGCGCGGTGCGCCCATTCGACCGCGTCGATTCCGGTGCCCTGGCGGCCGCCGTGCGTGGTGACCTCGAAGGACCCGGTCGGGGTCCGGCGCGCGTCGACCGACAGCACCAGCACCTGACGGCCGAAGCGCTCGGCGATCTCGCGGATCAGCTCCGGGCGGGCGATCGCCGCCGTGTTGACGCCGACCTTGTCCGCGCCGGCCCGCAGCAGCTTGTCGACGTCGTCCGCCGAGCGGACGCCGCCGCCGACCGTGAGCGGGATGAAGACCTGCTCGGCGGTGCGGCGCACCACGTCGTATGTCGTCTCGCGGTTGCCGGAGGAGGCCGTGATGTCGAGGAAGGTCAGCTCGTCGGCGCCTTCGGCGTCGTACAGCTTGGCCATCTCGACGGGATCGCCGGCGTCCCGCAGATTCTGGAAGTTGACGCCCTTGACGACCCGGCCGTTGTCGACGTCCAGGCAGGGGATGACCCGTACGGCGAGTGTCATGCGGCACCTCCTCGGTACGCCTCGAGCTCGACCTCGACGACCAGACGCGGGTCGACGAAGCCGGAGACGATGAGCATCGACGCGGCGGGCCGTACGGAGCCGAACAGCTCCCGGTGGGCGCGGCCGACCGCCTCCACGTCGCGGGCGTGGGTGAGGTACATCCGTGTGCGCACCACATGCTCGCGGTCGAGACCGAGGTCCTTCAGCGCGCCGATGGCCACACCGAACGCGGTGATCGCCTGGTCGTAGGGGTCGCCGTCGAGGATCACGCCGTCGACCACGGAGGTGCATCCCGACACCAGGGCAAGGCCGTTCGGGAGCTCCACGGCACGGGAGTAGCCGAAGGCTTCCTCCCAGGGGCTCTGCGACGAGATACGGCGTACCGAGTCGGTCATGGCGCCACCGCCGCGAGCGCTTCCTCGAGCGTGAACGCCTTCGCGTACAGCGCCTTGCCGACGATCGCGCCCTCGACGCCCTCGGGGACGAGTGAGGCCAGGGCCCGCAGGTCGTCGAGCGAGGAGACGCCGCCGGAGGCGACGACCGGCTTGTCGGTGGCCGCGCAGACGTTCTTCAGCAGCTCCAGGTTCGGGCCCTGGAGCGTGCCGTCCTTGGCGATGTCGGTCACCACGTAGCGGGCGCAGCCCTCGGAGTCGAGGCGCGCGAGCGTCTCGTACAGGTCGCCGCCGTCGCGGGTCCAGCCACGGCCGCGCAGCGTCGTGCCGCGTACGTCCAGACCCACCGCGATCTTGTCGCCGTGCTCGGCGATGACCTTGGCGACCCACTCCGGCGTCTCCAGCGCGGCCGTGCCGAGGTTGACCCGGGTGCAGCCGGTGGCGAGGGCGGCGGCCAGTGAGGCGTCGTCGCGGATGCCGCCGGACAGTTCGACCTTGATGTCCATGGCGCGGGCGACCTCGGCGATCAGCTCCCGGTTGTCGCCGGTGCCGAACGCGGCGTCCAGGTCGACCAGGTGCAGCCACTCCGCGCCCGCGCGCTGCCAGGTGAGGGCGGCCTCCAGCGGGGAGCCGTACGAGGTCTCCGTGCCGGACTCGCCGTGCACGAGGCGGACGGCCTGGCCGTCACGGACGTCGACGGCGGGGAGGAGTTCGAGAGTGGTGCTCACAGGGTTCCGATCCAGTTGGTCAGCAGCTGGGCTCCGGCGTCGCCGGACTTCTCGGGGTGGAACTGCGTCGCCCACAGCGCGCTGTTCTCCACGGCGGCGACAAAACGCTCGCCGTGGGTGGCCCAGGTGACCTGGGGCGCGCGGATGGCGGGGTTGGTGACTTCCAGCTCCCAGTCGTGGGCGGCGTAGGAGTGCACGAAGTAGAACCGGGCGTCGGCGTCGAGACCGGCGAAGAGCCGGCTGTCGGCGGGTGCCTCCACGGTGTTCCAGCCCATGTGCGGCACGATCGGGGCCTTCAGCGGGCCCACGGTGCCGGGCCATTCGTCCAGGCCCTCGGTCTCCACGCCGTGCTCGATGCCGCGCGCGAAGAGAATCTGCATACCCACGCAGATGCCCATGACCGGGCGGCCTCCGGCGAGGCGGCGGCCGACGATCCACTCGCCGCGGGCCTTCTTCAGGCCCTCCATACAGGCGGAGAACGCGCCGACGCCGGGCACCAGAAGTCCGTCGGCGTTCATGGCCTTGTCGAAGTCCCGGGTGATCTCGACATCCGCGCCGACCCGGGCCAGTGCCCGCTCGGCGGAGCGGACATTGCCGAATCCGTAGTCGAAGACGACGACTTTCTTGGCAGCGCTCATTCCCAGATCCCCTGAATCCGCAGGACGCCGGCGACCAGGCACATCACCGAGCCTATGCCGAGGAGCACGATCAGGCCCGTGGGCATCTTCTGCTTGGAGAAGGAGTACACACCGCCGGCGAGGAAGAGACCGACGACGATGAGGATGGTGGAGAGGCCGGTCATGGGGTTACAGCGCGCCCTTCGTGGACGGAAGAATTCCGGCGGCGCGCGGGTCGCGCTCGCAGGCGTAACGCAGGGCGCGGGCCAGCGCCTTGAACTGGCACTCCACGATGTGGTGCGCGTTGCGGCCGTACGGGACGTGGACGTGCAGTGCGATCTGCGCCTGCGCGACGAAGGACTCCAGGATGTGCCGGGTCATCGTCGTGTCGTACGCGCCGATCATCGGCGCCATGTTCTCGGGCTCGGTGTGCACGAGGTACGGACGGCCGGAGAGGTCCACGGTGACCTGCGCCAGCGACTCGTCGAGCGGGACGGTGCAGTTGCCGAAGCGGTAGATACCGACCTTGTCGCCGAGTGCCTGCTTGAAGGCGGCGCCGAGCGCGAGCGCGGTGTCCTCGATGGTGTGGTGCGAGTCGATGTGCAGATCGCCCTCGGTCTTCACGGTGAGGTCGAACAGGCCGTGCCGGCCGAGCTGGTCGAGCATGTGGTCGTAGAAGCCGACGCCGGTCGCGACATCGACCTTTCCGGTGCCGTCGAGGTCGACCTCGACGACGACGGACGTCTCCTTGGTGGTGCGTTCGACACGGCCAACCCGGCTCATGCGTCGTACTCCTTCTTCAGCTCACGAACCGCGTCGAGGAACGCGTCGTTCTCTTCTGGCGTGCCTGCGGTGACGCGGAGCCACCCCGGCACTCCGTTGTCACGGACCAGGACGCCCCGGTCGAGGATCTTCTGCCAGGCCTCGTGGCTGTCGGCGAAACGGCCGAACTGGACGAAGTTGGCGTCCGATTCAGTGACCTCCCAGCCGATCGCCCGCAGCTCGCTGACCAGCCGGTCCCGCTCCTGCTTCAGCTGCTCGACGTACCCGAGCAGCGTATCGGTGTGCTCCAGCGCGGCGAGCGCGGTGGCCTGGGTGACGGCGGACAGGTGGTACGGCAGCCGCACCAGCTGTACGGCGTCGACGACCGCCGGGTGCGCGGCGAGGTAGCCGAGGCGCAGTCCGGCGGCGCCGAAGGCCTTGGACATGGTGCGCGAGACCACCAGGTTCGGCCGGCCCTCGATCAGCGGCAGCAGCGATTCGCGGTGGCTGAATTCCACGTATGCCTCGTCCACCACGACCAGCGAGGGCTTGGCCGCCTGCGCGGCCTCGTACAGCGCGAGGACCGTCTCGGCCTCGACCGCGGTGCCGGTGGGGTTGTTGGGCGAGGTGATGAAGACGACGTCCGGCGCGTTCTCGGCGATGGCCTGCCCGGCCGCCGCGAGGTCGATGGTGAAGTCGTCGTTGCGCGGGCCGGAGATCCAGCCGGTGCCGGTGCCGCGGGCGATGAGCCCATGCATCGAGTACGAGGGCTCGAAGCCGATCGCGGTACGGCCGGGGCCGCCGAAGGTCTGCAGCAGCTGCTGGATGACCTCGTTGGACCCGTTGGCCGCCCATACGTTCTCGACGGCGACGCGGTGCTTGCCGGTCCGGGTCAGATACGCGGCGAGCTCGGTGCGCAGCTCGACCGCGTCCCGGTCGGGGTAGCGGTTGAGGCCGCGCGCGGCCTCCGCGACCCGTTCGGCGATCCGCTCGACGAGCGGCTCGGGCAGCGGGTACGGGTTCTCGTTGGTGTTCAGCTGCACCGGCACGTCCAACTGGGGCGCGCCGTACGGGGACTTGCCGCGCAGCTCGTCCCGTACCGGAAGGTCGTCGATGCCCGTCATGCCCTCGGCACCTTCCACTCGAAGCGCGCCTTCATGGCCGCTCCGTGCGCCGGCAGGTCCTCCGCCTCGGCCAGCGCCACCACGTGGTGCGTGACCTCGGCGAGGGCGTCCCGCGTGTAGTCCACGACGTGGATGCCGCGCAGGAAGGACTGGACGGACAGACCGGACGAGTGGCAGGCGCAGCCGCCGGTCGGCAGTACGTGGTTGGAGCCCGCGCAGTAGTCGCCGAGCGAGACCGGGGACCAGGGGCCGACGAAGATCGCGCCGGCGTTGCGGACCCGGGCGGCGACCGCGGCGGCGTCAGTGGTCTGGACCTCCAGGTGCTCGGCGCCGTAGGCGTCGACGACCCGCAGGCCCTCGTCGATCCCGTCGACCAGGACGATCGCGGACTGCCTGCCGCGCAGCGCGGGCAGGATGCGGTCCTCGACGTGCTTGGTCGCGGCGACCTGCGGCTCCAGCTCCCGCTCGACCGCGTCCGCCAGTTCCACGGAGTCGGTGACGAGTACGGCGGCGGCCAGCGGGTCGTGCTCGGCCTGGCTGATCAGGTCGGCGGCGACATGCACCGGGTCGGCGGTGGAGTCGGCGAGGATCGCGATCTCGGTCGGGCCGGCCTCGGTGTCGATGCCGATCCGGCCGGTGAAGTACCGCTTGGCGGCGGCGACCCAGATGTTGCCGGGGCCGGTGACCATGTTGGCGGGGGCGCAGTCGTCGGTGCCGTACGCGAACATCGCGACGGCCTGGGCGCCGCCCGCGGCGTACACCTCGTCCACGCCGAGCAGCGCGCAGGCGGCCAGGATCGTCGGGTGCGGCAGGCCGCCGAACTCCTTCTGCGGCGGGGACGCGAGCGCGATCGACTCGACGCCCGCCTCCTGCGCCGGAACCGCGTTCATGATCACGGAGGACGGGTAGACGGAGCGGCCGCCGGGCGCGTAAAGCCCCACGCGCTGAACGGGCACCCACTTCTCGGTCACAGTTCCGCCGGGCACGACCTGCGTGGTGTGCTCACTGCGGCGCTGTGCGCGGTGCACGATCCTGGCCCGCCGGATCGACTCCTCCAGTGCGGCCCTGACCTCGGGATCGAGCTGCTCCAGGGCCTCGGCGAGCGCCGCCGCCGGCACCGGGATCCGCTCCAGCGTGACCCCGTCGAACTTCTCCGCGTACTCGATCAGCGCCGCCGTCCCGCGATGATGCACGTCCTCGCAGATGGGCCGCACCTTCTCCAGGGCGGCTTCCACGTCGAACTCAGCACGGGGCAGCAGGTCGCGCAGAGCGCCGCCTTCGGGGAGGGCGTCGCCGCGCAGATCGATTCGTGAGATCACGAACCAATTCTCTCAGACCGGATTCGGCCGATGGTCACGCGTATCACTGGCTGATACACATCACTGGCCGATCTTCGGCACCAGATGTTGTTCATGACCACTAGCGTTCAGTCCGTCACGCAGCGGGAAGAACAGCTGTACGAGCGAAGATGCGGAGGGGCGGCAGTGACCGAGCCGCTGGACGACGGGCCTCCGGACGGGCTGAGCCCGACCGAGGAGCGCATGTGGAACGCCTTCAGGAACGGCAGCACGTACGACCTGAGCGATCCCAATCCGCTGCTGAACGATCCGTTCTCACCGCGTCCCTGGGGCCCCGAGCGCAGCGTCCGCGCGTCCATCGTCGCCCGGCTGCTGCTCAGCGGCCCGTCCGCGCGGCCCGGCCGGGTCGCCGCGCTCAAGCTGCGCGGGGTCCAGATCACCGGCACGCTCAAGCTCGCGGGCGGCAGCGTCGCGCCCTATGTCGAGCTGAACGGCTGCCGGTTCGAGAGCGAAATCCTGATGCCCGAGGCGCACTTCACCACGGTGCGCATGGTCGGCTGCGCGATCCCGCGGATCGAGGCGGCCCGGCTGCGCACCGAAGGTGATCTGCATCTGCCGCGCTGCCGCGTCGAGCACGGCATCCGGCTCACGGACGCGCAGATCGGCACGGATCTGCTGATCAACCAGATCCATGTACGGCCGGACCGGCGGGGCCGTGCGATCACCGCGGACGGCATGTCGGTCGCCCAGGACTTACAGGCCGAACTGATCGAGACCTACGGCGAGTTCAGCCTGCGCGGCGCGAAGGTCGGGGTCTCGCTCAGTCTGCGCGGCAGCCGGCTGCGGGCCGCGGCCGAGCGGCGGGCGCTCAACGCGCCGCAGCTCAGCGTGGAGCGGACGCTCTACATGACCGGCGCTTGGGTCAGCGAGTCCACCGGAAATCAGGGCTCGACGCCGCCGTTCGGCATCGGCCGCAACGGCGCGGCGACGCGCGGCACCCGGCTTCAGCCCTTCGAGTGCCACGGCGGTGTGCGCCTCGACGACGGCCGGTTCGGCGACGCGGTCGATCTGCACCGGGCGCGCTTCGTGCTGAACTCGCGCGAGGAGCTCTCGCTGCGCCGGATCGCCACACCGGAGCTGCGGTTCAACGCGGAGCGGCCCGAGGAGGGCCGGGTCGTGCTGAACGGCGCGAAGGTGGTGACGCTGATCGACCTGGCGGCGAGCTGGCCCGGTCCGGGCGGCCTCGCGATGGGCGGCTTCGTGTACGAGAACCTCGTGCCGTACGAGGAGTTCCCGCTGGGCCGCCGGCTCGAATGGGTGGCCTCGGCGACCCCGGAGTACTCCCCGGAGCCGTACGAGCGACTCGCGACCGTGCTGCGCAACAGCGGAGAGGACGCGGACGCCCGCGAGGTGCTGCTCGCCAAGCAGCGCCGCCGCCGCGAGACGCTGCCGCTGGCCGCGAAGCTCTGGGGCTATCTGCAGGACTGGACGGTGGCGTACGGCTACCGGCCCGGGCGGGCGGCGCTGTGGATGGCGGTGCTGTGGGCGATGGGCACGGTGGCCTTCACGCAGGTGAGCCCGGCGCCGATCAAGCAGGACGAGCATCCGCAGTGGAACGCCGCGCTGTACGCGCTGGACCTGCTGGTGCCGGTGATCAACCTCGGCCAGGACGGCTACTGGCGGCTCGACGGCCACTGGCAGTGGGCATCGGCGTCGCTGGTGCTGCTCGGCTGGATCCTGGCGACGACGGTGGCGGCGGGCGCTTCGAGGCTGCTGCGGCGCGGCTGAGCGGGCGGGGGCGTCGGGAAGCGGGCCGGGAGCGTCGGGCCGGAGCGTCAGGGAGCGGACACGCAACCCGGGCGCGCGCCGGGGTGCGACAACCATGCGAGTCCCGCCCGTCACGCCGGGGCCGGGCCACTTTCTTTACGCTCTCTTGGCTTTTGCCAGGACAACCATTCTGCCCCTACCAAAGCTTCACAGCAGCCCTCTGGCGCAGCCCCCACCTGCAGCTTTCAATGGTCCGCACCATGTCATTGCTGCAAGCCATGATCCGTACCGCGCGGATGATCCGCCATACGCCGCGGCTCGCCGACGGACTGCCCCCGGACCAGGCAGTACTGCTCGACGCCCCCGACGAGCGGCTCAGCCCTGCGCTGGTCGCGGCCGCGCTCGGCGAGTACGAACCGGCCGCCAAGCTGCTGGCGACCACGCGCGAGTCGGCCGAGTGGGAGAACCGCGACCGGTACGTCATGCGGCTCGCCGCCTTCGCACACAACCGCGACGAGTGGCTCACCTCCTGGCTGGCGGCCGCGCCCCGCGACCCCGACGCGCTGGTGGTCAAGGCGGAGCTGGCGGTCCGCAAGGCCTGGGAGTCGCCGGCCCGCGCCGAACGGCTGCGCGAGGTCGGTCCGCTGATCGACGCGGCGGCGGAGGGCGATCCGAAGGATCCCGTGCCGTGGCGGATCTCGCTGGACCACGCCCGCGGCACGCACGCCACGCACACGCACTTCGAGTCGCTGTGGGAGCAGGCGGTGCGCCGCTCCTCGCACCACTACGGCTGCCATGTCGCGGCGCTGCAGTATCTGTCCGCGCAGTGGTACGGCTCGCACCGCGAGTGCTTCGACTTCGCCGAGCAGGCGGCGGCGGACGCGCTGCCGGGCTCGCTGGTGCAGGCGCTGCCGGTGCGGGCGGCCTTCGCCCAAGTGCTGAGCGGGGACACCAACTCCGTACAGGACGACCGGATCGACGCAGCGGCCGATCTGGCGATCACGCTCTCCGCGGACTACGCGGCCGGTGATCCCTGGCCGGCCGAGGTGCGGAATCTGACGGCGTACGTGCTGGTGGGGCGGGGGCGGTGGGAGGCGGCACTGGAGCAGTTCCGACTTATCGGCCCATACGCCACATCCTTCCCATGGGGCTACTTCTCGGACGATCCGCTCGGTCAGTTCCTCGACGCGCGGGACGGCGTACGGCTCCAGCTCGCGTCCGGGACGCCGCTGCGGACGAGGGTGCGCACGGGAGCGCGGACAAGGGCCGGACGAAGCGGCTCCGCGGACCATTAGGCTTGACCGTTGTGACCACCGCTCGTCTCCCCCTTTTCCCGCTGAACTCGGTACTGTTCCCGGGCCTCGTGCTGCCCTTGAACGTGTTCGAGGAGCGGTATCGCGCCATGATGCGCGAGCTGTTGAAGACCGACGAGTCCGAGCCGCGCCGCTTCGCCGTGGTCGCCATCCGCGACGGCCTCGAGGTCGCGACGACCGCACCCGGGATGCCGGACCCGACGGCGCTGCCGGAGCGCGGTCCGTCCGCGGGCTTCGGCGACGATCCCCTCAAGGCGTTTCATCCGGTGGGCTGCATCGCGGACGCGGCGACGATCCGGGAGCGCGCCGACGGCAGCTTCGAGGTGCTCGCGACCGGTACGACGCGGGTGAAGCTGCTCTCGGTCGACGCGAGCGGTCCGTTCCTGACGGCCGAGCTCGAGGAGATCCCGGAGGAGACCGGCGACAGCGCGGGCGCGCTGGCCGAAGGTGTGCTGCGGGCCTTCCGCAGCTACCAGAAGCGGCTGGCGGGGGCACGGGAGCGGTCGCTGTCCACGGGCGCGGATCTGCCGGACGACCCGTCGGTGGTGTCGTATCTGGTCGCGGCGGCGGCGGTACTGGACACTCCGGCGAAGCAACGGCTGCTGCAGGCGCCGGACACGGCGGCGAGGCTGCGCGAGGAACTGAAGCTGCTGCGCGCGGAGACCGCGGTGATCCGGCATCTTCCGTCGCTGCCCGCGGTCGATCTGACCCGGGCGCCGACGAGTCCCAACTGAGGAACCCGCAGAAACCTGAAGGACCCCGAAGGAGCTCCCTCCCGTGGCCAAGAAGGCGAAGTCACGTCCCTCCGGCGGCACACCCGCGACGGTCGCGCTGACCGCGGCGGGCACGGCCTTCACCGTGCACGCGTACGACCACGACCCCGCCTCGCCCTCGTACGGCGAGGAGGCAGCCCAAGCGCTCGGCGTCTCGCCCGACCGGGTCTTCAAGACGCTCGTCGCGGACGTCGACGGCGAACTGACGGTCGCGGTGGTCCCGGTGGCGGGCCAGCTGGACCTCAAGGCACTCGCGTCCGCGGTCGGCGGCAAGCGGGCGACGATGGCGGACCCGGCGGCCGCGGAACGGACGACGGGTTACGTCCGCGGCGGCATCTCACCTCTGGGCCAGCGCAAACGCCTGCGCACGGTGCTGGACGAGTCGGCGACGTCCCACGAGACGATCTGCGTCTCGGCGGGCCGCCGGGGCTTGGAGGTCGAACTCGCGCCGTCGGACCTGGCGACGCTGACATCGGCGGTGCTGGCGCGGATCGGGCGGGTTTAGGGTCTCGACGCTCTGCCGGTCCTCGGCTACGACCGTAGAACGCGGTACTCACTCCGAGGGGAAGGCGACCCCATGTCCAAACGCACCCGCAAGCGCAAGTGGCGCACCCGCAAAGCCAATCACGGCCGCCGCCCGGCGTAACCGGTCCTCAACCGCCGGAACACTCGCGCCGCCTCAGTGCCGCCCGTACCGACGGGGACGGCACTCGGGGCGGCCGGGGCGCGAAACTGCTCAGGTATCCCGGGCTAGTGCGGTGGCGGTGGCGGCGGTGGCGGGCCGAACGGGGGCCATTCCGGTTCCGGGTCCCTCGGGCCGAACAGCGCCGTCAGGCCGAGATGGACCACCATCGCCGCCACCGACCACGCCAGCAACGCGCCATGCGCGTTCAGCTCCAGCGGTGCGTCGAACGTGACGCCCTCGCCGACCGCCCTCGCGTGCGCCACCACGTCGCCCGTCGGGCCGAACCAGACGCCGATGCCCCATGCCAGCAGCGAGCCCAGCAGGCCGCCCAGCGCCAGGGCCACGACCAGCGCGATGCCGCCGCGGCGGCGCAGCCAGAAGACCGCTGCCGCGCTGACCGCGCCGAACCCGAGGGCCAGCAGCGCGAACGTGCCGTCCGCGCCCACCGCCTCCTCGCTCTCCGTGTCCTTGAGGAACACCGCCTTGTCGCTGGAGATCAGCGGCACCCGCGGCGCCAGCCACAGCCACAGCAACCCCAGCGCGACGCCCGCGACCGCCACGGCCACCAGCACAATGGCCCCGTCCCGCAGGTCTGTCTTCAAGTCCGGGTCAGGGTTCATCTCGTCATCCGCCTGCATGGCGTACATGGGCGCGGGGCCGTGACCGGCGCCGGGGCCGGTCGGCGGTTGAGGTCGCGGTGTCAGAGGTGCTGTCACCCCGCCATGGTGCCAGGCGTGCCTGAGCAGCGCCTCACCGGACCGCCGCACGCCGGTACGCCCATGTCGCGACCGTCAGCGAAACGACACCGACCGCCGCGCAGACTGCGAGGTCCAGTCCGACGACCGCCCAGTCCGGACGCGCGTCGAAGGTCTTGGCGAGGGCCTCGACGCCGTACGTCGACGGCAGCAAGTCACGTGCGTACGAGATCGGCCCCGGCAGCCGGTCGGCCGGCAGCACGCCCAGCAGCAGCGCAGCCGACATGCCCAACTGCCCGAGCAGCGTGGCGAGTTCCTGGCGCGGCGCGAGCAGTCCGAGAGCCGCGCCGAGTCCGGCGAGCGCGGCTCCGGAGAGCGGGATCACCGCGGCGAGCACCCACAGATGCGTCAGCGGCAGCTGGAACAGCACGCTGCCGGCGATCGCGGTGACGACCGTGCCGGGCACGGTGAAGGAGGCGTACGCACCGGCCGCGCCGAGCACGACCGCGGCCGGCGGCACCGGCAGCGTGGCGTAGTGGTCGAGCCCGCCGCCCGCCCGCAGCTGTCCGAAGTACTGAGCGAGAAGGTTGAGTGCGACAAACGCGACCACGAGCACGCTCGACCCGGCGACCACGGCCCGCGCCTCGTCGCCGCCGTCGACGACGCCACGCATCAGGACCATGATCCCGATGGACTGGAAGGTCGCCACGAAGAGCAGCGGGATCCGGGCAACCCGCGCGCGTGACAGCTGCGCGCGGTAGACGGCGCCGAGCGCGGGCAGCAGCCGCGCACGCGGCGCGAGCGGCGCGGCGACGATCGCCGCGACCCCGCTCTCCACTCTCACCTGGCTGGTTTTCCCGGACACCGCCTCCGCGGGAACGATGCTCACGCCTTGACCAGCCCCTTCGTCGCGTTCCCGCCGAGCGCCAGGTACACGTCCTCCAGGCTGGGCGTGGCCAGCGTGAAGTCGTCGAGTGCGGCGAACGCCGCGCCCCCGGTCACCGCGGCGACCGCCGCCCGCGCCTCGTCCGGCGCGAGCCTGAGCACCCAGCGGCGTCCGGATTCCTGCGCGGATCCGCGCAGCGCGGCGACCTCGGGCACGTCGAGCGGCGCCCGGTCGCGCCACACCAGCTCGACCCGTACTTCTCCGGCGACCTGTTCCTTGAGTCCGGCCGGGGTGTCGCAGGCGATGACCTTGCCCCGTTCCAGGACGGCGACCCGGTCGAGTACGGTCTCGGCCTCGATGACGTTGTGCGTGACGAGCACGACGGTCGCTCCGTGCTCGGCCCGGCGCCGGTCCACCGCGGCCCACACCGCGCGCCGCGCGACGGGGTCCATGCCGGTGGTCGGCTCGTCCAGGACCAGCAGCGGCCGCGCGCCGACCAGCGTCGCGGCGAAGCAGGCGAGCCGCCGCTGTCCGCCGGAGAGCTTCTTCAGGGAACGTCCGGCGAGGGAGGTCAGGCCGAGCTCTTCCAGTACGCCGTCCCGCTCGGCCCGGGCGTCGCGCGCGGACAGTCCGCGCAGCCGGCCCGTGGTCTCGGCGGCGAGCGCGACCGTCAGTTCGTCGAGGGCGGTGGATTCCTGCCCGAGGTAGCCGATGAGCCGGGAGGCCCGCTCCGGGTGGCGCACGAGATCGTGTCCGAGCACCTGAACGCTGCCGGAGTCCGGCCGCATCAGACCGGTGAGCTGCCGTACGAGCGTGGACTTGCCGGCGCCGTTGGGGCCGAGCAGTCCGAAGATCTCGCCGCCGAGTACATCCAGGCTGATCCCGTCGGTGGCGCGCACCTCCGGCGTCGCGGGAGTGCCCCTTCGGGCGCGCGCGGCGGGGTACGTCTTGACCAGCTCCCGCACCACGCACACCGTACTCACGAGGTACGAGACTACGGGGTCGCCCGGCCTACTCCCCTGCCGGGGCGTGTTCCGCCGCCGCCCGTACGTCGATCTCGCGCCAGAATCCGGCCCGGATCGCGTACCGGTCGTGCTCGTCGATCTGGTCGTCCTTGTGCGCCAGCAGACCGAAACGTGCTGCGTACCGCAGCAGTTCGCCGTCGATGCGGTGCGGGATGCGCGGATACATGGTGGACAGCTTCTGCACATGGCCCGTCTCCGGCAGCCGTTCCATCCAGCGGCGGGCGAACACCTGGCCGACCTCGAACGGGTCACCGCCGACGGTCGTGATGTCCTCCTCGCGGTCGGCCCAGCGCTGCTCGGCGCTGGTGAGCTGGGCCAGCGTCGGCAGCGACGCGGTCTCGGGCGGCTCGCCGACCGTGCCGCCGGGCCGTTCGACCCAGCCCTTGTCGGAGGACCAGCGCAGCGTGGCACTGGTGGGCGGGACCGCGGCGTGCTGGCCGGGGGCGCGCAGGCTCGCGAGGTCCTTGGGCGTGGGCACACCTTTGGACGTGGCGGGGGCCGCCGCCGGTTCGGAGCCGTTCTCGGAGGGCGCGGGCCCCGATCCGTTCCGTACGGCGTCGGCCGCGCGCTCCTGTGAGGCGGCGAGCGCGGACTCGGGCAGCGGCGCGGAGAGGATCGCCGCGATCTCGGGCCGGGGCACGGGCGGCGGTGCGCAGACTCCGGTGAGCTCCTTGGCGCGTACGGCGGTGGTGATCCAGGCCCGGTCGAGCACTCGCCGCTCGTCGGCCTCGGCGACCAGGTCCTCGGACTGGTTGTAGTCGCCGTCGGCGGCCTGCACCGCCCAGAGGTGGACGGCGACTCCGTGTTCCTTGGCGGACATCAGGCCGGGCAGCAGATCCCCGTCGCCGGTCACGAGGACGACGTCGGAGCAGGCGCGATTTCTGGCCAGTTCGGTGAGCTCGGCGTGCATGGCCGCATCGACGCCCTTCTGCGCCCAGCGGCCGTCGCTGCGGGTCAGTGCGCCCAGCCGGACCGTCACACGCGGCATGACGCGAAGCCGCCGGTGCTCGGGCTGCGGCACGCGGTCGGGAGCTCCGTCGAACCAGTAGATACGCAGCAGCGGGCGCTCCGTGTCGGCCTCGGCGAGTTCGCGCAGGCCCTGGATGAGGGCGGCGTGGTCGACGGTGATCCGGGAACGCGCCGGTTCCCCGGCGAGCAGGCTCGCGGCGGCGCCCAGTAGATATCCGGCGTCCACCAGGACAACGCAGCGGTCCACGCGTTCCACCCTCTTTCGGGAACTTCGGGATCGGAGAAGGGACCGGACCGGAAAAAGGTTCCGGACCGGGGATTGTTCCGGGTTTCCTTCGAGTCTGCCCGACTGCGGGAGGGTTAACGGCCGGAACTCGATCATCGGCGTGGCGGATCCCTCACGCATGTCCCAACGAGGGCCCCTTACCCACCGCAATGATCCAAAATGCGGCGTATCCTCCCATATGTGAGTCTGGTCGCGGCCCTGGCCCCTAGATCCCCAACGGAGGCATCCCATGGCCAAGAACAAGAATCGCAAGCAGGGCGGGCAGCAGGACCGGGCGTCCGCAGCCGAGCGCGGCAGCGAGCAGGCCAAGACCACTGCCTACGAGTCCCAGGCCCAGCCCCAGTCGCAGGCCCAGGGCAGCCCGGCAGATGTTGCCCGTAAGCACCAGAAGCGCTTCGGCCACAACTGATCGCGACTGTCCGCGACTGTTCGCGCCATCGCACCACAGTGAACGGAAGGGGCGCGCCCGTGACGACGGGCGCGCCCCTTCCGTATGCCTCTCTCCGTATGCCTCGCCAGGAAGCTGTCAGCCGGCCAGACAGGACGGGCCGAGCAGCACCTTCAGATCGCCGAACAGCGCCGGGTCCGGCTGGACGCGATGCCGGTCGAGCCGGAGCACCGTGGTCTTGCGCGGGCCCTGGAGCTTGATCCGCACCTCGGTGTTGCCCTTGTGATGGCTGAGGATCTCGCCGAGCCTGCTGATCATCGGCGGCGTGACCTTCACCGTCGGGATCGTGACGATCACCGGCGCGTTCGTCCCGGCGTTCGAGATGTCGGGGACCATCAGCTCCATGGCGACCAGCCGCGGCACGTCCTCGCGCTTGTCGAGGCGGCCCTTGACGAAGACCACGGTGTCCTCGACGAGCTGGGTGGAGACCAGCTGGTAGGTGGCCGGGAAGAACATGCACTCGATGGAGCCCGCGAGGTCCTCGACGGTGGCGATGGCCCAGGCATTGCCCTGCTTGGTCATCTTGCGCTGGAGGCCGGAGATGATGCCGCCGATGGTGACGACCGCGCCGTCCGCGTGCTCTCCGCCGGTGAGCTGGGCGATCGCGGCGTCGCTCTTGTCACTCAGCACATGCTCGATGCCGAACAGCGGATGGTCCGAGACATAGAGGCCGAGCATCTCGCGCTCCTGCGCGAGCAGATAGGACTTGTCCCATTCGACGTCGGAGAATTCGACATCGAGACCGAATCCCGGCTCGTCACCGGCATCGCCGTCGCCCATGCCGCCGAAGAGGTCGAACTGCCCCTCCGCCTCTTTGCGCTTGACCGCGACCACATTGTCGATCATCGGCTCGTGGTGCGCGACGAGGCCCTTGCGGGTGTGGCCCATTTCGTCGAAGGCGCCGGCCTTGATGAGGGATTCGACGGTCCTCTTGTTGCAGACGACGGCCTCGACCTTGTCGAGGAAGTCCGGGAAAGTGGAGTACTTCCCCTTCGACTTGCGGCAGCGGATGATCGAGTCGACGACGTTCGTACCGACATTGCGGACGGCGGAGAGGCCGAAGAGAATCACGTCGTCGCCCTGCGCGGCGAAGTTCGACTGCGACTCGTTCACATTGGGCGGCAGGACCTTGATGCCCATGCGGCGGCACTCGTTCAGATAGACCGCGGACTTGTCCTTGTCGTCCTTGACCGAGGTGAGCAGCGCCGCCATGTACTCGGCCGGATAGTTCGCCTTGAGATACGCGGTCCAGTAGGTGACCAGGCCGTACGCCGAGGAGTGCGCCTTGTTGAACGCGTATCCGGCGAAGGGGACCAGCACGTCCCACAGCGCCTGGATCGCCGCGTCGCTGAAGCCGTTCTTGCGGGCGCCGGCCTGGAAGATGCCGAAGTTCTTCGCCAGCTCCTCGGGCTTCTTCTTGCCCATCACCCGTCGGAGGATGTCGGCCTCGCCGAGCGAATAGCCCGCGACGATCTGGGCGGCCTTCTGCACCTGCTCCTGATAGACGATCAGGCCGTAGGTGAGGCCGAGGACTTCCTTGAGCGGCTCCTCCAGCTCCGGGTGGATCGGAGTGATCTCCTGGCGGCCGTTCTTCCGCTCCGCGTAGTTGGTGTGCGAGTTCATGCCCATCGGGCCCGGCCGATAGAGGGCCGAAACGGCGGAAATGTCCTCGAAGTTGTCGGGCTGCATCTGACGCAGCAGTGAGCGCATCGGGCCGCCGTCGAACTGGAACACACCGAGCGTGTCACCGCGGCAGAGCAGTTCGAAGGTCTTGGGGTCGTCCAGCGGGAGGGCGAGCATCTCCAGGTCGACGCTCTTGTTGGCCTTCACCATCTTGATGGCGTCGTCCATGATCGTCAGGTTGCGCAGGCCCAGGAAGTCCATCTTCAGCAGGCCGAGCGATTCGCACTGCGGGTAGTCCCACTGCGTGATCGTGACGCCGTCGGTGTGCCGCACCCAGATCGGGGCGTGGTCGACGATCGGCTCGCTGGACATGATCACGCCGGCCGCGTGCACACCCATCTGCCGGACCAGGCCCTCGACGCCCTTGGCGGTGTCGATGACCTTCTTCACGTCCGGCTCGTTCTCGTACATCCCCCGGATCTCGCCCGCCTCGCTGTAGCGCGGGTGCTTCGGGTCGGTGATGCCGCTGAGGTCGATGCCCTTGCCGAGGACGTCGGCAGGCATCGCCTTGGTGAGGCGGTCGCCCATGGCGTACGGATAGCCGAGGACGCGCGCGGAGTCCTTGATCGCGTTCTTGGCCTTGATCTTTCCGTACGTGCCGATCATGGCGACCTTGTCGGCGCCGTACTTCTCGGTGACGTACCGGATCACCTCGACGCGCCTGCGCTCGTCGAAGTCGATGTCGACATCGGGCATGGAGACGCGCTCGGGGTTGAGGAACCGCTCGAAGATCAGACCGTGCTCGATCGGGTCGAGGTCGGTGATGCCCATCGCGTACGCCACGATCGAACCGGCCGCGGAACCACGGCCGGGGCCCACCGCGATGCCGTTGTTCTTGGCCCACATGATGAAGTCGGCGACGACCAGGAAGTACCCCGGGAACCCCATCTGGATGATGATGTCCATCTCGTACTCGGCCTGCTTCTGCCGGTCGTCGGGGACACCGCCCGGGTAGCGGCGGTTCATGCCGACCCGGACCTCCTCCTGGAACCAGGTGATCTCGGTGAAGCCCGCCGGGATGTCGAACTTCGGCATGAGGTTCTTCGCCTCGAACATGCCGGTGGTGTCGATCTGCTCGGCGACCAGGAGCGTGTTGGCGCAGCCCTCCTGCCAGGCGTCCGAGGAGTCGATGGCGTACATCTCGTCCGTGGACTTCAGGTAGTAGCCGGTGCCGTCGAACTTCAGTCGGTTCGTGTCGGAGAGGTTCTTGCCGGTCTGGATGCACATGAGCGCGTCGTGCGCGGTCGCCTCGTGCGCGTACGTGTAGTGCGAGTCGTTCGTCACCAGCGGCGGGATGCCCAGCTTCTTGCCGACCCGCAGCAGGTCCTCGCGGACCTTGTGCTCGATGTCGATGCCGTGGTCCATCAGCTCCAGGAAGTACCGGTCCTTGCCGAAGATGTCCTGGTACTCCGAGGCCGCCTTCACCGCCTCGTCGAACTGGCCGAGGCGCAACCGGGTCTGCAACTCGCCGGAGGGGCAGCCGGTGGAGGCGATGAGCCCCTCGGACCACTTGGAGATCGACTCCTTGTCCATCCGGGGCCACTTCTGCAGCCAGCCCTCCGCATAGGCGTCCGAGGAGAGCTTGAAGAGGTTGTGCAGGCCCGTCTTGTTCGCCGCCCACATCGTCGCGTGGGTGTAACCGCCGGAACCGGAGATGTCGTCGCGCTTCTGGTGCGGCTGGCCCCACTGGATCTTGCGCTTGTTGCGCCGGGACTCGGGGGCGATGTACGCCTCGATCCCGATGATCGGTGTGACGCCCGCCTTCTGGGCCGAGTGGAAGAAGTCGTACGCCCCGTGGAGGTTGCCGTGATCGGTCATCGCGATGTGCGACATGCCCATCTCGTTGCACGCGTTGAACATGTCCTTGAGCCGCGCGGCACCGTCCAGCAGCGAGTACTGGGTGTGGACGTGCAGGTGCGTGAACGGCGGCTTTGTCACGGCGAAGGCCTCCAGAAGGACTGCGGCGCATTTGCGCCTCGATGAGGGGCGGTGGTCGGGAGACGGGTGGGCGGATGACGGGCAACGGGCAGTCTGGGTGGACAGCGTGGAAGTCTACGACTCCCCACTGACAACCGCGGGGCACTCCCGAGTACCTTCATGCGTTGGACGATGGAAGCGCCCTGTCCCAATTTGTCATGCACCAGGAGGCACGCAGCGATGTCGGTACCGCACCCCGGCGAGGTCACGGCTGAAGAGCGCGGCGAGGAGATCCTCACCGTCTTCGGCACCGCCTTCGGCGAACTTCTGGCCGCCGACCCGGCGGCGTTCCGGGTCAAGTTCCGGAAGATGGCCGCCTCGGCGTTCGCCTTCTACCGGGGCAGCGCCGCCCTGTTCTACAACGACCTGGAGCGGGAGCAGCACGGCGGCGGGTTCCTGGACGAGCGGACCGGCCGGGTGTGGATCCACGGCGACCTGCACGCCGAGAACTTCGGCACGTACATGAACGCCGAAGGCCGCCTGATCTTCAACGTCAACGACTTCGACGAGGCGTACGTCGGCCCCTTCACCTGGGACCTGAAGCGACTGGCCGCCTCGCTCGCGCTGATCGGCTACACCAAGGCCCTCAGCGACCAGCAGATCAGCCAGCTGGTGCGGACCTACTCCGCCGCCTACCGCGAGCGCATCCACGCGCTGGCCACCGGCGCGAAGAACGACGAGGTGCCGCCGTTCACGCTGGACACCGCCGAGGGCCCGCTGCTGGACGCGCTGCGCGACGCCCGCTCGCTGACCCGCTTCGAGCTGCTCGACTCGATGACCGAGATCCGTGACTTCGAGCGCCGCTTCGCCTCCGGCGGCGGCTCGATCGAGCTCGACGCCGCCACCCGCTACAAGGTGCTCGCGGCCTTCGACGGCTACCTGGAGACGCTGCCCGAGTCCAGCCTGACCCGGCCCGACTCGTACCGCGTCAAGGATGTGGTCGGCCGGCGCGGCATCGGCATCGGATCCGCGGGCCTGCCCTCGTACAACATCCTGCTGGAGGGCAACAGCGACGCGCTCGAGAACGACGTGATCATCTATATGAAGCAGGCGCAGACCCCGGCGGTCTCCCGGCACATCACCGACGCCACGGTCCGGGAGTACTTCCAGCACGAGGGCCACCGCACGGTGATCTCGCAGCGCGCGCTCCAGGACCACGCCGACCCGTGGCTGGGCTGGACCGAGCTGGACGGCACGGGACAGCTGGTCGCCGAGGTGTCGCCGTACGCGGTGGACCTGGACTGGTCGGACATCGACGACCCGGAGGAGATCGCGGCGGTCGTCGCGGACCTCGGCCGGGCGACGGCCACGATGCACGGAGCCGCGGACGACCAGAGCGGCCACTCGCTGGTGCCGTTCTCCACGGAACGGGCCATCGACGCGGCGATCGCGGCGGACGAGGACGGCTTCGCCGAGCTGCTGGTGGGATTCGCGCACAGCTATGGCGCGCGGGCGCGGGCCGATCACCAGATCTTTGTGGACCTGTTCCGCAACGGTCGGATCCCGGGTCTGTAGACGGCCGGATTCGTTTAGGACCCTCTCAGGCAGACATGGGACACTCCCCGGTGATGGACGTATCGGGAATGCAGCTCAGGGCGCTGCGGGCAGCGATCTTCACGGCACTGGTCGTGACGCTGTCCGCGGCCTCCCATGTGCTGCTCTCACAGGTGCCGCTCCCGCTGACCACGGTCGCCGCCGCGTCGGCGGTCGTCTTCGCCGTCGCGTTCGCGCTGTCGGGCCGGGAGCGCGGCTACTGGCGGATCGCGAGCCTGCTGGTCCCGCTGGAGCTGGCCGCGGACACCGTCTTCACCACCGGCCAGGACGTCTGCTACGGACCGGGCGGCGGGCCGGTCGCAGGCTCGCTGCGCTCGGTCGGCTTCGACGTGCTGTGCGGCGGTAGCGTCGGTTCCCAGCTGCCGGGCGTGGCAGCCGCCGAGAACGGCGCGTCCGCTCTGCTGCACTCCACCGATCCCGCGATGCCCTGGCTGCTGCTCGCCGCCCATGTCACGGTCGGGCTGCTCGCCGCGGCCTGGCTGCGGCGCGGCGAGTCCGCGCTGTCGGGTCTGGTGCGCGCGATCGGCGCCTTCGCGTTCCGGCCGCTGATGATCGCGGTCGCCGCGGCGGGAACCGCATGGCGCACCGCCCGGCGTACGGCCCGTCCGGTGCCGCCCCGCCACGCCGCCTCCCGCGCCCGCCTGCTGGTCCACTCCGTCGGACGGCGGGGACCGCCGCGCTCGGCCGCAGTCTTCGCCTGAGCCCGCAGGGCCCCCTTTCCGTATTTCGGTACTTCCCGGTATTTCCCGTGTCCTCTGGATACGGCTTCACACGGAGTGAATGAGCATGAGTGCACGTAACAGCAAGGCCAACAAGGCGGCGGCCCGCGAGCGGCTGCGCCAGGAGCGCGAGCGCCAGGCCAAGAAGGACAAGGCGCGCCGGCAGCTGATCGTCATCGGTTCGACGGTCCTGGTCCTCGCGATCGCGGGCGGCGTGGGATACGCCGTCATGCAGGCCAACAAGCCGGGCCACTGGGAGTCGGCGAAGGACGAGAAGAACGTCACCGCCCCGAAGAACACCGAGGGCGAGAACGGCACGACCGTCGTCATCGGCAAGGCGACCGCGAAGAAGACGCTGGAGCTGTACGAGGACTCCCGCTGCCCGGTCTGCGCGAACTTCGAGCAGGCGGTCGGCACGACGGTCAAGAAGGACGTCGACGCCGGCAAGTACAAGCTGAAGTACGTCGGCGCCACGTTCATCGACAACGCGGACTCGGGCGAGGGCTCGAAGAACGCGCTGAGCGCGCTGGGTGCGGCGCTCAATGTCAGCCCGGAGGCCTTCTCGGAGTACAAGGCCGCGCTGTACTCGGCGAAGTGGCACCCCGAGGAGAGCGACGACAAGTTCGCCAAGGACTCGTACCTGCTCGAGGTCGCCGACACGATCCCGGCGCTCAAGAGCAATGCCGAGTTCAAGAAGAACGTGGAGGACGGCACCTTCGACGCCTGGGCGATGAAGATGTCGGCGGCCTTCGACAAGAGCGGGGTCGGCGGCACGCCGACGCTGAAGATGGACGGCAAGAAGCTCACGGCCGACGGCACGGACAACCCGCCGATGACGGTGGAGCAGTACACCGTCGCGATCGACAAGGCGCTGAAGGGCTGACCCGCCGCCTCCGTACCGCCTGACAACAACCCGCCCTTATCGGGCGGGTTGTTGTCGTTTGTCCGTGACGTGTCGCCGACCGCCGGGGAACGGCTTGGTTGACCGTTTCCGATGCGCGGGCGAACTTTCGTCCGAACGCTCGCCCATTCGCCTACCGGCCAGTAGTCTCCTCCGCCGTGACCAGTCGACTCCCCTCAACTCCCAGCCGCCGCACGGTCGTCAAGGCCGCTGCCGCCACCGCTGTCGTCGCGGCGCCCGTCATCGCGGCCGCCACCTCCGCCACCGCGGCCTCTGCCGCGGCGGCCCCCGCCTTCCTGCACGGCATAGCCTCCGGCGACCCGCTGCCGGACGGCGTGCTGCTGTGGACGCGTGTCACTCCCACGCCCGAAGCCGTTCCCGGCTCCGGCAACGGCGCCGACACCGCCGTGAGTTGGGAGGTCGCGGAGGACAAGGACTTCACCCGCGTCGTCGCCAAGGGCACCACCACCTCCAAGGCGGCCTCCGACCACACCATCAAGGCGGATGTAAGGGGCCTGCGCTCGGCGACCGCCTATTACTTCCGCTTCACCGCCGGCGTGAGCACCTCGCCGGTGGGCCGCACCCGAACCGCCCCCGCCGCCGACGCCGCCACGCCAGGTGTCCGCTTCGGCGTGGTCTCCTGCGCCAACTGGGAGTCCGGCTACTTCTCCGCGTACCGCCACCTGGCCGCCCGCGCCGACCTGGACGCGATCCTCCACCTCGGCGACTACATCTACGAGTACGGCACCGGCGGCTACCCGGCCGAGGAGTACGTCGTACGGCAGCACTCGCCGAAGAACGAGATCCTCAGCCTCGCCGACTACCGCGTCCGGCACGCCACGTACAAGACGGACGCCGACCTCCAGGCGCTGCACGCGGCGCACCCGCTGGTCGCGATCTGGGACGACCACGAGATCGCCAACGACGCCTGGTCCGGCGGCGCCGAGAACCACACGCCGGCCACCGAGGGCGACTACGCGGCCCGCGCCAGGGCCGCGAAGCAGGCGTACTTCGAGTGGATGCCCGTACGCGCGTCCACCGAGGGCACCGTCTACCGCCGGCTGCGCTTCGGCAAACTCGCCGATCTGCACCTGCTGGACCTGCGGTCCTTCCGCTCGCAGCAGACGACGGTCGGCAACGGCAGCGTGGACGACCCGGACCGTACGATCACCGGCCGCGCGCAACTGGACTGGCTGAAGGCGGGTCTCGCCGCGTCCGACGCGTCCTGGAAGCTGGTCGGCACCTCGGTGATGATCTCGCCGGTCGCCTTCGGCTCTCTGCCGGCGCATCTGCTGGGGCCCATCGCGGAGCTGCTGGGGCTGCCCACGGAGGGTCTGGCGATCAACGTCGACCAGTGGGACGGCTACACCGACGACCGCAAGGAGCTGCTGAAGCACCTGACGGACCGCGGCATCAAGAACACGGTCTTCCTCACCGGCGACATCCACATGGCATGGGCCAACGACGTGCCCGTCAAGGCGGCGACGTATCCGCTGTCGGCATCGGCGGCGACCGAGTTCGTGGTCACCTCGGTGACCTCCGACAACCTGGACGACATCCTCCATGTCGCGCCCGGCACGGTCTCGCTGGTCGCCCAGGCGGCCGTCAAGGCGGCCAACCGCCATGTGAAGTGGCTGGACATGGACAGCCACGGCTACGGCGTCCTGGACGTCACCGCCGAGCGTTCGCAGATGGACTACTACGTCCTGTCCGACAAGACGAAGCAGGACGCGACCACCAAGTGGGCCCGTTCGTACCGGACGCTGAACGGCACGCAGAAGGTCGAGCGGGTGACTCAGCCGGTGCGCTGAGTTCCGGCCCCGTCCTCTAGCCTGGCGCCATGCAAAGGCCGGGGGATGTGATCGACGGGCGGTTCGAGCTGATCGAGCGGCTCGGCAGCGGAGGCATGGGCACGGTGTGGCGGGCTCGCGACACCGTGCTCCATCGCGAAGTCGCGCTCAAGGCGGTCAGGCCCGACGCGGAGGCGTCGAACGCCGTGCGCGAGCGTGTGCTGCGCGAGGCGCGGGCGCTCGCGCGGCTCAGCCATCCGCACGTGGTGATGATCCATCAGATCGTGGACGTAGACGCGGAACCGCATCCGTGGATCGTGATGGAGCTGATTACCGGGGTTTCGCTCAAAGACCGGCTGGACCGTGGTCCGCTGGCTCCGGTCGAGGCGGCGCGCATCGGCCGGCAGGTGCTCTCCGCGCTGCGTGCAGCGCACGCGGCGGGCATCCAGCACCGGGACGTCAAGCCCGCGAACGTGCTGCTGCGGGCGGACGGCAGTGCGGTGCTCACCGACTTCGGCATCGCGGCGCTCCAGGGCACGACGTCGCTGACCGCCACCGGTGAACTGGTCGGCTCGCCGGAGTACATGGCCCCGGAGCGGGTTCGCGGCCGGGACGACGACCCGGCCTCCGACTTCTGGTCGCTGGGACTCGTCCTCTACGTGTGCGTGGAGGGCATCAGCCCGCTGCGCCGCTCGACGACGTTCGCCACGCTGGCGGCCGTCCTCGACGACCCGGTGCCGCCGCCGGTGCGCTCGGGTCCACTCGCTCCGGTGCTTCGGGCCCTGTTGGTACGGGACGCGGCGTCGCGACCCGATGCGGAGCGGCTGGATTCGATGCTGGCCCAGGTGGAGTCGGGCGCGACGCCGTACTGGGAACAGCCGACGATGACGACGGGACCGGGCGGCGGACTCGCCTCGGGTCCCGGCGGCTCCGAGGCCCCGACGCAGGCCCGCAGGCCGGCGGCGGGGCACGGCCCCGGCGGCCCCGGCGGGCCTCATTCGGGTGGGCACACCGAGCCGCAGCCGCCCCAGCAGCGGCGGAGCCGGACGCCCGTGCTCATCGCCGTGATCTCCGTGGCCGTCGCGGTCATCGCCGCCACCGCGGTTGTGCTCGCGCTGCGCGGCTCCGGCGAGGACAACGCCGGCGGAACCGCGGGCCCGTCCGGCAGTACGACGTCCCCTCCGGGCGCGTCCTCGACGCCTCCGAGCCCGACGCCCACACCCACGCCCACACCGAGCGAGCCGCCACCCACATCCGGCCGGTGGATCGCGCAGCTCTTCTCCGAGCCCGTCGACTCGGGCACAGGCGTACGGGAACAACGCCTCGACAAGATCCGCCAGTCCATCCCTCAGGCGGTCCTCCTGCGCACCGACGACTACGCCTCCCTGCGGCCCGGCTTCTGGGTGATCTACGCTCCGGGCCCCTTCGCCGACGGCCGCGCCGTGCTCAACTTCTGTGCGCAGCACGGCCGGACCTCGCCCAACACCTGCATCGGCCGCTATCTGAGCACCAGTTCCGCGGACTACAGCCTCCAGTGCCACCCACCGGCGAACAACCCTGTCGGCCGCTGCACCCGTTCGTAACCGCTACAGCTACAGCGTTTCCAGGAACGCCAGCGCCGCCCGCCAGGTCTGCTCCGCGGCCTGATCGTCGTAGTCCGCCAGATCCGGGTCGGTGTAGAGGTGCCCGGCCCCCGGGTAGCGGTGGACCTCGACGTCCGCCCCGGCCTTGCCCATTTGCAGATACCAGGCCGTCAGCCAGTCGTGCGGCTCGGACGCGTCGGGATCGGCGACATGCAGCTGTACCGGCAGCTCGTCGACCGTCGCGCCCTCGGCGATGTCGGAAGTGCCGTGCAGAAGCAGCAGCCCACGGGCCTTCTCGTCGCCGAACGCGAGGGTTTGCGCGACGGCCGCGCCCAAGGAGAACCCGGCGTACACCAGGCCGCGCTCGGAGTGGGGCGCGGACGCCTGGATGGCGCGCTTCAGCAGCTCGTCCACGCCGACTTCGGCCTTGTACGCCCTGCCGTCCTCGATGGCGTCGAAGACCCGGCCTTCGTAGAGGTCGGGCGTCCACACCTCGTGCCCGGCGGCCCGCAGGCGCTCGGCCGCGGACTCCACTGCGGGGCGCAGACCGTAGCTCGAATGGAAAAGCATGATGTTCATGCGGCCATCGTGCCAGCTACGGTCGGGGGCATGGAGAACGTGCTGCGCCCGTTGATCGTCATCGGCGGCTCGGTCGTACTCACGCTGTTGGTGGGGTGGCTGGTCGACGTCATGCTGCGCCGGGCCGACTCCCGGCACACCGAGACACCACTGTGGGGGCTGCTGCGCCGATGCCGCCTCCCGCTCGAAGTCGTGCTGTGCACGGCTCTGCTGAGAGCCACGTTCCGGCAGGCGGAGATCGGGGTCCTCGAGGACCACAAGACGGGCATCGGACAGCTGCTGACCCTGGTGCTCGTCGGGGCATCGGCCTGGCTGGTCGTACGGATCGCGACGGCCGTCGTCGAGTCCTCGTACGCCCGCTATGCGGCGACGACCCGCGATCCGGCGCGGGTGCGCCGGGTGCGGACGCAGGTGGCGCTCATCCAGCGCGTCGTCATCGCGGTGGTCGGCGTGGTGGCGGTCGCCGCGATGCTGCTGACCTTCCCCGCGATGCGTGCGATCGGCGCTTCGCTGCTCGCGTCGGCCGGTGTCCTCGGCATCGTCGCGGGCATCGCCGCCCAGTCGACGCTGGGCAATCTCTTCGCCGGGCTGCAGATCGCGTTCGGCGACATGGTGCGGATCGGCGACACGGTGGTGGTGGACGGCGAGTGGGGCACGGTCGAGGAGATCACGCTCACCTTTCTCACCGTACGGACCTGGGACGAGCGCCGGATCACCATGCCGGTCTCGTACTTCACCAGCAAGCCGTTCGAGAACTGGTCACGCGGCGGTGTGGAGATGACCGGCACGGTCTTCTTCCATCTGGACCACTCCGCTCCGGTGCCCGAGATGCGCGAGAAGCTCCATGCCGTCCTGCTCGAATGTCCGGCCTGGGACGGCCGGGACTGGTCGCTGGCCGTCACGGACACCTCGCCGAACACGATGGTGGTGCGCGCGGTGGTCACGGCGAAGGACGCGGACGACGTCTGGACGGTGCGGTGCGCGGTCCGTGAACAGCTGATCACCTGGCTGTGCGACCACCATCCGTACGCGCTGCCGCGGATCTCCACGGCGCAGGCGGCGCAGCCGCCCGGAGAGCACCTGCCTCCGGAGGAGGGCTCGGCACGCACGGGCCGCGGCTAGGTCCGGCCCGGGGCACTTTCGTCTGATGGACGACGACCGGCCAGTGCCCGACGAACGGCTAGTGGCTGCGTTCCGCGCCGCCGTTGACCTGGATGACCTGGGCCGTGATGTGCCCGGCCGCGGACGAGGCCAGCCAGTGCAGGGTCTGGGCGACATCGCCCGGGTGACCGACGCGTCCGGTGGCGGTCTCGGCGATCAGTGCCGCGCGCCGCTCCTCGGGGATTTCGCCGCCGCCGAAGAATCCGGTCTCCTCGACGAGACCGGGCGCCACGAGGTTCACCGTGATACCGCGCGGTCCGAGTTGGCGGGCGAGCTGGAATGCGTACGGGTGGAGCGCGGCCTTCGACGCGGCGTACGGGCCCTTGCCCGAGCCCCGGTACGCGGCGATGGAGCTGAGGAACAGCACGCGGCCGCCCGGCGTGGCCAGATGGTCCCGCAGCGCCTCGGTGAGCAGCGCTGCGGTGAGGGTGTTGAGGCGGAAGTTGACGGTCCAGTCGTGCGCGAGCGCGTCCAGCGGGTCCTGGTGCTCCGGGCGCTCCTCCAGCTCGCCGTTGCCGCCCGCGCTGTGCACGAGGACGTCGACCGTGCCGTACTCGCGCACGACGAACTCCGCGACGCGGCGGGCGCCTTGGGGCTCGCTCAGATCGGCCGGACAGTAGACGGCGCCGGGAATCCGCCCGGCGGCCCGCTCCAGCACCTCCTCGCGCCGCCCGAGCAGCACCACCTGCTCGCCGTCCGCGGCGAAGATCTCCGCCGCCGCGAAGCCGATCCCGGTCCCTCCGCCACTGATCACCACGGTGCGCGCCATGTCCGGATCCTACGAGCCGACCACGCCGGCCGCAGGGTCAGCGGAGGCTGCGGACGTCCAGGTGGCGCAGCACCCGGTCCACCACCTCGGGGTCCGCGCCCGGCTCGTTGCGGGCCGAGAGCACCTCGTGGCGGGCGGCCGACATCATCTCGCGCTGGACGCGCCGCACCGTCTTGAGCCGGTCCTGCCGTTTGGCGGACCATTCGCGCCGCTCGTCGTCGACGATGTCCGGGCTGATCCGCACGCCCATGTCGAACGCGGTGCGCTGCAGCCGTTCGCTGATCTCCTCCGGCAGCTCCTCCACCTCCTCGATCTCACGGAGCCGGTGCCTGGCCGCCTTCGTCGCCCGGATCGCGAGGCTCCGCTCCAGTTCCCGCTCGGCGTCCGTGTCGGCCCGCACGCCGAGCCGCCGCACCAGCCAGGGCAGGGTGAGGCCCTGGAGTACGAGCGTGGAAAGGACGACCGCGAACGCGATGAAGATGATCTCGTCGCGGGCCGGGAAGTCCGCTCCGCCGTCCGTCTTCAGCGGAATGGCGAGCGCCAGCGCGACGGATACCACGCCGCGCATGCCGGACCACCACATGACGACGGTCTCGCGCCAGCCGACCGGGATCTCCTCGTCGTAGTCGCGGCGCGAGTGCAGTCGCTTGGCGAGCCAGGTGGCGGGCAGCAGCCACAACAGCCGCACCGCAACGACGACGCCGACGACCGCGGCACCCCAGCCCAGCATCTGCCCCAGCAGATCGTCGGCGGTGCCGAAGACGTTGTGCAGTTCGAGGCCGATGAGGCCGAAGGCCACTCCGGTCACCAGGGTGTCGATGATCTGCCAGAAGGTGTTCCCGGCGAGCCGGCCCATCACGTCGTCGGCGTCGGCGGTGCGCTCGGCGAGGTAGAGCGCGGTGGTGAGGACGGCGAGGACGCCGGAGCCCTTCAGCTCCTCGGCCAGTACGTAGCTCACGAACGGCACCATCAGCGACAGGCCGATCTGCAGCGTCGCGTCGCCGAGCAGGCCCATCAGCTTGTTGCAGAGCCAGCCGAGCACCAGCCCCACGGCGACGGCGACCACGGCGGAGAGCACGAGCTCGCCGACGGCGTCGGGCCAGGAGAAGGTTCCGCTCACGGCCGCGGCGACCGCCACGTGGTACAGCACGATCGCCGTGACGTCGTTGAACAGTCCCTCCCCTTCCAGGATGGAGACCAGCCGGCGCGGCAGCCCGAGAGATCCGGCGACGGCGGTCGCGGCGACGGGATCGGGCGGCGCGACGAGCGCACCGAGCGCGACGGCGGCGGCGATCGGCAGCCCGGGCACGACGGCGTTGGCGACGGCCGCAACGGCCACGGTGGTCACGAAGACCAGCGCGACGGCCAGCAGCAGGATCGGCCGCACGTTGGCCGTGAACTGCCGCCAGGAGGTGCGCTGTACGGCGGCGTACAGCAGTGGCGGCAGCACGAGGGGCAGGATGAATTCGGGCGGGACGTCGACGTTCGGCACGAACGGCACAAACGCGACGACGATCCCGGCGAGCGTCATCAGCACCGGCGCGGGCAGATCCAGCCGCTCGCCCAGCGGCACGGTCACCACGGCCCCGAGCACCAGCACGAACAGCAGGGCCAGTTGGTCCATGAAGCGCCCTCCGCCAGGCTCGAGCCTCAACGATCAAGGGCTCAAGCCTGCACCGGCACCGGCTCCGGCTCACGGTCCGAAACACCTCGCCGAGCGAGCGGAACGGGATCTCCGGAACGGACCTCGGGAACGGGACCTCCGGAAGAGGACCCCGGACTGGGACCTTGGTTACAAAGACCGCCGCATCGCCCGGTGGCCGATGCCCGCGTCCAGGAACTCCGGGCCGTACGCCGCGTACCCAAGCCGCTCGTAGAACCCCAGCGCGTGCGTCTGCGCATGCAGGTCCACCCACGCCAGGCCGCGCTCACGCGCCGCCGTCTCGATCGCGCGGACCAGTGCCACGCCGACGCCCAGGCCCCGCGCCCGCTGGGTCACCGCCAGCCTGCCCAGCGAACCCACCGACAGGTCGCCGTCCGTCTTGTCCGTCGCGGCCGGGCCGTGCAGCAGCCGTCCCGTGCCCAGCGGCGTACCGTCGTCGGACACCGCGAGCACATGCACCGTGTCGGCCTCGACGGTGTCGAAGTCGTCGTACTCGATCTCCGCGGGCACCCGCTGCTCGACGACGAAGACTTCCTTGCGGACCGCGAAACAGGCCTCGCGGTCGGCGGGCCCGGCCGCCACCCGCACGTCGTACGCACTCATGCGCTCTCCGCCGCGATCTTGTCCAGCGCCTGCTGCAGATCGTCCGGGTAGACGCTCGCGAACTCCACCCACTGCCCGTCCGACGGGTGCTCGAAGCCGAGACGCACCGCGTGCAGCCACTGCCGGGTCAGGCCGAGCCGCTTCGCCATCGTCGGATCCGCGCCGTACGTCAGATCCCCGACGCACGGATGCCGGTGCGCGGCCATGTGCACCCGGATCTGGTGCGTACGGCCGGTCTCCAGCTTGATGTCCAGCAGCGAGGCCGCGCGGAAGGCCTCCATCAGGTCGTAGTGCGTGACCGACGGCTTGCCGTCCGCCGTGACCGCCCACTTGTAGTCGTGGTTCGGGTGCCGGCCGATCGGTGCGTCGATCGTCCCGCTCATCGGGTCCGGATGCCCCTGCACCAGCGCGTGGTAGCGCTTGTCGACCGTACGCTCCCGGAACTGCTGCTTGAGCAGCGTGTACGCCCGCTCCGACTTGGCGACCACCATCAGTCCCGAGGTACCGACGTCGAGCCGGTGCACGATGCCCTGCCGCTCGGCCGCGCCCGACGTCGAGATCCGGTATCCGGCGGCGGCGAGGCCACCGATTACCGTCGTCCCGGTCCAGCCGGGGCTCGGATGCGCGGCCACACCGACCGGCTTGACGATCACGACGATGTCCTCGTCGTCGTGCACGATCTCCATGCCCTCGACCGGCTCGGCCACGATCTGCACCGGCGCGGGCGCCTGAGGCATCTCCACCTCGAGCCACGCACCGCCCTGCACCCGCTCGGACTTGCCCACCACCGAGCCGTCGACCTGCACCTTCCCGGCGGCGGCGAGCTCCGCCGCCTTGGTGCGGGAGAACCCGAACATACGGGAGATGGCGGCGTCGACGCGCTCGCCCTCAAGGCCATCAGGTACGGGCAGGGTGCGGATCTCGGGAAGGGTACTCACCCGTCGAGTATGCCTTGTCAGTCCTTGTGGACGGTCCCGTCGGGGTCCAGCCCGCGGAAGGAGAGGATCACAATCAGGAACCCGCCGCAGACGATCGCGGAGTCGGCGAGGTTGAAGACCGCGAAGTGCGCGGGCGCGATGAAGTCGACGACCGCGCCCTCGAAGACGCCCGGCGAACGGAAGATCCGGTCGGTGAGATTGCCGAGCGCGCCACCCAGCAGCAGCCCGAGCGCAATCGCCCAGGGCAGGCTGTAGAGCTTGCGCGCCAGCCGGGCGATCACCACGATCACGGCGGCCGCGATCACCGTGAAGATCACGGTGAAAGCCTCACCGATACCGAAGGCCGCGCCGGCGTTCCGTACCGCCTCGAACTTCAGCAGATCGCCGATGATCTCGATCGGCTCGTGGTGCTCCAGCTTGGCCACCACGAGCATCTTGCTGCCGAGGTCGAGCAGATAGGCCACGACCGCCACGCCGAAGAGGACGGCGATCCTGCGCCGGCGCCCGGTCGGCTCGGCGGACGCCGCCGCCTCGTCGGGGGCCGCAGCCTCGTCGGCTCCTGCTGAATCCGGATCCGGCGTACCGATGATGCGCTCCGCCTCTGCCACGTGAGTCCCTCAACCTAGGTGCCTGACTGAGCACGAGGGTACGGCACACACATACGGGACTCTCAGCCCCGTCGCTCCTGCTTCTGCTTGTCCTCCACACACAGTGTGGCCCGCGGGAAGGCCTGCATCCGGGCCTTTCCGATCGGCTTGCCGCACACCTCGCAGAGCCCGTACGTCCCGGCGTCGAGACGCAGCAGCGCCCGCTCGGTCTGCTCCAGCATCTCGCGGGCGTTGGCGTTCAGCGCCATCTCGTGCTCCCGCGTGATGTTCTTGGTGCCGGTGTCCGCGTCGTCGTCGCCCGCGCCGTCGCCGGAGTCCCGCATCATCCCGACCAGCGCCTCCTCGGAGGAGCTGATCTCGTTGCTCAGGCGAGTCGCCTCGCTCTCCAGCTCGGCCCGCGCGGCGGCGACCTCTTCCGGGGTCCATGGGTCCTCACCGGGCCGTACCGCCAGCTCCTGCGGAGGTGTCACGGCCAATGCGCGGGCCGTCGGGGCAGCGCTCGCGCTCTTGCCGGCCGCCGATACCGCAGCCGCGGTCTTCTTCGCTCCCACCGTCCTGGCTCCTGTCTGCTTCGCGGCCTCGGCCGCCCCCTTGGCCGCGGTCGCGGCCTTCTTCGCAGCCTTCTTGGCCACTGACTTCTTCGCAGGCGCCGTCGCCTTGGGCACGGTCGTCTCCTTCGCGGCCTTGGCCGTCTTCGAGGTCGCCTTCTTGGTGGCTGTCCTGGCGGTGGTCTTCTTGGCTGTCGTCTTCTGGGTCGCGGTCTTCGTGGCGGCCGCCTTCGTGGTCACGGTGCCTTTCTTGGCTTCGGCCCGCTTGGCTTCGGCCTTCTTGGTCGGGGTGGTTTTCCTGCCGACGGTCGTCCTCGTCGCGGTGGCCTTCTTGGTGGCGGCGGTCGTCTCTTTCCCGGCGGCCGTCTCCTTCGCCGTGGCGCTCTTGCCTGCCCCGGTGACCTTCTTCGCCGCCGCCTCCTTGGTGCCAGCCGTCTTCTTCGCCGCGGCCTGCCGCGCCACGGTGCTTTTCCTGCCGCTCGGATCCTTGGCCGCCGCCGCAGCAGAGGTGGATCTCGCGGACGCCGACTTCCTCTCGGCGGTCTTCTTCGCCACCATGGCCGCGGCCCCTTCACATATTGTGATCTTGCGCGCGAATCGTGCTGGGACGATAAATCGACCCAAGCCCCGCGGCAAACGGGGCACGCCGCCACTGCGGCCCGCCCCGGCCTGCGGCAAGACGAACCTGCATCCGTTGTGCCCAGCTCCCCGCCGGGTAATCCGCCCCGGCGACGGAGCCGGACTCCGTCGGGCCGCGACTGGCCATTCGGGTCATGTACGAGGCCCGCCGCCGCGCTCGCGAAAACCGGTCGGGCAACCTCCGTGAGGGCCCGTACACTGGGCGGAGCGAAAGGCTTGGATGGGGACGAGTAGCGTCGTACGCAGCCATGAGCGACCCGGGGACGGTGCGAGCCCGGGGGCGAGCGCGAAGTGAAGGATCACCCCGGAGCTGCCGGAAGAAAGCCGCGAGGCGAGTAGACCCGGCGTCGCGACCCCAATGAGGGGGCTCACCGGCGACGGCCGACGGGCCAAGGAGGGTGGTACCGCGGGAGCCCACGGCTCTCGTCCCTCCGACGGAAGAGAATCTGTCCGCCGGAGGAGCTCGTACATGACCCCGCCGCAGTACCGCCAGGTGCCCGCCCAGGTCGACCTGCCCGCGCTCGAGCACGCCGTGCTCGATTTCTGGCGCGAGAACAAGGTCTTCGCCAAGAGCCTCGAACAGTCCGAGGGCCGTCCGGAGTGGGTCTTCTACGAGGGCCCGCCGACCGCCAACGGCATGCCCGGCGCCCACCACATCGAGGCCCGCGTCTTCAAGGACGTCTTCCCGCGCTTCCGCACGATGCGCGGCTACCACGTCGCCCGCAAGGCCGGCTGGGACTGCCACGGCCTGCCGGTCGAGCTCGCCGTCGAGAAGGAGCTCGGCTTCTCCGGCAAGAAGGACATCGAGGCGTACGGCATCGCGGAGTTCAACGCCAGGTGCCGAGAGTCGGTGACCCGGCACACGGACGCGTTCGCCGAGCTGACGGACCGCATGGGCTACTGGGTCGACCTCGACGACGCGTACCGGACCATGGACCCGTCGTACATCGAGTCGGTCTGGTGGTCGCTCAAGGAGATCTTCAACAAGGGCCTGCTGGTCCAGGACCACCGCGTCGCCCCGTGGTGCCCGCGTTGCGGCACCGGCCTGTCCGACCACGAGCTGGCGCAGGGCTACGAGACGGTCGTGGACCCCTCGGTCTTCGTCCGCTTCCCGCTCACCTCCGGCCCGCTCGCGGGCGAGGCGGCCCTCCTGGTGTGGACGACCACCCCGTGGACGCTGGTGTCCAACACGGCGGTCGCCGCGCACCCCGACGTCACGTACGTGGTGGCGACGAACGGCGAGGAGAAGCTGGTCGTCGCCGAGCCGCTGCTGGAGAAGGCGCTCGGTGAAGGCTGGGAGGTTGCGGGCCCGTCCTTCACCGGCGCGGAGATGGAGCGCTGGACGTACGACCGTCCCTTCGCGCTCGTGCCCTTCGACCAGCCCGCCCACTACGTGGTCAACGCCGAGTACGTCACGACCGAGGACGGTACGGGTCTGGTCCACCAGTCCCCCGCCTTCGGCGAGGACGACCTCAAGGTCTGCCGTGAGTACGGCCTGCCGGTCGTGAACCCGGTCCGTCCCGACGGCACCTTCGAGGAGGATGTCCCGCTCGTCGGCGGCGTCTTCTTCAAGAAGGCCGACGAGGCGCTGACAAAGGACCTGCAGGACCGCGGTCTGCTGTTCCGGCACGTCCCGTACGAGCACAGCTATCCGCACTGCTGGCGCTGCCACACGGCGCTGCTCTACTACGCGCAGCCGTCCTGGTACATCCGCACCACCGCGATCAAGGACCGGCTGCTCCAGGAGAACGAGAACACCAACTGGATCCCGGACTCGGTCAAGCAGGGCCGGTACGGGGACTGGCTGAACAACAACATCGACTGGGCGCTGTCGCGCAACCGCTACTGGGGCACGCCGCTGCCGATCTGGCGCTGCGAGGAGGACCACCTCACCGTCGTCGGCTCGCGCGCGGAGCTGACCGAACTGACGGGCACGGACCAGTCGGAGCTGGACCCGCACCGCCCGTTCATCGACGAGGTCACCTTCGCGTGCCCGCAGTGCTCCGGCACGGCGACGCGGGTGCCCGAGGTCATCGACGCCTGGTACGACTCGGGTTCGATGCCGTTCGCGCAGTGGGGCTACCCGTACAAGAACAAGGAGATCTTCGAGAAGCGCTATCCGGCGCAGTTCATCTCGGAGGCGATCGACCAGACGCGCGGGTGGTTCTACACGCTGATGGCCGTCGGCACGCTGGTCTTCGACAAGTCCTCGTACGAGAACGTGGTGTGCCTCGGCCACATCCTCGCCGAGGACGGCCGCAAGATGTCCAAGCACCTGGGGAACATCCTGCAGCCGATCCCGCTGATGGACCAGCACGGCGCTGACGCCGTCCGCTGGTTCATGGCGGCGGGCGGCTCACCCTGGGCCGCGCGCCGGGTGGGTCACGGCACGATCCAGGAGGTCGTGCGCAAGACGCTCCTGACGTACTGGAACACGGTCGCCTTCCAGGCGCTGTACGCCCGTACCTCCAACTGGGCCCCGTCCGCGGCGGATCCGGCCCCGGCGGAGCGCACGGTCCTGGACCGCTGGCTGCTGAGCGAGCTCAACGCGCTGGTGGACCAGGTCACTTCGGCGCTGGAGTCGTACGACACCCAGCGCGCCGGCAAGCTGCTGTCGTCGTTCGTCGACGACCTGTCCAACTGGTACGTACGCCGCTCGCGCCGCCGCTTCTGGCAGGGCGACGCCTCGGCGCTGCGCACGCTGCACGAGGTCGTGGAGACCGTGACCCGCCTGATGGCCCCGCTGACGCCGTTCATCACGGAGCGGGTCTGGCAGGACCTGGTGGTCCCGGTGACGCCCGACGCCCCGGAGTCCGTCCATCTCTCGTCCTGGCCGGAGCCGGATCTGTCCGCCATCGACCCGGCGCTGTCGACGCAGATGGCGCTGGTCCGCCGGCTGGTGGAGCTGGGCCGTGCGACGCGTGCGGAGTCGGGCGTGAAGACCCGCCAGCCGCTGTCCCGCGCGCTGGTCGCGGTGGCGGGCTTCGAAACGCTCTCGCCCGAACTCCACGCCCAGATCACCGAGGAGCTCAACGTCTCGTCGCTCGCGTCCCTTTCGGAGGTCGGCGGCTCGCTCGTCGACACGACGGCGAAGGCGAACTTCCGGGCGCTGGGCAAGCGTTTCGGCAAGGGGGTGCAGGCGGTGGCGAAGGCGGTCGCAGAGGCCGACGCCGCGGCGCTGTCCCTGGCACTGCGCGAGGGCAACGCGACGGTCTCCGTGGACGGCGAGACCGTCACCCTCTCCCCGGAGGAGGTCATCATCACGGAGACCCCGCGGGAGGGCTGGTCGGTGGCCTCCGACTCGGGTGCGACGGTCGCGCTCGACCTGGAGATCACTCCGGAACTCCGCCTCGCGGGCCTGGCCCGTGACGCGATCCGGCTGATCCAGGAGGCCCGTAAGAACAGCGGCCTGGACGTGGCGGACCGGATCGCGGTGAGCTGGTCCTCGGCGGACCCGTCCACGACGGAAGCCCTCACGAAGCACGCGCCGTTGATCGCGGACGAGGTCCTGGCGACCACGTTCACGACGGACGCCGCGGACGACTCGTTCGGAACCCCGTTCACGGACGAGGGCCTGTCCCTCACCTTCCGCCTGCGCAAGGTCTGACCCCGGCCCTGACGGCCCGGCCCCCGTGTTCCGGGGTCCGGGCCGTCGCGTTTCTCCCCGCCCTGCGGGCGGCCCACAGGCCCTCCCGCGCACCGGCGTCGGCGAAGCGGGACGCATCAGCGGCCGGATTGGCACTCTCACGGCTTTCGGCCGCCGCCGTGGCGAGCGGAACCGGGCGAAGCCCGAGGACCAGCCGCGCCGGGGTCTCCACTCCCGCAGGCGCGCAGGGAAGGCCCGAAGTCTGGCGCGGAGCCGCCGAGGCAGGCGGGCGGCTCCCGGGCATGGCAAAGGGCCGGGCCCGGGACGTGAAGTCCCGGGCCCGGCCCTCAGCCTGCCGACGGCTACGCGCGATTCGCGCGAGCGGCCGTCAGTTGTCGTCCTCGTCGATCAGGAAGCCGCGCATCGGCGACGGCGCCTGCTGCATCGGCTGCGGCGCCTGCGGCCGGACCGGTGCCATCGGCTGGGTCATCGCCGGAGACATCTGCTGCTGGCCGCCGTACGACGGTCCGCCCATGGACGGGTTGCCCATCTGTCCCATCGACTGGCCCATGGACGGGTTGCCGCCCATGGTGTGGCCCATCGCACCCGCGCCGGCCGAAGCCATCGACGGGGACGGCGGCAGTGACGCGGTCGCCGGCGTACGCGGCGGAGCCAGCGAGTCGTCCGCCTGGGTCTCCAGCTGACGCAGCTGCGACTCGAGGTAGGACTTCAGACGCGTGCGGTACTCGCGCTCGAAGCCTCGCAGGTCCTCGACCTTGCGCTCCAGCGTGGCGCGGGCCGACTCCAGCGAGCCCATCGCAACGCGGTGCTTCTCCTGCGCGTCCCGCTCCAGGGCGTCGGCCTTGGCGCGGGCGTCCCGCTCCAGGCCCTCGGCGCGCGAACGCGCCTCGCCGACGATCTTGTTGGCCTCGGAACGCGCCTCGGCGATCGCCTGGTCCGCGGTCTGCTGCGCAAGCGAGAGCACCCGGGCGGCGCTGTCGCCACCAGGTCCCTGCTGCGGCATCTGCGGGCCGTGACCCATGGGGCCGCCCATCGGGCCACCCATGGGACCGCCCTGCATCGGGCCGGGGCCGTGCGGGCCCTGCGGTCCGTGTCCACCGGGGCCGGCCGGAAGCTGCGGAGCGCCACCGGGCAGCTGGGGCGGGCCCATCTGCGGGGGCTGCTGCTGGACCGGCGGTCCGGATATGGCGGCGGGCACCGGCGCGCCCGGACCGCGGCCGTCCTGCGGCTCCGGCGGCTTGCGCATGCCCTGCTGCTGCTGGTTCTGCGCGGCCGCACGAGTCGCAGCGGCCAGCTTGGCGCGCAGGTCCTCGTTCTCGCGGAGCAGGCGGGTCAGTTCGGACTCGACCTCGTCGAGGAAGGCATCGACCTCGTCCTCGTCATAGCCTTCTCGGAGGCGGACGGTCGTGAACTGCTTGTTCCGCACGTCCTCGGGGGTCAGCGGCATCTCTTCTTCACCTCTACGTAGTCGTCGGCAGTCGGCAAGACCGTATCGCTCACATCAGTTCCCCACGCCGTTGACGACAGAGATCAGAATGTAAACGATGATCATCAGAACGAAGAAGGACAGGTCGAGTGCCACGCCCCCGAGACGCAGCGGCGGAATGAACCGCCGCAGAAGCTTGAGCGGTGGATCGGTGACAGTGTAAGTGGCCTCCAGAACGACCACCATCGCCTTGCCGGGTTGCCATGAGCGCGCGAACTGGAAGACGTAGTCCATGACGAGCCGAAAGATCAGCACGACAAGGAAGCACACCAGCGCGATGTAGATCACATCCAGTGCGACGCCCATTTCCGCGCTTCCCTCTCCCCTGGCTCACATGTGTACCGGCCTCGCGGCCGGGTCGTTCCCGTGTCGTGCTCTCAGCTCTGGTTGAAGAATCCGCCCTCTGCGATGCGGGCCTTGTCCTCCGCCGTGACATCGACGTTAGCAGGCGACAACAGGAACACCTTCTGCGTCACTCGCTCAATGCTGCCATGGAGACCGAAGACCAGACCGGCGGCAAAGTCGACAAGTCGCTTCGCATCGGTGTCATCCATCTCCGTCAGATTCATGATCACCGGGGTGCCCTCGCGGAAGTGTTCCCCGATGGTACGGGCCTCGTTGTAGGTCCGCGGGTGCAGTGTGGTGATGCGGTACGGCTCCCGCTCGGACACGACCTTGGGCATGATCACCGGTGCGTTCTTCTCCAGGTTCGGACGTTCAGGTGTGATGGATGCCACGGGGGCAATTCGTGCCGGACGTCCGCTTTCAGCGGATAGCGAAGCGGAATGTGGCACTGGTTCACGTTGTGCGGGGGGCTGCACCACCCGCACCGGTTCCTCCCGCTCCACCTGATGCGGGGGCTGGTGCCGCCGGTGCTCCCGCTCGGGTTCCGGCTCGGGTTCGAAATCGTCGTCGGGATCGAAACCCCGGCCGTCGTACCCATCGTCCTCCACGAGGCCGAGGTAGACCGCCATCTTGCGCATCGCGCCGGCCATTCTCTGAGTCCTCCGCTCTGTGGTGGATCGGCATTCGTCACCAAGTGCCCGCGATCCACTAGGTCTGCCCGCATTGTGGCGGAAATGACCATATTTTCTGCTGTGGTCCGACTTGCTTCGCGACGTTACCCGAGCCGGGGTCGGACTCCGAGTACCGCAGTGCCGACGCGTACATGTGTCGCTCCGGCCGCCACTGCTTCTTCGAGGTCCGCACTCATCCCTGCTGACACCATGTTCGCAGCCGGATGCCCGGCGCGCAGGCTGGATGAGAATTCCATCAGCCGCTCGAACGCCGCCTGTTGCCGTCCCGCGTACGGTCCGGCGAGCGGCGCGACGGTCATCAGTCCGTCGAGCCGCAGTCCTGGTGAGCCGTCGATCGCGGCGGCCAACTCCCCGATGCCGTCGGGCGCGACGCCGCCGCGCTCGCCGCGTGCGCCCGAGCCGGCGTCCAGTGCGACCTGGATCAGACAGCCGAGCTCACGCTCCGCACGCACGGCCGCGGCGGAGAGCGAGTTGACCAGCCTGAGCCGGTCGGCCGACTGCACAATATCGGCATAACTCGCCACGGAACGGACCTTGTTGGTCTGCAACTGGCCGACAAAGTGCCAGCGGAGATCCAGATCCGAGCAGGCCGCCGCCTTGGGCGCCGCATCCTGATCACGGTTCTCGGCCACATGCCGCACACCGAGTTCATGGAGCAGCCGCACATCACTGGCCGGGTAGGTCTTGGTGACCACGATGAGGGTCACCTCCTCCCGCTTGCGGCCGGCGGCCACGCAGGCGGAGGCGATACGTTCCTCCACCGACGCCAGATTGTCGGCGAGTTCGGTTCTGCGGTCGGTCATGGCCCTTCCAGAAACACATATCCGGCAAGCCGCCCGGTGGTGCGGTCGCGGCGGTACGAGAAGTGGTCCCGCGATTCCAGTGTGCAGACCGCGGACGCCCGACGGTCCCGTACGCCGAGGGCTTCGAGCTGTGCGTGGACTCCGGCGGTGACGTCGACGGCCGGTGTGCCCCAGCTGGTCTCGGACCAGGCGGCCGGCTCGGCCGCGGCGACATCGGCCCGCATCTGCTCCGGGACCTCGTAACAGCGTCCGCAGACCGCGGGCCCGGTGCGGGCGATGATCCGCTCCGGCCGCGCACCCAGCGACTTCATGGCCTCGACCGTCGCCGGCACGATTCCGGCGACCATCCCGGGCCGGCCCGCGTGGGCCGCGCCCACCACTCCGGCGACCGGGTCGGCCAGCAGTACGGGAGTGCAGTCGGCGGTCAGTACCGCGAGGGCGAGGCCGCGCCGCGCGGTGACCACGCCGTCGACCGCAGGGATCGGCCCGTCCCCCCAGGCGCCGTCCACCTCGGCGACGTCCTTGCCGTGGACCTGGTTCATCCAGACGACCTCGTCCGGGTCGAGCCCCAGTTCCTCGGCGGTGATCTTGCGGTTGGTCAGTACGGCCGCGGGGTCGTCGCCGACCGCGCCGCCGAGGTTGAGCTCCTCGTACGGAACGGCGCTCACCCCGCCCCACCGGTCGGTGAAGGCGAAGTGCGCGCCGCTCGCGTGTATCGCGTCGTGCTGCACGGTCACTTCAAGAAGTCCGGTACATCCAGCTCTTCGGCCTGGGTGTCCGGGTAGGGACGGGCCGTCGGGACGTGCGGCGACGAGTTCAGGTCGCTTGCGGCCGGGGCCGGCTCCGGAGCGTGCGGCTCCTCGCGGACCGGCACGGAGCCGAGCGTCGACGAACGGGAGGACTCGGTGCCGCGGGCCGGGGTGGCCGGCGGCTCCTCGCGCTTGCTCGACGAGCCGAGCACCGTGTCGCGGCGGGTCGGCGGCTGTCCGCCGTCGAAGCCGGCGGCGATGACCGTGACCCGTACCTCGTCGCCGAGCGCGTCGTCGATCACCGCGCCGAAGATGATGTTGGCCTCGGGGTGGGCGGCCTCGCTGACCAGCTGGGCGGCCTCGTTGATCTCGAAGAGGCCGAGGTCCGAGCCGCCGGAGATGGAGAGCAGCACGCCACGGGCACCGTCGATGGACGCCTCGAGCAGCGGCGAGGAGATCGCCATCTCGGCCGCGGCCACCGCGCGGTCGTCGCCGCGGGCCGAGCCGATGCCCATGAGCGCCGATCCGGCCTCGGACATGACCGACTTGACGTCGGCGAAGTCGAGGTTGATCAGGCCCGGCGTGGTGATGAGGTCAGTGATGCCCTGGACACCCGAAAGCAGCACCTGGTCCGCGGACTTGAAGGCGTCCAGCACGCTGACCTGGCGGTCCGAGATGGACAGCAGCCGGTCGTTCGGGATGACGATCAGGGTGTCGACCTCTTCGCGGAGCTCGGCGATGCCGTCCTCGGCCTGGTTCGCGCGGCGACGGCCCTCGAAGGTGAACGGGCGGGTGACCACACCGATCGTGAGCGCGCCGAGCGTACGGGCGATGTTCGCGACGACGGGCGCGCCGCCGGTGCCGGTGCCACCGCCTTCGCCGGCGGTCACGAAGACCATGTCGGCCCCCTTGAGGACCTCCTCGATCTCCTCGCGGTGGTCCTCTGCCGCCTTGCGACCGACTGCCGGATTCGCTCCGGCGCCGAGGCCCCGGGTGAGTTCACGGCCGACGTCGAGCTTGACGTCGGCGTCGCTCATCAACAGTGCCTGTGCGTCAGTGTTGATCGCGATGAACTCGACGCCCTTGAGACCGACCTCGATCATTCGGTTGATGGCATTGACACCACCGCCGCCGACACCGATGACCTTGATGACTGCGAGGTAGTTCTGCGGTGCTGCCACGTCGAAGGCCTCTCGCCTCGAGTTACTTGTCGCCACTGCACGGTTCTCGCGCGGCGGCGGCGGATGCCGATGGGACGGTCCGAAACGCCGACCCAAACCCTAACGTTGAAGTTTAGGGTTACCAGTGTGTCTGTTCGCTGGACTCTTCCGAACAGGACACTAAGTCGACAAGTGGCGCACGTTCAATGAACACGCCGAACCTCCCGTTTTTCTTTTCACCCTATGTGATCAGCCATTGCGCTGACCAACCAGGGTGCTGGCCAGCACTTTTGTCCGTCAACTCCCTGACGCGGCAGGGGCGGTGGGCGCACTCACATCGAAGTGGCGGGCCTTCGGCGCGGCTTTCATGAGTGCGGTGAGTGCTCGCGCCTTCGCCTCGCCCTCCTCGGAGCTCCCCCACACCACGGTCCGGTCTCCGGTCAACTCCACGGTGATGTAGTCGTACGAGCGGACTACAACGGTTCTTGTGTCCGCGGCGACTTTTCCGGGGAGATCGCCCCTGATCCGTACCGCCTCGACGAGCAACCGGTCGGTGCCGAATCGACGCAGACTCGGCGACTGCTCGACGGCCAATTCAAGCAGCGGAACGGCCTTGGGAGCCTTGTCGACAGTGGCGAACCGGACGCCGTGCGCGTCCACTTCGACGAACTTTGCGCCTTTTCCGAGGAGTAGGACGGGCTTTCGCTCGGTCACTTCGATACCGATCCCGTCCGGCCATGACCGAACGACTTCCACCGAGTCGATACGCGGCAGCTGCTTGCGCAACCGGTCCTCAATGGCGTCCGTGTCGACGGAAATCAGCGGCGAACCGATCGGCACCGCCGCCGCCCGGATCACCTCGTCCGGCGTCAGAACGTCGGTGCCCGAGGCGTTCACCTGCTCAACGCGGAGCCATTCGGAGCCGTAGAGCAGCCAGATCCCGCCGGCCGCGAAAACGAAGACGGCAACGGCGAACAGCAGAGCGCGGCGGCCGGGAAGGCGCCGCCGCCGGGGTGCCAGGTCCGCTGCGGACGGGCCGGACGGCCCGTCCGACGGCTTGCGTGCACCACGTTCGGCGGTGGTCGGTCCGGCCACGCTCCCCTGCCCTTCTTACGCCTTGCGGCGTGCGGCGATCGCCTCGTACACCATGCCGACGAGCAGGTCGTCGGCGTCCCTGCGGCCGAACTCGGCGGCTGCACGGGACATCTCGTACAGCCGGTGCGGATCGGTGAGCACCGGAAGGACATTGCCGGTGACCCACTCGGGGGTGAGTTCGGCGTCGTCGACCAGCAGGCCGCCGCCGGACTTCACCACCGGCTGGGCGTTGAGCCGCTGTTCGCCGTTGCCGATCGGCAGCGGCACATACGCGGCGGGCAGCCCGACGGCGGAGAGTTCGGCGACGGTCATCGCGCCCGCGCGGCAGAGCATCATGTCGGCCGCGGCGTACGCGAGGTCCATCCGGTCCACGTACGGTACCGGTACATAGGGCGGCATACCGGGCATGTTGTCCACGCGCGGCATTTCATTCTTCGGCCCGACCGCATGCAGGACCTGGATGCCCGACTGCTGGAGCACCGGGGCGATCTGCTGGATCACCTCGTTGAGGCGGCGGGCGCCCTGCGAGCCGCCGGAGACCAGCAGCGTCGGCAGATGAGGGTCGAGGCCGAAGGCGGCGCGGGCCTCCGGGCGGACGCGAGCGCGGTCGAGCGTGGCGATGGAGTAGCGCAGCGGGATGCCGATGTAGCGGGCGTTGCGGAGCTTGCTGTCCGGAGTGGCGACGGCCACGCCGGCCGCGTACCGGGAGCCGATCTTGTTCGCGAGGCCGGGGCGGGCGTTGGCCTCGTGGACGACGATCGGCACACCGAGGCGCTTGGCGGCCAGATAGCCGGGCAGCGCGACATAGCCGCCGAAGCCGACGACGCAGTCCGCCTTCGTACGCTCCAGGATCTGCTCGGCGGCCTTGATGGTGCCGCGCAGCCGCCCGGGGACAGTGATCAGCTCGGGCGTGGGCCTGCGGGGCAGCGGCACGGCAGGGATGAGCGCCAGGTCGTAGCCCCGTTCGGGGACGAGCCTGGTCTCGAGTCCGCGCTCCGTGCCGAGGGCCGTGATCCCCACGGTCGGGTCCTGCCTGCGCAGGGCGTCCGCGAGGGCGAGCGCGGGCTCGATGTGGCCGGCGGTCCCCCCACCGGCGAGTACGACATGCACCGAAATTCACCGCTCTCCGGACGGACGCTTCTTGACACGCCGCCTCATTGTCTTCCATCTCTCCCGTGGCCGCCGCATGGCCAGGGCCGCCTTCGCGGCGGGATCCTCTCGCGCGAAGGCGATCAGCAGCCCGACAGCGAACATGGACGGCAGCAGGGCCGACCCCCCGTAGGAGAACAGCGGGAGCGGGACACCGGCGATCGGCAGCAGACCGAGCACCGCACCGATGTTGACCACGGCCTGCGCCGTGATCCAGGTGGTCACACCTCCCGCCGCGTACCTCACGAAGGGGTCCTCCGTGCGTCCGGCCACGCGGATACCCGCATAGCCTAGAGCCGCGAACAGAGCGAGTACCGACAGCGTCCCCGCCAGGCCCAGTTCCTCCCCTGCGATGGCGAAGATGAAGTCGGTGTGAGGTTCGGGGAGTTGACCCCATTTCTCCACGCTTGCACCGAGACCGGAACCGAACCATCCGCCCGAGGCAAGAGCATAGATTCCGTGCACGGCCTGCCAGCACTCGCCCTCGGGCCCGAGGTCGATCGCGCCGATGCAGGACAGCCGCGACATCCGGTTCTCATTTGTCCGGATCAGCATCAGCCCGACGAATCCGGCGACGGCGAGGACGCCGGCGAAGAGCCGGGTGGGCGCTCCCGCCAGCCACAGCAGGCCGAAGAGGATCGCGGTGAGGATGATCGCCGTGCCCATGTCGCCGCCGAGCATGATCAGCCCGAGCAGGATGAAGGCGACCGGGACGAGCGGCACCAGCATGTGCTTCCACTGGGTCAGCAGCCGCTTGTCCTGCTTGCGGGCGAGCAGATCCGCGCCCCAGAGGATCAGCGCGAGCTTGCCGAACTCACTGGGCTGGAGCTGGAACGGCCCGCCGAGATAGATCCAGTTCTGGTTGCCGTTGACCGCATGCCCTATCCCGGGGATCTGGACGAGCACCATCAGGAAGACGGTCCCCATCAGCAGCGGATACGACAGCGCCCGGTGCAGCTTGGACGGCATACGGGAGGCGAGCAGCAGCAGCCCGGTGCCGATGACCGCGGCCAGGAACTGCTTGCGGAAGAAGTACGAGGCGGGCAGCGACAGCTCCAGCGCCTTGATCATCGAGGCGGAGTAGACCATCACGAGCCCGAGCACGGTGATCAGCAGACTGCTGCCGAGGATCAGGTAGTACGCGGTCAGCGGCCGGTCCCAGGCGCGACGGACCCGCTCGTACAGCCGCCGGGCCCCATTGCCGCCGGGCGGCCCGGGCGAGCCGGTCCCCAGGCTCCCCCGCGCGGCCGGTGGCCGGCGGCGCACGGCCCCTCCGGCGCGGCTGCGCAGCGCGAGGCCGGCGGGGCCGGCGAGTGCGGGCCGGGGCGCGAGGGTGCCCCGGAGGCCCGCGGCCCAGCCGGCGGCCGTCGCGGGCCGCGCGGATCGCGCGGCTCCGGCGACGGCGGACGCGTCGGCGAGGCCTGCTCGGAGGCGTTGCACGGTGCCATCCGTCCCGGGTCGGGACGGATTGTCGTCGGCCGGCATGGTCGCAGTCCCCTCCAGTCGTGCCCGGCGCGCCGCCGGGATTCCGGGCGGTCCCGGGCTGCGCGGCACGGCGCGGGGGTCGGGCCGCTCAGGCGCGCTCGGCGGCGAGTGCGCGGACCGCGTCCGCGAACGCCTCGCCTCGCTTGTTGTAGTTGACGAACATGTCCATGGACGCGCAGGCCGGTGCCAGCAGAACCGTGTCTCCCGGCCGGGCGAGCGCCGCCGCTTCGCGGACCGCCGCCAACATCGCCCCAGTGTCTGTCCGGTCGAGGTCGACGACCGGGACCTCGGGCGCGTGTCGCGTGAGGGCTTCGTGGATCAGCGCGCGGTCCGCGCCGACAAGTACGACTCCACGCAGCCGCTTTGCCGACTTCTGGACGAGTTCGTCGAAGGTCGCGCCCTTCGCCAGGCCGCCCGCGATCCAGACGATCGGGTCGTAGGCGGCGAGAGAGGCTTCCGCGGCATGGGTGTTGGTGGCCTTGGAGTCGTCGATGTACGCGACGCCGGCCACGTCGTCGATCTTCTCGATGCGGTGCGGGTCGGGACGGAAGGCGCGCAGTCCGTCCCGTACGGCCGCGGGCGGGACGCCGTACGCACGCGCCAGCGCCGCCGCGGCCAGGGCGTTGGCGATGTTGTGCGGGGCCGGCGGGTCGACGTCGCCGACCTCGGCGAGCTCCTGGGCCTGCTGCTGCCGGTTGTCGACGAAGGCGCGGTCGACCAGGATCCCGTCGACGACGCCGAGTTGGGACGGTCCGGGTGTGCCGAGAGTGAAGCCGATCGCCCGGCAGCCCTCCTCGACGTCCGCCTCGCGCACCAGGTCCTCGGTGGCCTTGTCGGCGGCGTTGTAGACGCAGGCGACGGTGTTGCCCTGGTAGATCCGGCCCTTGTCGGCGGCGTACGCCTCCATGGAGCCGTGCCAGTCGATGTGGTCCGGCGCCAGGTTGAGCACGGCGGCGGAGTGGGCGCGCAGCGAGGGCGCCCAGTGGAGCTGGTAGCTGGAGAGTTCGACCGCGAGTACGTCGTACGTCTCGTCGCCCAGCACGGCGTCCAGCAGCGAGACGCCGATGTTGCCGACGGCGGCGGTCTTCAGGCCGGCCGCCTCCAGGATCGAGGCGAGCATCCGGACGGTCGTGGTCTTGCCGTTGGTGCCGGTGACCGCGAGCCAGGGCGCCGCGCCCGGCCCGCGCAGCCGCCAGGCCAGCTCGACATCGCCCCAGACCTCGACTCCGGCCTCGGCGGCGGCCGCGAAGAGCGGCTTGTCGGGCTTCCAGCCGGGCGCCGTGACGACCAGCTCGGTGCCCGCCGGCAGGGTGGCCCCGTCGCCGAGACGCACGGTGATGCCCAGCGCCTCCAGCTCGGCGGCCTGCGCGCGTGCCCGCTCGTCGTCGCCGTCGTTGACGACCGTGACGAGGGCACCGAAGCCGTGCAGTACGCGCGCGGCGGGGATGCCGCTCACGCCGAGACCGGCGACGGTGACGTGCTTGCCCTGCCAGTCCTGCGTACTCACTTCTCGGCCGCCCAGCCCGCGTAGAAGAGCCCCAGACCCACGATGACGCACATGCCCTGGATGATCCAGAACCGGACGACGACAAGGACTTCGGACCACCCCTTGAGTTCGAAGTGGTGCTGCAGCGGTGCCATCCGGAAGACGCGCTTCCCGGTCATCTTGAAGGAGCCGACCTGGATGACCACGGACATGGTGATCATCACGAACAGACCGCCGAGGAGGGCGAGCAGCAGCTCCGTACGGGAGCAGATCGCCAGACCCGCGAGCGCGCCGCCGAGGGCGAGCGAGCCGGTGTCGCCCATGAAGATCTTGGCGGGCGAGGTGTTCCACCACAGGAAGCCGAAGCAGGCGCCCATCAGGGCGGAGGCGACGACCGCGAGATCGAGCGGATCTCGTACCTCGAAACAGGCGTTGGGGTTGGTCAGCGTCTCCGCGTTGGCGCAGGACTCCTGGAACTGCCAGAGGCCGATGAAGGTGTACGCGCCGAAGACCATCACCGAGGCGCCGGTGGCGAGTCCGTCCAGACCGTCCGTCAGATTCACGCCGTTGGACATGGCGAGAATCATGAACAGCGCCCAGACGACGAAGATCACCGGGCCGACCGACCAGCCGAAGTCCGTGATGAACGACAGCTTGGTGGAGGCGGGGGTGTTGTCGCGCTTGTCGGCGAACTGCAGCGACAGCACGGCGAAGGCGATGCCGACGATCAGCTGTCCGGCCATCTTCGCCTTGGCGCGCAGACCGAGCGAGCGCTGCTTGACGATCTTGATGTAGTCGTCGAGGAAGCCGACCAGGCCCATGCCCGCCATCAGGAAGAGCACCAGCACGCCCGAGAAGGTCGGGTCCTCACCGGTGATCACCTTGGCGAGCGCGTACGCGACGAGCGTGGCCATGATGAAGGAGATGCCGCCCATGGTGGGCGTGCCCTTCTTGCTGCCATGGCTGCGCGGGCCGTCGTCCCGGATGAACTGCCCGTATCCCTTGCGGGCCAGGAGCTTGATCAGCAGTGGTGTGCCGATGAGCGTCAGGAAGAGCCCGATGGCTCCCGCGAAGAGGATCTGCCTCATCGGGCGGCACCCTGCCCATCCGAGGACGCCGCCGCGTTCTCGAGCAGCGCCTGCGCGACCCGTTCGAGACCGACCGACCTGGAAGCCTTCACCAGCACGACGTCTCCCGGACGCAGCTGACTTTGCAACAGGTCGACCGCCGCCTGTGCGTCGGACACGTGCACCGACTCCTCACCCCACGAACCCTCGTTATATGCGCCCAGTTGAAGCCAGGACGCTTCCCTGCCCCCGACTGCGACAAGCTTGCTGACGTTGAGCCGGACGGCGAGCCGCCCGACCGCGTCGTGCTCGGCGAGCGCTTCGTCGCCGAGCTCGGCCATCTGGCCGAGCACCGCCCAGGTCCGCCGTCCTTTGCCCATGGCCGCGAGCGCGCGCAGCGCTGCTCTCATGGACTCGGGGTTGGCGTTGTAGGCGTCGTTGACGATCGTCACGCCGTCCGGACGCTCAGTGACCTCCATGCGCCAGCGGGAGAGGGTGCCCGCCTCGGAGAGCGCGAGGGCGATCTCGTCGACGGACATGCCCAGCTCATGGGCGACGGCGGCCGCGGCGAGCGCGTTCGACACGTGGTGCTCACCGTACAGCCGCATGGTCACGTCGCTGCACCCGGTGGGGGTGTGGAGCGTGAAGGCAGGTTGTCCTTGCTCTGTGAGCCGGACATTCTCGGCACGTACGTCGGCGTCCTGGGCCTCTCCGAAGAAGACCACCCGGGCCTTGGTGCGCGATGCCATGGCGCGTACGAGCGGATCGTCGGCGTTGAGGGCGGCGATCCCGTCCTCGGGCAGCGACTCGACGAGCTCGCCCTTGGCCTCGGCGATCTGCTCGCGGCCGCCGAACTCGCCGATGTGGGCGGTGCCGACGTTCAGCACGAGTCCGACCCTCGGCGGTACGAGGCCGGTGAGGTAGCGGATGTCGCCGATGTAGCGCGCGCCCATCTCGAGGACCAGGTGCTCGGTGGACTCGTCGGCCCGCAGCGCGGTCAGCGGCAGGCCGATCTCGTTGTTCAGATTGCCCGCGGGATAGACCGTCGGGCCTTTGCGCTCAAGGAGTTGGGCGATCAGGTCCTTGGTGCTGGTCTTGCCGGCGGAGCCGGTGAGCGCGACGGTCGTGGTGCCGAGGCGTTCGACGACATGGCGCGCGAGTGCGCCGAGCGCGGCGGTCACATCGGGCACGACGACGGCGGGTACGCCGACGGGGCGGGTGGCCAGCACGGCTGCCGCACCCGCCGCGACGGCGCGCTCGGCGTAGTCGTGACCGTCGACCTGCTCGCCGGCGAAGGCGGCGAAGAGGGAGCCGGGCTGCACGGCTCGGGAGTCGATGACGACCGGACCGGTGATCCGGGCATCCGGATCCGGTATGTCGTACGACTGCCCGCCGACGATTTCGGCGATCTCGGCGAGAGAGAGGGCGATCACTTGGTCATCCCCGGGTGGTCTGAAGGGTGGCGCGGATGGCTTCGCGAAGGACCTGACGGTCGTCGAAGGCGCGGACGACTCCGGCGATGTCCTGGCCCTGCTCGTGGCCCTTGCCGGCGATCAGCACGGTGTCGCCGGGCTGGGCGCGGGCGACGGCGGACGCGATGGCCGCGGCCCGGTCGGCCTCGACGAGGACGTCTCCGCGTTCGTGGATCGGCACTTCGGCGGCGCCCGCGAGCATCGCGGCGAGGATCGCCAGCGGGTCCTCCGAGCGCGGGTTGTCGGAGGTCAGCACGGCGGTGTCGGCGAGCCGGGCCGCGGCGGCGCCCATCGGCCCGCGCTTGGTCTGGTCGCGGTCGCCGCCGCAGCCGAGGACGATGTGCACCTTGCCCTCGGTGACCTTGCGCAGCGAGCGCAGGACCGATTCGACGGCGTCGGTCTTGTGGGCGTAGTCCACGACGGCGAGATACGGCTGGCCCTCGTCCACCCGCTCGAGGCGGCCCGGTACGCCGGGCACGGCGGCGATGCCGTCGGCGGCGGTCTGCGGGTCGATCCCGGCGACGGCGAGTGTGACGACGGCGGCCAGCGTGTTGGCGACGTTGAACGGGCCGGGCAGCGGGGCCTCGGCGCGGATGCGTTCGCCGCCGGGTCCGACGGCGGTGAACGTCGAGCCGACCGCGGTGACTTCGACGTCCTCGGCGCGCCAGTCGGCGTCCGGGTGGCCCTCGGCCGAGAAGCTGGTGACCGGCACGGACGCCTCCTTGAGGAGCCTGCGCCCGTACTCGTCGTCGAAGTTGACCACCCCGAGCTTGCTGCGCAGCGGCGTGAACAGCTGCGCCTTCGCCTGGAAGTAGTCCTCCATGCCGGAGTGGAATTCCATGTGCTCGGGGCTGAGGTTGTTGAAGACGGCGACGTCGAATACGCAGCCGTCGACCCTGCCGAGCACCAGCGCGTGGCTGGAGACCTCCATGGCGACCGCCTCGACGCCGCGCTCGCGCATGACCGCGAACAGGGCCTGGAGGTCGGTGGCTTCCGGAGTCGTACGTTCGGACTTGATGCGCTCGTCGCCGATCCGCATCTCGACCGTGCCGATGAGGCCGGTGCTGCGGCCCGCTGCCCTGAGACCGCCTTCGACGAGGTAGGCCGAGGTCGTCTTGCCGGAAGTGCCGGTGATGCCGATCTGGAGCAGATCGCTGCCGGGGTGTCCGTAGATCTCGGCGGCGAGCTCGCCCATGCGGCCGCGGGGGTTTTCGGTGACCAGGACCGGCAGGCCGGTCGCCGCGGCGCGTTCGGCGCCCGCCGGGTCGGTGAGGACCGCGGCAGCGCCGAGGTCCGCGGCCTGTGCGGCGAAGTCGGCGCCGTGGAAGCGGGCGCCGGGCAGCGCGGCGTACACATCACCGGGCCGTACCGCACGCGAGTCGTGGGTGATCCCGGTGACCTCGCCCGTGCCTCCTTCGGGAATCCGTGCCCTCACCCCCAGCCGCTCGGCCAGCTCGCCGAGCGGTGTCGGGCGAGGCCGGTCCGGACGGGGCGCTCCCGGCTGCTTCGGCGGGGCGTCCTGCTGGGTGGTTCGGTACTGATCAGCTTGTGGCACGGCGGTGAGCGTACCGGGCGCACCCTGCCCGGTGCGAAATGAGGGGGCGGGCTGCGCGTGGTTCCCGGAATCGGAGGTGATCGTTGTCACTGGCGGGTTCCTCCGGATCATTCGCCGGGCTTGAAGGCGACGGGCAGCCGGGCGGGCTCGTTGCCGGTCGGTGCCACCTGCAGGGTCTTCAGGGCGAACTGCATGACCTTCTGGTAGATCGGGCCGCAGATCTGGCCGCCGAAGTAGCTGCCCTTGGTGGGGTTCTGGATGGCGCAGTAGACGGTGATCCGGGGCTTGTCGGCGGGTGCGAATCCGGCGAAGGACGCGGTGTAGCCGCGGTAGCGGCCGAGCTCCGGGTCGACGCGGTTGGCGGTGCCGGTCTTGCCGGCGACGCGGTAGCCCGGGATACGGGCCTTGGTGCCGGTGCCTTCCTCGTCGCCGACGACCGACTCCAGCATGGTGGCCAGGGTCCTGGCGGTCTGCTCGCTGACGACCCGGGTCTTCTTGGGTGCGGCGGCCGGCGTGAAGCGGCCGTCGGGGCCCTTGGTGCCGCGGACGAGGGTGGGCTCGACGCGTACGCCGCCGTTGGCGATCGTCGAGTAGACGGAGGCCGCCTGCATGGCGCTGAGGGACAGGCCCTGGCCGAACGGGATCGTGTACTGCTGCGAGGTGGACCAGTCCTGCGGCTTGGCGAGGATGCCGGGCGTCTCGCCGGGATAGCCGATGCCGCTGGGACTGCCCAGGCCGAACTTGCGCAGGTAGGAGTACAGCACCGCGTTGGCCTGCGGCTGTGTCTTGCCGAGCTGGCCGGTCGCCAGGATGGTGCCGATGTTGGACGACTTGGCGAGCACGCCGTTGAGCGTGAGGTACCAGGTCGGGTGGTCGATGTCGTCCTTGAAGAGCCGGTCGCCGCGGTGCAGCCGGTTGGGGACCACGACATGGGTGCCGGGCACGGCGGCCTTCTCCTCCAGTACGGCGGCCATGGACAGCACCTTGGCGGTGGAGCCGGGCTCGTACGCGTCCTGGAGCGCGGCGTTGCCCATGGCGGCGGAGTTGGCCTGGGAGAGGTCGTTGGGGTCGAAGCCGGGCGCGTTGGCCATGGCGAGGACCTCGCCGGTCTGGGTGTCCTGCACTATCACGTACCCGCGGTCGGCCTTGGACTTCTTGACCTGCTCGGTGATGGCGCGCTGAGCGGCCCACTGGATGTCGCGGTCGATGGTGAGCTCGATGTCGGAGCCGGGGACGGCGGGGGTCTCACGGGAGCCCGCGGTCGGCACCCGGCGGCCGCCGGACTGCGCGTAGGTGATCTTTCCGTCCTCGCCGGCGAGCGGCTTGTCGAACATGGACTCGATGCCGCCGCCTCCGCGGCCGTCGGCGTTGACGTAACCCAGTATCCCGGCGGCGAGATCGCCGTTCGGGTAGACGCGTTTGCTGCTGGGCTCCTGGAAGACGCCGAGAAGGACATTGGCGCCGGGGCCGCCCTTGCGCTTGTCGGCCGCGGCCTTCTCGGCGAAGACGCCCTTGAGGTCCTTGATCTGGTTCCAGACCTGCGGGGTCTGGCGGCGGGACAGCACGGTGTAGCGGGACTTGGCCTTGAGCTTGGTGGCGAGCTTGTTGGCGTCCTCGCCGAGGATCGGAGCGAGCAGCGCTGCCGCCTGTTCGGGGGCGTTCGGAGACTTGCTCTCCTTCGGCGTGAACAACTGCGGGTCGGCGATGATGTCGTACGCGTCGACGGTGGTGGCGAGCGCGATACCGGCCCGGTCGGTGATCTGCCCGCGCTCCGCGGTGAGCACATGGCTGAGGTAGCGATTCTTCTCCGCCTTGGCGGCGTACGCGCTGGCGTCGACGGCCTGTACCTGGAGAAGGCGTACGACGAAGGCCAGCATCACCAGGGTCAGGCCGAGGCTGACCAGGCGCAGCCGCGGACGGGGGCTGCCGAGTCTGATGGTGCGCGGGCCGGGGCGGGGGCGGCGGGACGCGGGTCGTACGGACGGCCGCCGGGCGGGGCCGGGCACCCGGCGGCGCGGAGGTTGCTTGGGCGGCACTGCGTCACCTGCCGGGATTCGTCGGGGTCGGCTTCGCGGTCGGAGTGGGCGCTGCGGGAGAGGCGGTCGTGGTCGGCGCCGGGGGCTGCTGGGCTTCCCGCGGAGTCGGCTCCGACGAGGGCAGTGCGGTGGCCCGGCCCGGAACGCCGCGGACCGTGCCGTCCGGGTCGATGAAGGCGGGGTTGCCGCCGGGCACCATGCCGAGCTGCCGGGCCCGCCGCTCCAGCGCGTCGGGTGCGGAGTAGTTGTCCACGTCCCGTTGCAGGGCCTGCTGCTCGTCGGTGAGTCCGGTGGTCTTCCGCTTGAGCTCGCTCAGCTCGAACGAGCCTTGGTTGAGTGCGGAGTTCAGCAGCAGCAGCGTGATCAGGCCGCCGCCGAGGAGCACCACGACCAGCAGCACGAACGGGGTGCGGGCGGCCGTGCTCGGCCCCGCCGGCATCAGGCGCGCGAGCCGGGCCGCACGCCCCTTCAGCTGTTTGGCCGCCGTGCTCACCGCGTCCTCCCGTTCACTTGACGTCCTCCCGGATGCGCTGTGCTCCCCTCAGACGCGCGGGCGCCGCTCTGCGGTTCTCGGCCACCTCTTCCTCGGTCGGCAGTTCCGCGCCGCGGGTCAGCAGCTTCAGCCGCGGCTGGTACTCCTCGGGGACGACGGGCAGGCCGGGCGGCGCCGTATTGGCCGCGCCCGCCGCGAAGACCTGCTTGACGAGCCGGTCCTCGAGCGAGTGGTACGACAGCACGGCGATCCGCCCGCCGACGGCGAGCGTCCCGACCGCGGCGGGGATGGCGTTCTCCAGTACGGACAGCTCGCCGTTGACCTCGATGCGCAGGGCCTGGAAGGTGCGCTTGGCGGGGTTGCCGCCGGTGCGCTTGGCGGCCTGCGGGAGCGCGTCACGGATCAGTTCGACGAGCCGGGCGCTGTTGGTGAAGGGCTCCTTCGCCCGTTCCCGTACGACGGCCGAGACGATCCGCTTGGCCTGCTTCTCCTCGCCGTACATGCGCAGGATCCGCACCAGTTCACCGGGCGGATAGGTGTTGAGGACCTCGGCGGCGCTCATGCCGGTCGTCTGGTCCATCCGCATGTCGAGGGGCGCGTCCTGGGCGTAGGCGAATCCGCGGTCGGCCTCGTCGAGCTGCATGGAGGAGACGCCGAGGTCGAACAGGATGCCCTGGACCTTCGGGATGCCCAGCCGCTCAAGGACCTCGGGCAGTTCGTCGTAGACGGCGTGCACCAGGGTGGCGCGGTCGCCGAATGGCGCGAGCCGCTCGCCCGACAGCCGCAGCGCCTCCTTGTCCCGGTCGAGCGCGACCAGGCGCGCCTCGGGGAACCGCGTGAGCAGCGCCTCGCTGTGTCCGCCGAGGCCGAGAGTGCAGTCGACGACAACGGCGCCGGGCTGCTCCAGGGCTGGTGCCAACAGGTCCAGGCACCGCTGGAGCATGACCGGGACGTGTCGGGTGTGGCTCAATGCGCCCTCTCAGGTCCGGCGCGGATGTACGTACTGCCGGGTCCCCGCCCGCTCAGACGCCGCACACGCGGGGAAAACAGCGAAAAGTTGCAGGATGTACGGGATGTGTCCGTGAACTGCGCGTCACTTTAGTCCACTGGTCCTTCCGGTCAATCAACCGGCTGGCGCGTCGCGCGGGACATGAAGGAGAGCCCGCAGGAGCGGAGGATTCACCTGTACGGGCGTGACCGCATCACACCTGTGGGTTAGCTCACAACAAGCCTCATTGATGTTCTTTGTCCCGTCTCACAGCAGGCCTCGGCGGCCTGTGACCATTACCGTCGACATCATGTCGACTTCCGCGCACCACCACCCCGAAGCAGCGCGCTCGGGCGGCACGGTCACCGATCGCCTCGTCGAAGCGAATCTGCGCTACGCAGCCGGCTTCCAGGACCCGGGAATGGACGCTCGCCCGGTTCTCCATGTGGCCGTCGTGGCCTGCATGGACGCCCGGCTCGACCTGCACGACGCGCTCGGCCTGGCGCTGGGCGACTGCCATACGATCCGCAACGCCGGCGGCGTGGTCACGGACGACGTGATCCGGTCGCTGACCATCAGCCAGCGCGCGCTCGGCACGCGCAGCGTCATACTCATCCACCACACGAACTGCGGTCTGGAGTCACTGACCGAGGACTTCCGGCACGAGCTGGAGGACGAGGTGGGGCAGCGGCCGCCGTGGGCGGTCGAGGCGTTCCGGGACGTGGACCAGGATGTGCGTCAGTCGATGCAGCGGGTGCGGACATCGCCCTTCCTCCCGCACATCGACGATGTCCGCGGCTTCGTTTTTGATGTGACTCAGGGGCTGTTGAGGGAAATCGATCCCGCCGTGTGACCAGCCGAACACTGAGAGAAACGTAGCAAACCCGGCAAATCCCTCCCACTTATCCACAGGCGAGTGACACGACGCGGTAACGGCAACAAGAATGCGTGTGGGACATCGATCCGGAACCTTCCGGGGATGGTGTTCGTGATTTGGGGTGGGCCGGGCCGTCTGAAACGCATCGGCCCGTAGAACGGGCCGAGGAGGGCCGGGTGACGACCTATGACGATCGAGCGAGCCTCACAGATCTGACCACCACAGCGGATCGTGTCCGCGGGTCGGTGGAGGGTGTGATCGAGGGCAAGCCTGAGGTCGTACGGCTTTCGCTGACAGTGCTGCTCGCCGAGGGACATCTGCTCATCGAGGATGTGCCGGGCGTGGGCAAGACGATGCTGGCCAAGGCGCTGGCGCGATCCATCGACTGTTCGGTGCGACGGATCCAGTTCACGCCTGACCTGCTGCCGTCCGACATCACCGGGGTGTCGATCTTCGACCAGCAGCAGCGCGACTTCGAGTTCAAACCGGGCGCGATCTTCGCGCAGATCGTGATCGGCGACGAGATCAACCGCGCGTCGCCGAAGACGCAGTCGGCGCTGCTGGAGTCGATGGAGGAGCGCCAGGTCACCATCGACGGCAACACGTACGAGCTGCCGAGCCCCTTCATGGTGGTGGCCACGCAGAACCCGGTCGAGATGGAGGGCACGTACCCGCTCCCGGAGGCACAGCGCGACCGCTTCATGGCCAGGGTGTCGATCGGTTACCCGAGCGCGGACGCCGAGCTGCAGATGCTCGATGTGCACGGCGGCGTCTCACCGCTCGACGATCTGCAGCCGGTGGCGCACGCGCACGACATCGTGAAGCTCATCGACGCCGTGCGCGGTGTCCATGTCGCCGACTCGGTGCGGCGTTATGCCGTGGAGCTGGTGGCCGCGACGCGCAACCACCCGGACCTCAGACTCGGCGCATCGCCGCGCGCCACCCTGCATCTGCTGCGTGCCGCCAAGGCCGCCGCCGCGCTGAACGGCCGGGAGTACGCCCTGCCGGACGACGTCCAGGCACTCGTGGTGCAAGTGCTGGCGCACCGACTGCTGCCCACCGCTCAGGCCCAGCTGAACCGCCGCACGGCCGAGCAGGTCGTGCTGGAGATCCTCCAGCGCACACCCGTGCCGACGGCCTCGGGCTCGGAGACCGCGTATGTCGCGGGCCGTCCGACCCAGCCGCCGCTCTACGGCCAGCAGCCCGGCGCACGGCGGTTGTGATGTCGGCCGGGGACCCCGCCGCCGCGGAAGGCAAGTCTGCCAAGGACGCGGGCGGACTGCGGGCGGCCCTCGGCGGGCTGACCACGCGCGGCCGCTCCTTCCTCGCGGCGGGCGTGGCCGCCGCGGTGTGCGCCTATGTCCTCGGGCAGGGCGACCTGCTGCGGGTGGGCCTGCTGCTCGCCGTGCTGCCGCTGGTCTGTGTGGCCGTCCTCTACCGCACCCGCTACCGGGTCGCGGGCAGCAGACGGCTCTCGCCGTCGCGGGTGCCCGCCGGGTCCGAGGCGCGGGTGCATCTGCGGATGGACAATGTGTCGCGGCTGCCCACCGGGCTGCTGATGCTCCAGGACCACGTGCCGTACGTGCTGGGGCCCCGGCCCCGGTTCGTACTGGACCGGGTGGAGGCGGGCGGGCGGCGCGAGGTCTCGTACCGGGTGCGGTCGGATCTGCGCGGGCGCTATCCGCTGGGACCGCTTCAGCTGCGGCTGAGCGACCCGTTCGGACTGTGCGAACTGACGCGCTCCTTCAGCGCGTTCGACACGCTCACGGTCATACCCCGGACCGAGGCGCTGCCGCCGGTGCGGCTCGCCGGCGAGGCCGCGGGGTACGGCGACGGGCGGCAGCGCTCGCTGGCGCTGGCCGGCGACGACGACGTGATCCCGCGCAACTACCGCTACGGCGACGACCTGCGCCGGGTGCACTGGCGCTCCACCGCGCGCTACGGCGAGCTGATGGTGCGCCGCGAGGAGCAGCCGCAGCGGGCCAGATGCACGGTGCTGCTGGACACCCGGCGGACCGCCTATCAGGGCTCGGGCCCCGACTCGGCCTTCGAGTGGGCGGTCTCGGGCGCGGCCTCCGCGCTGGTGCACATGCTGGAACGGGGCTTCGCCGTACGGCTGTTGACCGACACCGGAAGCTCGGTGCCCGGTGAGGGCGCCGACGGCTTCGCCGGTTCGACCCAGGAGTCCGCGGACTCCGCGGGTCTGATGATGGACACGCTCGCGGTCGTCGACCACTCCGACGGCGGCGGGCTCTCCCCCTCGTACGACGTATTGCGCGGTGGGAACGAAGGGCTGCTGGTCGCCTTCTTCGGCGACCTCGACGAGGAGCAGGCGGGGCTCGCGGCCCGGATGCGGCAGCGCAGCGGGGCCGCCGTCGCCTTCGTCCTGGACAGCGAGACCTGGGTGACGGGCGGCGCGGTGCCCGGGGCGGTCGAGGACCGGCTGCGGCTGCTGCGTGAGGCCGGCTGGACGGCACTGGCCGTGCCACCCGCGACGCCGATGTCCACGCTGTGGCAGCAGGCCGGCCGGGACCGCACTGAGTCCACCGGCAGCAGTACGAACGGTTTCTCTGGGGGTTGGTCATGAGCGGGGGTTGGTCATGAGCGGACGTGCACGGCTGGCGCTGTGCGCCTACGCCGCCACGCTGCTGGCGGCGAGCGCGATGCTGCCGCTGATCGACTCGGTCGGCTGGATGGTGCAGGCGGCGTTCCTGCTGGCGATCCAGAGCGGCGTCGGCGCGCTGGCGCGGCGGGTGCCGCTGGCCCGGCCGCTGACGGTGGCAGTGCAGGCGGTCGTCGGGCTGCTGCTGCTCACCGTGGTCTTCGCCCGGGGGCAGGCACTGCTCGGGATTCTGCCGGGGCCCGAGGCGTTCCAGCAGTTCGGCCAGTTGCTCAACGCCGGCGGCGAGGACGTCGGGCGGTACGCGATCCCGGCGCCGGCGACGGACGGCATCCGCCTCATGGTGGTCGGCGGCGTGCTGCTGATCGGGCTCACGGTGGACGCGCTCGCGGTGACGTTCCGCAGCGCGGCCCCGGCCGGACTGCCCCTGCTGGCGCTCTACTCGGTCGCCGCCGGTCTGTCCGGCGGCGGCGCGAGCTGGCTGTGGTTCCTGCTCGCGGCCTCCGGATATCTGCTGCTCCTGCTGGCCGAGGGCCGGGACAGGCTCTCGCAGTGGGGCCGGGTCTTCGGCGGCGCGTCGCCGCCGCAGGGCCGTACCACCGGAGGCTATGTGCCGCCGGGCGGCAATCCCCTGGCACCGGTCCGCACCGGCCGCCGCATCGGCGTACTCGCGCTCGGCGTCGCGCTCGTGGTCCCGGCGGCGCTGCCGGCGCTGAACGGCGGTCTGCTGGAGAGCACCGGCAGCGGAACGGGCGTCGGCCCCGGCGGCGGCACCATTTCCGCGGTGAACCCGCTGGTCTCGTTGCAGGAGAGCCTGAACCAGCCCGAGGACCGCGAGGTCATCCGCTATCGCACCAACGCCACCGACACCAAGGACATGTATCTGCGGATCGTCGCGCTCGACCAGTTCGACGGGACGTCCTGGAAGTCCTCGGAGCGCAAGGTCACGGACGTGCCGGAGCGGCTGCCGCAGCCGGAGGGACTGAGCCCCTCGGTCAGCGCCACCGAGCTCAAGACGAACATCTCGGCCGCCGGCTCCTACCGGCAGAGCTGGCTGCCGATGCCGTACCCGGCGACCAAGGTCGACATCAAGGGCGACTGGCGCTTCGAGCCCGAGGGCCGGACCCTGGTCGGCGACCGGCGCCAGACCACCCAGGGCGCGCAGTACTCCGTCAGCAGCTACCTGCTGAAGCCGAGCGCGGACCAGCTGGCGTCTGCGTCGCCCGCGCCCGCCGCGCTGCGGCGCGAGTACACGAAGGTGCCCGAGGTGCTGCCCGACGTGGTCAAGGAGACCGCGGAGCGGGTGACCAAGGGCGCCGCGAACGACTACGAGCGGGCGGTGAAGCTGCAGGACTGGTTCGCCGTCGACGGCGGCTTCACCTACGACACCCAGGTCGATTCCGGCACGGGCGTTGCCGCGATCACCAAATTCCTGGAGCAGAAGGAAGGCTTCTGCGTCCACTTCTCGTTCTCGATGGCCTCGATGGCCAGGACGCTGGGCATACCGGCCCGGGTCGCCGTGGGCTTCACCCCGGGCACCCCGCGCGCCGACGGCACCATGTCGGTCGGACTGCGCGATGCACACGCCTGGCCCGAGCTGTACTTCGAGGGCATGGGGTGGACCCGCTTCGAGCCGACGCCCAACCGGGGCAGCGTGCCCGACTACACGCGGGCCGAGTCGCCGTCCGGCGGCCCGAGCAACCCGGCGGCGCCCGAGGCGACCGCGTCGGACGCGCCCAGTGCGGCCCCGTCCGTCTCGGACAGCTGCCCGCCCCAGGCGAGGCGGCTCGGCGACTGCGGTGCGGCCGTGCCGCAGGACCTGCAGCCGCCGACCGACTCCGGCGTCTCGCTGAAGAGCGTGCTGGGAGTGGGCCTGGGGGTGCTGGCGGTGATCGTGGTTCCTCTGCTGCCGATGCTGTGGCGGATGAGAATCCGCGCACGGCGGCTGAGCTCCGGCGGGCGCACGCCGGCGGACGCCTCGGCCCGGACGCTGGCCGCCTGGCTGGAGGTCTCCGACACGGCCTGGGACCACGGCATCCTGCCGGACGAGTCCCAGACGCCGCGCAAGGCCGCCGCCCGGATCGTCCGGCTGGGCAGCCTGGAGGGCGAGGCAGCGAACTCGGTGCACCGGATGGCTGGAGCGGTGGAGCAGGTGCTGTACGCGCCGGAGCCCAAGCCGGGCTCGGGGCTTGCCGACGACGCCGAGCGGATCAGGGCGGGGCTGAGTGCAGGAGTGAGCCGAGGAACGAGGCTGAGGGCCCTCCTGCTGCCCCGCTCGACCGTCCGGGTGGTCTGGGTCGCATCGGAGCGCTGGACGGCGTTCACGGACCGCTGGGGCGTGCGCGGGTGGGGTCTGGAGCGATGGGCAGGACTCCTGCGCCGCCCGTCCCGGCAGCGAGGCTGACCGGCGGAACATACAGCGGATACGGGTGAGGGGCCGACGCTCAGAGCGTCGGCCCCTCACCCGTATCCGCGTGCGAAGTGTGTGTGGTCCTCGAGGCAATGTGGTCCTCGAGGCAATGTGGTCCTCGAGGCAATGTGGTCCTCGAGGCAATGTGGTCCTCGAGGCAATGTGGTCCTCAGGAACACCAAGAGAGCCGGGGAAACAAGAGAGAGCTGGAGAGCGCTCAGCCTTCAGGAAGCCGTGATGCTCCGCATCCGCGGGGGCGGAAGGGCTGAGCACGATCCTCGAGGGCGATGACGTCCTCGCGATCAGTGGCCGCCCTGGCCACCCTGCTCGTCGCGGCGGCGCTGCCACCGCTCCTCGATCCGGTGCATCATCGACCTGCGCCTACGGGGCTGGCGGCGAGCTGCTGTTGCTGCCGTGTCCCCCAGGGTCTGTTGCTCACCCGGCTTTGGCGCTTTGCGCCATCCGGTGACCGCGAGGACCGCACAGCCGAGCATGACGAGAAATCCCACCACGCTGATCCAGATCTGCTGCGCGACCATTCCGGCCATGAGGAGCGCGATACCCACCAGGAAGCCCGCGACCGCTTGGTAGACCCGTCGCCGGGTGTACGTACGCAGCCCGCTTCCCTCAAGCGCTGTAGCGAACTTGGGATCTTCGGCGTACAGCGCTCGCTCCATCTGCTCGAGCATTCGCTGCTCGTGCTCCGAGAGCGGCACGGAGTCCTCCTAGTCGTCGGTCGCGGGGGGCGACCGGTATGCGGCCCTTTCAGGATAGGCAGGGAATCGCCCCCGTGAAACCCGCCCTCTGCGCCTATTCGCCAGTCCGGGCCGCCACGGCGGCTCAGGTGACTGAGGCGTAGATTCCCCAACCTCCGATCCGTCATGCCGGATGGTGTCCCCCGATCATACGGGGCGCAGGCCACGATCGGGGGGTCTGTGGCGTACTCCATGTGCGGCTGCGCCGCTGATCAACCGCGCTTCTCGCCCAGTACGTGCAGCTGCGTGGCGACGGAATGGAACGCGGGCAGCTCGGCCGCGGCTGCCTCCAGCTTGAGCAGCGCGTCCAGGGCGCCGGGCTCGGTGTCCACCAGGACGCCCGGGACCAGGTCCGCGAAGACCCTGACGCCGTGCACCGCGCCGACCGTCACACCGGCGTCCTCGGCCAGCTCGGTGAGCTGCTCGGCGGTGAAGCGACGGGGCACCGGGTCACCCTCGCCCCAGCGGCCCGCCGGGTCGGTCAACGCCTTCCGGGCCTCGGTGAAGTGCCCGGCCAGCGCCCGGGCCAGGACGGCCCCGCCGAGCCCGGCGGCGAGCAGGCTGATGACACCGGCGGGCCGGAGCGCGTCCACCGCGTTGCGTACGCCCTCGGCCGGGTCGTCCACGTACTCCAGGACTCCGTGGCACAGGACCGCGTCATGGCCGCCGCGCTCGACGACGTCGAACAGCCCGTGGACATCGCCCTGGACCCCGCGGACCCGGTCGGCCACTCCGGCCTCGGCGGCCCGGCGCTCCAGCGCGAACAGCGCGTTCGGACTGGGGTCGACCACGGTGACGCGGTGGCCGAGCTTGGCGACGGGCACCGCGAAGTAGCCGCTGCCGCCGCCGGTGTCGAGGACGTCCAGGCCGTCCGTCCCGGTCGCCTTGACCCGCCGGTCGAGGGCGTCCTTGAGGACCTCCCAGACCACGGCGGTACGGAGGGAGGCGCGGGGGCGCATCAGGTCCGACACGGCAGTTGACTCCTCGGGCGGGCTGTTCGTCGACGCAGCCCACCCTATTGCCTCGGCCGCCTGGTCCAGCTCTCCGTCTCACCCCGCGGCGTCGCCCTCCTCCGGCTGCTCGGCCCGTGGCTGCGGCAGCACCGGCTGGAGCACCAGCAGCCGCTCCACCAGGCGCAGGAACATGGCCGCGTCGCGCAGCAGGTCGTCGGCTTCGCGGGTGCTCGCCGCGCCCTGGATGCCCGCCTCGGCGCGTGCCCTGCGCCGGGCGCCGGAGGCGAACAGGGCGCTCCACTCGGTCAGTTCGGGCGCTATCTCGGGCAGCACTTCCCAGGCGCTTCGTATCCGCTGGCGCCGCCGCTCGCTGGTCTCGGGGCGGCCCCGGGCCGCGAGCACCGCGGCGGCGGTGCGCAGGGCGGCCAGATGGGCCGTGGCGTACCGCTCGTTGGGCGTGGGGAGAGTGGCGGCCTCGTCAAGGCCCGTGCGGGCCTGGGCGAGCAGGTCGAGGGCGGCGGGCGGTGCCGAGGCCCGCCGCAGGACGGGATGCACATCGTTTGCCGGACCGGTCAGTGAGGGGGCAGGGCCGGTGGCGCGGCGCCGCGGTGCGGCTGCTGCGTAGGAGCTGGCCATGACGAACCTCCTGTCGTCGTGTGACGGCGCTGTGGCCGTATGTGTCCATCGTGAGGGGCACCACTGACAATCGGCTCTGACCTGTTGTTTTCTCGTCTGGGTGGGGAACGGCGGCTACGGCTAGGGTGGTGAGCAACACACGGGCCCCGCGGAGCGACCCATGCGCGGACACAGCACAGGACCGCCGGACGACGGGCAGCAGCTTCTGACCACCCTCGGACGGCTCGTCGACCAGGCTCTGGAGCAGATGAAGCTCCAGCGGGCCCGAGTCGAGCTGGCCTTGGCGCTGCAGCGCCACATGCTCCCGCCTTCGCTGCCGCAGCTGCCGGGCCTGCACATCGCGGCCCGGTACGCACCTTCGCAGGACGGTCTCGACGTGGGCGGCGACTGGTACGACGCCTTCCTGATGATGGACGGGTCGCTCGGACTGGCGGTCGGCGACGTGCAGGGCCACGATGTGGAGGCCATCGCGTTCATGGGGCAGGTCCGCACGAGTCTTCGGGCCATCGCCGAGGCGACGAGCGATCCGCGAGAGGTGCTGGGCCGCACCAACGACCTTCTGATCTCCATGGGTGGCGGCCTGTTCGCGACCTGCTGCTTCCTGCGTTTCGACCCGGTCACCCGCGATCTCACCGTGTCCCGGGCCGGCCATGTGCCGATGGTCTGGGCCACCGCCGGCGGCCGCTCCGGCATCGCGCTCGACCGCGGCGGCCCGCCGCTGGGCGTGGTGAGGGGCGAGAGCTATCCGATGACCCACCGAAGGCTGACGGAGGCAGGGGTGCTCGTCCTGCTCACCGACGGGGTCGTAGAAGGGCCGGACTTCCCGATCGAGGAAGGTCTGGCCGAGGTCCACCGGCTGGTGCGCGCGGGATTCGACGCCGATCCCGGCGTACTGGCCTCAGCCGTCGTCAAGGTGGCCGAGCACACCGGCCACCGTGACGACGCCGCCGTCCTGGTCGTCCGCTACGACGGCCCGACGGAACCCTTGTAACCACTCTGCGCGGCCTGGGTCGCCGCCACTGCCCCGGGAGCGCAGACTGCTGTGGTGCGCACTGCGGAGATCCGCCAATACGGGCTTCCTGCTCTGCGGATCCTCGCTGTCGCCGCCGTCTACTACGGAGCCGCCCGGCTCGGCCTGCTGCAGCAGCTGGTGCGCGGTCAGGTCACTCCGCTGTGGCCGCCGACCGGGGTGGCACTGGCGAGTCTGCTCGTCTTCGGTCCCCGGATCTGGCCGGGCATCGCGATCGGCGCATTCCTCGTCAACGTGGCCCTCGGTCCTTCGTTTCTCGCGGTGCTCGCCATCACCGCCGGCAACACCCTGGCACCTGTCTGCGCGTACCTGATGCTGCGTCGGGCGAATTTCCGCGTCGAACTGGACCGGCTGCGGGACGTACTGGCACTGGTCTTCCTGGGCGCCCTGGCCGGAATGCTGATCAGCTCGACCCTGGGCAGCGGCGTGCTGCTGCTGGCCGGGGCGCTGGACACCGGCGAGTTCTGGCCCGCGTGGTCGGTGTGGTGGACCGGTGACGCGATGGGGGTCCTTGTGGTCACGCCGTTCCTGCTCGTCCTCCGCAGGGCCCGGTGGCCGCGGGATGTCGGCGGCGGCCGCTGGATCGAGGCTGCGGTGCTGCTGCTCGGCACGCTCGGCGCGACGCTTCTGGCGACGAGCACTGCCAGTTCGGCCCTCCTCTTCCTGGTCTTCCCGTTCCTGATCTGGTCCGCCTTCCGCTTCCAGCTGGCCGGTGCCGCGTCGTGCGCGCTGGGGGTGTCGACGCTGGCGATCCTTGCCGCGGCCCGCGAATCCGGCCCGTTCGCCGGGCACGACCTGTTCGCCAACATGGTCACGCTGCAGGCCTTCAACGGCACCACGGCTCTGACTGCTCTGCTGCTCGCGGCGGTCATCACCGAGCGGAACGAGACCCACGAGGAGATCAAACAGGTCTGCGCACGTCTCGCCGAGATGGTGGCCCACATGGAGCCGCGCGACTGGCGGGACCCCGACCGCTGAACGAGCGGGTTTTGCTTCGCACTCAGGTTCGGGGGTAGTTTTTGCACTGACTGGTCAGTGCAAAAACTGGGGGAGGGTACGTGGACAGTCCGCACGGGGCGGCCGTCACCGTCAAAGACTTCGGGCTCAAGGGCCCCCGCGGCTGGGCCTTCCGCTCGGTGACGATCGACGCGGCGCCCAGCTCGCTCATCGCGATCGAGGGCCCTTCCGGCTCCGGCCGCACATGTCTGCTGCTCGCGCTCACGGGCCGGATGCGCCCGGCCGAAGGCAGCGCGGAGGTCGGCGGTCTGGCGCTGCCGCGCAAGATTGCGGCCGTTCGCAGGATCAGCGCACTCGGTCCCGTACCCGGCGTCAGCGAGCTGGACCCGGCGCTGACCGTCGCCGAGCATCTGCGCGAACGCGCCCTGCTGCAGCGCCGGTTCGACGCCTCGCTGCGCGCTCTGCTGCGGCCGCGCGCCGAGCGGACCGCCGAGGCCCAAAGACGCGTCGCGGAGGCGCTCGATGCGGCCGGACTCGACCTGGCCGCGCTGCCCAAGCAAGAGCGCACCGCCGTACGGGACTTGGAGCGCCTGGAGGCGCTGCGGCTGTCCCTCGCGCTTGCGCTGATCAGCCGCCCGCGGCTGCTCGCGGTCGACGACACCGATCTGAAGCTCTCCGACACCGACCGGGCCGAGGCATGGACGCTGCTGCGCCGCATCGCCGCGTCGGGCACGACCGTGCTCGCCGTCTGCAGCCAGGCGCCAAAGGACACGACGGTCGTGCGGACGGTCGGATGTGCCGCCGACGAGCCCACCGATGCCGACACCCACGCCGACACCGACAGCGCCGAGCAGCCGGACGACAACACGACCGAGGAGGAGACGGCCCATGCGCTCACCGGGACTCGCCGCGCTTGAGCTGAAGCGGTTCGGCCGCGGGAAGCTGCCACGCGCCGCGCTGGTCGCGGTCGTGCTGCTGCCGCTGCTGTACGGCGCGCTGTACCTGTGGTCCTTCTGGGACCCGTACGGACAGCTCGACAGGATCCCCGTCGCGCTCGTCAACGACGACAAGGGCGCCACCGCCGCCGGCAAGAAGATCGCGGCCGGTGACGAGATCACCAAGGGCCTGCGCGAGAGCGAGGTCTTCGAGTGGCACGAGGTGAGCGAGGACGAGGCCCGCAAGGGCGTCGAGGACGGCGCGTACTACCTCTCGCTGACCATGCCGGCGGACTTCAGCGCGCGGATCGCGTCGAGTTCGGGCGACTCCCCCGAGACCGGCGCCCTGCAGGTGCGGACGAACGACGCCAACAACTACATCGTCGGGCAGATCTCCCGGACGGTCTTCTCCGAGGTGCGCACGGCCGCATCGACCAAGACCTCTCGTACGTTCCTCGACCGGATCTTCATCTCCTTCTCTGGCATCCATGACGCGACCGAGAAGGCGGCCAAGGGCGCCGACCAGCTCAAGGGCGGTATCGGAAAGGCGAAGAAGGGCTCCAAGGATCTGGCGGACGGCCTGAAGGACGCCAAGGACGGCAGCGGAAAGCTGGCCGGAGGGCTGGTCCGGCTCAACAAGGGTGCGGGCGACCTGGAAACCGGCTCGCGCCAGGTCTCCGAAGGCACCCAGAAACTCGCCGACAAGGTCAACGGCATCGCCGCCGACGTCCGCCCGTACCTCAAGGACAACGGCAAGTCGATCGGCGACTCGGCCCGGCTGGTGGCCGACTCGTCCCAGGCGATACGGCACAACCTCGATGTCCTGGTGAAGGCGGCCCCGGCGTCCGCGGCCCTCGCCCACAAGTCGGCCGACGAGCTGAGCTCGATCTACCAGGCGCGCTGCGAGGACGCGTTGCTGCCCGACGCCACGGCCTGTCCCGCACTGAAGCGCGCCAAGGTCACGGCGGCCGATGTCGCCAGGGTCGCCGACGACGTCAACGTCCTGGTCACCGACAACAACGGCGATCTGAAGAAGCTGGACGCCCGGCTCGCCGATCTGCAGAAGAAGGCCAACGCACTGGCCGCCCGCTCTCCGCGGCTCGACGAGGACCTGGAGTCGGCCGTCGCCCAGATCAACGCGCTCAACTCCGGTGCGAAGAAGGTCGCTCAGGGCGCGGACAAGCTGCACACCGGCCTGGCCGGCGCCAAGACCGGCTCCACAGAGCTCGACAGCGGCGTCGGCAAGCTGAAGAAGGGCGCCGGGACTCTGGACGGCGGGCTGTACCAACTCGCCGACGGGTCAACCGAACTGGCCGGCGGGCTGAACGACGGCGTGGACAAGATCCCGGACTACGACAAGAAGGACCGCGACCGCCGTACCGAAGTGATGGCCGACCCCGTGAAGCTGGCCGGCCAGTCGCTGCACAAGGCGCCCAACTACGGCACCGGGTTCGCGCCGTACTTCATCCCGCTCTCCCTCTGGGTCGGTTCGATGGTCGCGTACATGATCATCCAGCCGCTGAACCGGCGTGCTCTCGCCGCCGGTGCCTCCGCCTGGCGGATCGCGCTGGCCGGCTGGCTGCCGGTCGCCGCCATCGGCCTGGTGCAGGTCGCCGCGCTGATGTCCGTGCTGCACTGGAGCCTCGGCCTGCAGATGGCCCATGCGGGGGCGACGGTCGGCTTCCTCGCGCTCGTCGTCTGCTGCTTCGTCGCGATCATCCAGTGGCTGAACGCCCGGTTCGGGGCCGCGGGCCGGATCCTCGTCCTTGCCGCGCTGATGCTCCAGCTGACCTCGGCGGGCGGCACCTACCCCGTCCAGACAAGCCCGGCGTTCTTCAACGCGATCCATCCCTTCCTGCCGATGAGCTACGTCGTCGAGGCGCTGCGCAGGCTCATCACGGGCGGCGGTCTCGGCCCGGTGTGGCAGGCGTGCGCGGTGCTGCTCGCCTTCACGGTCGGGGCGCTCGCGCTCACCGCGGTGTCCGCCCGTCGCAAGCAGGTGTGGACGCTGGATCGGCTGCACCCCGAGCTGAGCCTCTGAGACCGGGCCGGACCTGTGAGAATCGACGTCATGGACGCCATGGACAGCACCAGCACCAGACGCCGGGCGACCCGGGCGAAGCTCTACGAGGCCGCGGTGACGCTCATTGCCGAGCAGGGTTTCTCCGCGACCACGGTGGACGAGATCGCCGAGCGCGCCGGGGTGGCCAAGGGCACGGTCTACTACAACTTCAAAAGCAAGACCGAACTCTTCGAGGAGCTGCTGCGGTTCGGCGTCGGCCTGCTCACCACGTCACTGCAGTCCGCCGCCGACGAGACGGCGGACCGCGGTGGCACCAAGGTCGAGGCGCTGGACGCGATGATCCGGGCCGGTCTGGTCTTCATCGACCGCTACCCGGCCTTCACCCAGCTGTATGTCGCCGAGCTGTGGCGCACCAACCGCGCCTGGCAGTCGACGCTGCTCGTCGTGCGGCAGCAGGCGGTGGCCGTGGTCGAGACGGTGCTGCGGGAGGCCGTCGAGAACGGCGAGCTGAGCGAGGAGATCGACATCCCGCTCACCGCGGCCGCGCTGGTCGGGATGGTGCTGGTGGCCGCGCTGGACTGGCAGGCCTTCCAGCCGGAGCGGTCGCTCGACGATGTGCACGCGGCGCTCTCGCGGCTCCTGCACGGCCGGGTCAGCGGGCGCTGAAGCAGGAGGCGAAACGAAAAAGCGCCGGTCCGGTGAGGCTCGAACTTCCGAGCCCCGCCGGACCGGCGGATTTCCCCGTCCCCGTTGTTCCCCCGATTCCCCGTTTCCCCCTGCTTCCCCCGTGGTGCCGGAGAACCCTGGTCACTCGGGTTCTCCGTCGTGCGCCCCCGTTCCGTCAGGGGAGCCGCACCGTTCCGCCGCCCCGTGTCGGCGGTGCCGGTGCCGCGCCCCTTCCGTGGTCTCCACTCTTCCTTCTGCGCAGGTGAGACCCCATCCGCGCCCGTACTCATCTCAGTGACTAGGTACGGATACTCAGCCGTCCGTGCTCATCCCCACCCGCGCCGCACGCCGCCTGGTTACGATCGCGTCCGTGTCCGTACTCCCTCTCGTCTTCACCAGCGGCTGGGCCAGCGGGATCAACGCCTATGCGGTGGTCCTGCTGCTCGGCATATTCGGGGCCACCGGCCTGACCGACGAAGTGCCCGAATCACTGCAGCGCACCGATGTCCTGATCGTCGCCGGAGTGCTGTTCCTGTGCGAGGCGGTGGCGGACAAGATCCCGTACGTCGACTCGATATGGGATTCGGTGCACACGGTGATCCGGCCGGTGGCCGGGGCGGTGGTGGCCGCGCTGCTGGCCGGGGAGAGCGGTTCGCTGCCGGAGATCGCGGCCGGCGCGGTGGGCGGATCGACCGCGCTGATGAGTCATTTCGTCAAGGCGGGCACGCGGATGGCGATCAACACCTCGCCGGAGCCGTTCAGCAATATCGCGATGAGCACGGCGGAGGATCTTGGCGTCGCCGGGATCATCACGTTCGCGATATTCCATCCGCTGGCGGCGGCGGTCATCGCGGCGACGCTGCTGGTTCTGGGCATCGTCACCGTGCTCTTTCTCGCATCGACGATCCGCCGGTTCCTTCGCCGCCGGGCGCAGCGCCGCGAGGAGAAACGGCTGGCGGCCGCCGCCTCCTGGCCGCCGGGCTGACTGTCAGTGGTGGCAGATACAGTCCCTGACATGGCACGGATTGCGGTGATCGGCGCGGGGATGGGCGCCATGGCGGCTGCTGCCCGGCTGGCCGTGGCAGGCCACCGGGTGACGGTGTACGAGCGCTCGGCGTCCTTCGGCGGCGCCTTGGGCGCCGTCGAGCGGGACGGTTTTGTCTTCGACACCGGCCCCGGTCTGCTGCATCTGCCCGCCGTCTGGCGGGACTTGTTCATCAAGACCGGCAGGGAGCCGCTGGAGGAGTGCGTCGGGCTGGTCCAGGTCGACCCGGCGAGCCGCCATCTGCTGGCCGACGGCACCGAGGTGTCGCTGCCGAACACGTCACGGGCGGGCATCGTCTCGGCGCTGGAGTCGGCGCTCGGCGCGGGCGCGGGAGAGCGGTGGGGCGAGTTCCTCGGGCGGGCCGGGGACGCCTGGAACGGCTCGCGGCGGCCGCTGCTCGAAGAGCCGCTGCGGGCCGACTGGCAGGTGCTGGCGCGCGATCCGTATCCCGCGCTGCGGCAGCGCCGGATGCTGCGCACCCGGCAGGCCTCCACGGTCGCGGAGGTCGGCGACTGGGAGCTCGGCGATCCTCGGCTTGCGGCGCTCTTCGCGAGCTGTGCGCTGGGGTACGGGCTGGACCCGCGGCACGCTCCCGCGAGCGCCGCCCTGCTGCCGTACATGGAGCAGACCTTCGGCAGTTGGTACGTCGAAGGCGGACTGCGCGAGCTGGCCCGCGCGGTGTACGAGCGGTGCCTGGCCCGGAGAGTGGAGTTCTCCTTCGGCTCGGAGGTGACCTCGGTCGTCGAGAAGGACGGCCGGGCCGCCGGAGTCGAACTCGCCGGTGGCACGGTCGCCGAGGCCGACCATGTGGTGGCGGGCGTGGACGCGGCGAAGCTGGTGCGGCACGAGCTGTGGCGGGACGGCGACGTACGGCCTCAGGAGCGCGCGGACGGCGGGCAGTTGCCGGGCCGGTTCACCGTGCTGCTGGCGCTGCGCGGAGCGCGGGCGGGATCCGCGGTCCACCGCAGTGTGGTGCACTCCCCCGACGCCCGGGCCGAGGCCGCGGCCGTCTTCGGCGGCCGGGTGGCCGACCGGCCCACGGTCACCGTGCTGCGTCCCGACGATCCGCGAACCCGGCCGGACGAGGAGCACGAGGCGATCACCGTGACGGCGACGGTCGCGGGCCACGGCGGTCCGGTCGACTGGACGGACAAGGCTCTGCGCGAACGGTACGAGGAGGCGCTGATCGACGCCGCGGACGCCGTCGTCGGACAGATACGCGAGCGCCTGCTGTGGCACGAGACGCTGACGCCCGCGGAGACGGGCCCGGTGCACGCACCCGCGCTGGCGGGCGAAGGCGGCCGGTGGCTGCGTCCGGCGAACAGCACGCGGCTGCCCGGGCTTTTTCTCGTCGGCGGCCGCGCGCACCCCGGCGGCGGTCTGGCACACGCGGGCATGTCGGGAGCGCTGGTGGCGGGACTGATCGTGGAGGGCGCGGACTTCCGCGGCTCTCAGTGAGCCCGGCTCAGGACCGGTCGAGGACCGGCTGAGCAAGCGGACGACCGGTCGCGGCGGCGGTGCCCGACCCGGTGGTCAGTAGCGGTACTGCTGCTCGTTGTACCCGTTGTCGTAGCCGTACGGCGAGGGCTGGTCCTGCGGCATCGGCGGCACGTCCTGGTCGGTGTCCCGCTGCTGCGGCACCCACACCCCACCCGGCGGCGTCTCGCTGTATTGCTGCGGCGCGTAGTACGGATCGGTGTACGACTGCTGTCCGCCGAAGCTGTCGTAGTTGTCGTAGGTGCTGTACTGCTGCCCGCCCACATACGGGTCGGAGTACGCGGCGTACTGCTGCTGGCCGGTGCCGTAGTCGTACTGCCCGGCGAAGCTGTCCTGCGCCGCGGCCGGCTGTTGCTGCTGGCCGTAGCCGTAGTAGGAGTCGTACATGCCGTCGTACTGCTGGTAGTTCTGGCTCTGCTCCTGCTGCGCCGCGGCATAGGCCGCCTCGCTGTACACGCCGTACTGACCGGTGTCGTCCGGCAGCGGCTGCGGCTCGTAGACCGGCTCCGGGTCCAGGTCCGGGACGGCCGACCGCTGCTCGTACGACTGGTCATAGCGCTGCTCGTGCGGCTGCTCGTAGGCGAGGTCGGTGACCTCCAGCGAGGGCTCGCGCTCGAGTCCGTCGTCCGGCCTCGCGCCGGACTTGCGGCGGCGGCTCACGCCCGGGCTGCCGCCGAGCGCCCAGCCGGTGGAGAAGCCGCGGCGGAAGGAGAGCGTCACATAGGTCTGGCCGACCGCGAAGGCGATCGCGCCGACCGCGATCACCACCACCGACGGCGTCAGCACACCGAGAACCACACCGAGGAATCCGACGAAGGCAAGCAGCCGCCAGCGCAGCCGCGCCTTGTACTGCAGCAGCACCTCACCGAGCAGCCACAGCGCGACGACGCCGAACGCGGCGTAGAGGACCGTCCAGCCCATGCCCGCCCCTCTCCTTCGGCCGCCGCCCCGGGTCGGGACGGGTGCGGCCGATCACGACTGCTCGTGCAGTCCGAGATTCTCGTAGATTTCGAGCGTCGCCGTGGAGTTGTTGAGCGTAATGAAGTGCAGTCCGGGGACACCCTCGGAGAGCAGCCCCGCGCAGAACTCCGTTGCGAACTCGATTCCAATGGAGCGTACAGCGGCTGGATCGTCCTTGACGGTGAGGATCCTCTCTTTCAGCTCCGGCGGGAACGATGCGTTACTGAGCTGGGCAAACCGCTCGAGCTGTTTGACGCTGGTGACCGGCATGATCTCCGGGATGATCGGGGTCTCGCAGCCGGCCGCCGCCGCCCGGTCGCGCAGCCGCAGATAGTCCTCGGGCTGGAAGAACATCTGCGTGATCGCGTAGTCCGCACCCGCACGACACTTGTCGACAAAGTGACGGATGTCGGTCTCCCAGTCCTCGGAGCGCGGATGCATCTCCGGGAAAGCGGCCACTCCGACGCAGAAGTCACCGGACTCCTTGATCAGCCGAACGAGTTCAGCCGCGTACCGCACGCCGTCCGGGTGCTTGACCCACTCACCCATCGGGTCGCCGGGCGGGTCGCCGCGGACCGCGAGGATATTGCGGATCCCGGCGTCGGCGTACTGGCCGACCATGTTGCGCAGTTCGGCAATGGAGTGGTTCACGGCGGTCAGATGCGCGACCGGAGTGAGCGTGGTGTCGGCGGCGATCTGCTCGGTGGCCTTGACGGTGCCGGCGCGCGTGGAGCCGCCCGCGCCGTAAGTCACCGAAACGAAGTTCGGAGCGACCGCCTCGACCCTGCGCAGTGCGTTCCAGAGATTCCGCTCGCCCTTCTCGGTCTTGGGCGCCCAGAACTCGAAAGAGTAGGACGTCTTACCGGTCGCGAGCAGGTCGCGCACTGTCCGTGCGCGATCCGTCCTGGTCGAAGCTGTACCGAGGGCCATACTCGCAGGTTAACCAGGCCGCATGGGTCCCCCAACCGGAGTCCACCTTTCGGACACCGATCTCTCATGAAATGGCCTACTGCCCGTAGGCCCGTATCCGCTTGGTGAGACGGGCGGTGGCATCGGCCGGGTCGTCGGCCTCGGTGATCGCGCGTACGACGACGATCCTGCGCGCGCCCGCGTCCAGCACCTCGTCGAGGCTTCCGGCGTCGATCCCGCCAATCGCGAACCACGGCCGGTCGGTCTCCAGCGCTGCCGCGTACCGCACAAGGTCGAGTCCCGGCGCGTGCCGTCCGGGCTTGGTCGGGGTCGGCCAGCAGGGCCCGGTGCAGAAGTAGTCCACGCCGGGCTCGACGGTCGCCGCGGCCACTTCGGAATCGGCGTGCGTGGAACGGCCGACGAGGACCTCGTCGCCGAGGATCGCGCGGGCGGCCGGCACCGGCAGGTCGCCCTGGCCCAGATGCAGCACGTCGGAGCCGATGGCGTGCGCGACGTCCGCCCGGTCGTTCACGGAGAGCAGCTTGCCGTGCCGGCGGCAGGCGTCGGCGAAGACCTGGAGGTGCTCCAGCTCCTCGGCGGCCTCCATGCCCTTGTCGCGCAGCTGCACGATGTCCACCCCGGAAGCGAGCACCGCGTCCAGGAACTCGGCGAGGTCGCCCTGCATCTTGCGTGCGTCCGTGCACAGATAGAGCCGGGCGTCGGACAGCAGCGCACGAGCCGTGGACATGGCAGCACGAGCCGTGGACATGGCGATTCCCCCGTGGTGGGTCGGCGGTGTGCGGGCGGACGCCCCGGCGGGGTCACCCGTCCGCACACCGCAAGGTGGTGTCTTGTCGGACGTCAGACGGCGAGCGCCTGAGCCCGGCGCTTCACTTCCGTGCCGCGATTCTCGCTGAGCGCCTGCGCCGGCGTGCCAGGCAGAGTCGGGTCGGGAGTGAAGAGCCACTCCAGCATCTCTTCGTCGGTGAAGCCGTCGTCCTTCAGGAGCGTCAGGGTCCCGGAGAGGCCCTTGACGACCTTCCCGCCGCCGATGAAGGCGGCAGGCACCTGAAGCACCCGGTTCTCACCGCGGCGCACCGCAATCAGCTGGCCCTCCTTGACCAGCTGCCGGACGCGCGTCACCTCGACATCGAGCATTTCCGCGATGTCGGGGAGGGTGAGCCAGGCGGGGACGAGAGCATCGATCTTTGCGTCAATCTCGGTCACGGGACAAGCCTGCCATCTGGGACTGACAGTGGGTACCCGGGCCCCGGACGCAAAGAGCCGTCCAAGGACAGGACCACGGGAAAAAGCCCACGTCAGAAGGGTGTGGAGGAAAACGCGGCCCGTATCGGCCTCTTAACGCGCCGCCGCCTTCAGAGGGACCGAAGGGTCGCCGGCGGCCTCCGGATCCAGCCGGGCACCGGATTGGATCAGCTTGCGGCCCTGCGCCAGATCGCGTGGGCGTCCGACGGCGAGCAGCGCCACCAGCGCGCCGTCCCGCAGCCAGAGCACGCTCCAGGCCGCTTCCGCGGGATCCCCGCGCCACAGCAGAGTGTCGGCCCCGGAGTGATGGCCCGCGTACTGCACAAAACGGCCGAACTGCTCGGACCAGAAGTACGGCACCGGGTCGTAGACCTCCGGCGGCTCGGCCGACCCGGCGGCGATGACATTGGCGGCGACCGTGCGCGGCCCCTGCAGCGCGTTGTCCCAGTGGTGCACGAGCAGCCGCCGGCCGTAGCGCGCGGACGGGAAGGAGGCGCAGTCCCCCACCGCGTACACATCGGGCAGCGACGTGCGCAGATGTTCGTCGGCGGTGATTGCGCCGTCCGGGCCGATGGCGATGCCGGACCCGGCGAGCCAGGCCGTGGCGGGCCGCGCGCCGATGCCGACGACGACCGCGCCCGCGGCGAGCTGCCGACCGTCCGCGAGGATGACCGCGCCGGGCTCGATGTCGGCCACGCCCACGCCGGTGAGCAGCTCGATGCCGTACTCCGCGTACCACTCGGCCATCGGCCCCGTGACGTCGGCGGGCAGCGCACCGGCCAGCGGGCGGTCGGCGGCCTCGACGACGGTGACGGTGCAGCCCGCCTCACGCGCGGCGGTCGCGAACTCCGCGCCGATCCAGCCCGCGCCGACCACCACGATGTCGTGCTGCCGCGCGAGCACCGGACGCAGCCGGGCCGCGTCGTCGAGCGTGCGCAGCAGGTGGACGCCCGGGACGGCCTCGGCGCGCGGCAGCGTGATCGGTTCCGCGCCGCTGGCGATGACCAGGAGGTCGTACGGGACGACTCCCGCCTCGGTGTCCAGTTCGTGGGCACCGGGACGTACGCCGGTCACCTCGCAGCCCAGCCGCAGCTCGACGTCGAGCGCCTCGAAATCGACATCGAAGGCCGAGCCCTCCGCCTTGCCGAGCAGCACCGCCTTGGACAGCGGCGGCCGGTCGTACGGCTGGTGCGGTTCGGCCCCGATCAGGGTGACCGGGCCGGTGAAGCCCTGTTCGCGCAGAGCCACCGCGGTCTGCACGCCGGCCATTCCCGCGCCGACGACCACCACGCGCCGCGCCTGTGCTGCCTTCTGCGCTGTCTGCTGCTCGCTCACCCGTCAACCTTACGCATCTGACGCATCGTCAGGTAACCGGGTCCCCCGGATCCCCGGGCAACGGCGGCTGCTCCCCTACTGCGCGTTGGGACCTGGGGTTAGGGTGGCTGCCGTAAGGCACTCGCGGGAGTCCGGACGCACCGGGCTGAGAGGGAGGCTGGACGGCCTCCGACCGTACGAACCTGATCCGGGTCATGCCGGCGAAGGGAGGGGCTGGACGCCCATGTCTCGTACCACGGAACAGTCAGAACATTCAGAACGGTCAGACCAGTCAGGCCGCGGCTCAGACGTCCTCGTCATCGGGGGCGGAATCATCGGCCTGGTCACGGCCTGGCGGGCGGCCCAGCGCGGACTGCGGGTCATCGTCGCCGATCCGGAACCCGGCGGCGGAGCCGCGCAGGTGGCCGCGGGCATGCTCGCCGCCGTCACCGAACTGCACTACGGCGAGCAGACACTGCTCGCGCTCAATGTGGAATCCGCACGCCGCTATCCGGCCTTCGTCGCCGAGCTGGAGGAGGCGACCGGAGCCTCGGTCGGCTACCGCGCGTGCGGCACGCTGGCCGTCGCGCTCGACGCCGACGACCGTGCGCATCTGCGTGAACTGCACGCGCTGCAACGCCAGTCCGGCCTGGAGTCGGAGTGGCTGACGGGGCGCGACTGCCGACGTCTCGAGCCGATGCTCGCGCCGGGCGTACGCGGCGGCCTGCGGGTGGACGGCGACCACCAGGTGGACCCGCGGCGGCTGGCCGCTGCGCTGGTCACCGCCTGCGAGCGGGCCGGAGTGGTGCTGCACCGCGGCTGGGCGGAGCGGCTGACGGTCGTACGGGACCGGGCGGCCGGAGCCGTGCTGACCGACGGGTCGCGGCTCACCGCTGACCAGGTGGTGCTGGCCGGCGGCAGTCTGAGCGGCCGGCTCGGCGGCGTACCGGCGGAGGTGCTGCCTCCGGTACGGCCGGTGAAGGGCCAGGTGCTGCGGCTGACCGTGCCGCCGCCGTACGCCCCGTTCCTGTCCAGGACCGTACGGGCCGTGGTGCGCGGCAGCCATGTCTATCTGGTGCCGCGGGAGAACGGCGAACTGGTCCTCGGAGCGACCAGCGAGGAACTCGGCTGGGACACCACGGTCACCGCCGGCGGGGTGTACGAGCTGCTGCGCGACGCGCACGAGCTGGTGCCGGGCATCACGGAGCTGCCGCTCACCGAGACCCGCGCCGGACTGCGGCCCGCCTCGCCCGACAACGCGCCGCTGCTGGGCCCGACCACGCTGCCGGGACTGCACCTGGCCACCGGCCACCACCGCAATGGGGTGCTCCTCACGCCCGTCACCGGCGATGTCATGGCCACGGTCCTGGTCAACGGCGAACTGCCGGACGAGGCCCGGCCCTTCACGCCACGCCGCTTCTCTCCCGTATCGCTGGAGCAGCCCGCATGAACGTCCTCAACATCTCCGTCAACGGCGAGGTCCGTGAGCTCGCCACCGGAACCACCCTGGACGCCCTGGTCGCGGACCTCACCGCCGCGCCGTCCGGCGTCGCCGCCGCCGTCAACGAGGCGGTCGTGCCGCGCAGCCAGTGGGCGGGCACGCGGCTCGGCGACGGCGACCGGGTCGAAGTCCTCACCGCAGTGCAGGGAGGCTGAACAGCCATGGCCGACGACCGGCTCACCATCGGTGACACGACCTTCAACTCCCGGCTGATCATGGGGACGGGCGGAGCGCCCAGCCTCGACGTGCTGGAACGCTCCCTCATCGCGAGCGGGACGGAACTCACCACCGTCGCGATGCGGCGTCTCGACCCGACGGTGCAGGGGTCGGTGCTGTCCGTCCTGGAGAAGCTCGGCATACGTGTGCTGCCCAATACGGCGGGCTGCTTCACGGCGGGCGAGGCCGTGCTGACCGCGCGGCTCGCGCGCGAGGCCCTCGGCACCGACTGGATCAAGCTGGAGGTCGTCGCGGACGAGCGGACCCTGCTGCCGGATCCGGTCGAGCTGCTGGACGCGGCGGAGACGCTGGTCGACGACGGGTTCACGGTGCTGCCGTACACGAACGACGACCCGGTGCTGGCCCGGAAGCTCGAGGACGTGGGCTGCGCGGCGATCATGCCGCTGGGCTCGCCGATCGGCTCCGGCCTCGGCATCCGCAACCCGCACAACTTCCAGCTGATCGTCGAGCACGCGCGCGTCCCGGTGATCCTGGACGCGGGCGCGGGCACGGCGTCCGACGCGGCCCTCGCGATGGAGCTGGGGTGTGCGGCAGTGATGCTGGCGTCCGCCGTCACGCGGGCGCAGGAGCCGGTACTGATGGCGGAGGCGATGCGGCACGCGGTGGAGGCGGGCCGGCTTGCGCGGCGGGCGGGCCGGATCCCTCGCCGGCACTTCGCGGAGGCGTCGTCACCGGTGGAGGGGCGGGCGGTGCTGGACCCGGAGCGGCCCGCGTTCTGACGGGCGGCTTCGCCCGGAAGGGCTCACGCTGTCACAGGTCGGATGCAAACCGGATCCGGTCCTGACCCGACCGGTCAGGCATGTCAGCCCCGCCTCGTAGAATCTCCCGCGTGGATACGACCCTCAAGGACCCTCTCGTCGGGCATGTGCTCGACGGCCGCTACCGCGTCGACGCGCGCATCGCCGTCGGCGGTATGGCCACGGTCTACCGGGCCGTCGACACGCGACTCGACCGGGTGCTCGCGCTCAAGGTGATGCATCCCGCGCTCGCCACCGACGCCTCCTTCGTGGAGCGCTTCATCCGCGAGGCCAAGTCCGTCGCGCGCCTCGCCCACCCCAATGTGGTGGCGGTGTTCGACCAGGGCGCCGAAGGCCAGTACGTCTACCTGGCCATGGAGTACGTCGCGGGCTGCACGCTGCGCGACGTGCTGCGCGAGCGCGGGGCGCTCCAGCCGAGGGCCGCGCTCGACATCATGGAGCCCGTGCTGGCGGCGCTCGGCGCCGCGCACCGGGCCGGATTCGTCCACCGGGACATGAAGCCGGAGAACGTGCTGATCGGGGACGACGGCCGGGTCAAGGTCGCCGACTTCGGGCTCGTACGCGCCGTCGGCTCGGTCACCAACACCACCGGCACCGTGCTGGGCACGGTCTCCTATCTCGCGCCCGAGCAGATCGAGTACGGCACGGCCGACACGCGCGCCGATGTGTACGCCTGCGGGGTCGTCCTCTACGAGATGCTGACCGGCGGCAAGCCGCACTCCGGAGACACTCCGGCCCAGGTCCTCTTCCAGCATCTGAACGAGGACGTTCCGGCGCCGTCCGCGCTCGTGCCCGGACTCGCGCTGGAGCTCGACGAGCTGGTCGCGAGCGCCACCGCCCGCAATCCCGATGTCCGCCCGCACGACGCCGTGGCCCTTCTCGCGCAGGTCCGTGAGGCGCGCGCGGCGCTCAGCGACGAGCAGCTGGATCTGGTGCCGCCGCTGGCCCGGGAGGAGGAGCCGGCGAACGAGGCGTACGCCGCCGACGCCCGTACGGACGTCATCCCGCGAGTCCTCCCGCACGAAGAACCGCAGGTCAACCACACGACCCGGCTGGCCATGCCGCCGTCCGAGCCGCCGCACCAGCCGCCCCGGCAGTCCCGCCGGAGGCCGGTCCCCCGGCGCGGCATCGTCGCCGCCCTGGTCGCGGTGTTCCTGGTGCTCGGCGTCGGCGCGGGCGTCTGGTACATCAACTCCGGGCAGTTCACCCGGGTCCCGGCCCTGATCGGCAAGACCGAGAAGGACGCCAGGCAGGAGCTGAAGAGCTCCGGACTCGACGTGAAGAACGTCCGGTACGACTTCAGCGAGACGATCGCCCGCGGCACGGTCATCAACAGCGACCCCACCGTCAACGAGCGCATCCGGGGCAACCACTCGGTGACCCTCATCGTCTCTCGCGGCCCCGAGATCGTCCGGGTTCCCGAGGTCAAGGGCGATCCGCTCGCCACCGCCGAGCGCAAACTGCGGAAGGTCGGCCTCGCGCCGGGAGTGGTCACCAGGGCCTTCAGCGAAGAGGTTCCGCAGGGTGCCGTGATCAGTACGGACCCGGACGCCGGAGCCCGGCGCAGCCCTGACTCGGCGGTCGCCATCGTCGTCAGCAAGGGCCAGCCGATCGAGGTGCCGGACGTGACCGGCAGTTCGGTCGAGGACGCCACCAGCGAGCTGGAAGGCGCGGGCTTCAAGGTCAAGATCGCCGCCCAGCAGGTCAACTCGCCGGAGGACGCGGGCACCGTGGCCCGGCAGTCGGCGGCCGAGGGCGCCAAGCTGGCCAGCGGCGACACGATCACGCTGACGGTCTCCAAGGGCCCGCGGATGATCGAGGTCCCGGACGTCGTGGGCGACAAGATCGACCAGGCCACCTCCGAGCTGGAGTCGGCGGGCTTCGAGGTCAAGGTCGAGAAGACCTTCCCGTTCCTCGGCGACACGGTCGAGAGCCAGTCGGTCGATGCGGGCGAGCAGGCACCCGAGGGCAGCACGATCACCATCAAGACCAAGGGAATCTAGTCACTGATGCGCAACCCCGTCGGCGGCCATGTCCCCGTGGCCGGCGGCCTCGCCACGGTCGGTCTCGGGTACGCCCGCGAGCTGGAGGCGGAGACCGTGCAGGTCTTCGTGGCCAATCCGCGCGGCTGGGCGACGCCGCCCGGAAATCCCGCGCAGGACGAGCGGTTCCGCGCCGAGTGCGCCGCCGAGGGCATCCCGGCGTACGTCCATGCGCCGTATCTGATCAACTTCGGCTCGCACACCGAGGCGACGGCCGAGAAGTCGGTGGAGTCGCTGCGCCACTCGCTGCGGCGAGGACGGGAGATCGGTGCGCTGGGCGTGGTGGTGCACACCGGCTCGGCGACCGGCGGACGTACTCGCGAGGTGGCGCTGGCGCAGGTACGGGAGCTGATGCTGCCGCTGCTCGACGAGCTGACGCACGACGACGACCCGTTTCTGCTGCTGGAGTCGACGGCCGGCCAGGGCTTCTCGCTCTGCTCGCGGACCTGGGACTTCGGCCCGTACTTCGAGGCGCTCGACGCGCATCCGAAGCTCGGCGTCTGCCTGGACACCTGCCACGTCTTCGCGGCCGGTCACGATCTGACGGGTCCGCACGGGATGGCGCAGACCCTGGATCTGCTGGTGGAGACGGTGGGCGAGGGGCGGCTCAAGCTGATCCACGCCAATGACTCCAAGGACGTGGTCGGCGCGCACAAGGACCGCCACGAGAACATCGGCGCGGGCCATATCGGCGAGGAGCCGTTCCGGGAGCTGCTGCGCCATCCGGCTACCGAGGGCGTGCCGCTGATCATAGAGACGCCAGGACCCACCCAGGCGTACGCGGCGGATGTGGCGCTGCTGAAGAAACTCCGCGGCTGACCTCTCGAGGGAATACCCCTGGGGGGTATACGGTTCCGGTAATCCGACAGGAACCGTCACCTGATGCTGGGGGCCCGCATGCAGCACGACACCGACCACACGCACCACGAGCACGGCCACGAGCACAGCCACGAGCACGGCGGCCATGACGGCCTCGGCACGGTCAGCTGGTCCATGGCCGCGCAGGCGACCCTTCACTGCCTCACCGGATGTGCCATCGGCGAAGTGCTCGGCATGGTCATCGGCACCGCGCTGGGCTGGGGAAACGTCGAGACGATGATCCTGGCGATCGTCCTCGCGTTCCTCTTCGGCTACTCCTTCACGCTGCGCGGCGTCCTCAAGGCCGGCGTCGGCTTCAAGGCCGCCGTCCGGGTCGCCCTGGCCGCGGACACCCTCTCGATCGCCGTGATGGAACTGATCGACAACGGCGTGATCGCGTTCTGGCCCGGCGCCATGGACGCGCATCTCGCGGACGTGAAGTTCTGGCTGGTGCTGGCCATCGCGCTGGCCGCCGCCTTTGTGATCACGGTGCCGGTCAACAAGTGGATGATCGGCCGTGGCAAGGGCCACGCCGTGGTGCACCAGTACCACCACTGAGGCGGAGCCTCAGAGCCGTACGGCCTCAGAGTTCGGGGCCGTCGCCCGGTTCCTCCTGGTAGGAGTAGCGCTGCTCCCGCCAGGGGTCGCCGAGGTTGTGATAGCCGCGCTCCTCCCAGAAGCCGCGGCGGTCGGCGGTCATGTACTCCACGCCGCGGACCCATTTGGGCCCCTTCCAGGCGTACAGATGCGGTACGACCAGACGCAGCGGAAATCCGTGTTCGGCGGTGAGGAGTTCGCCGTCCTTGTGGGTCGCGAAGATGGTGCGTTCGGCGATGAAGTCGGTGATCCGCAGATTGGCGCTGAATCCGTACTCGGCCCAGACCATGACATGGGTGACCTCGGCCGCCGGCGGCGCGAGTTCGAGGATCGTACGGGCGGGCACTCCACCCCATTCGGCCCCGAGCATGCTGAACTTCGTGACGCAGTGCAGATCGGCGACGACCGTGGAGAACGGCAGCGCCGAGAACTCCTCGTGATTCCAGCAGCGTTTGTCGCCGTCCGCCGTGGCGCCGAAAACCCTGAACTCCCAGCGGTCCGGCTTGAACTTGGGTACGGGCCCGTAATGAGTGACCGGCCAGCCACGCTGCAGACGCTGCCCCGGCGGAAGCTCGGACTCCTCTGGTGCGCGGTAATCCCGGCTCTCCGGCTGACCCATGCCTTCAATGGTGACAGACCAGCAGGGGTGGTCATGACCAGGTCTGGCCCGATTCGGGCAACTCCTACTAAGCATGCACTTACTGGACGGCCCATGGGCGCGGTGCAAGGATGCGCCCACCTGCCAACGTCACACGCGCGGAAGGAGCCTCTGCGATGCAGGGCGACCCCGAGGTCATCGAGTTCCTCAATGAGCAGCTGACCGCCGAATTGACCGCGATCAACCAGTACTTCCTGCATGCCAAGATGCAGGAGAACTTCGGCTGGACGAAGCTCGCCAAGTACACCCGGTCGGAGTCGTTCGACGAGATGAAGCACGCGGAGGTGCTGACCGACCGGATCCTCTTCCTCGACGGCCTGCCGAACTACCAGCGGCTGTTCCATGTACGCATCGGCCAGACCGTCACCGAGATGTTCCAGGCGGACCGGCAGGTCGAGGTGGAGGCGATCGACCGGCTGAAGCGCGGTATCGACGTCATGCGCGGCAAGGGAGATGTGACCTCGGCGAACATCTTCGAGTCGATCCTCGAGGACGAGGAGCACCACATCGACTATCTCGACACCCAGCTGGAGCTGATCGAAAAGCTCGGTGAGGCGCTGTACATCGCGCAGCAGATCGAGCAGCCGGACAGCTAGAGCCCGTCTTTTTGATCAAGCAGGGTCTTTTTGATCAAGCAGGATCAGGCGACTTCGTCCAGCTCGGCGACTTCCGCGAGCTCGGCGGTCAGCGCCGGCCGGCCCTGATCCAGCAGCTCGCGCCGCGGGCAGCTGCCCCGGCCGAGAATGCCCTGGATGCGGCGTACACACGAGCCGCAGTCGGTGCCCGCCTTGGAGGCCGACGCTATCTGGCGGGGGGTGCAGGCACCGGCGTCCGCGTGTTCCTTCACCTGCTTCTCGGTGATGCCGAAGCATGAGCAGACGTACACGCGGTTCACCTCCCGGAGGGGATCGATAGGCGGTGCCGTCCCCGATGATCGGTGAGGCTAACCTAACCTTACCCGCCAGGTGCGGCGCGTAAAAGCCCCGGAAATGACGGTGGGGCGCGGATCACATCGATCCGCGCCCCACCGTTGTTGATCCATTACTACTGGTCGCGGTACATCTCGGCGACCAGGAAGGCCAGGTCCAGGGACTGGCTGCGGTTCAGCCTGGGGTCGCAGGCCGTCTCGTAGCGCTGGTGCAGATCGTCGACGAAGATCTCGTCGCCGCCGCCCACGCACTCGGTGACATCGTCACCGGTGAGCTCGACATGGATGCCGCCCGGGTGGGTGCCGAGGGCCTTGTGGACCTCGAAGAAGCCCTTGACCTCGTCGAGCACATCGTCGAAGCGGCGGGTCTTGTGGCCGGAGGCCGCCTCGAAGGTGTTGCCGTGCATCGGGTCGGTCACCCAGGCCACCGTCGCGCCGGACGCCGTGACCTTCTCGACCAGCTCGGGAAGCTTGTCGCGGACCTTGTCGGCGCCCATGCGGACCACGAAGGTCAGCCGGCCGGGCTCGCGCTCCGGGTCGAGCTTCTCGATGTACTGCAGGGCCTCGTCGACCGTGGTCGTCGGACCGAGCTTCACACCGATCGGGTTGCGGATCTGCGCGGCGAACTCGATGTGCGCGCCGTCGAGCTGTCGGGTGCGCTCACCGATCCAGACCATGTGGCCGGAGGTGTTGTACCGATTTCCGGTACGGGAGTCGGTGCGGGTCAGCGCGCCCTCGTAGTCCAGCAGCAGCGCCTCGTGCGAGGAGTAGAACTCGACGGTGCGGAACTCGGCCGGGTCGGTGCCGCAGGCCTTCATGAAGTTCAGCGCGTTGTCGATCTCGCGGGCGAGCTGCTCGTAGCGCTGGCCGGACGGGGACGACTTCACGAAGTCCTGGTTCCAGGCATGCACCTGGCGCAGGTCGGCGTAACCGCCGGTGGTGAAGGCGCGCACCAGGTTGAGCGTCGCGGCGGAGGCGTTGTACATCCGCTTGAGGCGCTCGGGGTCCGGGACGCGGGCGGCCTCGGTGAAGTCGAAGCCGTTGACGGAGTCGCCCCGGTAGGTCGGGAGCGTCACGCCGTCGCGGGTCTCGGTCGGCTTGGAGCGCGGCTTGGAGTACTGGCCTGCGATCCGGCCGACCTTGACGACCGGCACAGAGGCGGCGTAGGTGAGCACCGCGCCCATCTGCAGGAGCGTCTTGAGCTTGTTACGGATGTGGTCGGCGGACACGGCGTCGAAGGCCTCGGCGCAGTCGCCGCCCTGGAGCAGGAACGCCTCGCCCTTGGCGACGGCTCCCATCCGGGCGCGCAGCTGGTCGCACTCGCCGGCGAAGACGAGCGGCGGATACGACTCGAGGTCCGCGATCACATCGCGCAGAGCCTCGGCATCGGGGTACTCGGGCTGCTGCGCCGCGGGCAGGTCTCGCCAGGTGTTGCCACCGGCGGTGGTGGTCTTAGCGTTCACGGTCACAGAGCCAACATTACGGGGTCGGCCGAGCACTATCCGCAGGTGCCCAGTCACTGAGACAACGTCCGGAATGTCCTCACACTGTCCCCACCCGTCCCAGAGCTGCTAGCCTCTCGCCGCTTTGGTCGACAATTAAACAAATCCAGGGGTGGGGCGTTGAGTAGGGCACACCGGAGAGACCGGAAGAAAAAGACGCTGATGTGGGGGGCCGGGGCGGCGATCGTCGCCACGGCGGTGATCGGGACGGTGGCCGTGGCTTCGCCCGGTTTCCTCGGCTCGTCGACGACGAACGGAAAGGCCGCGGCTCCGGGAGGGGAGCTGCAGTCCCAGTTCGAGGAGGCGGCGAAGGAATTCGACGTACCGAAGAGCGTGCTGATGGCGGTCTCGTACCGGCAGACGCGCTGGGAGAGCCACGACGGGCAGCCGAGCACGACCGGCGCGTACAACGTCATGGGGCTTACCCAGGTCGACCCGGAGGACGTCGAGCAGCCGGACGACAAGGAACGCCTCGCGCATCTCAACGCGAGCGGCAACCCGGCGATCGAGAAGAACTTCGACGCCGCGAAGATGCTGCGCAGCCTGCCGAAGGAGACCGTCGACACCGACGACCCGCGGCTGCACACGCTGGACAAGGCCGCCGAGCTGATCGACAGCTCGACCGACTCACTGAAGAACGGCACCGCCGAGAGCGTCCGCGCCGGTGCGGCGCTGCTCGCGGAGTACCAGCGCCAGGCGACCGGCGAGCTGCCGGACGAGCCGGGGCAGTGGTACCCGGCCGTCGCCCGCTTCAGCGAGTCGCCGGACAAGAAGGGCGCCGATCTCTACGCGAAGCGCGTCTTCGAATCGATCAGGACCGGCGAGCGCGAGCTCACCGCGGACGGCCAGCTGGTCACCCTGCCGGCCGATCCCTCTGTGGAGCCGGTCAAGCCGTCGAACGTCCCGCTCGCCGCGTCGTTCGCGAGCACGGCGGCGGTTCCGACTCCGGAGTGCCCGTCGGGCCTGAACTGCAACTACATCCCGGCCGAGGTCCCGAGCACCGGCCAGCGCAACTACACGCTCGCGGACCGCCCCGCAGCCGGGTTCGGCATCCGCCAGATCGTCATCCACGACACCGAGGGCAGCTACAGCGGCACCATCGCCGCCTTCCAGAGCGCCGCGGCCGCGGGAAGCGCGCACTACCTGATCCGCGCCTCGGACGGTCTGGTCACCCAGATGGTCGAGAACAAGAACCTGGCATGGCACGCGGGCAACTGGACCGTCAACATGCACGCCATTGGCGTGGAGCACGAGGGCTACGCCATCAAGGCGGGCAGCTGGTACACCGAGCCGCAGTACGAGTCCTCCGCGGCCCTGGTGAAGTTCCTGGCGGCCAAGTACGGCGTTCCGCTGGACCGTGAGCACATCATCGGCCACGACGAGGTGCCGGGAGCACTGGACGCCAAGGTGGCCGGCATGCACTGGGACGCGGGCCCGTTCTGGGACTGGAACCACTACATGTCGCTGATGGGCGCGCCGACGGGCGCCAGTGGCGTCGGCGGCCTGCTCAAGGCCGGTCAACTGGTCCGTGTCGTACCGCCGTTCACCACCGCGAACCAGCCCACGATCACGTACAACGGCAGCACCGTCGCCAAGCAGCCGGCGAACTTCGGGTACCTGTACGAGTCGGCGTCGACGACCACGCCGATCAAGGACGCGTACATCCCCAACGTGAAGTGGAGCGACGGCCCGAACTGGGGCAACAAGGTCCTCGCGGGAGGCACCTACGTCGTCGCCGAGGCGCAGTACAACTGGACGGCCATCTGGTACGGCGGGCAGAAGGCCTGGTTCTACAACCCCGGCGGCCAGTTCACCAAGTCGCTGGCCAGTGGCACCGTGGTGAAGCTCAAGGCCGGCGCGACGGCCCGGGTCTACGGACGTACCTACCCCGAGGCCTTGGCCTACGAGGGAACCGGCGAGACCGCACCGACGGACAACCCCAACTACCTGTCGAAGTACACCTTCCCCGCCGGCCAGGCCTATGTGAAGGCGGGCGAGGCGGTCCTCGGCGACGACTACTTCGGCTCCAAGCAGCTCCGGGTCGAGGGCAAGACCGACCTCTACGTCCCGATCCGCTACAACCACCGCATGGCGTGGGTGAAGGCGAGCGACGTCGAGGAGTCCAGCAGCACCGTCCCGGACCCCGGCACCAGCCGGTACAACACTCTCGCCCGTGACTCGTCGGGCGTGCTGTGGCAGTACCAGGGCACCGGCAGCGCGACCTCGCCGTACCTCAGCCGGTACCGCGTCGGCAGCGGCTGGCAGGGCTACAACGCGGTGACCTCGATGACCGCGCTGCGCGCCGACGGCACGGGCGACATGGTGGCCCGTGACACCGCGGGTGTGCTCTGGCACTACAAGGGCAGCGGCAATCCTTCAGCGCCGTTCCTGAAGCGCACCGAGGTGGGCAAGGGCTGGGGCATCTACAACCAGCTGACCGGCGCCCGGGACCTCACCGCCGACGGCATCCCCGACCTGATCGGGCGGGACGCGTCGGGTGTCCTGTGGCTCTACAAGGGCACCGGAACCGCCGCGCCGTTCGCCGCCCGGATCCAGGTCGGCTCCGGCTGGAACCTGTACAACACGCTGACCGACACCGGTGATCTGAACGCCGACGGCAAGGCGGACCTGATCGCCCGGGACGCCTCCGGGGTGCTCTGGTTCTACAAGGGCACGGGCAGCGCGACCGCGCCGTTCGCCGCCCGGGTCAAGGTCGGCTCCGGCTGGGGGGTCTACAACGTCCTCAACGGACCGAGCGACCTCACCGGTGACGGCAAGCCGGACGTGATCGCCCGCGACGGATCCGGCGTGCTGTGGCTCTACCGGAGCACCGGCAGCGCGACCTCGCCGTTCGCGGCGCGGACGCAGATCGGACCCGGCTGGCAGATCTTCAACCTGCTGGTCTGACGCACCGGGGCCGATCCTGGCCCGCCTTGTGCCGCCCGCGGCGCCGTGGCCGTCCCGCTGACCGGGACGCGCTACGGTACCGCGGGCGGATGCGTTAGGGTCGCGGCATGCTCGCGCACTCGATCCAGAACTGGTGGTGGACCGCTCATCCGGCGGCCCACTGACTGCGCGCGTACACAGCTCGCGAAGGCCGCCCCGAGGGGCGGCCTTTTCCGTTGCCAGGGGCCGTTCCTCCCATTCGGAAGGAACCCACGGATGACTCCCGACCGACCGACCATCGACCGACCGACCATCGACCGACTCCTGGACGACCACTGCCCGCCGTTCGCGCTGCTGCGCAGGCGCACCCCGGGCCATGACCACGACACCGTCGAGCTCCTGATCGGCGCTGTGCACGAGGCCGCTTCGCTCGCCGACATCCCGGTCACCGACCGGCCCTCGCTCGCGCTGATCCCGTTCCGCCAGATCAGAGAGCGCGGCTTCGACGTGCGCGACGACGGCACTCCGCTGAGCGTGCTGGTCGCCGACGAGTCGTACGAACTCCCGCTCGCCGATGTGCTGGCGCAGCTTCCCGCGCATGACGTACGGGTCGCCGGCGGGGCCTTCGACGTAGACGACGAGGCGTACGCCGACATCGTGAGCCGGGTCGTCGAGGACGAGATCGGCCGCGGCGAGGGTGCGAACTTCGTCATCCGCCGCACCTACACCGGCCGCATCGACGGCTTCGGCCGGGCCGACGCGCTCGCTCTCTTCCGGCGGCTGCTGGCCGGTGAGCGCGGTGCGTACTGGACCTTTGTCGTGCACACCGGCGAGCGGACGCTGGTCGGTGCCAGCCCGGAGGTGCATGTCCGGATGAGCGGCGGCACCGTCGTGATGAACCCGATCAGCGGCACGTTCCGCTATCCGCCCGAGGGCCCGACGCCCGAGGCGCTGCTCGGCTTCCTGGCCGACCGCAAGGAGCGCGAGGAGCTCTCCATGGTCGTCGACGAGGAGCTGAAGATGATGTGCACGGTCGGCGACATGGGCGGTGTCGTGATCGGGCCGCGGCTCAAGGAGATGGCTCATCTCGCGCACACGGAGTACGAGTTGCGGGGCAGGAGCTCTCTCGATGTACGGGATGTCCTGCGGGAGACCATGTTCGCGGCGACGGTCACCGGATCTCCCGTGCAGAACGCCTGCCGGGTCATCGAGCGCCACGAAGTGGGCGGTCGCGGCTACTACGCGGGGGCGCTCGCGCTGATCGGCAAGGACGCGGGCGGCGCGCAGACTCTCGACTCCCCCATCCTGATCCGTACCGCCGACATCGACGCGGACGGATCGCTGCGGGTGCCGGTCGGAGCCACGCTGGTGCGGCACTCCGACCCGGCCGGCGAGGTCGCCGAGACGCACGCCAAGGCGGCCGGGGTGCTGGCCGCGCTGGGAGTACGTCCCGGGCGGCCGCGGGAGCACGGCGAGCGGCCCCGGCTCGCCGACGACCCGCGGGTCCGTGCCGCGCTGGACGCCCGCCGCGCCGATCTCGCGCCGTTCTGGCTGCGGATGCAGGAGCGCAGTGCCCAACTGACCGGCCATGCGCTGGTGGTCGACGGTGAGGACACCTTCACCGCGATGCTCGCGCATCTGCTGCGTTCGACGGGGCTGGAGGTGACGGTGCGGCGGTACGACGAGCCCGGCCTGCGGGAGAGGGCGCTCGCGCACCCCGGCCCGGTGGTGCTGGGCCCGGGCCCCGGCGACCCGGCCGACGCCGCCGACCCGAAGATGCGCTTCCTGCGCGCGCTCGCCGCGGATCTGCTGCGCGAGCACCCCCACGGGCTGCTCGGCGTCTGTCTCGGCCAGGAACTGATGGCGGCGGAGCTGGGCCTGGAGATCGTACGGAAGGACGCGCCGTACCAGGGCGCGCAGGAGCGGATCGACTTCTTCGGCCGCGACGAGACGGTGGGTTTCTACAACAGCTTCACGGCGCGCTGCGACGAGCGGACCGCGGCGGAACTGGCCATGCACCGCATCGAGTTGAGCCGCGATGGGACGAGCGGTGATGTGCACGCGATGCGGGGCCCCGGTTTCGCGGGCGTGCAGTTCCACCCGGAGTCCGTGCTCACCATGGACGGCGCGGCCCTGATGGCGACGCTGCTCGCGGGAGTACTGGCCGGACGGGCTGCCAACGGGGCCTAGGGCCTTTTCGTCTGGATCAGGCCCCAGGGCTGTTCCCCGAACACGTCCTCACCGAGGAACCCCCCACGCCAGGCACGGCGTGGGGGGGGTCCGGAGCCTCGTCAGCCGAAGAAGACGCCGACCTCCTCGTACAGCTTCGGATCGACCGTCTTCAGCTTGGCCGTCGCCTCGGCGATCGGCACCCGCACGATGTCAGTCCCCTGGAGGGCGACCATCTTGCCGAAGTCGCCGTCCCGCACCGCGTCGATCGCGTGCAGCCCGAAGCGGGTGGCCAGCCAGCGGTCGAAGGCACTCGGCGTGCCCCCGCGCTGGACATGGCCGAGGACCGTCGTGCGGGCCTCCTTGCCGGTGCGCTTCTCGATCTCCTTGGCCAGCCATTCGCCGACGCCGGAGAGCCGTACATGCCCGAAGGAGTCGAGCGTGCCGTCCTTCAGCACCGCCTCGCCGTCCTTGGGCATCGCGCCTTCGGCAACCACGACGATCGGCGCGTAACTGGCCTTGAACCGCGAGGTCACCCAGGCGCAGACCTGGTCGACGTCGAAGCGCTGCTCCGGGATGAGGATGACATTGGCGCCGCCGGCCAGCCCCGAGTGCAGGGCGATCCAGCCCGCGTGCCGGCCCATCACCTCCACGACGAGGACACGCATATGGGATTCGGCGGTGGTGTGGAGGCGGTCGATGGCCTCGGTGGCGATGCCGACGGCCGTGTCGAAGCCGAAGGTGTAGTCGGTCGCGGACAGGTCGTTGTCGATGGTTTTCGGTACGCCGACGCAGCTGATGCCGTACTCGTCGTGCAGCCTTGCGGCGACGCCGAGGGTGTCCTCGCCGCCGATCGCGATCAGCGCGTCCACCTCGCCCTTGGCGAGGTTGTCCTTGATGCGGCGGATGCCGTTCTCCGCCTTGAGCGGGTTGGTGCGCGAAGAGCCGAGAATGGTGCCGCCGCGCGGCAGGATGCCGCGCACGGCCGGGATGTCGAGCGGGACCGTGTCGCCCTCGAGAGGGCCGCGCCAGCCGTCGCGGTAGCCGACGAATTCGTACGCGTACTCCTGGACGCCCTTGCGGACGATGCCGCGGATGACCGCATTGAGGCCGGGGCAGTCGCCGCCCCCGGTCAGTACTCCGACGCGCATGGAAGCTTCCCTTCGCCTGATGAGCCCTATGACCGCCACGCTAATGGTGATCCAGGTCACTGAGGGATGGGGCGAAAGGTCAATTCCTGCGTGCGATGCGATGGTTGGGGCCCGGTTTTCACCCGTACGAGCGGGGTTGGGCCGGGCCCGCCGCTGACGCGTCAGACGTCGTCGAGGCCGCGCTCTATCGCGTACCGCACCAACTCCACGCGGTTGTGCAGCTGGAGCTTGCCGAGCGTGTTCTGCACATGGTTCTGGACGGTGCGGTGCGAGATGACCAGGCGCTCGGCGATCTGCTTGTACGAGAGCCCCTTGGCGACCAGACGCAGCACTTCGGTCTCACGCTCGGTCAGCTGTGGGGCCTTCGGCTCGTCGCCGCGGCCGGAGGAGGGCACGGGCTCGGAGGCGAGCCGGCGGTACTCACCGAGGACCAGGCCGGCGAGGCCGGGAGTGAAGACCGGGTCTCCGACGGCGGTGCGGCGCACGGCGTCGGTGAGCTCTTCCGTACTGGCCGACTTCAGCAGATAGCCGGTCGCGCCGGACTTCACGGCCTCCAGTACGTCCGCGTGCTCACCGCTCGCGGACAGCACCAGGACGCGCAGGCCGGGAATGGTGCCGACGAGCTCCTTGCACACCTGGACGCCCGGCATGCCGGGCAGATTGAGGTCGAGCACCAGGACGTCGGGCGAAGCCGCCTTGGCGCGGCGGACGGCCTGCTGGCCGTCGCCCGCCGTCGCCACCACCTGGAAACCGGCCGCGTCCAGGTCGCGGGCGACCGCGTCCCGCCACATCGGGTGGTCGTCGACGACCATCACCTTGATCGTCTGCTGGTCCGTCATCGTCCTGCCTTCCCCCGTGGAACCTTCAATTCGACTTCTGTGCCCTGGCCCGGCACCGAGATCAACTCGGCGCTGCCGCCGAGATCCCGCAGCCGGCCGCGGATGGAGAGAGCGACACCGAGCCGTCCCTCCCCCTCCGCCTGGGCGAGCCTGCCCTCCGGAATGCCCGGGCCGTCGTCCCGCACCGTCACGATCACCTCGTCCGGCCAGTCCTCGACCAGGATCCAGGCCTGGGCGTCCTCCCCCGCGTGTCTGCTGACATTGTCCAGTGCGGCACTGACAGCGGCGGCGAGTTCGGCCGCGGCGGGCGGCGGCAGCAGCACGGGCGCGCCCGGCTCGGAGAAGGTCACCCTGGACCCGGCGTGCTGGGCGAGCAGCGAGCGAAGATCGTACTGCCGGGGCCCGTCCGACGTGTCGTCGTCCTCGACGGCCCGGACCACTGCGCCCTCCGTGATGTCCTCGGAGGTGTGCGGCGTGGGCACCAGTCCGCTGGAGACCAGGGTGCGCAGCGCGATCTCCTGCTCGCCGGCCATCCGGCCGAGCTCGGCCGCCTCGCCGCCGAGCGCCGTGCCCCGCCGCTGCACCATCGCCAGCACCTGCAGGACGCTGTCGTGGATGTCGCGGGCGAGCCGCTCCCGCTCGCGGGTGGCCGCCTCGATCTCCAGCGCACGGGCGAGCGTGCGCTCGGAGGCGCGGGCGACCTCGACGACATAGCCGATGGCGATGGAGGCGACCCAGACCAGCAGGACGTTGTGGAAGGTGTCCCGGCTGGGCTCGCCGCGCTCGATGATGTTGGCGACGGCGACGAAGGAGGAGGCGAAACCCGCCCAGCGCCAGCCGCCCTTGATGGCGAACGCGAGGACGGAACCGGCCGTCCATATCGTCGGCAGCGTCGGCCCGTCGACCTGCTGCGCCTGGAAGTCGGCGAGCGGTGTGAGCAGAATGCCGGTCAGCGCGATGGTGAGATCGGCGCCGAGGAACCGCTTGGTGCAGCGGGTCGCACTGGACACCCAGGGCAGCGTGGCCAGCGTCCACACCGACATCACGGCGAGGAACGCGGCCGCGACCCAGGGCCGCTCGAACTTGTCCGGGGTGAAGACGAAGAGCAGATCCGCGTAGACCATCGTCAGCACGCGGTACGCCATGAGCGCACGCCACAGCGGCTGTTCGACCGACATCCGCACGACACGCTCGCGCTTGGCCATATCCCCCACCCCGGGACGGACGGCGCCGCTATGCGGCAGGCCGGTCCGTCTTCGCTGCCTCGTCCGAACGGTCCGTCCTGGCGGCCGCGTTGGCCGTCTCCTTCGCCGCCTCTTTCGCTGCTTCCTTCGCGGCCTTGTCGGCCGCCGCCTTCCGCTCCGCGATCCGGCGCTTGGCGGCCGTCGCGTAGATGTCGACGTACTCCTGGCCGGACAGGTTCATGATCTCGTACATGACCTCGTCGGTCACCGAGCGCAGGATGAAGCGGTCGCCCTCCATGCCGTGGTAGCGGCTGAAGTCGAGCGGCTTGCCGATCCTGATCCCTGGGCGCATCAGCTTGGGGACGACCTTGCCGGGCGGCTGGATCTTCTCGGTGTCGATCATCGCGACCGGGATCACGGGAGCGCCGCTGGCGAGCGCCACACGAGCGAGGCCGCCGGGCTTGCCGCGGTAGAGCCGGCCGTCCGGAGAGCGCGTGCCTTCCGGATAGATGCCGAACAGGCCGCCGCCGTCGAGGACCGCGATGCCTGCCTTGACCGCCGCCTCACCCGCGCCGCGCGCTCCGGAGCGGTCCACCGGGAGCTGGCCCACGCCCTTGAAGAACGCGGCGGTGAGCTTGCCCTTGACGCCGGGCGAGGTGAAGTACTCCGCCTTGGCAATGAAGGTGACCTTGCGATCGAGCACCGCGGGCAGGAAGAACGAGTCCGAGAAGGACAGATGATTGCTCGCGAGGATCGCCGGCCCCTCGGCGGGAATGTTCTCGAGGCCCTCCACCCACGGCCTGAAGGCAAGCTTCAGCGAGCCTCCGATGGAGAACTTCATTGCGCCGTAGATCAACTCGAATGCCTCCTGTTGCTGTCGAACAGACCTTAACCCGACAGAGGCCCTGGATCCCTGCTCCGGAGGCCCTACGGACCTGGTCGGTGTCAGTCCGGTCGCGTACGGTGAGTACACCCTTCGAGCTTCACCACCAGGCTTCACCACACGAACAGGAGACCCCGGTGCCGGTCCTTCCCGGAGCCGAGCCGTTCCGCCATGAAGGCGGAGAGGTCGGCGTCCTTCTCTGTCACGGATTCACCGGTTCTCCGCAGTCGCTGCGCCCCTGGGCCGAGTATCTGGCCGAGCGCGGACTGACCGTGTCCCTGCCGCTGCTCCCGGGCCACGGCACGCGCTGGCAGGACATGCAGATCACCGGCTGGCAGGACTGGTACGCGGAGGTGGACCGCGAGCTGCGCGAGCTCGTCGAGCGGTGCAGCCAGGTCTTCGTCTTCGGCCTCTCCATGGGCGGCGCGCTCACGCTGCGCCTCGCCGCGAAGCACGGCGACGCGATCAGCGGCATCGTCCTGGTCAACCCGGCGAACAAGGTGCATGGCCTGTCGGCGTACGCACTGCCCGTCGTCCGCCATTTCGTACCGACGACCAAGGGCCTGACCAGCGACATCGCCAAGGAAGGCGTGGTGGAGGTCGGGTACGAGCGGGTGCCGCTGCATGCCGCCCACTCCGTGCGGAACTTCTTCCGGCTGGTCGACGGCGAGCTGCCGCAGGTCACCCAGCCGATGGTGCTGCTGCACAGCCCGCAGGACCATGTCGTGTCGCCCGCGGACTCGGCGCGGATCCTCAGCCGGGTCTCCTCGGTGGACGTCACCGAGATCCTGCTGGAACAGAGCTACCACGTGGCGACGTTGGACCACGATGCGGAGCGGATTTTCGAGGAGAGTTACGCGTTCATCGGCCGGCTCGCTCCGCATGTCGGGAAGAAGGGGAGCACCACCGGTGGCTGAGCAGCACGACGCGGACCGCGAGCCGGAGCCGCAGCCCATTGACGAGGAGGCCGCGTGGCAGGCCATCGTCGCGGGTTACGGCGATGAACCGGCCGACCCGCCGGGCACCAAGCCGTTCAAGTCGGTGGAGGATCTCGCCCTGCTCGAGGGCGATGTGAACAAGACGCCGAAGGACGCGGCCGCGGAGCGCGAGCCGGAGGCCGATGCGGACTCCGACCCCGAGTCCGCTTCGGAGTCCGGTCCTGACGCGGACAAGCCGGGGCTCGGCAGCTCCATCACCTTCGCGCCCGGTGTCGGCGGCGCCGGCCCGCGGGACTACGCGGTGGCGGAGCCCAAGGACGAAGACCTCGACGACAGCGACGAGGGCCACTTCGTACCGCCGGAGCCGCCGCCGCTGCCGGAGGCCGATGTCACGGCCAAGTTCGCCTGGCTCGCGGTGGTCGGCGGCCCGGTCCTGATGCTGGTCGCCGTGCTGTTGTCGTGGGAGATGACGTGGTGGCTGACCACGCTGTGCGTGGGCGGCTTCCTGGGCGGGTTCGCCACGCTGGTGGCGCGGATGGCGCACGGCGACGACGAGGACGACGACGACCCGGGCCGCGGCGCGGTGGTGTGACCCTCCGGGTCAGGATGCGGGGACCCGTAGCGCGGCCAGTACCGGAAGGTGGTCCGTCGCCGCGCGCAGGTCGGACGAGGTGATGCCCGCCAGCTCCAACGGCACGCCGCAGCCCAGCACTTCGACCCCCGCGCTCGCGAAGATCGCGTCGATCCGCTGGTGCGGATCCTGCGGCGTCGAGGTGTACTCCCCGCCCCACGGCGCGACCGCCCAGCAGTCCTGAAGCTCGGCCGCCAGCCGCCGGAAGCTCCGGCCGGCAGGCCGGTCGTTGAGATCGCCCGCCGCGACGGCGTACGGCACATCCATCGCCGCGAGCCGGTCCAGCAGCATGCCCGCCTGGTCGTAGCGCTCGTCCTTCTGCAGGCTCAGATGACAGCTGAGCAGCCCGACCCGCGCGCCGCCGATCCGCACCACCGCCGTGGCGAAACCGCGCCGGTGCAGGCCAGGTGTGAGCAGCAGCAGGACGTCCTCCGTGCGCTCCACGGTCGCCCGCAGCGAGCAGAGCAGCAGCGGACCGGCCGCGGTCGCGCCGCCGCTGAGCACCACGAGATCGGTCTTGGCCGCCAGCCGAGCGGCGTGTTTGCGCCAGCGGAAGAAGCGCGGGGCCTCCTGTACGAAGACGAGGTCCGGCTCGCACGCCCGGATCACCCGCGCGAGCGCGTCCTCGTCGTCGCGCATGGAACGGATGTTGTAGCTGAGCACCCGGATCACGACCGAACCGTCCGGCTCGGTGCGGGAGTTGGGCAGCGCGCTGATCGACATGCGGCTCACGATACGACGATGCCCGCCGCGTCCTGGGGGGACGCGACGGGCCGACGGTCTCCCGTCGAATATCGCAACCGTCGGTGGAGCAGGCCCGACAGCGGTCAAGCAGCTCCGCGAGAGCGGCGCCGGTTCGGCCGCAACGGGGCAATCAGCCCTGGCGCGCCAGGTCCGCCGCGCCCACCAGGCCCGCCTTGCCGCCCAGTTGCGCCGCAAGCACCTGCGCGTGCGGACGCCACTGGCCGCCGATCAGCCAGCGGCGGAACGACTTGCGGATCGGGTCGAGCACCAGCTCACCCTCGTCCGAGACGCCGCCGCCGACGATGAACGCCGACGGGTCGAAGAGGGAAGCCAGGTCCGCCAGGCCCGCGCCCGCCCAGCGCGCGAGCTCGCGGAAGGAGTCGATCGCCACCGGGTCGCTCTGCCGGGCCGCCTCGCTGATGTGCTTGCCTTCGATGCCGTCGACCGTGCCGTCACCGAGGCCCAGCAGGATCTGCGCGAGCTCCGGTGTCGCGTTGGCCCGCTGGCGTGCGTACCGGACGAGGGCGCGGCCGGAGGCGTACTGCTCCCAGCAGCCCTGGCTGCCGCAGCCGCACAGCAGACCGTCCGGGACGACCCGGATGTGGCCGAACTCCGCGGCCACGCCGAAGCGTCCGCGGCGCAGCTTGTTGCCGATGATGATGCCGCCGCCGAGCCCGGTACCGAGCGTGATGCAGATGACGTCCTCGTGGCCCTGGCCGGCGCCGAAGCGGTACTCGCCCCAGGCGGCCGCGTTCGCGTCGTTCTCGACGACGACCGGAAGGCCCACCCGCTGCTCGACCTTGTCCTTCAGGGGTTCGTGACGCCACTGGATGTTGGGCGCGAACAGGACGGTGGCGCGCTTGTCGTCGACGTATCCGGCGGCGCCGATGCCGACGGCCTCGATGTCGTGCCCCTTGCCGGCCTCGGAGACCGCAGCACAGATCGCGTCGACGATGCCCTCGGCGGTCGCCGGGGTCGCTACCTTGTGCGTGTCGAGGATGGTGCCCTCTTCGTCGACCACGCCCGCCGCGATCTTGGTGCCGCCGATGTCGACGCCGATGGTGAGTCCCATGTGTCCCTCAGTTTTCGGTCGAGCCCCGCTACGGCCAACCGTATCTCAGGGCGGGCACCCTACCTGTCGGTCCAGCTGTCCTGACAGAGCGCAACCGGCCTGTCAGTCAGCCGTCAGTCCAGGTCGATGTGCTCGCTCGGCCCCGGACCGTCGTCACGACCCTCGTCACGCGGATCGTCACGCGGGTCCCGGTCGACCCTGATGTCGTTGGTGCTTTCCGGCCGCTGGGTCCAGCGTCGCTCCTGGCCCTCGACTGCGGATCGATAAGCGGCGAGGAGCTCGTTGCCGGCCGCCGCGAGGTGGTCGAAGATCTCCGGATTGCGCTCGATGACCGGCTCGACGGCCGACTTCGCCTGGCTCACCAGCTGCTGCACGGCGCTCTGCGCGGCGATGCCGGGCAGCGACCCCTGGAACTCGGTCACCTTGTCGGCGACCACGTCGAGCAGGCGGCGCAGCTCCTCGGCGGCGGAGCCGGTCGGTGTGCCGTACTGGGCCCGGCGCCGGGCCTTCTCCGCCTCCAGGTCTTCGGCGCACGCATCGGCCCAGGCGTCGGCGTCGACGGGACGCTCGGTGGCATCGCTCATGGCGTACTCCTGCACAGGACGTGGAAAGACTGCTGTTTGTACGCTCGACGTTACCCGAACGGAGGTGACGCGTTCAGGGTGTGCGTGGCCACAGCGCGGGGTCCGGCGTGAAGCGGACCCCCAGCACGCCGTCCTCCAGGCCCGCGCCGGAGACCGTGCAGCGGCGCAGCGCCGACGGCAGCGGAACGATCCTTCTGAACGGGCCGACGGTGAGCAGCAGTTCGTCGCCGCGCCGCACCAGGCCGATGTCGTCCTTGACCGCGCCGGGCAGACCGAGCTGCCAGACGAGGATGCCCTCCTCGGCGCGCCGGTCCGCCACCTCCCAGACACCCCGCTCGAGCGGCCCGCTCTCCGCACCCGCGGCGTCGAGGAGGGCGAGGTCGTCGAGTCCGCGCGGGTCCCGGCCCAGGTGGACGGCCTCGCGGACCGAGGATCCGGGCACCCACCCCTCGTACCACTCGTGCAGGCACTTCTCCTGCTGTGCGCCGAGGGTGGCGAGCCAGGTGTCCGCGGAGTGCCGCGGCAGGATCCGGTTGGCCACGAGCGCGTCGGTCCGCAGCTGGTGCAGTGCCAGCCCTGTGCGGGCAGTGCGCAGGGCGTCGGCGGCCGCGGGCCCGGGCTCGGCGACGACGCGCACCGTCGTCTCGGCGGACTCGATCAGCCCCTGGACGGCGGCGAGTTCGGCATCCCAGCGCAGTGCGGTCTCGTACAGCCAGGTCGCGGGCATCGGGACGCCGGCGAGCTGGGCGAGCATCGGGCGCAGCGCGCGGGCGGCCTGTCGTTCCGGCGGCAGCAGCCGGCGCAGATAGCGGCGCAGCTGTCCGGGGAGTGCTAGCAGCGCGATGGTCTCGTGCAGTGGCGGCATGTCGACGACGACGAGGTCCCAGTCGCCTTCGGCGGCGACGGTCAGCGTCCGCAGCAGGGCGAACTGCTCGCTGCCGGGCAGTTCGGTGAGCTCCGCGTCCTCCAGCCGTGCCGCGCCGAGCAGATCGAGCGCCGTGCCGCTGCGTTCCTGGAGCGAGAGGAACTCGGCCCGGAAGTCGCCGCCGGTGTCGATCCTGGCGGCCCAGAGGCCGTCGTTGATCTTCTGCGGCGCATCGGGCAGGCCGGTGACGGGCGTCCCGAACACCTCGCCCGGCCCGGTGGAGAGGAAGAGTGCGCGCCGGCCGCGGCTCGCGGCGGCGAGTGCGGTCGCCGCGGCGACGGTGGTACGGCCCGCGCCGCCGAGGCCGGTGACGAGGACCTGGCGCATCAGGCGGCGGGTCCGCTCTCGACGCGCTTCTTCAGACCGGCCAGGGCGCGGTCGATGATGACCTTCTCGGCCTTGCGCTTGATCATGCCGAGCATCGGGATCTTGACGTCGACGGTCAGCTGGTAGGTGACCTCGGTGCGGTCGCCGCCGCCGACAGCGGCGAGCGTGTACGAGCCGTCGATGGCGCGCAGCATCTGGGACTTCACCAGGGTCCAGCTGACCTCGTTGTCGCCGTTCCAGGTGTACGCGAGCGTGTGGTCGTCCTTGATCGCGCCGGCGTCGAGCACCAGTCTGACCTGTTCGGCGCGGCCCTTGTCGTCGGTGGCGAGCACCTCGGCCTCCTTCACCTCGCCGGTCCACTCGGGGTAGCGGGCGAAGTCGGAGATCACTCCCATCACATCGGCCGGTGCCGCCTCGATGGTGATGCTCGAGCTGGTGTGTTCCGCCATCGCTGCGGCTCCTCACAGTGCGGTACGGACCGGGTGGTGGTGTGGTGTGCAGGCTATCGCGACCGGACCGGTCACCACTCCAGGGCCCAGGGGCGGCCGGTTGACGCGAAATGGCCGACGTTCACGCACTCCGTCGCGCCGATCCGCATCCGGCGGACGAGGGGCTGGTGGACATGGCCGAACAGGGCATATCGGGGCCGTGTGCGGCGGATCGCGTCGAGCAGTGCGCGGCTGCCGCGCTCGAAGCGCCGCGCGACGGTGTCGTAGGTGAGTTCGGGGATCTCCGGCGGGATGTGCGAGCAGAGCACGTCGACCTCGCCGAGGGCCTCGACCTTGGCGGCGTACTCCTCCTCGGAGATCTCGTACGGCGTGCGCATCGGGCTGATCAGTCCGCCGCCGACGAAGCCGAAGACGCGGCCGCCGATCTCGACCCGTTCGCCGTCGAGGACGGTCGTGCCCGGTCCCGCATACTCCGGCCAGAGGGTCGGTATATCGACATTGCCGTAGGTGGCGTACGTCGGAGTGGGGAAAGCCGCGAACATCTCGGCGTACTGGCGTCGCACGGCCGATTCGATGGCGCTCTCACGGTCCGCCTCCAGCTCGGACCAGAGCCTGCGGCCGAGTTCGCGGGCCTCCTCGAAGCGGCGTGCGGTGCGCAGGGCCACGATCAGATCGGCGTTCTCGACGCCGAAGAGGTCGGGAAAGATGCCGCGCGAGTGGTCGGCGTAGTCGAGGAAGAGCACGAGGTCACCAAGGCAGATCAAGGCGTCGGCGCCGTCGCCCGCCATGGCGAGATCTTTGGCATTTCCGTGCACGTCACTGACCACATGGACCTTCATGGATCGCGCACTTCGCATGACGATCACCCTAAGACGCCGTTGTCGCGGCTGACCAGAGGGGGCGGACCAGCCGTTCTTCCGACGGGCCACGGGTGTGGACTACTCTGCGCGAAGCACTGCCATACACGTGTGACGCAGGGAACATCTGGCCGGAACCCCCTATCGGGAACCGAGTACTGGTGGGTAACGTCCGGGCAGTCCAGTCGTGCTCATCCCCACCCGAGCACCCGCCCGATCTTGGACCGCAGCCGGTGCATCACACAGAGCCGTGGCGCCGGCGCCCGATGAGGAGCAGCAGTCTTGCGCGAGTTCAGCCTTCCGGCCCTGTACGAGGTCCCTTCGGACGGCAACCTGACGGATCTGATCCGCCGCAATGCCACTCAGCATCCGGATGTCGCGGTGATGGGCAGAAAGGTGGCCGGCGTCTGGACGGACGTCACCGCCCGACAGTTCCTCGCCGAAGTCCGCGCCGCCGCCAAGGGCCTGATCTCCGCGGGCGTACGCCCCGGCGACCGGGTGGCCCTGATGTCGCGTACGCGATTCGAGTGGGTGCTGCTCGACTTCGCGATCTGGAGCGCGGGCGCGGTCACCGTGCCGGTGTACGAGACCAGCTCCGCCGAGCAGGTCCAGTGGATCCTCGGTGACTCCGGCGCGGTCGCGGTGATCGTGGAGAGCGAGGCGCACGCCGCAGCCGTCGAGTCCGTACGGGACCGGCTGCCGGGCCTGCGCCAGATCTGGCAGATCGAGAACGGCGCGGTCCAGGAACTGACCGCCGCCGGCGCCCACGTCTCCGACGACACGGTCGACGAGCGCAGCGCGAGCGCCAAGGCGGACGACCCGGCGACGATCGTCTACACCTCGGGCACCACCGGCCGCCCGAAGGGCTGTGTGCTCACCCACCGCAGCTTCTTCGCCGAGTGCGGCAACCTGGTCGAGCGCCTCAAACCGCTGTTCCGTACGGGCGAGAGCTCGGTGCTGCTCTTCCTGCCGGCCGCGCATGTCTTCGGCCGCATGGTCGAGGTCGCGGCCGTGATGGCGCCCATCAAGCTCGGCTGTGTGCCGGACATCAAGAACCTCACCGACGAACTGGCCTCCTTCCGGCCGACGCTGATCCTCGGTGTGCCGCGGGTCTTCGAGAAGGTCTACAACTCGGCGCGGGCGAAGGCCCAGGCGGACGGCAAGGGCAAGATCTTCGACAAGGCCGCGCAGACGGCGATCACCTACAGCCGCGCGCTGGGGACCCCTGAAGGCCCTTCGATCGGCCTGAAGTTCAAGCACAAGGTCTTCGACCGGCTCGTCTTCAGCAAGCTGCGGGCGGTGCTCGGTGGACGCGGTGAGTACGCGGTCTCCGGCGGCGCGCCGCTGGGCGAGCGGCTCGGGCACTTCTTCCGCGGCATCGGCTTCACGGTGCTGGAGGGCTACGGCCTGACCGAGTCGTGCGCGGCGACCGCGTTCAACCCGTGGGACCGGCAGAAGATCGGCACGGTCGGGCAGCCGCTGCCGGGCTCGGTGGTACGGATCGCGGACGACGGCGAGGTGCTGCTGCACGGCGAGCATCTCTTCCAGGGGTACTGGAACAACGAGGCGGCGACCGCGGAAGCGCTGGCCGACGGCTGGTTCCACACCGGCGACATCGGCACGCTCGACGAGGACGGCTATCTCGCGATCACGGGCCGCAAGAAGGAGATCCTGGTCACGGCGGGCGGCAAGAACGTCGCTCCCGCGGTGATCGAGGACCGCATCCGCGCGCACGCGCTGGTCGCGGAGTGCATGGTGGTGGGCGACGGGCGGCCGTTCGTGGGCGCGCTGGTCACCATCGACGAGGAGTTCCTGGGCCGTTGGGCCTCGGACCACGGCAAGCCGTCCGGTTCGACGGCGGCTTCGCTGCGCGACGACGCGGACCTGCTGGCCGAGGTCCAGCAGGCGGTGGACGACGGCAACGCGGCGGTCTCCAAGGCGGAGTCGGTCCGGAAGTTCCGCATCCTGAACGCCCAGTTCACGGAAGAGGCGGGTCACATCACGCCGTCGCTGAAGCTGAAGCGGAATGTGGTGGCGAAGGACTTCGCGGACGAGATCGAAGCGATTTACCGGGGCTGAGGGCGGATCGGCCGCGCGGCCGGGGTCTTCATCGGCCGCGCTCGGCCCACCGGTCGTGGCCGACCAGCCGGGCGCGCACGCCCGTGGGGCGAGCGGCACGGTGGGTCCGTAGCCGGGAGCCGAGCGCCGGGCGGAGCCGGTACGGCTGGTCCATAGCCGGGCCGGTTGGCCCGGCGGCCGAGACCTCCACGGCGCGCCCCGTCCGAGGCGCAGCGCGGTGACGCGAAGCCCCCGGACCGGCCGGTCGAAAGCCGCGCGGCGGCGACGCCGGAGCGGGCTCGGCGGCACCTGGAGCCCGGGCGATGACCTGTAGTTGACGGGGTGTCAGGAGTCCCGGGGGCCGGGGACCAGCGGTCGAAGGCCCGCGGCAGCGTCACCGGCTCGGGCCCGGCGGCACGTGGCGCCCGGCGGAGTCCCGGGGGCCGGGCCCTGGCGTCAGAGAAGGTCCCGGAGCCGGTCCGCCAGCAAGTCCCAGCGCCACTTCTCCTCGACCCACGCCCGGCCGCGCTCCCCCATCCGTCGGCGCAGTTCGGGGTCCTCCAGCAGTGCCACGATCCGCTCGGCCGACTCCTCCGCCGAGCCGCCGCGGACCACCCAGCCCGTTTCGCCGTCGAGCACGGCGTCGGGAGCGCCGCCCGAGTCGCCGGCGACGACCGGCAGGCCCGTTGCCGATGCCTCCAGATACACGATCCCGAGGCCCTCGACGTCCAGTCCGCCCCTTCGGGTGCGGCAGGGCATCGCGAAGACGTCGCCCGCGCCGAAGTGGGCGGGCAGTTCCGACCACGGCACCGGGCCGGTGAAGCGTACGGAGGCGCCGACGCCGGTCGCCTGTGCGAGCTTCCGCAGCTCCTGTTCGTACGGCCCGCCGCCCACGATCAGCAGCACCGCCTCCGGCACCTTCGCCAGGATCGCGGGCATCGCGAGGATCAGCGTGTCCTGGCCCTTGCGCGGCACCAGCCGTGACACACAGACGACCACCGGCCGGTCGGTGAGCCCCAGCCGCTCGCGGACCGCGTCGCCGCCGGAGCCCGGGTGGAAGGTCTTCTCGTCGACGCCGGGCGGGAGTTGGACCATGCGCTCCGCCGCCGCCGGAGTCAGCGCGGCGGCGATGCGTGAGCGCGTGTACTCACCCAGATAGGTGATCGTGTCCGTGCCCTCGCCGATCCGCCGCAGCAGCTGCCGTGACGCCGGCAGTTGCGCCCAGCCCGCCTCATGGCCGTGCGAGGTGGCCACCAGCCGCCGGGCGCCGGCCTTGCGCAGCGCCGGCGCCATCAGCCCGAGCGGCGCGGCCGCGCCGAACCAGACGGACTCGCAGCCGTGCTCGCGCAGCAGCTCGGTCGCCTTTCGGGTGACACGCGGAGTCGGCAGCAGCATGGTCGTACGGTCCCGTACGACGGTGAAGGGCTGCTCCGCGTCGAACGCGGCGGTCGCCTCCGCGCCCTCGTGCCCCCGCTTCCACGTCGAGGCGTAGACAACGAGCTGCGCCGGGTCCAGCCGCAGCGCCATGTTGTGCAGGAACGCCTGGATGCCGCCGGGCCTGGGCGGAAAGTCGTTGGTCACGATCAAGGTCTTGTGCATCGTCCGCCGACAGTACCGAACGGCCCTGCCTCGTCGCTCCGGCACTGCCCCGCCCTGCATCATGGGCACCCCGCATTTCCGAACGAACAGTACGAACAGGATGGGGCGCTCATGGCGGACGCAGTCGGCGGCAGCCGGATCCCGCTCGCGGTGTGGATCCTGACCCGGACGGCGCTGCTGCTGTGCGTCTTCAAGGTGTTCGCGTTCCCGGGCCCCGATGTCACCAGCGATGTCTCGGTGATCTACCGGGGCTGGTACGAGATCCTGAGGACCGGCACCTTTCCGCTGGGCGACGTGACCTGGCAGTACCCGCCCGCCGCCGCGCTCGCGATCCTCTCGCCCGGCGCGCTGCCGTTTCTCGGCTACGCCTCCGCGTTCTTCGTCCTGGTGCTGCTCTGCGACGCGTACGTCCTCGGACTGCTGCTGTACGCGAGCCGGCGGCCCGGGAAGTCGGCGCGCGGCGCATGGGTGTGGATCTGGGGCGTGCCGCTGCTCGGCCCGACCGCGTACGCGCGCTACGACCTGATGGTCACGGCCGTCGCCGTCACCGCGCTCCTCGCCGGAGCACGGCATCCGCGCACGCTTGGCGCGCTGGCGGGCTTCGGCGCGATGCTGAAGGTCTGGCCGCTGCTGCTGCTCGCGGGCCTCCCGCGGGGCCGTGCCACCCGCCGCTCCTGGACCGCGGCAGTGGTCACGGCGGCTGCGGTGGCGCTGCTGTTTCTTGCGACGATGCCGGGCGCCTCGGCCTTTCTCACCTTCCAGCGCGACCGGGGCACCGAGATCGAGTCGCTCGGCGCGCTGGTCTTCCATGTGGCGCGGCACTTCGGCTGGCAGGGGCAGGTGCTGCTGAACTACGGCTCGGTGGAGTTCCTCGGCCCGTACGTCCCGCTGGTCTCCGCGTTCGCGCTCGTCCTCAGCCTGCTCGCCCTGGGCTGGCTGGTGCTGTGGCGGTTGCGGGCGCGGGAGTTCGGTCCCGGCACGCCGTGCGACGCGGCCTTCACGGCGGTGCTGCTGTTCACCACCACGAGCCGGGTGATCAGCCCGCAGTACCTGCTCTGGCTGGTCGGCCTGGCCGCCGCCTGTCTGGCCTTCCGGTCCGGCCGGATGGCACTGCCCGCGTGGCTGGTGCTGGCCGCGACGGGCGTGACGATGCTGGAGTTCCCGATCTGGTTCTCCCATGTGGTGGAGAGCGATCCGCTGGGGGTCGCGCTGCTGGCCGTACGCAACGGCCTGCTGGCCGCGGCGACGGTGACGGCCTGCGTGCGGCTCTGGCGGCAGACGGTCTCGGAACCTGCCGGCCGCGCACGGCTCGCACGCCGGCCCGCCCGTGACACGTCGCTGCTCTCCTCCTGAGCGGCCGGCCGGGTCCGCCGGAACAGCGGCCCGCGCCACGCCCTGCCCACCACGCCGGGGTCAGCCGTCCAGGCGCTCGCGCAGATAGTCCCGCCACCGCACCGCGAACTCCTCCGGCGTCGTCTTCAGCACCTCGGACATCGTCTTCTCGATCGCGCCCGCCCGGTGCTTCTGCTCGCCCACGGCCCGGTAGAACGCCGTCAGCTTCCCTTCGCCCCAGCGCTCGGCGATCAGCTCGCAGGCCAGCCAGCCGCCCTCGTACGCCCGCGCCAGCGCGTCCGCGTCGCCGCCGAAGGCGAAGTCCTTGTCAGCGGGCAGCGCGGCCGGGACGTCGCCGCGGCGGACCGCTCGCTGGAGTTCGGGCGCGGTCTGGCCGGCGGTACGCCCGGTGCCGCGGTACGCGACCCAGTCGGCGAAGCCCTCCGAGAGCCACATCGGCGTGGCCTTCGAGGTGTGGGCGCGGGTGGCGACATGCGTCGTCTCGTGCGTGAGGACGACGGACTTCCCGACGTCGCCGAGCACCGCGTACGCCTCGGGGTTGACGATCACCCGGTCCGCCGGCGCGGTCCCGGCCGAGGAGGTCTCGCCGGTGGTGACCGCTGCTATCCCCCGGTATCCGGCCGCGGGCGCCCCCAGCAGCGCACCCATCGCGTCCAGTGAGGCGGGCACGAGGACGACGACGCGTCGCGCCCACGGGGACGGCCAGGCGTCCGAGACGGCCGGCACGGCCCGGTCGGCACTCGCCGCGAGCGCCCGCAGCTGTGCGGCGTCCTGGTCGACGCCGAGGACCAGGCTGCGCCGGCCTCGTACGACCTCGACGTCGCCCTGCTGCCAGAGCTGCTGCGTGCCCTCGTTGGCGGGGCGGTCGGCCGTCACATACCAGCGGCCCTCTCGGCGGGCGAGTTCCAGCGTGCGGGACGAGGAGACGGGAGCGGTGTCGTATCCGGCGATGCGGTAGCGGAGCTCGGCCCGGGCGACCGCCTCGGATCCCTGTCGCCGCACTTCACCGAGCCGGTACTCCCAGGACCCCAGCGGCACGTCCGCGAGGTTCCGGAAGGCCTTGAGCTCGGCGGCCCGCAGCTTCGTGGCGTCGGGGTCCACCGCGGCAAGATAGCCGCTCTCGTCGTGCCCGAGGACCGCCGCGGCGCGCGCGTCCAGTGTGTGCTGGATGTCCCGTACGGCCGTGTCGGACGCCTTTGGGTCCGCGCAGCCGGACGTCAGCAGGGCCGCGGCGAGGCAGAGCCCCGCCGCAAGCCGCACCATCCGTCCCGTCCCACGCCTTCCGCGCCCCTGACCTGCCACCCTGCCGATCGTACGGAACGCGGCGCCGAGCGGAACCCCGCCCAGACGCGGCGGACCGGGCTCGGACCGTGGGTACCGGGCTCGGTCCCGGCTACCCGGCTCAGATCCGGGTGACCGCGGAGACGGGCATCATGCCCACCGGGTCGTAGCGCACCGGCGCACCCGGATACGGCGCGTGCACCACCTGTCCGTTGCCCATGTACATCCCGATATGGCTGGCGTCGCTGCGGTACACCACCAGGTCGCCGGGGCGCGCCTCCGAGAGCGGGACCTGCCGGCCCGCGTACCGCTGCGCCTGCGACGTGCGCGGCAGCCCCACTCCCGCCTGGGCGTAGGACCACTGTGTGAGGCCCGAACAGTCGAAGCCGGACGGCCCGTTGGCGCCCCACACATAGGGGCGGCCCACGGCGCTGCGAGCCGCCATCACCGCGGCGGCGGCCCGCGAGGAGGCGGGCGCGAGACCGGAGAGCGCGGGCAGGACGTCGCGGCCGGAGCGGGAGGCACGGTCGTAGGCCGCGCGGTCCTCGGACGGCAGCGCGTTCAGCAGCCGCTGCGCCTGGTTGAGCTTGCTCACGACGGTGCGTTTGTGGCGGGCGACCACGGCCCTGCTGCGCTCCAGTTCCGCGAGGTCTCGGGAGGTCTCCGCCCGCTCCTGGCCGAGGAGGCGCTGGGCCCGCTGGAGATCGACCAGGGCCGCGGCCTGCCGTTCGCTGATGCGGTCCAGGGTCGCGGCCTTCTCCAGATACGTCTCCGGGTCCTCGGAGAGCAGCAGCGCGAGCGCGGGGTCCATGCCCCCGGAGCGGTACTGCGCGCCGGCGACCGCACCGAGCGCTCCGCGCATCCGGTTGATGCGCTCCTGGCCGCGGGCCACGCGGTCCTGCGCCCGCGCCACTTCCCTGCGCAGCTGCCCGACCCGCTCACCGGCCTTGTTGAACCGCTCGGTGGCCTGCTCGGCCTCCTCGTACAGCCGGTCCACCTTGGCCCTCGTCGGCTCCGCGCCGTCACCCGGCTCGGCGCCCGCCGGTGCGGCCCCGAGCGCGGCGGCGGCCGTCGCCGCCGCGGCGGACAGGACGGTGACCCGGGCACTCTGGGTGAGGCCGGATGGTGAGGGCCGTCGATGGGACGCCACGGGCCGCGCTCCGTTCCGCTGTACGAGGTGCACGTGGTGCACGAGTTGTACGGGGGATGTTGCGCGGCAGACAGTAGCCGGGCGGACACACGGCAACCAAAGGCCGTGCCGGGCACGCAAAGTGACGCCCCGCCGGAGACCACAGGTCACCGGCGGGGCGTCGCGTCAGCAGGAGGTGCGGGAAATCGCCCGATTGGGCGTCAGATGCGCACTCCGAACTGGAAGGGCATGTTGTTGATGGACTCGTAGCGCACGCTCGCGCCGGGCTTCGGGGCGTGCAGCACCTGGCCGTTGCCCGCGTAGAAGCCGACGTGGTGCATGTCGCCGTAGAAGATCACCAGGTCGCCCTGCTGCAGAGCGCTCTGCGAGTAGATGCGGGTGCCGGCGTTGGCCTGCGACTGGGACGTGCGCGGTATGGAGACACCGGCCTGTCCGTACGCCCAGGACGTCAGCCCGGAGCAGTCGAAGGAGCTGGGGCCGGAGGCGCCGTAGACGTACGGCGAACCGATCTTGCTCTGCGCGGCGGAGAACGCGGCGGCCGCGCGCTGCGAGGCCGGGACCGCGTTGCCGAGGTCCGCACGCGAGCTGGCGCGGTTGGCGCGGGACTCGTCGGCGGAGAGCGCGGCACGCTCGGCGGCCGTAAGGGTGTTGAGCAGCTTCTGCGCGGCGGCGAGCTTGCTCTGGACTTCCTTCTTCTTCGTACCGAGCTGCTTGCGCGTGTCGGCCAGGTCGCCGAGCTTGTCCTGGGCCTCCTTGCGCTGCTGCGCCAGGGTCCGCTGCTTGGACTGGATCTCGGTGAGCGCCTCGGTCTGCTTGGCGCCGAGCTGGTCCAGCGCGGAGGCCTTGTCGAGGTAGCTGTCCGGGTCGGAGGAGAGGAAGAGCTGCACGGCCGGGTCGATGCCGCCGGAGCGGTACTGCGCACTCGCCACCGAACCGAGGCCGTCGCGCAGGGTGTTGAGCTCGTCCTGGCCGCGGGCGACCTTGTCCTGGATGGCGTCGACCTGCTTCTGGAGCTTGTCCTGCTGCTCCTTGGCACCGTTGTACTTCTCGGTGGCCTTCTCAGCCTCTTCGTAGAGCTTGTCGACCTTCTCCTTGACCTCGCTCTTGCTCGGCTGCGGGTCCGCCTGGGCGGCCTGGGAGGTCAGGGCGACGGCCGCGGCTGCGGTCGCGGTGAGCACGGTCACACGGGTGCGGCTCGGCTGCTTGGGACGACGGTGGGACGCCACGAAGGCGAGCTCCTTCTTCCTCGAGCCGCCTACCGGGCAGTGGGGGGTTTATGCCCCGGCTCCGCACATCAGCTCCCCCGCGAAACTGGGCTGAACTGTACGAATTCGGCGGTTCCTTCGCTGTCATCCCGGATGGACGATCAACCGCGCGAAGGTTCGAGGCCTGACCTTAGTGACCTTCCTGTGATCAGTTCAAATCCTCATCAGAAAAATCTGTCCCCCGAAGCGCATTCTTTACACACACCACACGGCGAGTAGCGAGCACTTGACGGTACGTTCCGTGAAATCGGGCATTAGGCCCAGGAGTTACTAGACGCGCGAAAGCCGCTTCAGCAACAAGGCGGACGCAACGGGCCTGGCTCCGGCCTTCGCGACTCCGTCGGCGACTTCGCGGTCGGTGGAGACGACCACGACCGGCCTGCCCGGCGGCTCGGCACGCACCAGCTGACGGATCAGCTCGTCGGCCGTCACACCCGGCTTGGAGAACAGCACCCGCACCCCGCGCGGCGGCGCAAGCAGCACGGGAGCCGCCAGCTCGGCGCCGTCGAAGACACAGGTGATCTCGGCCCCGGTCTGCGCCGCCAGCACCGAGAGCCCGCCCAGCAGCCGCAGCCGCTGCTTCTCCAACGGCATCGTCGGATAGCCGGTCTTGGTGACGTTGTAGCCGTCCACCACCAGATGGGCCTGGGGCAGCGCGAGCAGCTGGTCGAGCAGCGCGGGGTCCATTTCGGACAGCGCGCGGGCGGCGATGTCCTTCGGCGACATCCGGCCGGGCTCGACGGCGTCCACGGTGTCCGCCGGATGGATCGCGGCGGGCGGCAGGGCGAGTTCGCGCCGCAGGCCCTGAGCCGACTCCAGCACGGTGTCCAGCAGCAGCCGCAGTCTCATGTCCTCTATGGAGCGGCCCTCGCGGGCGGCCCGGCGGCCCGCCTCCACGGCCGCCTCTGCCTCGCCGAGGCGCGCCTTGAGCCGCCGGCTCTCGCTCTCCGCGGCCGAGACCTGTGCGGCGGCCTCCGCCCTGGCGGTCTCGATCTCGGCGCTCACCCGGCGCACCGCGGCCTCGCCGCGCTTCATGTCGCTCTGGGCGCTGCGCAGCTTGCGGCGAAGCGATTCGGCTTCCTTGCGGGCCGCCTCGAGCTCCGTACGCAGCCGTTCCGTCTCGCTCTTGGTCTGGCCGCGGGCCTCGACGAGCTCCGCGCGCAGCCGCTCCAGCTCGCGCCGGCCCGCCTCGTCGGCACGCTCGGCGTCCGCGCGCTGGGCCTCCTCGCCGGCGGCGGCGACAAGTTTCACCCATCCGGTGGGCCGCAGCACATAGGCGGCGGCCGCCACATCGAGCGGATCCGCGGCGGCGGGCGGCGATCCGGCCGTCAGCGCGCCGGACAGTTCGGGCTGTGCCTGGCTGACTCGTTCGGCGATGCGCTGCCGGAAGACGGGGTCGCTCTCCAGCGCGGCGGCCATCGCGTTGCCGGCGAACTTGGCGCGCCGGGACGGCGTGAAGCGGGCGTACTGCCGCAGCTGGGACGGAAGTTCGGAGACCGTGAGCCCGCCGAAGGCGTCCGAGACCAGCGCCACGACCCGGTGCCGTACGCCTTCCGGCAACGGCCGGTCGAGCGCCTCGGCGGCGTCGCCGGCCGCACCGGCCGGCTCGGCGCCGCTCTCAGGCTGCTCCACGATCCGTCACCCCTACCCGTTCGGGCCGCTCCTCAGGAACCGGCGCCCGGCCTGTCCACCAACTCGATCTTGTCCACCGCGTTGCACCACCGGCAACGCACCGATTCGATGGTCTCACTGACCACCTCGCGCTCCTCGACCGTCGGTTCTCCGGCCAGGTCCAGATGGACGTATTCGACGACCTTCGACGAGCGGGTGACGTCGAAACGGGTGAGGTTGCCGCAGAGCGTGCACCGCCAGCGGGTCTCGGCCGTCGGCGAAGGGACCGTCGTCATCGTTCCGTCCTCTGTAGAACCGCGGATGTACTCCCCGTAACCCTACGGCCTCGCAGGTACCCCAGGGCACGGCGAGGCGCTCTGTACCGTTCAGCCCCACTACGCCATGCTCTGTCCATGATCGGTTGGCGGGGTGCCGCCCTGGGTGCGGTCCGGGGGGCGGCGACGGGACCCGCGGTGACATACGGCGTGATCGCCGTCTGCTGCGCGGTGTTCCTGATCAGCCCCGTCTCGGGGCTGAATCCGGTGTACGGCACCGGTGACGCGCTGCTCTCCGCACAGAGCGGATACTTCGAGCGCTGGGGCGTGATCCCCGACGAACTGATGAGCGGCACCGCCGACACACTCGTCACCCCCTTCACCGCCCTCTTCGTCCACGGCAGCTGGCTGCACCTCCTCGGCAACATGCTCTTCCTCTACGTCTTCGGCGCGATGGCGGAGGAACGGATGGGGCAGCTGGAGTTCGGCCTCTTCTATCTCGGCTGCGGCTATCTCGCCCTGCTCGCCTACGCGGCGGCCAACGCCGAGTCCGACCAGACCCTGGTGGGAGCCTCCGGAGCGATCTCGGGCGTCCTCGGCGCCTTTCTGTACCTCTTCCCGAAGGCCCGGGTCACCAGTCTCTTCCCGTTCCTCTTCTTCCTGCCGCTGCGCTTCCCGGCCTGGATCGTGCTGATCTTCTGGTTCGTCCTGCAGTGGCTGGCGGCTCGCGGCGCGGGCAGCGGGCCGGGGGTCGCGTATCTGGCGCACCTGGTGGGGTTCGGCGTCGGCTTTCTCTACGCATGGGGCCGGTTCCGGCAGGGGACTACAGTGAAGGCCCAAGCAGCGGCCACCGAGGGAGAAAGCCAGCCGTGATCACCGCGATCGTGCTCATCAAGACCAGCGTGGACCGCATCCCCGAGATCGCCGAGTCGATCGCGGCGCTGGAGAACGTCAGCGAGGTCTTCTCCGTCACCGGTACGTACGATCTGATCGCCATGGTCCGGGTGAGCAAGCACGAGGACCTGGCGGACGTGATCCCGGGCCGCATCAGCAAGATCGCGGGTGTGGAGGGCACGGACACGCATGTCGCGTTCCGCACGTACTCCCAGCACGACCTCGAGGCGGCGTTCGCGATCGGCCTCGACTCCTGACAGCCGCACCTGAACAGGCCCGCGCCGGACGGCGCGGGCCTGTTCGAGTTTCAGCGGGCCTGTTCAGGTATCAGCGGGCCCAGACATTCAGCGGCTGTCACACCGCAGGGACGCACCGGCCGTCCTCCGTGCGGTAGGCCCACTTCGCGCCGTCCCGCACCAGTTCCTTCACCGCTCCCACGAAGCGCTCCACATGCTCGTCCGGCGTGCCCGCGCCGAAGCTGACGCGGATCGCGTTGAGCGACCGCTCGCCCGGCTCCGCCTCCGGCGCACCGCACTCGCCCGGGTCCTGCGGGTCGCTGCCGAGCAGAGTGCGGACCAGCGGGTGGGCGCAGAACAGGCCGTCACGGACGCCGATGCCGTACTCAGCGGAGAGGGCCGCCGCGAAGTGCGAGCTGTTCCAGCCCTCGACCACGAACGAGATGACCCCCACCCGGGGCGCGTCGTCGCCGAACAGCGAGAGCACCCTGACCTCCGGCACCTGCGCCAGGCCGGCCCGGACCGTGTCGATGAGGTGCCGCTCACGGGCGACGAGGGTGTCGAACCCGGCCTCGGTCAGCGCCTTGCAGGCGGAGGCGATCGAGTAGACGCCGATGACATTCGGCGAACCGGCCTCGTGGCGGGCGGCCGTGGTGTGCCACTCGACGTCCACGCCACCGTCCGTGCGCCGCGCGACCTTCCGCGACGCGCCGCCGCCCGCGAGATACGGCTCCGCGTCCTGCAGCCAGTCCGCCCGGCCCGCCAGCACGCCCGAGCCGAACGGCGCGTACAGCTTGTGCCCGGAGAAGGCGACCCAGTCGACGCCCAAGTCCTGTACGGAGACCGGGTGGTGAGGCGCGAGCTGTGCCGCGTCGAGCACGATCCGGGCTCCGTGGGCATGGGCCGCCGCGGCGAGCTCCTTCACCGGCCACAGCTCACCGGTCACATTGGACGCACCCGTGACACAGACCAGCGCGGGGCCGCAAGGGTCCCGGTCCGCCAGCGCCCGCTCCAGCGTCGCGACGGCCTGGCCCGGCGTCCGCGGCGCGTTCAGATACGTCACCCGGGCCTCGCGCCACGGCAGCAGCGAGGCGTGGTGCTCGGTCTCGAAGACAAAGACCTCGCAGTCGGCGGGGAGGACGGACGCCAGCAGGTTGAGCGAGTCGGTGGTGGAGCGGGTGAAGACGACCTGGTCGCCGTCCCGGCAGTCCAGGAACTCATGGACCGTCGCGCGGCTGTTCTCGAACAGGTCCGTGGAGAGCTGCGAGAGGTATCCGGCGCCACGGTGCACGCTGCCGTAGTACGGGGCGTACGCGGCCACGTCGTCCCACACCCGCTGCAACGCCGGGGCGCTCGCCGCGTAGTCGAGCGCGGCGTAGGTGACCTCGCCGCCGGTCACGAGCGGGACGGTGACGTCCCGGCCGAGTACCGGCAGCGGGGCGGCACAGCAGGGTTCCCCGGCGTCGACGGCGGCGGACGAGGTGTCGGTGGCGAGGGCGGACGAGGTGTCGGTGGCGACGGCGTTCGGGCGTGCGGACATGGCGGTATCTCCCGGCAGGACAAGGCGGAATGGGCTCTTCGTGGACCCGTACGCCGGTGCGCTCAACGGCCGCTCGGCGCAGGGGGATTGCCTCAACACACGGCGGTGCCCGGGTGGAGGCGTACTGAAGAAGGGGCTGTTAGGCCCTATCGCATTCGCTTGCTCACGAGACTGCTCCCTTGAGGACCAGGACCCCAGGGCTTGCAGGGGTCCGCGCTTGCCGCGGGCCTCGCTGCCCACGGCCTGGTCTTCACCCGGGGCACCCCGCCACGGACGGAGGGTTGCCGGACAGCGGGCCGGGGCCGTAGTCGCTGTCACTCATGACCTGCCGAGACCGTATCCAGTCGCTCGCACGCGCGCAACCGCAGTCCGGATTCCGGGACACGGCGGCCCGGCCGGGCATCGCCGGGCCGAGCGGCCGTCCCGCACCAGGTCTGTCGTCTGGATCCGGCCTGAACCAGACGACAGACCCTAGGAGTTGCTGGCCGCGACCCAGCCGTCCAGCGCCCGCTTGGCGGACCCGGAATCGATCGACTCAGCCGCCTTGGCCATCCCGGCCCGCAGCTGCTCGGCGAGCGGGGCGTCGTCCGGCGCGAGGGCGACCAGCGCCGCCGCCGCGTTCAGCAGCACCGCGTCCCGTACGGGCCCGGTCTCGCCGTTCAGCAGCCGGCGGGCCACATCCGCGTTGTACGAGGCGTCCGCGCCCCGCAGCGCCTCCACCGGCACCAGGTCGACCCCGATGTCCCGCGGGTCGAACGACTCCTCGCGCACCGCACCGTCCCGTACCACCCAGACCCGGGACGTCGCCGTCGTCGTCAGCTCGTCGAGGCCGTCGTCGCCGCGGAAGACCAGCGCCGACGAGCCTCGGTCGGCCAGCACACCGGCCATGATCGGCGCCATCCGCGCGTCCGCGACCCCGGTGGCCTGGGCCTTCACCTTCGCCGGGTTGGTCAGCGGGCCCAGGAAGTTGAACGTGGTGCGGATGCCCAACTCCTTGCGGGCCGCCGCCACATGCCGCAGCGCCGGGTGGAACTTCACCGCGAAGCAGAAGGTGATCCCGGCCTCCTCCGCGACCTCGGCGACCCGCTGCGGGGTGAGCTCCAGGTTGACGCCGAGCTTCTCCAGCACGTCGGACGCGCCGCTCGCCGACGAGGCCGCGCGATTGCCGTGCTTGACGACCTTCGCGCCCGTGCCGGCGACGACGATCGCGGACATGGTGGAGATGTTCACCGTCTTGGCGCCGTCGCCGCCCGTGCCGACGATGTCGACGCTGGGGCCCGGCACGTCGATCAGATTCGCGTGCGCGTACATGGTCCGTACGAGACCGGTGATCTCGTCGACCGTCTCGCCCTTGGCGCGCAGCGCGACCGCGAAGCCCGCGATCTGCGCGTTGGTGGCCTCGCCGCTGAGGATCCGGTCCATCGCCCAGGCGGTGGCGTCGGCGCTCTGGTCACGGTTGTCGAGGAGGGCGTTCAGCACGCCGGGCCAGGAGAGGTCCGCCACGCTGTCGCCGCCAACCGGGGTCACAACGTTCATGGTCCGCTCCAGGGTCCACAGGCGAATGGGATGAGGCCACCCTATCCAGCCCCGGGGACGGCAAAGAGCCCCGTCCAGCGAATGGACGGGGCTCCTGCCGTGGCGAAAACGATCAGGCGATCGGTAACAGCCGGGCGGTCAGTGGTGACCGTGGCCGCTGGTGATCTCCTTGTACTCCTCGGAGGTCGGCTTGGGAATCTGGTTCCCCTCGCCGTAGTAGCCCTTGCTCAGCTTGGCCTTCAGCTTCTGGCCGCGGCCGATCTTGCGCTCCACGCCGTTCTCGTCCACCTCCGGGCCGATCTCGGCCGGCTCGTACTGCTCGTGCGCGGTGAGCGTGTGCAGATCGGACTGGTTGAGCGGCTCGTGGATCTCGACGAACTCACCGTGCGGCAGGCGCTTGATGATGCCGGACTCACGTCCGTGCAGCACCTTGTCGCGGTCGCGACGCTGCAGACCCAGACAGATCCGCTTGGTGACGATGAAGGCGAGGACCGGTCCGACGAAGAAGGCGATCCGGGCGAACCAGGTGATGTGGTTGATCGACAGGTTGAAGAAGATGGCGAACATGTCGTTGCCACCGGCGATCAACAGCACGAAGTACCAGGTCAGCCATGCCACACCGAAGGCCGTACGGGTCGGAGCGTTGCGCGGGCGGTCCAGGATGTGGTGCTCGCGCTTGTCCCCGGTGACCCAGGACTCGACGAACGGATAGACCGCGATCGCGACGAGCACCAACGGGAAGATCATCAGCGGGATGAACACACCCAGGGCGAGTGTGTGGCCCCAGGCGTTGATCTCCCAGCCAGGCATCGCCCGGATCAGGCCCTCGGAGAAGCCCATGTACCAGTCCGGCTGTGCGCCGGTGGAGACCTGGTCCGGGCGGTACGGCCCGAGCGCCCAGATCGGGTTGATCGAGGCGATGGCCGAGAGGACCGCGATGACGCCGAAGACGAGGAAGAAGAAGCCGCCGGCCTTGGCCATGTAGATCGGCAGCAGCGGCATGCCGACGACGTTCTTGTTCGTACGTCCGGGGCCCGCGAACTGCGTGTGCTTGTGGTAGAAGACCAGGATCAGATGCCCCACCAGCAGGCCCATCATGATGCCCGGCAGCAGCAGGATGTGGATCGAGTAGAAGCGGGGCACGAAGTCGGCGCCCGGGAACTCTCCGCCGAACAGGAAGAACGACAGGTAGGTGCCGACGACGGGCATCGACAGGACCGCGCCCTCCATGAACCGCACACCCGTACCGGAGAGCAGGTCGTCCGGGAGCGAGTAGCCGGTGAAGCCGGTGAACATGCCGAGCACCAGCAGCAGGAAGCCGAAGAGCCAGTTGATCTCGCGCGGCTTGCGGAACGCGCCCGTGAAGAAGACGCGCATCATGTGCACCAGCATGCCGGAGATGAAGACCAGCGCCGCCCAGTGGTGGATCTGCCGGATCAGCAGACCGCCGCGGACGTCGAAGCTGATGTCCAGCGTCGAGGAGTACGCCTCGGACATCCGGATGCCCTGCATCGGGACGTACGAGCCCTCGTACACGACCTCGTTCATGCTCGGGTGGAAGAACAGCGTCAGATACACACCCGTGAGGATGATGATGATGAAGCTGTAGAGGCAGATCTCACCCAGCATGAAGGACCAGTGGTCCGGGAAGATCTTGCGCATGTTGGCCTTGGCCAGGGAGTAGATCCCGAGCCGGCCGTCCGCCCAGTCGGCTACCCGCTCGCCGGCGGGTGCTTTCTTCGATTCCGGTGTGTTACTCATCCGCGCTCCCAGAAGGAAGGACCGACGGGCTCGTCGAAGTCGCCGAGCGCCTCGAGGTTGCCCTCCGCGTTCACGCCGATCCGCAGCTGCGGAAGGGGGTGGCCAGCAGGGCCGAAGATGACCTTGGCGCCGTCGGAGAGGTCGAAGGTGGACTGGTGGCACGGGCAGAGCACGTGGTGCGTCTGCTGCTCGTACAGGCTGACGGGGCAGCCGACATGGGTGCAGATCTTGGAGAAGGCCACGATGCCCTCGTGCGACCAGTCGAGCTCCTGCTTGTCCTTGATGTCCTTAGGCTGGAGCCGGACGATCATCAGGGCCGCCTTGGCGATCTCCTTCTGGAACTCGTGGCTGTCCTCCTCCAGGCCCTCGGGCATGGCGAAGGTCAGTGAGCCCACGGCGATGTCCTCGGGACGCAGCGGCTCGAGCGTGTTCATGTTGATGAGCTCGAGGCCCTTGCGCCACATCGTGGTGCGCAGCTTCTTCTCGGGCAGCGGGCCCAGGTCGCGCAGCAGCACCAGACCGGAGAGCGGCACCAGGGCCAGCGCGCCGAACATGGTGTTGCGGACCAGCTTGCGCCGGCCGAAGCCGGACTCCGCGGCGCCGTCCGCGAAGTCCGCCAGGACCTTGGCCCTGACCTCGGGCTCGGCGGCGATGGGGTGGCGCTCGTCGGCGATCTCCTGGTCGGACATGAGCGTCCGCGCCCAGTGGACCGCGCCCGCGCCGATGGCGAAGAGCGCGATGCCGAGCGTCGTGCCCAGCGCGAAGTTCAGCGCGCTGACATGGCCGAACGGCCAGATGTAGACGATCTCGTCGACCTTGATGGTCACGAAGGCCGCGATGAACGCGACCGTGGCCAGCATCGACAGGGTGAACAGGAAGGCGACCGTGCGCTCGGACCGCTTGGCGGCCCGCTCGTCGATGTCCTGGACGCGCGGCTTGTGGGCCGGCAGTCCCGGGTCCTTGAAGGGGTCGTCTTCGCGCGCCACCGCGCCGTGCGCGCCGTCCTGCTCTGCGGGCAGGTTCTTCTCTTCTGGAATCTCTTGGCTACTCATGACTTCTTGGCCTTAGCGGTGTGGGCCGCGACCCAGATGGCAACTGCGATCAACGCGCCCAGACCGGCGATCCAGCCGAACAGACCCTCGCTGACGGGGCCGAGGCCACCGAGCTTGAGGCCGCCGGGGCTCTCGGAGTCCCCGCTGTTCACGGTCTCGAGGTACGCGATGATGTCCTTCTTCTCCTGCTCCGGCAGCGTCGTGTCCGGGAAGGAGGGCATGTTCTGCGGGCCGGTCTGCATGGCCTCGTAGATGTGCTTCGGCGACACTCCCATAAGGTTCGGGGCGTACTTGCCGTTCGTCAGCGCGCCACCCTCTCCCGTGAAGTTGTGGCACTGGGCGCAGTTGGTGCGGAACAGGTCGCCACCACGGGCGATGTCCGCGCCCTCCGGGCTGACCTGCTTCTCGGTCGGCGTGATCGGACCGGCGCCGAGGGAGGCGACATACGCAGCAAGCTGGTCGATCTCGGCCTGCGTGTAGATGACCTTCTTCGCCGGCACCTGGGCGCCGGGCTGCTGGGCCGGCATCCGGCCGGTGCCGACCTGGAAGTCGACCGCGGCGGAGCCGACGCCGACCAGGCTCGGGCCGTCAGAGGTGCCCTGACCGCCGGTTCCGTGGCAGCTGGCGCAGCCGACGGTGTACAGCTTCTTGCCCTCCTCGATGGCGAGGGACTGGGCGGTTTCATCGGCCTGCGCCTTGTCCGCGGGCGCGAACGCGGCGTACAGCCCCCCAGTGGCCGCCAGCGCGAGGAGTAGGACGACGACCGCCGCCAGCGGATGGCGTCGTCGTGCGGAGAGCTTTTTCACGGATTACCCCGGTGTCAGGATCTTCAGCGTCGATGCTTCTGGACTGTGTCTGCTTCAGGCACTCAGTGCCTGCGCCGTTACTTGATCATGTAGATCGTGGCGAAGAGGCCGATCCAGACGACATCGACGAAGTGCCAGTAGTAGGACACGACGATGGCGGCGGTTGCCTGCTCGTGGGTGAATCTCCTGGCCGCGTACGTCCTGCCCAGGACCAGCAGGAAGGCGATGAGTCCGCCCGTCACATGCAGGCCGTGGAAGCCGGTGGTCAGGTAGAACACCGAGCCGTACGGGTTGGACGAGAGCGAGAGGCCCTCGTGCTTGACCAGTTCGGTGTACTCGAAGACCTGGCCGCCGATGAAGACCGCACCCATCACGAAGGTGATCACGAACCAGGCCCTGAGCTTCTTCACATCACCTCGCTCGGCGGCGAAGACGCCGAGCTGGCAGGTGAGGGAGGAGAGCACCAGGATCGTGGTGTTCGTCGCGGAGAACGGGAAGTTCAGGAGTTCCGCCTGAGACTTCCAGAACTCGGCGCCCGTCACCGATCGCAGGGTGAAATACATCGCGAAGAGGGCCGCGAAGAACATCAGCTCGGAACTCAGCCAGATGATGGTTCCGACGCTGGTGAGGTTCGGCCGATTGACCGACGGGTGCGCGTGCCCGGTTTCTACTGTCGTTGCTGTCGCCACGACCGACATTATGTCGGTCGCTTATCCCGCCCTCACCCCGGGGGGTGCCGTTCGGTGTGTCAGTGGCACTTGTCCAGCCCGAACGGCCCATCGAGGTGGTCGGCGAACAGCTGTTGACTGGGAGTCGGACGGAGTAGCATCCGCCGCATCGGTTCCTGATCCAACGACGCGGAGGAACAATGCAGCAGACCGCCACCGTGCTGGTCTACAGCGACGACGCCAACACCCGCGAGCAGGTGCGGCTGGCCGCAGGCCGCAGGCCGGCAGCCGACGTTCCGCCGGTGGAGTTCATCGAGTGCGCCACTCTGCCTGCGGTGCTGAAGCAGCTGGAGCAGGGCGGCGTCGACGTGTGCGTGCTGGACGGCGAGACCGTGCCGGCGGGCGGCATGGGCGTCTGCCGGCAGATCAAGGACGAGATCTTCAACTGCCCGCCCGTGCTGCTGCTGATCGGCCGCCCGCAGGACGCCTGGCTGGCCACCTGGAGCCGTGCGGAGGCCGCGGTGACGCTGCCGGTGGACCCGGTGGAGTTCGCGGACTCCCTGGCCGCTCTGCTGCGCGGCAGGTTGTCCGTGGAGGCCTGAGCACCCGCCCGAGCCCCGCCCTGAGTTCTCAGACCTGGGGCCGCAGCCTTGCCACGTCGGCAGGGTTGGTGACGTCCCCGGTCTGGGCGACTATCGCGCTGCCCTTGCGCCACTTGTCCCAGGACACGTTCCAGTCGCCGAAGCCGTTGCCGAACGGGTCCATGTCCGCGCCGGCGCTGTTGATGACGCTGACGACATCGCCCTCGCGGACGGTCTGGAAGAACCACGCAGCGTTGCCGGTCGACATCCCCGTGCAGCCGTGGCTGACGTTGGCGGACCCCTGCGAGCCGACCGACCAGGGCGCGGCGTGGACGTACTCACCGCTCCAGGTGACCCGCGTCGCGTAGTACACGGGCAGGTCGTACGAGTCGGCGCTGCCCTCCGCTATGCCGATGCTGGTGCCGCGCATCCGTACGAAGTACTCCTTGCCGAGCACGACCTTGATTCCGTTGCGGGTGGAGAAGCCGGGCTTGCCCGTGGTCACCGGAATGGTGTTGATCACTTCTCCGTTGCGCTTGACCGTCATGGAGTGCGCGGCCGCGTCGGTGATGGCTTCTATGCGGTCGCCGATGGAGATCTTCAGCCCCTTCGAGGCGCCGCCGTAGAGCTTGTTGGAGACCTTGACGCCCTGCAGGTTGCTGGTGGCGTTGACGGTCGCTCCGGCGGGCCAGTACTCCTTGGGGCGGAAGTGCAGCTTCTTGTCGTCGACCCAGTGCCATCCGCCCTCCACCGCGGGCTGGGACGAGATCTTCAGCGCGCGTTCGACGACGACTCTGGCCTCTTTGGCCTTGACCGGCATGCTGAGCTCGGCGGTGATGGGCTGGCCGACGCCGTACTTGCCCGCCTGCGGGCCGAACTTCACCGTCAGCAGCCTCTTGGCCGGGGCGGTCTCGAACTTCATCGTGCGGGAGCCCGGGGAGCCGTCCTCGTCCTCCGTGGAGACCTTGACGGTGTACTTGGCGCCGGCGGACAGCGGCGCGGTGGAGCGCCAGCGGCTGCCGTCGGCGGCGAGTTCGCCGGCCAGGAAGTGGCCGGAGTCGTCGGTGACCGTCACATCGGTTATCCGGCCGCCGTCGCCCTTGGCGACGACCTCAAGAGGCTTGTCCGGGTCCACCTTGGAGGTGTTCTTGGCGGTGTTCTTGGACGTGTTGAAGGAGACCTGCTCCGCGGCGTCGAAGGGCTTCGCGGAGAGCGGATGGCCGCTGGGACCGCCGCACGCGGTCGCGACCGCCCCGAGTGAGACGACCAGGATGGTGCAGCTGAGAACGGTGCGAAAGCGCGGCGTCTGGTTCATAAGCACACGTTATGAAGATCAGTCAGCAGCGGCGCGCTGAGTGCGTGCAAACGGACGGGCCCGGATCCCCCTCAGGAGTGAAGGGGATCCGGGCCCGGCTCGTGGCGTCTTGACGCCGCTTGACGCGGTGTTACTGGTTCTGGCTCTCACCGCGGTAGTACTCGAACACCCAGCCGAACAGGCCGACCAGGATCACCGGCAGCGAGAAGAAGAGCAGCCACCAGCCGATCGCGACCGAGAGGAAGGCGAGCGCACCGCCGATGCCGAGCGAGAGCGGCTGCCAGCTGTGCGGGGAGAAGAACCCCACCTCGCCGGCCTCGTCCGAGACATCGGCCTCCTTGTTGTCCTGGGCCATGGCGTCCACTCGCCGGGCCGTGAAGGCCAGGTAGTAGCCGATCATGATGGCCAGGCCGAAGGCCAGGAAGAGCGCGGTGGTACCGGCAGGCTCCTTCGACCACACGCCGTACAGGATCGCCACGGCGAGGATGAAGACGCTGAGCCAGAGGAACATCTTGCCCTGGATCCTCACTTGCCGGCCTCCTTGCCACCGGTGAGAGCCTGGCCTGCGCCGTGGCTCTCGAGCTGATCGAGGGCCGCGATCTCAGGGTGGTGCAGATCGAAGGCCGGGGATTCGGAACGGATCCGCGGAAGGGTGAGGAAGTTGTGCCGCGGCGGCGGGCAGGGCGTCGCCCATTCGAGCGAACGGCCGTAGCCCCACGGGTCGTCGACCTCGACCTTCTTGCCGTACTTGGCGGTCTTCCAGACGTTGTAGAAGAACGGCAGGACCGACAGACCGAGCACGAACGAGCTGATCGTGGAGATGGTGTTCAGCGCGGTGAAGCCGTCGGCCGCGAGGTAGTCCGCGTACCGGCGCGGCATGCCCTCGGCGCCCAGCCAGTGCTGCACCAGGAACGTGCCGTGGAAGCCGATGAACAGCGTCCAGAACGTCATCTTGCCGAGCCGCTCGTCCAGCATCTTGCCGGTCATCTTCGGCCACCAGAAGTGGAATCCGGCGAACATCGCGAAGACCACGGTGCCGAAGACGACGTAGTGGAAGTGCGCGACGACGAAGTACGAGTCGGAGACGTGGAAGTCCATCGGCGGCGAGGCCAGGATGACGCCGGTCAGACCACCGAAGGTGAACGTGACCAGGAAGCCGATCGTCCAGAGCATCGGTGTCTCGAAGGACAGCGATCCCTTCCACATGGTGCCGATCCAGTTGAAGAACTTCACACCGGTCGGTACCGCGATCAGGAAGGTCATGAAGGAGAAGAACGGTAGGAGCACGCCGCCTGTGACGTACATGTGGTGCGCCCACACCGTCACGGACAGACCGGCGATCGCGATCGTCGCACCCACCAGACCGATGTAACCGAACATCGGTTTGCGGGAGAAGACCGGGATGATCTCCGAGACGATGCCGAAGAACGGCAAGGCGATGATGTACACCTCTGGATGGCCGAAGAACCAGAAGAGGTGCTGCCACAGCAGCGCGCCGCCGTTGGACGAGTCGAAGATGTGGGCGCCGAACTTGCGGTCCGCCTCCAGCGCGAAGAGCGCGGCGGCCAGCACCGGGAAGGCCAGCAGCACCAGCACACCGGTGAGCAGGACGTTCCAGACGAAGATCGGCATCCGGAACATCGTCATGCCGGGCGCGCGCATGCAGATGATCGTGGTGATGAAGTTGACCGAGCCGAGGATCGTGCCGAAGCCGGAGAAGGCCAGACCCATGATCCACATGTCGGCGCCGATACCCGGCGAACGGACCGCGTCCGAGAGCGGGGAGTAGGCGAACCAGCCGAAGTCGGCCGCACCCTGCGGGGTGATAAAGCCGGCCACCGCGATCAGCGAGCCGAAGAGGTACAGCCAGTACGCGAACATGTTCAGCCGCGGGAACGCCACGTCGGGCGCGCCGATCTGCAGCGGCATGATCCAGTTCGCGAATCCGGCGAACAGCGGCGTCGCGAACATCAGCAGCATGATCGTGCCGTGCATCGTGAACGCCTGGTTGAACTGCTCGTTCGACATGATCTGCGTGCCCGGCCTGGCCAGCTCGGCGCGCATGAAGAGCGCCATGACTCCGCCGATGCAGAAGAACACGAACGACGTGACCAGGTAGAGCGTGCCGATGGTCTTGTGGTCGGTGGTGGTCAGCCACTTCACCACCACATTGCCGGGCTGCTTGCGCCGTACCGGCAGCTCGTTCTCGTACGAGTCGTCAGCTGCTGCGGCGGCACCCTGGGGTTCGTTGAGGATGCTCACAGTTGGTTCTTCTCCGCATTCCTGGCCGGGTCCGTCTGCTCAATGCCCGACGGGATGTAGCCGGTCTGCCCCTTCTCCGCCAGCTCCTTCAGGTGCTGCTGGTAGCGCTCCGGGGAGACCACCTTGACGTTGAAGAGCATCCGGGAGTGGTCGACACCGCAGAGCTCGGCGCACTTGCCCATGAAGGTGCCCTCCTGGCTCGGAGTCACCTCGAAGACGTTGGTGTGCCCGGGGATGACGTCCTGCTTGAACAGGAACGGGACCACCCAGAAGGAGTGGATGACGTCACGAGAGGTCAGGATGAACCGGACCTTCTCGCCCTTGGGCAGCCACAGGGTCGGGCCCGGGTTACCGGTCTGGGGGTTCCGGGTGCCGGGGACACCGGCGTCGTAGACGCCTCCCGCGCCGTCCAGGAAGTCCTCGCGGTACTTGTCCGGGACGGCCTCCAGTTCCTTGGCGGTCTTGGCGTTGCCCTGCACGCCTTCCACCGGCTCGACGTAGTTGAAGCCCCAGCTCCACTGGTAGCCGACCACGTTGATGGTGTGGACGGGCTTGGAGAGAGCGAGGAGCTTCGACTCGTCGCGCGCGGTGAAGTAGAAGAGCACCGACACGATGATGAGCGGGACCACGGTGTACAGGGCCTCAATGGGCATGTTGTACCGGGTCTGCGGAGGTACCTCCACCTTGGTGCGGCTGCGCCGGTGGAAGATGATGCTCCAGACGATCAGACCCCACACCAGCACGCCCGTGGCGAGCGCTGCCGCCCACGAGCCCTGCCAGAGGGAGAGGATCCGAGGGGCCTCTTCCGTTACCGGGGTGGGCATTCCGAGGCGGGGGAAGTCCTTGTATGTGCAACCAGAGGCGGTCGCCAGGACCACGCCCGCGGTCAGCACCTGGAGCAGCTTCCGCCGCATCGGGCGCCGCGACGAGCGGTCGGAGCCGTTGGGACTCACGTAGCGCCTTCCCGAGAGTCTCGGCCCGCGCGCGGATGCGGCCGTCTCGCTGGTCGGTCGCCGGCCCTGACGCGGGCAGGGGTTTGGATGTTTATGCGGACCAAACCCTACTGGACGCTATTTGGGGTCGCGCGGGGAGGGTGCCCAACGCGCCGTCCGACACCCCGAAGGGGTGGAGCGGCCCGGAGTCCCGGCCTCGGGAGGGCATCTGACGCTCCCTCCACGCACGGTGCCGGGCGGCGGAGTTAGCGTGGCCACGTGCCCTATTTCGACGTCGCGTCCTCCGCCCCGCTCCACCCGGTCGCCCGCCAGGCCCTGCAGGCCTCACTGGACGAAGGGTGGGCCGATCCCGCCCGGCTCTACCGCGAGGGGCGGCGCGCGAGGCTGCTGTTGGACGCGGCGCGGGAGGCCGCGGCGGAGGCTGTCGGGTGCCGTCCGGACGAGCTGGTGTTCACTCCTTCGGGGACACGGGCGATCCATCTGGGGATCTCGGGCGCGCTCGCGGGCCGTCGGCGTGTCGGTCGGCATGTGGTCGTGTCCGCGGTCGAGCACTCCTCCGTACTGCACGGAGTGGACGCGGACGGGCCGGACGTCACCCAGGTGCCGGTGGACCGGGCGGGTTCCGTGACTGCTGCCGCGTACGCCACGGCGCTGCGACCGGACACGGCGCTGGCCGCGCTGCAGTCGGCCAACCACGAGGTGGGCACCGAGCAGCCGGTGGCCGAGGTCGCCGACGCGTGCCGGGCGGCTGGTGTGCCGCTGCTGGTGGACGCGGCGCAGTCGCTGGCCTGGGGACCGGTGACGGGCGACTGGTCGCTGCTCGCCGCGAGCGCGCACAAATGGGGCGGGCCTTCGGGCGTCGGGCTGCTGGCGGTGCGCAAGGGGGTCCGGTTCGCGCCCCAAGGGCCCGCCGACGAGCGGGAGTCGGGCCGGTCGGCCGGGTTCGAGAACATCCCGGCGATCGTGGCCGCGGCGGCGTCGCTGCGGGCGGTACGGGCCGAGGCGGCGGACGAGGCGGGACGCCTTCGGGCGCTGGTCGACCGGATCCGGGCGCGGGTGCCGGAGCTCGTCCCGGACGTCGAGGTGGTGGGCGATCCGGTTCACCGGCTCCCCCATCTCGTCACGTTCTCCTGTCTCTATGTCGACGGAGAGACTCTGCTGCACGAGCTGGACCGGGCGGGGTTCTCCGTGTCGTCGGGCTCGTCCTGCACGAGCAGCACGCTGACACCGAGCCATGTGCTGCGGGCGATGGGGGTGCTGAGTGAGGGGAATGTGCGGGTTTCTTTGCCGCTGGGCACGTCCGGTGAGGATGTGGACCGGTTCCTGGAGGTGCTGCCGGGCGTGGTGGCCTCGGTACGGGAGCGGCTCGGCGCGCCGGTGTCCTCGCCGGGTACGGGGCTGACCTCGTCGCTCGTGGTGGACACGCTGGGCAAGCGGTGCCCGATCCCGGTGATCGAACTGGCGAAGGTGATCGGGGACGTCCCGGTGGGCGGCACGGTGACGGTGCTGTCGGACGACGAGGCGGCGCGGCTGGACATCCCGGTGTGGTGCGAGATGCGAGGGCAGGAGTACGTCGGGGAGCGGGCGGCGGAGCGGGGCTCCGCGTACGTGGTGCGGCGCCTGAGCTGAAGGTTCCGTTGCCGGCGAGGCCCCCTTGGAGCCCCGCCGGCGACGGCGGCACGGCTATGTCAGGTACTCGCGGACCTCAGCGCCCGCGTCGTGGCCGTACGCCTTGGTGAAGCGGTCCATGAAGTGCGCACGCCGCAGTGTGTACTCCTGGGTGCCGAGCGTCTCGATCACCAGAGTCGCCACCATGCAGCCGACCTGCGCCGCGCGCTCCAGGCTCACGCCCCAGGACAGGGCCGACAGGAAGCCCGCGCGGAACGCGTCGCCGACGCCGGTCGGGTCGACCTTGGCCTCCTCCTCCGGGCAGCCGACCTCGATCGCGTCCTGGCCGGCCACCTCGATGCGCACCCCGCGGGAGCCGAGCGTCGTGACCCGGTGGCCGACCCTGCCGAGGATCTCCTCGTCGCTCCAGCCGGTCTTGGACTCGATGAGCCCCTTCTCGTACTCGTTGGAGAAGAGGTAGGTCGCTCCGTCGAGGAGCGTGCGGATGTCGTCGCCGCTCATCCGCGCGATCTGCTGCGAGAAGTCCGCGGCGAACGGGATGGAGCGGGTCCGGCACTCCTCGGTGTGGCGGAGCATCGCCTCGGGGTCGTCCGCGCCGATCAGCACGAGGTCGAGTCCGCCGACCCGGTCCGCGACGGACTTGAGCTCGATCTGGCGGGCCTCGCTCATCGCGCCGGTGTAGAACGAGCCGATCTGGTTGTGGTCGGCGTCGGTGGTGCACACGAAGCGAGCCGTGTGCAGGACCTCGGAGATGCGGACGGAGTCCGTGTCCACGCCGTGCCGGTCGAGCCAGGCACGGTATTCGTCGAAGTCGGACCCGGCCGCGCCGACGAGGATCGGCTTGGAGCCGAGCTGGCCCATTCCGAAGCAGATGTTGGCGCCGACACCGCCCCGGCGTACATCGAGGTTGTCGACCAGGAAGGAAAGGGAGACCGTGTGCAGCTGTTCCGCGACCAGCTGATCGGCGAAGCGGCCGGGGAAGGTCATGAGATGGTCGGTTGCGATGGAGCCGGTGACTGCGATTCGCACGGCTATGCGCTCCTGAGGCGGGGTGGCGTTGACAGTTCACGCTACCGGGTCGAGCCACCCAGGTTGAAGTGCGGAAACTACCCGATAGTAGGTCTTTTTCGCGGACCCTCCAGGTGCGTACGGTGCGGTTATGACGAAGCCCATCGCCCCCCGCGAGTCGCGCGAGTCCGAGATTTCTCTGGCCCAGCTGCGTGGTTACTGCGCAAGGATGGCTCCGCACTGGGTCGTGCCGGCAGTCGCCGTGCCCGCGCCCGTGCCTCCGTCCCGTATCCATGGTGTCGTCGTGCCCGCCTCTTCCGCGCGACTGCTGGACAACATGTCCGAATACGGCGACTGAGAAAGTACGGCGACCCGCATCTGAGGCTTCCAAGGGCGCATACGGGAACCATGCGCGCCCCTGCTCCGTCCCATCCGTGTCCCCGTACCACGCGCGTACGGCGGGGACACGAGACAAGGGAGCGATGCGGTGAGCAGCACGGAGAACACGCACGACAGCGCACGCCGCCGGCGTTCCCCGCTCGCCGTCGCCTCGGTGGCGGCGGCGGTGCTGATCGCGGGCGGCGGGGGCGCGTACTTCGCGACGGCCGGATCCGGCGGCGACAGTGCGGATGCCAAGCGCGGTGCGCAGGCCGGTGGCAAGAACCCGCCGCCGCTCGCCCTCGACGGAGCAAGCGGCCGGGACGGCGCGGGAGGCATCGCGCCGGGCGAGCCCGACCCCACCGGCGGGACCGTCTACAAGGCCGCGGGCAAGCTGCCGGACGGCCCGGACAAGGCTGCCGTGCACCGTGCCGAGGGCGCGGTCACCGAGGCCGAGGTGACCCGGCTTGCGAAGGCGCTCGGACTCGCCGGCACGCCGCGGCTCGCCGGGCCGGCCTGGAAGATCGGCACGGAGAAGGACGGCGGCGGTCCGATGCTGCAGGTCAACAAGGACGCGCCCGGCACCTGGACGTACGCACGGTTCACTCCTTCGCCGAGTGGCGACAACTGCGTGAAGGTCGACGTCTGCCCGTCCGGCGGCGGAACGGACTCGGGCTCGGGCACCGGCGCGGCCAAGGACCTGCCGGCCGGCGGCCCCGCGGTGAGCGAGGAGGCGGCGAAGAAGGCCGCGGCTCCGGTGCTGAAGGCTCTCGGCCAGAGCGACGCCGAACTCGACGCCCGTCAGCTGATGGGCGCGGTGCGGGTGGTGAACGCGGATCCGGTGATCGGCGGGCTGCCGACATACGGCTGGTCGACCGGGATCCAGGTCGGCGCGGACGGTCAAGTGGTCGGCGGCAGCGGTCAGTTGAAGGTGCCCGAGAAGGGCGACGAGTATCCGGTGCTCTCCGCCGACGAGGCGCTGAAGCAGCTGAACAAGGACGCGAAGGGCAGCGGCCCGATCGGGATCGGCGGCTGCGCCACTCCGGTCCCGGCGGAGGGCGAGATCAAGCCGCAGGACGAGCCGAAGCCGGACGCACTGTGCGAGCCGGAGCGCAAGCCGGCCGGGCCTCAGCAGATGACGATCGGCAAGGCGGTGTTCGGACTGGCCGCGCAGTACGTGGACGGGCGGCAGGCGCTCGTACCGTCGTGGCTGTTCGAGGTGGCGCCCAAGAGCGGCGACCAGACGTTCACGATCGCCCAGACGGCGGTGGCCCCCAAATTCCTGAAGGCGCCCACGCCGCCGCAGAAGGACGTCAAGCCGACCGAGCCCCCGCAGGATCCGGTGGCGCCGTCCGACCGGCGGGTCCTGTCGTACAACGTGGACGGGCGCACACTGTCCGTGACGTTCTGGGGCGGGGTGTGCAGCGACTACGCGGCGACGGCGAGCGAGGCCGGCGGTCAGGTGAAGGTCAGGATCACCGAGACCAACCCGGACCCGGAGCGGGTCTGCATCGCCATCGCCAAGGAGCTGACGGAGCAGGTCACGCTGGACAAGCCGCTGGGCGACCGGAAGGTCGTGGACGCGGCGACGGGCCAGGCCGTGCCGCTGAAGGCGGCGAAGAAGTAGCCCGGCAGAAGCAGCTCAGCGAGTAGTTCGGCGCATGCCGAAGGCGGCGGTCCCGGTCTCGTCCGGGCCGCCGCCTTCGTATGTGGCACAGCCGTGCCGGCGCAGCCTTAGCTGAAGGAGTCGCCGCAGGCGCAGGAACCCGATGCATTCGGGTTGTCGATCGTGAAGCCCTGCTTCTCGATCGTGTCCACGAAGTCGATCGAGGCGCCGCCCAGGTACGGAGCGCTCATCCGGTCGGTGACGACCTTCACTCCGCCGAAGTCCTTGACGACATCGCCGTCGAGCGAGCGCTCGTCGAAGAAGAGCTGGTAACGCAGGCCGGAGCAGCCGCCGGGCTGAACGGCGACGCGCAGCGCCAGGTCGTCCCGGCCTTCCTGGTCCAGCAGGGCCTTGACCTTGCCAGCGGCGGCGTCGGACAGGAGGATGCCGTCGCTCACGGTGGTGGTCTCGTCCGATACGGACATCTGCTTCTCTCCCGGGTTGTACGGAGACTGCTTGCCGACAGTGCAACCGGCATGGCCGCGGATTCATTCCGGACCGAGGGCTTTTCTTGCTCTTTCATGCTCGCACACCGGCCCGGCGGGGGACACCGCCGTGTGGACAGGGGGTGCGTCACATCGACGTTATGGCCATCGTCAAAGTGACGTGAAGCAGTTATGATAGATAGCGTCAAATAGACGAGAAGGTCTTCGCGACCTGTCTTCCGACGACCTGTCTGCTGAGAAGAAAGGGTGCGTGACGTGACCACCGCCCAAGCCCGTACGGAGCTCGACGTCCAGCCGACGCCGCTCGCCCTGCTGCTGCTCGGCCGCGAGGCCGACCCCAGGAGTGAGCGCGGCGTCGAGTGCCCCGGCGACCTGCCGTCCCCGTCCGACCCGGACCTGGTGGAGCGCGCCCGTGCGGCGAAGGAGAAGCTCGGCGACAAGGTCTTCGTCCTGGGCCACCACTACCAGCGTGACGAGGTCATCCAGTTCGCGGACGTCACCGGTGACTCCTTCAAGCTGGCCAAGGACGCCGCGGCGCGCCCGGAGGCCGAGTACATCGTCTTCTGCGGCGTGCACTTCATGGCCGAGTCCGCGGACATCCTCACCTCCGACGACCAGAAGGTCGTGCTGCCGGACCTGGCCGCCGGGTGCTCGATGGCCGACATGGCTACGGCCGAACAGGTCGCGGAGTGCTGGGACGTGCTGACCGAGGCCGGCATAGCCGAGCAGGTGGTGCCCGTCTCGTACATGAACTCCTCGGCGGACATCAAGGCGTTCACCGGCAAGCACGGCGGCACGATCTGCACCTCGTCCAACGCCAAGCGCGCGCTGGACTGGGCCTTCGAGCAGGGCGAGAAGGTGCTGTTCCTGCCGGACCAGCACCTCGGACGGAACACCGCCGTACGGGAGATGGGCCTCTCCCTCGACGACTGCGTGCTGTACAACCCGCACAAGCCGAACGGCGGACTGACGGTCGAGGAGCTGCGCGCGGCGAAGATGATCCTGTGGCGCGGGCACTGCTCGGTGCACGGTCGTTTCTCGCTGGACTCGGTCAACGACGTACGCGAGCGGATTCCGGGCGTGAACGTCCTCGTCCACCCGGAGTGCAAGCACGAGGTCGTGGCGGCGGCGGACTACGTCGGCTCGACGGAGTACATCATCAAGACGCTCGAGGCGGCTCCGGCCGGTTCCAAGTGGGCGATCGGCACGGAGCTCAACCTGGTCCGCCGGGTCGCGAACGCGCACCCCGACAAGGAGGTCGTCTTCCTCGACAAGACGGTCTGCTTCTGCTCGACGATGAACCGGATCGACCTGCCGCACCTGGTGTGGGCGCTGGAGTCGCTGGCCGAGGGGAATCTGGTCAACCGGATCCAGGTCGACAAGGAGACGGAGAGCTTCGCGAAGCTGGCGCTGGAGCGGATGCTGGCGCTGCCGTAGCGCCCGGCACCCGGCGCCTACGGGGTGATCCGGTCGGCCAGTTCGGCCGGGTGGCTCAGCGCGAGGAGGTGTCCGCCGGGCACCTCCTCGACGGCGATGCCGAGCCGTTCCTCGGCGTTGCGGCGCTGGAAGTCGAGCGGGAAGAACCGGTCGTCGCGGCCCTGCAGGAAGCGGGTCGGCACGTCCGGCCACGCGGTCAGCGGCCACGGCTGGGTGAACACCGCCTCCGACGGTCCGGCTTCGCCCTGCTCCATGGCGGCGACGGTGACCTCCTGCGGTACGTCGTGGAAGAAGTCGACGAGCACGTCGAACTCGGCGTCCGGGTCGCGGCCCTGCTCCACCGCGAACGCCGCGCGCGCGTCGGCCTGGCCGGTGTTGGCCCACCAGTCGCCGGCGGTCTCGCCCGGCTTCGGGACCATGGCGTTGACCAGGATGAGCTGGTCGACCGGGAGGCGGTCGCAGACGAGCGGTGCGATGAATCCGGCGAGGGACTGGGCGACGAGCACGAGTTCGTCCGCGGGCCCGGGAGCGTCGCCGATCGCTCGTACGACAGTGTCCGTGTACTCGGCGAGACCGGCGGATTCGTCCTGCGGCAGGTCGACGGTGATGCCGTCGTGACCGCGCCGGTGCAACTCGGGCAGGACGAGATGCCAGTACCAGGCGCGGCCGTCGGCTCCGGGGATGAGTACGTACGTCGCCATGCGGCGCTCCTTACGCTCGGGAGCCCATCGTCGCGCGTGGATACGCTGGGCCGCATGCCCGCACTGTCACTTTCACCGCTCCGGTTCACGCCTGCAGAGACCGCGGAAGTGGTCGATCTGTACGCGAGCAACCCGGAGTACGCGCGTGCCGCGGGCGAACACGACCCGGAGAGCATCCTGGCGGAACTGCGGGAGGAGGCGGCCACCGACGGCTGCGAGGTGCTGCTCGCGCGCGACGAGGAGTCCGGCGGCCGGGTCAGCGCCCTGCTCTGCCTGCTGGACCGCCACCCGAAGGACGGACTCCCATGGATCGGCCTGCTGCTGGTCCACGGGGGCCTGCGCCGCAGGGGCATCGGCCGCGAACTGGTGGACGTTGTGGAGCGCCGCTTCCGCGCGGAGGGGCGGGAGGGGATCCGGCTCGCGGTCCTGGAGAACCACGCGCCGGCCCTGGCGTTCTGGACGTCTCTGGGCTGGCACGAAATCGACCGCCGCCGGGACGTGCAGCACGATCGCCCGTGCATCGTGCTGCACAAGCCCTTGGCGTGAGCGGGCTCGCCCGCCGAAGCAGAACCCGCCCGGCGCGGGCCCCTCTCGGGGACCGTGCCGGGCGGGCAGGCGTCGCTGTGCGCCTCGTTACGCGTTCGCCGGGGCAGGCTCCTGCGACTCGGCGGGCTGCGAGGGCTTGGAGTCCCCCGACTTGGCGTCCCGCTTCGCCGCCCGCTTCTTCGCGCGGCGCTCCTTGCGGAGTTCCACCATCGCGTAGAGCGTCGGCACCAGCAGCAGTGTCAGCAGCGTCGAGCTGATCAGGCCGCCGATCACCACCACCGCCAGCGGCTTGGCGATGAAGCCGCCCTCGCCCGTGATGCCCAGGGCCATCGGGAGCAGAGCGAAGATCGTCGCCAGGGCCGTCATCAGGATCGGGCGCAGCCGGTGGCGGCCGCCCTCGACGACCGCTTCGACCACGCCCAGGCCCTGAGCCCGGTACTGGTTGATCAGGTCGATCAGCACGATCGCGTTGGTGACCACGATGCCGATCAGCATCAGCATGCCGATCATCGCCGGGACACCCAGCGGCGTGCCGGTGGCCACCAGCAGACCGATCGCGCCCGTCGCCGCGAACGGGATGGAGACGAGCAGGATCAGCGGCTGGATCAGCGACTTGAAGGTGGCGACCAGCAGCATGAAGACGATGGCGATCGCCGCCAGCATCGCCAGGCCCAGCGCCGCGAACGCCTCGTCCTGGTCCTCCGAGACCCCGCCGATCGACGCGGTCGCGCCCTCCGGCAGGTCCAGCGTCTTGAGCTTGCTCTGGAGCGCGGAGCTGACCGCGCCGGTGTTGTCGCCGGTCGGCTTCGCCGAGATCGTCGCGGCCCGCGAGCCGTCGATCCGGGTCATCGACACCGGGCCCGGCACCAGCTGCACGTCCGCGATCTCGCTGAGCTTGACCCCGCCGAGGTTCAGACTGCGCAGTTCCGCAAGCGTCCTGGCCTGCTTCGCCGGCGTGATCACGACATCGCGCTCGGTGTCGTCGAGGATCGCCTTGGCCGTCGGGGTGCCGCGCACCGCCTGGCCGACGGCGAGGCCCAGCGTCGTCTCGTTGAAGCCGGCGTCCGCGGCCTTCGCGTTCGCCTTCACCGAGATGCGCGGGATGCTCTGCGCCAGGTCGCTCTGGACGTCGGTGACGTCGTCGAGCTTGGCGACCTCGGTCCGTACCGCCTCGGACGCCTTCTGCAGCGTGTCCGCGTCCGCGGCCTTGACCACGACGCTCAGATCCTGGTTGCCGAAGCCGTCGCCCGCCGCGATCGTCGTGTCGCCGATGCCGTCGAGCTTGGCGAGCTCCGCGTCGATGCGGTCACGGGTCTTCTCGTACGACGCGGCGTCCTTCAGCGTCATCTGGTACGACGCCTGGTTGGCCCCGGTGCCACCGCCGAACGCGGCCATGAAGCCGGAAGAACCGACGGTGACCTGGTAGTTCTTGATCTCGTCGAGGCCGCCGAGTACCTTCTCGACCTTCTTCGACGCGGCGTCGGCCGCCTCCAGGCTGGTGCCCGGCGGCAGCTCCTGCTTGATGGACATGACCTCCTGCTCGCCCTGGTCGAAGAAGTTGGTCTTCAGCAGTCCGGCCATGCCGAACGTGCCGAAGAGCACGACGAACGCGAGGACGACGCTGGTGATGCGGCGACGGGTGGCGAACCGCAGGACCGGGACGTACAGCCGCTGAAGCCGGCTGCGCGCCTCCTTCTCCTCCGCGATCCGGCGGGCCTCGTCCGGGTCCATGCCCCGTACGGCCTTCGGCGCGCGCAGGAACCAGAACGACAGGACGGGGACGACCGTCAGGGAGACCAGCAGCGAGGCCAGCAGGGCCGCGGTGATCGTCAGGCTGAACGAGCCGAACAGCTCGCCGACCATGCCGCCGACGAGCCCGATCGGCAGGAAGACCGCGACCGTGGTCAGCGTCGACGAGGTGACCGCGCCGGCCACCTCCTTCACGGCGGTGATGATCGCGCTCTGCCGCTCCTCGCCGTAGCCGAGGTGCCGCTTGATGTTCTCCAGGACCACGATCGAGTCGTCGACGACCCGGCCGATCGCGATGGTCAGCGCGCCGAGCGTGAGCATGTTGAGCGACAGGTCGCGGGTCCACAGCACGATCAGCGCGAGGACGACGGACAGCGGGATGGAGACCGCGGTGACCAGCGTGGAGCGGAGCGAGGCCAGGAAGACCAGGATCACGATGACCGCGAAAACCAGGCCGAGCGCGCCTTCGGTGGTCAGGCCGGAGATCGACTTGGAGACGGCCGGGCCCTGGTCGGAGACGACGGTGAGCTCGGCGCCGGCGCCGAGGTCCTTGCGCAGCTCGGGCAGCTTGTCCTCGACCGCGTTGGAGATGGCGACGGCGCTGCCGTCGTTGTCCATGGTGACCATGACGGCGAGGCTCGGCCTGCCGTTGGTACGGGTCAGCGAGACCGGGGTCGACTCGGTCTGCTTGACCGTGGCGATGTCACCGAGGCGTACGGGCTTGCCCTTCGCCGGCGGCGCCGCGGTGATCCGCAGCTCCTCGATCTGCTTCAGCGTGGTGAAGCCGCCGCCCACCTGGACCGTACGGCTCTTGCCCGCCTCGCTGAAGGAACCGGCCGGCAGCGTCGCGCCGCCCGCCTTCAGCGCCTCGCCGAGCGCCATGGTGTTCAGGCCCGCCGCGGCGAGCTTGCTGTCGTCGGGCGTGACGGACACCTGGAGGTCGCGCACACCGTCGACGGTGACCTGGCCGACGCCGTCGATGTCCTCGATCGCCGGGACGACGGTGCGGTCCAGCTGGTCGGCCAGCGCCTGCTGGTCCTTGTCGGAGGTGACGGCGAGCACGACGGTCGGGATGTCGTCGGTCGAACCGGCGACGACCTGCGGGTCGACATCGTCGGGCAGCTGCGTACGGGCCCGGTTCACGGCCTGCTGGACGTCGGCGACGAGCTGCTTGGTGCCGTCCCCGTACTCGAAGCTGGCCATGATCACGGCGTTGCCCTCGCTCGCCGTGGAGGTGATGCCCTTGATGCCGTCGACGGCCTTGAGGGTGGACTCGAGCGGTTCGACGACCTGCTTCTCGACCACATCGGGGGACGCGCCCTGGTACGGGGCGAGCACCGACACCATGGGCAGTTCGATGGAGGGCAGCAGCTGCTGCTTGAGCTGCGGTATGGCGATCGCTCCGAAGGCGATCGCGATGATCGACATCAGACCGACAAGGGCCCTTTGTGACAGGCTGAATCTGGACAGCCAGGACATGGGGTCTCTCTTCTGTGGCGTGCGAGGCGGGAAGTACGCAGAGCGGAACAAGCGGGCATGGTCGGAAGCCCACTCATACGATCAGGCATTCGAGAGGGCCCGACCGTCGACCCCAGGTCCAGTTCCTTATCTCGCGCATACCGCAGCTGGAGTAGGCGCAGACCCCGTCTCACTCCACCCTTGGACGTACCAGGCCCGATTCGTAGGCAATGACCACCAATTGAGCCCGGTCGCGGGCGCCCAGTTTCGCCATCGCGCGGTTCACATGGGTTTTGACGGTGAGCGGGCTGACGACCAGACGCTCGGCGATCTCGTCGTTGGAGTGGCCGCCGGCGACCAGGACGAGGACCTCGCGTTCGCGGCTGGTCAGCGCGGTGAGCCGCTCGGAGTACGCCTCCGACTCCGGGTCGTCCTCCGAAGTGCCGCCCTGCGCGAGGAACTTGGCGATCAGGCCCTTGGTCGCGACCGGCGAGAGCAGCGCCTCGCCCGCGGCGGCGATACGGATGGCATTGAGCAGTTCTTCCGGTTCCGCGCCCTTGCCGAGGAAGCCGGAGGCGCCGGCCCGCAGCGACTGCACGACGTACTCGTCCACCTCGAAGGTGGTGAGCATGACCACGCGTACGTTCACCAGCTCGGGATCAGCGCTGATCATGCGGGTCGCGGCGAGACCGTCCGTGCCGGGCATGCGGATGTCCATCAGGACCACATCGGCCTTCTCGGAGCGGGCGAGAGCGACCGCCTCCGCGCCGTCCGCCGCCTCGCCGACGACCTGCATGTCGGGTTCGGAGTCCACCAGCACCCGGAACGCGCTGCGCAGCAGCGTCTGGTCGTCGGCGAGCAGCACCCTGATCGTCATCTGTCCTCCCCCGCACCGGCCTTGAGGGGAAGTATCGCCTGGACGCGGAAGCCGCCGCCGTAGCGGGGCCGCGCGCTGAGCGTGCCACCGAGCGCGGTGACCCTCTCGCGCATGCCGAGCAGGCCGTGCCCGCCGCCGTCCTTCGGGCCGTCCGGCTCGGTGCCGTTGTCCAGCACGGTGACCTCCAGCGTGCGGCCGACCGTGATCACGCTGACCTCGGCCTTCGCGTCCGGGCCCGCATGCTTCTGCACATTGGTCAGCGCCTCCTGGATGATCCGGTACGCGGCGAGGTCGACGGCCGCGGGCAGCCGTACGCCGTCGTCGGCGCGGGCCACCTCGACCGGCAGGCCCGCCTGCCGGAAGGTGGTGACCAGCTCGTCGAGCACGGCGAGGCCGGGAGCCGGTTCGGTCGGGGCCTCCGGGTCGCCGGACTGGCGCAGCAGTCCGACCGTGGCGCGCAGTTCGTTGAGCGCGGAGCGGCTGGCCTCGCGCACATGGGCGAGGGCCTCCTTGGCCTGGTCCGGCCGTTTGTCCATGACATGGGCGGCGACTCCGGCCTGCACATTGACCAGCGCGATGTGGTGGGCCACCACATCGTGCAGATCGCGCGCGATCCGCAGCCGCTCCTCGGCAACCCGGCGGCGGGCCTCCTCGTCGCGGGTCTGCTCGGCGCGCTCGGCCCGTTCCCGTATGGCGTCCACGAAGGCGCGACGGCTCCGTACGGCATCGCCTGCGGCACCGGCAAGACCGGCCCAGGCGAAGATGCCGAGATTCTCCTGGGTGTACCAGGGGTTCGAGCCGAAGGCCATCGCGGCGGCGGTCAGCACCGCCATGGTGAGCAGGCCGACCCGCCAGGTGGTGGGGCGGTCGGTCCGCGAGGCGACCGTGTAGAGCGCGATCACGGCGCTCATCGCCACCGGCGCGGGCTGGGGGCTGACAACCAGCTCGATGACGGAGAGCGCGGTGGTGAACACCAGCACGCCCATCGGCCTGCGGCGGCGGAACACCAGGGCCGCCGAGACCAGGACCATCAGCAGGATGCTGCGCAGCTCCGGCGTGCGGCCGCCGAAGTCGGGTCCGTGCCGGCCGTTCGGGTCGGCGAAGGAGCCGATGACCATGCAGATCAGCGCGCCCACCGCCAGGGCGCCGTCGAACGCCAGCGGATGCGCGCGCAGCCAGCTCTGGGTGCGGGCGAACCCGGTGGCGAGTGAGGTCACGTCAGGCAACGTTACGGCGTGTCCCGGCGGCCGCGTACCTCCGCGACCGCAGCGGAAGACAGCAGAATGCCCCGCTCCGGATCGAACCGGAGCGGGGCACAGGTGCTGTTGGAGTGGGAATGTCAGCCCGGGATGAGGCCGTCGTCGCGGAGCAGTGCTCGTACGTCCTCAAGGGTCGCGTCGGGGGCCGGCAGGATCAGCTCGGACGGCTCCAGGGCGTCGTCCGGCAGGGGCTCGCCAAGCTCGCGCACCTTCTCCAGGAGCGCGTGGAAGGTCGTGCGGAAACCCGGCCCGTCCCCGTTCTCCATCTCGGCGAGCAGTTCGTCGTCGAGCTTGTTGAGCTCGGTGAGGTGGCTGTCCGCCACTTCCACCTGGCCCTCCCCCATGATCCGTACGATCATGACGAGTCCCTACTGCTAGGCCCTGCTGCTGGTCACTGCTTGTCGAACTTCGGTGTGCTCTGCTGCGGGGCGGCCTCCTGCTTGCCGTTGCCACCCTCGATGGCCTGCTGCGACGAGCTCGAGCCGCCCGCCAGCTCGGCCTTCATGCGCTGGAGCTCCAGCTCTACATCCGTACCACCGGAGATGCGGTCCAGCTCGGCGGCGATGTCGTCCTTCGCCATCCCGGACTGGTCGTCCAGGGCGCCGGAGGCGAGCAGCTCGTCGATCGCGCCCGCCCTGGCCTGCAGCTGCGCGGTCTTGTCCTCGGCCCGCTGGATCGCCAGACCGACGTCACCCATCTCCTCCGAGATGCCGGAGAAGGCCTCGCCGATCCGGGTCTGCGCCTGGGCCGCGGTGTAGGTGGCCTTGATCGTCTCCTTCTTGGTGCGGAAGGCATCGACCTTGGCCTGCAGGCGCTGGGCGGCAAGCGTGAGCTTCTCCTCCTCGCCCTGCAGGGTCTGGTGCTGCGACTCCAGGTCGGTGACCTGCTGCTGGAGCGAGGCACGGCGGGACAGCGCCTCGCGCGCCAGGTCCTCACGGCCGAGCGCCAGCGCCTTGCGGCCCTGGTCCTCCAGCTTGGTCGACTGTCCCTGCAGCTGGTTCAGCTGCAGTTCGAGGCGCTTGCGGGAGGTCGCAACGTCGGCAACTCCGCGGCGCACCTTCTGCAGCAGCTCGAGCTGCTTCTGGTACGAGTAATCGAGGGTCTCGCGCGGATCCTCGGCCCTGTCGAGGGCCTTGTTTGCCTTCGCGCGGAAGATCATCCCCATACGCTTCATGACACCGCTCATGGGCTTCGCGCGCCCCCTTCTGACGGACTCAGCTTCAGCACTCCAACAGAACCCACAGTACGGGCCCTGCATCCATTACCGCACTGTTCGAGCGCGGATGCGCTCATCCCCAAGGACGACTGCTTTCGGCTCCGATCCGGCGGAAGGAGTAGGTGACCGTCAGGGGAACCTGGGGCGACGTCCGCTCTGTCCGGCTTGGGGCCGGCTTCTGTCACCTAGGGACGCACGGTGTTGCGGGATCGTTCCCCCGGAGGGTGGGGCAGCAGCCCCGCACCACGTACCCTTGGGTTTTGTGTTCCGTAGCCGTGCCAATGAAGAGAAGGTCCGCACCGACAAGGTGACGATCGACCTCTCCAAGCAGACCCGCGACCCAGAGGCCCCGAAGGGCCGCCCCACGCCGAAGCGCAGTGAGGCCCAGACGCAGCGCCGCCGTGCCTCCTCGGGAGCGCCGGCGGACCGCAAGGAGGCCGCCAAGCGCCAGCGGGAGGCCCGGCGGACCGATCTCGCCAAGCAGCGTGAGGCGCTCGCCAGTGGCGACGAGCGGTATCTGCCTGCCCGTGACAAGGGACCGGTGCGCCGGTTCGTCCGTGACTTCGTGGACTCGCGCTTCTGCGTCGCGGAGTTCTTCCTGCCGCTCGCCGTGGTGATCCTGGTCATGAGCATGGTCCGGGTCGGCCAGCTGCAGAACATCGCGCTGCTGATCTGGCTCGGCGTGATCGTCATGATCATCGTGGACTCGATCGGTCTGGTGATCCGCATGCGGAAGCAGCTCAACGAGCGCTTCCCGAACGAGCCCCGGCGCGGCGCGGTCGCGTACGGCCTGATGCGTACGCTCCAGCTGCGCCGACTGCGTCTGCCCAAGCCGCAGGTCAAGCGCGGAGAGCGGCCCTGAGCACGACCGGTTTCGAAGGTGGTGCGGCCGCCTGGCTGAAAGGCCTCGGCGGGCTGCGCAACACCGTCCGGCAGGAACTAGTCGCACGCCAGCTCGACGAGCAGATAGCCGCCCGGTTCCCGGTCGGCCGACGGCTGCGGATCCTGGACGTCGGAATGGGCCAGGGCACGCAGGCGCTGCGGCTGGCGCGGGCCGGCCACTCGGTGACGGGACTCGAGTCCGACCCGGAGATGGTGCGTGCGGCGCGGCAGTCGCTGACGACCGAGCCGGAGGGCATCCGGGAGCGGTTCAAGCTGATCGAGGGCGACGGCCGCGACACCGGGGTGCACTTCCTTCCGGGCTCGTTCGACGTGGTGCTCTGCCACGGTGTGCTGATGTACGTAGAGGATCCCGACGCCGTGCTCGCGGGTCTCGCCCGGATGCTGGCTCCGGGCGGGCTGCTCTCGCTGCTGGTGCGCAACGGCGACGCGCTGGCCATGCGGCCGGGTCTCGCCGGTGACTGGTCCGATGCGCTGGAAGCCTTCACTTCGGACTCGTACACCAACCGCCTCGGGCTGCCGGGCCGCGCGGATCGCCTCGAAGCCCTGACGGCGACGCTGGCGGGAATCGCGGCACCACTGCATGCCTGGTACGGAGTGCGGGTGTTCACCGACGGCGTGCCGAACGACGCCGAGCTGCCGGCCGACGACGAGCTGGAGCGGCTGCTGGCCGCCGAGGACCGGGCGGGACGTACGGAGCCGTACCGGCGGGTGGCGGCGCTGCTGCACCTGTGTGGCGTGCGGGGCTGAACCGGCCTACGTGCGCTGACCGGTTGACTTCGCGTCAGCAGGTGTCAGGAACGTCGGCCCGGTCAGGTACCGCGGGCATTTCTGCGTCCTCACTCAAGTGACCATCGCAGAAGCCACGGAAAGTCCTGCCCGGAAGCAAGCCGAAAAGCCCGCCGAGAAGGCGGTCGAGAAGCCGGTCGTCAAACTGCCCGCCCGTGAGACCTGGCGGGCGCTTTACACGCACTTCCGCCCGCACCGCTGGGCCGTCGCGCTCGGCGCCGGGCTGACCCTGATCGGCACGGTCACCGGCCTGGCCCAGCCGCTCGCCGCCAAGACGCTGGTCGACCGGCTCGGCGACGACGAATCGATCACCGGTGTGCTGGTGCTGCTCACCGCACTGGTGGTGCTGGGCACGGCGATCGAGGCGGTCGGCGCGTACATCCTGGAACGCACCGCCGAGTCCGTGGTGCTGGCCGCCCGCCGCACGCTGATCGGGCGGCTGCTCCGGCTGCGGCTGCCGGAGGTCGAGCGGACCCAGCCCGGCGATCTGATGTCCCGGGTCACCTCGGACACGACGCTGCTGCGGGCGGTGACCACGCAGTCGATCGTCTCGGCGGCGACCGGCGGCCTCGCCTTCATCGCCACGATCGTGATGATGGGCCTGATGGACCCGGTACTGCTCGGCGTCACGCTCGGGGTGATCGTGCTGATCGGCGGCTGTGTCGGGCTGCTCATGCCGAAGATCGCGCAGGCGACCCAGCGTTCGCAGGAGGCCGTCGGCGAGATATCCACCGTGCTGGAGCGGGCCTTCGGGGCGTTCCGCACGCTCAAGGCCTCAGGCGCGGAGGAGCGCGAGACGGCGGTCGTGGCGAAGGCGGCGCGTGAGGCGTGGCGGCACGGCCTGCGGTCGGCGAAGTGGCAGTCCGCGGCCTGGTCTTCGGTGGGTCTCGCGGTGCAGGTGTCGTTCCTGGCGGTGCTCGGCATCGGCGGCGCGCGAGTGGCGTCCGGCGCGATCTCCATCTCGACGCTGGTCGCCTTTCTGCTCTTTCTCTTCTATCTGATCGACCCGGTCTCGAGGCTGGTCGAGGCCGCCTCGCAGTACCAGGTCGGTTCGGCGGCGATCGCGCGGATCGTGGAGGCGGAGCGGCTGGAGACGGAGGACCTGGACGGTCCGGCACCGGCCGTGGGTCCGGGCGGTGCCGCGTCGGTCGTCTTCGAGGACGTCACCTTCCGCTACCGGGACGATCTTCCGTACGTCCATCACGGCGTCACCTTCGAGGTCCCCGGGGCCGGGATGACCGCCTTCGTGGGCCCTTCGGGGGCCGGCAAGACGACCGTCTTCGGCCTGATCGAGCGGTTCTACGAGGCGGGCGGCGGGCGGATCACCGTCGACGGCAGGGACGTACGCGACTGGCCGCTGGCCGAACTGCGGGCCGCCATCGGCTATGTCGAGCAGGACGCGCCCGTACTGGCCGGAACGCTGCGCGAGAACCTTGTCTTCGCCGCGCCGGACGCGACCGAGGAGCAGATCCGGGACGTGCTCGTACGCTCGCGCCTCGACGCGCTCGTGGACCGGCTGCCGGACGGCCTGGAGACGGTGGTCGGGCACCGCGGCTCCAAGCTGTCGGGCGGTGAGCGGCAGCGCGTGGCGATCGCGCGTGCGCTGCTGCGCCGGCCACGGCTGCTCCTCCTCGACGAGGCGACCTCGCAGCTGGACGCCGTCAATGAGATGGCGCTGCGCGATGTGGTCGCGGAGGTGTCCCGGGAGGTGACGGTCCTGGTGGTGGCGCACCGGCTGTCGACGGTGACGCTGGCGGACCGGATCGTGGTGATGGACGCGGGCCGGGTGCGGGCGGTGGGCACGCACGCCGAACTGGTGGCGGGAGACCGGTTGTACGGGGAGCTGGCGGCGACTCAGTTCCTGGCGTCGGCACCTTCAGCCGCCTGATCGGCGACCGCCGGGCCCGGGGCCTGGGGCTCGGGGCGGCGCGGCGACGGCATCGGCTTCGGCTTCGCGAGCCGGCCGTCGGGAGTGGCGTGGGGTGCGTGCGGGGCGGTGACCCGGCGACGGCAGAGGTGACGCTCGGTGAGATCCGGAGATGGAGAGCGTGGGGGCGCGCGGGCCCCCACGCCCTAAGTCACTCCGCCGCCGCGTTGAGGCTCATCGGGCCGTAGATCTTGGTCGTGTCCTCCGAGAGGGTTACCTGCTCCACCCCGCCCTCCAGGAGTTCCTTCCAGTACTCACCGATCCAGGACTCGGCGTCGCCCTGCGTGGTGAACTCCTCCGGCTGCACGGCCGGCTGGACCTCCGTCCCGTCGGACTTCTCGAACCGCCACGTCCATGCCATGTCCGCCTCCCAGGGCCCACCAGTGATCTCTTTCCTGCCCGCAGCGTAGCCGGGCGCGCACGGGCCGCGGCGACGCGGGAGGATCAGTGGCGTGGAACTCACTCTGCTCGGCACCGGCGCGCCCGCCGGACTCCCCCGGCCCGACTGCCCGTGCGCCGTGTGCGCCGTCGCACGCGGTGCGCAGGCGCGTGCCGCCACCGCACTGCTGGTGGACGGCGCCCTGCTGCTCGATCTCACGCCCGGCGCCGCTCTCGCCGCCGCACGGGCCGGGCAGTCGCTCGCCGGCGTACGGCAGGTGCTGCTGACGCATCCGCACAACGGGCCCGCCGTGGATCTGCCCGCCGGGCTGCCGGCTGCCGGACGGGTGCCGGACGGGCGGGAGTTGACGCTGATCAGCGGCCACCGGGTGCGGGCCGTGCCGATGGACCATCCGGGTACGGGGTACGAGGTGACCTCGCCGGAGGGTGAGCGGCTGCTGTATCTCCCGCCGGCGGGCGCGCCCGCCGGTCTTGCGGAGGGTCTGGCGGCGTACGACATGGTGGTCGCCGATGTCGTCGGGCGGCCGGACGCCGTCGCGCGGCTGCGGGCGTCCGGCGCGGTCGGCGCGACCACGGACGTGGTCGCCGTCCATATCGACCACGATGTGCCCGGCGGCGGGCCCGAGCTGGCCCGGCGGCTCGCGGCGGCGGGTGCGCGGGTGGTGCCGGACGGGACGACGCTGATCGTCGGCGAGTACCACGCCGTGCCGGACGTCCCGCGCCGCACGCTGGTCACCGGCGGCGCCCGGTCCGGGAAGTCGCTGGAGGCCGAGCGCCGGCTGGAGACCTTCCCCGAGGTGCTGTACGTCGCCACCGGCGGACTGCGCGACGGCGACTCCGAGTGGGCGGCCCGTGTCGCTGCGCACCGGGAGCGCCGGCCCGGCTCATGGCGGACCGTCGAGACCTGCGATCTCGTGCCGCTGCTCGCCGACGAGGGGCCGCCGCTGCTGATCGACTGCCTCTCCCTGTGGCTCACCGACGCCATGGACAGGGTCGGGGCGTGGGACGACGCGCAGTGGGCGGCGGACGGCGAGCGCGCGCTGCACGGGCGGGTCGCCGAACTGGTCGCGGCCGTACGGGAAACACGGCGCACCGTCGTCGCGGTGACCAATGAGGTGGGATCCGGCGTGGTGCCGGCGACCGCGTCGGGCCGGCGTTTCCGCGACGAATTGGGCCGCCTGAACGCCGCCTTCGCCGCCGAGTGCGAGCAGCTGCTGCTCGTCGTCGCGGGCCAGGCGATGGTGCTCCGCAGCTGACGGGTGCCGCCGTTGCCGTACACACGTGCAGGTACTGTCTCGCGCATGAGCAGGCTGAATCTCGACGACTTCTCCGATCTGATCGAGCGCCCCGACAGCGGCATCCGGCGCGACGCCGAGGACCGCAGGGAGCGGCTGATCGTGCCGGCCGGCGCGCTCGGGCGTCTCGACGAACTGGGCGACTGGCTCTCCGCCGCGCAGGCTTCCGTACCGGTCAGGGCCATCGGTCAGCCGCGCGTCGTCCTGTTCGCCGGCGATCATGGAGTGGCCGAACTCGGCGTCTCCGGCCGGGAGTCGGGCTCCGCGCACGAACTGGTGCGGGCGACGCTGGAGGGTGCGACCCCGCTCGCCGTGCTGGCGCGCACGATGGGCGTGCCGGTGCGGATCGTCGACGCCGGTCTCGACAGCGACCCGGAGCTGCTGCCCGACGAGGTCGTACGCCGCCGGGTGCGGCGCGGCAGCGGACGGATCGACGTCGAGGACGCGCTGACGATCGAGGAGGCCGAGCAGGCCGTACGCCTCGGGATGGCGATCGCGGACGAGGAGGCGGACTCCGGAACCGATCTGGTGGTGCTCGGCGATCTGAGCGTCGGCGGCACCACGCCCGCCGCCACACTGATCGCCGCGCTGTGCGGCACGGACGCCTCGGTGGTCACCGGCCGCGGTGGCGCAGGCATCGACGATCTGGCCTGGATGCGCAAGTGCGCGGCGATCCGGGACGCGTTGCGGCGCGCACGGCCGGTGCTCGGCGACCAGCTGGAGATGCTGGCCGCGGTCGGCGGCGCGGATCTGGCGGCGACGACCGGGTTCCTGCTGCAGAGCGCGGTGCGGCGGATGCCGGTGATCCTCGACGGAGTGGTCTCGGCGGCTTGTGCGCTGGTCGGGCAGCGTGCTGCGTTCCGCGCGCCGGACTGGTGGATCGCGGGCCAGGTGAGCGGCGAGCCGGCGCAGTCGAAGGCGCTCGACCGGATGGCACTCAACCCGCTGCTGGACCATGGCGTCACTGTGGGGGAAGGAACCGGGGCATTGCTCGCACTCCCCCTCGTACAGGCGGCGGCCGCGCTCGCGGCCGAACTGCCGGAACGTACAGAGCCGGTGGATCCCGCGGAGCCGGTGGACGCGGTGGACCCGGTGGTGCCGGTGGAGAGCGACACGGACTGACGCGTGGGCACGGCCGCCACTGACCGGGCGGCTGTGCCCTCGCCCGCCATGACACGCGATGCCCCATATCATCGCGTTTCATGGGAGAGGTCCGTTTGTCCAGCGAAGAGGCGAGCCGAGGCACGACAGGCCCCAGCCCCCGCAACGTACGCTCACGGCGCAGTGCGGCGTTCGCCGTCTGGTATCTGCGGGCGGTCACGTTCATCAACTTCCTGAGCGCCGTATGGGTCTCGCTCGGCCAGGACCTGCGCCGGCACAACGTCGACGACTACTTCACTCCCTATCTGCTGACCGCGGGCTTCGCCTCCGGCGTCTTCACGCTCTTCCTGGCCGTCACCATGCGCCGCCGCAAGCGGGCGGCCTGGATCCTCAACTCCGTACTGGCCTGGCTGTTTCTGCTGCTCTTCGCGCTCGCGATCGCCGTCGCCCCGGGCATCCGCGCGCATGCGCAGAACTGGGTCTCGCTGGCCCTCACCGCCGCCTTCGCGCTCGCGCTGGTCCTCGGGCGAGAGGAGTTCTACGCGAAGGGCGACCGCGCCAACCCCCGGCTCGCCGCGGCGGTCGCGGTCGGCGGACTGCTGGTCACCTCGCTGCTGGCGGCGATACTCGTCACGGTCACCAACACCTCGTCCGGCCACGCCACTTTCCTGGAGCGCTGGCGGTACGGCCTGATGCGGCTGGTCTCGCTCGCCGCGGACGACTCGCGTTTCCCCGGCATCGCCACGCCCGGCTGGGTCGACGTCACCATCAACGTGCTGTCCACACTGCTGCTGCTCGCCGTGCTGTACGCGGCCTTCCGCTCCCGCCGCGCCGTCGACCCCCTCACCGAGGACGACGACGAGCGGCTGCGCGTACTGCTCCAGCGCCACGGCGACCGCGACTCGCTCGGCTACTTCGCGCTGCGCCGCGAGAAGAGCGTCGTCTGGTCGCCGACCGGCAAGGCCGCCGTCGCCTACCGGGTGGTCGGCGGCGTGTCACTGGCGTCCGGCGACCCGCTCGGCGATCCCGAGGCATGGCCCGGCGCGATCGGCCCCTGGCTCGCGCAGGCACGTGAACACGGCTGGATTCCGGCGGTGATGGGAGCGAGCGAGGAGGCCGGCACGATCTACGCCCGGCACGGCCTGGACGCGCTGGAACTCGGCGACGAGGCGATTGTCGAGACCGACCGGTTCACGCTGGACGGCCGCGCGATGCGCACGGTGCGCCAGGCGTACAACCGCGTCAAGCGTGCCGGTTACCAGGTGCGGATCCGCCGGCACGAGGAGATCCCGGCCGGCGAGATGGACGTGCTGCTCGGCCGCGCCGACGACTGGCGCGACGGAGCCACCGAGCGCGGCTTCTCGATGGCGCTCGGGCGGCTCGGCGATCCCGGCGACGGCCGCTGCGTGATGCTCGAATGCCGGGACGGCGACGGCCGGTTGCGCGCGGTGCTCAGCTTTGTGCCGTGGGGCCCGAAGGGGCTCTCGCTCGATCTGATGCGACGTGACCGGGATTCCGAGAACGGCCTGATGGAGTTCATGGTCATCGAACTCCTCCAGCGCGCAAGGGAGATCGGTATCACGCAGGTGTCCCTGAACTTCGCGATGTTCAGGTCGGTCTTCGAACGCGGCTCGAAGCTCGGCGCGGGACCGGTGCTGAGGCTGTGGCGCTCACTGCTCAGTTTCTTCTCCCGCTGGTGGCAGATCGAGTCGCTGTACCGCGCCAACGCCAAGTACCGGCCCGTCTGGGAGCCCCGTTTCCTGCTCTTCGAGAAGAGCGCCGACCTGCTGCGCATCGGAATCGCGGCAGGCCGCGCCGAGGGCTTTCTGGAGGCGCCCGGGCTGCCCGGCTGGATGCACCGCAGACATCTGGAGACCAGGCGTTGAACACGGTGAGCGCGTTCGCGCACCGCGAGTGGGGGCCGCTGTACGCGACCGTGCGGAAGGCGCTCGTCACCGAGAAGTGGCGGGCCGTTCCGATGACGCTCGGGGCCGTCTGCCTCACGGCGCTCTTCCAGCTGGTGCAGAACCAGTCCTGGGGCATCGGCCCGGTCCGCACCATCGGCTTCGTCCAGGCCGAGGACCCGCTGTGGGTGGCGCTGCTGCGCACGCCGTTGTCGCTGTTCGTGCCGGCGCTGGATCTGCCGGTGTGGGGTGCGCTGGCGCAGGTGCTGCTGGTGTTCGGCATCGCGGAGATCTGCCTGGGCCGCTGGCGGACGCTGGTGATCGCGTATGTCTCCACGCTGGCCGGGACGACCTACGCGCGGATCGGCATCGCGGTCGGGCCCGAGGGCTTCTTGGGGCTGCCCGCGTCGGACGCCGAGGTCGTCGACACCGGTCCGTCGGCGGCGGTCGTCGGCCTCGCGGTCTTCGTCTGCTGGTGCTACCGGGCCTGGTTCACGGCGGCGCTGGTGATCGTGGCGATGATCGTCGAGGTGATGGTCCAGGACAACCTGGCGGGCAAGGAGCATCTGGCGGCCATCGCCGCGGTGCTGGTGGTGTGTGCGCTCTCGTCGCTGCTGCTGCGGCGCGGGCGTCAGCGCTCGACCGCGGGCGGCGGCCGGTCGGGCGCGCCGCCGATGAGGTCCTGAAACTTGTGTCGCAGCCCGCCCCAGCGGCGGTCGTGGCGGTAGGAGCGCAGCCGGGATTTCGCACGGGCCTTGGGCCGTTTGCGGTAGAAGCGCTTGGACCAGAACGAGCCGGGCCGGGCCAGCCGGACGGCCCCGAAGATCGCCACGAACGGGATCAGCACGCTGAGCAGCGCCATCCGCGCTTTGCCCTTGAACAGCGTGATCAGCACCAGCAGGAAGTTGATCGCCACGGTCGTGACCAGCGTGACGCGGTTCTGCTGCTCGTCCGGTGACTGGTCGTTGACGCCGAGCGGCGAGAACCCGCCGAGCACCAGCAGCGCCAGGGCCGCGGCAAGCACCACCACCTCGACGCTCTGTCTGCCCTGCTCGGTCCAGTAGACGTCGTCGAGATGGAGGATCAGCGCGAACTCGTCGAGCACGAGGCCCGCGCCCATCCCGAAGATGATCGCGCAGAAGGCCGCGGCCACGCCGTGCCGGGCGCTGCCGACCGCGCCGAATCCGCCGATGACGGTGAGGATCACGCCCGGCACCACGTGGTGGATGTGCATGCCGCCGGGAGTGACGTTCTTGAACGGCCCCCGGCCTGCCCTGATCAGCCGGACGATCGTGCGGGTGATCAGGAAGGTGAGGATGAAGGAGGTCAGCGCGAGCAGCATCGGGAGCTTTCCGGGCTCGATGACGTTGCGGTTGAACCAGTCGAACATGCCCACCTGCTCCCGATTTGTACGTGATGCGCAATTTACCGGCAGAAGGGCCGGGCTACCCTTCGCCGGTGATCCCTCTGGCCGGTATACGTTTCGCCTTCGGCACCCTGACCGTGCTGCCCGTCCGCGTCACCCGCTGGGACCGGGACGCGGCGCGCGCCGGAATGCTGAGCGCGCCGCTCGCCGGGCTGGTCGTGGGCCTGTGCGCGGCTGCGGCCGGCGGCCTGCTGACGCTCCTCGGCTCCGGTCCGCTGCTTGCCGCGACGGCCACGGTCGCCGTCCCGGCGGTCCTCACCCGAGGCCTCCATCTGGACGGCCTCGCCGACACGGCGGACGGCCTCGGGAGCGGCAAACCGGCCGAGGACGCGCTCCGGATCATGAAGCAGTCGGACATCGGCCCATTCGGGGTCATCACGCTGCTGTTCGTCCTGCTGGCGCAGATCGCGGCCGTGTACGAGCTGTACGGCGAGGGCTGGGCGTACGGCGCGCTCGCCGCGACGGCCTCAGCCCTCACCGCCCGTCTCGCCCTCACCCTGGCCGCCCGCCCGGGCATCCCGGCGGCCCGCCCCGAGGGCCTGGGCGCGGCGGTGGCGGAGGTCGTTCCCGTACGGGCCGGACTGGCGGCTGCGGCACTGGTCACGGCGGGATGCGCGGGTGCGGGCGCCCTGCTGGACGGGTTCGGCCCGCTGCGTTACGGCTTGGGCGTACTGGCCGGACTCGGCGCGGCGCACCTGTTGTTGAGGCACTGCGTGCGCCGCTTCGGCGGAGTGACGGGCGACGTGTTCGGCGCGCTTGCGGAGACGGCGGCGACGGCAGCGCTGCTCGTGCTGACGCTGGGTTAGCAGTCCTGTCAGCAGTCCTCGCGCCAGACGCCCAGGTCCCACTTCTTCAGCATCGAGCTCAGCCGGAGCCGGTTCGCCTCGGGGCAGAACTCGTCCGTCTTCAGCTCGTACTCGACGTGGAACACCGCCTTCCCGGCCCGGACGAACGGCGTGAGGCGGTCGCACTCGTCGTGCTCCGCGCACTGTTCGTTGACCGCGAAGTCGAAGTCCGGCACCAGCTGCGGAATCTGGTCGAGGTCGTTCTTGAGGCCCACCGCCATGCCGCGGTCGTGGGCGAGGCGGGCGATCAGCCGGTTGTAGCGGAGCTGGTCGGCGGCGGTGAGGGGGAAGCCGGAGGGGTTGGCGTACGCGTCCATGTTGTCGGGCTCAACCGCGTCGAAGCCCTTGTCGCGGCACATGTCCATGCGCTTCGCCATCAGCGGTTCGAGGACGTCGGTACGGCGGATGTCGAGCCAGCGCTCGCCCTCCCAGCCGTTGCCGCGGCCGAGTACGGACTTCGGGAACTTCGCGGCGTCCGGGCGGAAGTCCTCCCACGCGCCGGTGGAGAGATAGCAGATCACCTTGACGCCCCGGCGGTGCAGATCGGTGACCGCGGACTTCGGGTGGTTGAAACCGTCGATGTCGTACACCGGCACATCGACGGTCGGGTCCAGCTTTCCGGTGAGCTGCCACTGCCAGTCCAGGCCGGGCTTCGGCTGCCACCGCGCGGCGGCCGGCTTCCCGGCGGGCGTCTTCTCCGCGGGCGCCTGCTCCGCGGGCGTCTCCGACTCCTGCTCCTGCTGCTCCCGCTCATCCGGCTCGTCCCCTGCCGCCGTGCAGCCGGCCAGGACGAGTACGAGCAGCGTGAGCAGCACGGGTAGGCGTTTCACCGGGCGGTCTCCAGTTCGCATGGCAGCGGTGATCCATTCGACCATGCCGACCCCGGTGAAACACACGCCACGCAGGAGTGAACTGCCGCCGCCGTGAGCGCGCCATGTGACCGCGCGTAGGCTCTTGCCCGGCGTGGGATGTCGACCCATCCCCTCTACGGCCCCGGAACTCAACGGAAGCGAGATTTCACCACCGTGACTGCTCTCACTCTCAGCACTTCAGGCGCTACGACGCTGCGCGCCGACGTCCTCGTCGTCGGCGTGGCGAAGGGCGCCAAGGGCCCGGTGGTGGCGCCGGGCGCCGAGGCCGTGGACAAGGCGTTCGGCGGAAAGCTCGCCTCCGTGCTCGACACTCTCGGGGCCACCGGCGCCGAGGGCGAGGTGACCAAGCTCCCCGCCCCGTCCGGCATCAAGACCCCGGTCGTCCTCGCGGTCGGCCTCGGTGCCGTCCCGGAGAAGGACGAGGCCTACCCGGCCGAGACGCTGCGCCGCGCTGCCGGCACCGCCGCCCGCGCGCTGAACGGCACGAAGAAGGCCGCCTTCGCGCTGCCCATCGAGGCCTCCGAGGACGCCGAGGCGATCGCCGAGGGCGCGTTGCTCGGCGCGTACGCCTTCACCGCGTACCAGGGCACGCAGGGCAACGACAAGGACGTCAAGAGCGGCAACGGCCCGAAGCTGCCGCTCGCCGAGGTCGCCCTGCTCGGTGCGAAGCCGCGCGACAAGGCGCACAAGGCCGCGGCCGAGCGCGCCATCGCGCTGACCGAGGAGATCAACCGCGCCCGCGACCTGGTCAACACCCCGCCGAACGACCTCTACCCCGAGTCGTTCGCCGCGGTCGCCACCGCCGCCGGCAAGGAGCACGGCATCAAGGTGCAGGTGTTCGACGAGAAGGCGCTCGACAAGGGCGGCTTCGGCGGCATCCTCGGTGTCGGGAAGGGCTCGGCGCACGGCCCGCGTCTGGTGAAGCTCTCCTACACCCACTCCAAGGCTGCGAAGACGCTCGCGCTGGTCGGCAAGGGCATCACCTACGACTCGGGCGGCATCTCGCTCAAGCCGGCCGGCCACAACGAGACGATGAAGTGCGACATGAGCGGCGCCGCCGCGGTCTTCGCCGCCGTCGTCACGGCCGCCCGCCTCGGCCTCGCGGTCAATGTCACCGGCTGGCTCGCGCTCGCCGAGAACATGCCGTCGGGCACGGCCACCCGCCCCGGCGACGTGCTGCGCATGTACAGCGGCAAGACGGTCGAGGTGCTCAACACCGACGCCGAGGGCCGGCTGGTGCTGGCCGACGCGCTGTGGAAGGCCTCCGAGGAGAAGCCGGACGCGATCGTCGACGTGGCGACGCTGACCGGCGCGATGGTGCTCGCGCTCGGCAACCGCACCTTCGGGATCATGTCCAACGACGACGCCTTCCGTACCTCCATCCACGAGGTCGCCGAGGAGGTCGGCGAGCAGTCCTGGCCGATGCCGCTCCCCGCCGAGCTGCGCAAGGGCATGGACTCGCCGACCGCCGACATCGCCAACATGGGTGAGCGGATGGGCGGCGGGCTGGTCGCCGGTCTGTTCCTGAAGGAGTTCGTGGGCGAGGGCATCACCTGGGCGCACCTGGACATCGCGGGTCCGGCGTTCCACGAGGGCGCGCCGTTCGGCTACACGCCCAAGGGCGGCACCGGCTCGTCGGTGCGCACGCTGGTGAAGCTGGCGGAGCGGGTCGCCGACGGCGACCTGGGCTGAGGACGGCTCAGTACAGCTGACGTGAGCTGACGCCCAGCTGACGCACAGTGCCGGGGCACTGGGGTCCGGGTGGGCGGGTCGGAGGGTGAGCTACCCGACCCGCCCCCGGGTCCCGCCGTGCGGCAACAAGTGCGAAGATGGGTTCTCGGCAGGACAGGGCCCCCACCACAGGGCCGAAAAAACAGCGGCCGAACACCAGCCGACCGGCCGGCCGTCCCCCGGGAAGGGGACCCGGCGACCGGCGCACATGCATGGAGGACGTGACGTGGCGAACGACGCCAGCACCGTTTTCGACCTAGTGATCCTCGGCGGCGGTAGCGGCGGTTACGCTGCGGCGCTGCGTGGGGCTCAGCTGGGCCTGGACGTCGCCCTGATCGAGAAGGGCAAGGTCGGCGGTACCTGCCTGCACAACGGATGCATCCCCACCAAGGCTCTGCTGCACGCCGGCGAGATCGCCGACCAGGCTCGCGAAGCGGGCCAGTTCGGCGTCCTGGCGAGCTTCCAGGGCATCGACATCGCGGCCGTGCACAAGTACAAGGACGACGTGATCTCGGGCCTGTACAAGGGTCTGCAGGGTCTCATCGCCTCGCGCAAGGTCACCTACATCGAGGGTGAGGGCCGACTGTCCTCCCCCACCTCCGTCGACGTCAACGGCCAGCGTGTGCAGGGCCGCCACGTCCTCCTCGCGACCGGCTCCGTGCCGAAGTCGCTGCCGGGCCTGGAGATCGACGGCAACCGCATCATCTCCTCGGACCACGCGCTGAAGCTGGACCGCGTCCCGCAGTCCGCGATCGTGCTGGGCGGCGGCGTCATCGGCGTCGAGTTCGCCTCGGCGTGGAAGTCCTTCGGCACCGAGGTCACCGTCATCGAGGGCCTCAAGCACCTGGTCCCGGTCGAGGACGAGAACAGCTCGAAGCTTCTTGAGCGCGCCTTCCGCAAGCGCGGCATCAAGTTCAACCTGGGCACCTTCTTCGAGAAGGCCGAGTACACCCAGGACGGCGTCCGCGTGACCCTCGCGGACGGCAAGACCTTCGACGCCGAGGTACTGCTCGTCGCCGTCGGCCGCGGCCCGGTCTCCGCCGGTCTCGGCTACGACGAGCAGGGCGTCGCGATGGACCGCGGCTATGTCCTCGTCGACGAGTACATGCGGACGAATGTGCCCACGATCTCGGCGGTCGGCGACCTGGTCCCGACCCTCCAGCTCGCGCACGTCGGCTTCGCCGAGGGCATCCTGGTGGCAGAGCGGCTGGCCGGTCTGAAGACCGTTCCGATCGACTACGACGGTGTGCCCCGGGTGACGTACTGCCACCCCGAGGTCGCCTCCGTCGGCATCACCGAGGAAAAGGCCAAGGAGATCTACGGTGCGGACAAGGTCGTCGCGCTGAAGTACAGCCTCGCGGGCAACGGCAAGAGCAAGATCCTCAAGACCGGCGGCGAGATCAAGCTCGTCCAGGTCAAGGACGGTGCTGTGGTCGGCGTCCACATGGTCGGTGACCGTATGGGCGAGCAGGTCGGCGAGGCGCAGCTGATCTACAACTGGGAGGCTCTGCCGGCCGAGGTCGCGCAGCTCATTCACGCGCACCCGACCCAGTCCGAGGCCCTCGGCGAGGCCCACCTGGCTCTCGCCGGCAAGCCGCTGCACGCCCACGACTAACTCTCCCTCGGGCGCGACGACACTTCCGCACTTCCCCTCGCTTGGCGCTCCGCGCAAGCTGGGGAGACCCCATCGTAAGGAGCAACTGAAACCATGTCGGTTTCCGTAACCCTTCCGGCGCTCGGCGAGAGCGTCACCGAGGGCACTGTCACCCGCTGGCTGAAAGCCGAGGGCGAGCGCGTCGAGGCCGACGAGCCGCTGCTCGAGGTGTCGACCGACAAGGTCGACACCGAGATCCCCGCCCCGGCCGCCGGCATCCTGGCGTCCATCAAGGTCGCCGAGGACGAGACCGTCGAGGTCGGCGCCGAGCTCGCCATCATCGACGACGGCTCGGGCGCCGCGGCTGCCGCTCCGGCTCCGGCCGCTGCCGAGGCCCCCGCCGCGGCTCCGGCTCCCGCAGCCGCGCCCGCCGCTCCCGCCCCGGTCGCCGAGGCTCCGGCCCCGGCTGCCGCGCCCGCTCCGGCTGCTGCCCCCGCGGGCGGCGCCACCGGCACGGACGTCGTTCTCCCGGCGCTCGGCGAGAGCGTCACCGAGGGCACCGTCACCCGCTGGCTCAAGCAGGTCGGCGAGTCCGTCGAGGCCGACGAGCCGCTGCTCGAGGTCTCCACGGACAAGGTCGACACCGAGATCCCCGCTCCCGCCTCCGGCGTGCTGCTGGAGATCGTGGTCGCCGAGGACGAGACCGCCGAGGTCGGCGCGAAGCTGGCCGTGATCGGTGCCGCGGGTGCCGCTCCGGCCGCCGCGCCCGCTCCGGCGGCCCCGGCCCCCGTCGCGGCTCCCGCACCGGTGGCTCCCGCGGCCCCGGCCGCGCCTGCCGCTCCGGCTGCTCCGGCGCCCGCACCGGTTGCGGCTCCCGCACCGGTCGCCGCTCCGGCTCCGACTCCGGCTCCTGTCACCCCGGCTCCTGCGGCTCCGGCCGCTCCCGCCGCCGAGGCGAGCGACGCGTACGTGACCCCCCTGGTCCGTAAGCTCGCCGCCGAGAACGGCGTGGACCTGGCCGCGGTCAAGGGCACCGGCGTCGGCGGCCGTATCCGCAAGCAGGACGTCATCGCCGCCGCGGAGGCCGCCAGGGCCGCCGCGGCCGCTCCGGCTCCTGCCGCCGCCGCTCCTGCCGCCGCGTCGAAGGCCCCCGCCCTGGAGGTCTCCCCGCTGCGTGGCCAGACGGTCAAGATGACCCGCATGCGCAAGGTCATCGGCGACAACATGATGAAGGCGCTGCACTCGCAGGCGCAGCTGTCCTCGGTCGTCGAGGTCGACATCACCCGCCTGATGAAGCTGCGCAACCTGGCGAAGGATTCCTTCGCCGCCCGCGAGGGCGTCAAGCTCTCCCCGATGCCGTTCTTCGTGAAGGCGGCGGCCCAGGCGCTGAAGGCCCACCCGGTCATCAACGCCCGGATCAACGAGGACGAAGGCACCATCACGTACTTCGACTCGGAGAACATCGGCATCGCCGTGGACTCCGAGAAGGGTCTGATGACGCCGGTCATCAAGGGCGCGGGCGACCTGAACATCGCCGGCATCTCGAAGGCCACGGCCGACCTGGCGAGCAAGGTCCGGGCCAGCAAGATCACGCCGGACGAGCTGTCCGGTGCGACCTTCACGATCAGCAACACCGGTTCGCGCGGTGCGCTGTTCGACACGATCATCGTGCCGCCGAACCAGGTCGCGATCCTGGGCATCGGCGCGACGGTCAAGCGTCCGGCCGTCATCGAGACGGCCGAGGGCACGGTCATCGGCGTCCGCGACATGACGTACCTGACGCTGTCCTACGACCACCGTCTGGTGGACGGCGCGGACGCCGCCCGTTACCTGACCGCGGTCAAGGCGATCCTTGAGGCGGGCGAGTTCGAGGTCGAACTCGGTCTGTAAGGGTCATGTGAGTACGGCAGCGCCCCGCTCGGTCCTCCGGGCGGGGCGCTGCCGTGTCCGGCGGCCGTTCTCCCGTATTCGCCAGCGGTCCAACGCCCTTGCCGGGCATGCTGGTTGACCGGCATCCGGGTCCGGTCCGTACAAGGGGAGAGCCGTCCGCATGGAGATCCAGCTCAGCGTTCCGGGCGACAGTGCCGCCGTCATCCATCTCCATGACTGGCTCAGGCGCGACGAACGCACCCGCGGTCTCGGCCCCCGGCTCCACCGGCCCGCCACCCCTCCGGGCGCATCCGGCGGACCCATGGGCGGGCTCGAGTTGGTGAATGTGATCCTGAGCAACAGCATCGCGTTCACCTCGCTCGCCGTGACGCTGGCGAGTTGGCGTACGGCACGCCGGTCCGCGCCTTCGGCGACCGAGGTACGGGTCACCAGCGGCACGACGACGGTGACGATCACCGACGCGTCGGCCGAACAGATCGAGCAGATCCTCCGCTCGCTCACGGCGCCCGGTACGGGGCCGGTCGCCGGCACGGGTGCGAGTACAGGACCAGGTGCAGGCACAGGACCCGGAGACGACCGCGAGGGCGCCTCGTCGTGACCCGGCCCGACCCAGGGGCCTCCCGTGCCGTCCTGATCGGCGCCCATGAGTTCGCCGACACCACGCTGGGCGCGCTCCCCGGCGTCAAGAACAACATCGAGGAGTTACGCCGGCTGCTCACCGACCCCGGCCTCCTCGGTCTCGACGACGCGCACTGCGCGGCCCATCTGGATCCGGACAGCCCGGTGGATGTCCTGGCCCGGCTGCACCGGGCCGCCGACGACGCGACCGACACGCTGATCGTCTACTACGCGGGCCACGGCCTCATCGATCCCGGCGACGAGCGTCAGCTCTACCTGGCCACTCCCGGGACGCGCGCGAACGGCCAGTGGTTTCTCAGCCTGCGCTACGCGGACATCCGCTCGTCGGTCCGGCAGTCGCCCGCCCGCCGGAAGGTGGTGATCCTCGACTGCTGCTTCAGCGCGGTGGCGATCGCCGGCGGCATGTCGGGCTCGTCCGCCGTCGCACCGCAGCCCGAGGACCTGGAGGCCGAAGGCGTCTGTGTGCTGACGGCCGCATCCGAGACGGCGACGGCGCTCTGCCCGCCCGGCGAGACGTACAGCGCGTTCACCGGTGAGCTCGTCGATCTGCTGGAGCACGGCATCGCGCAGGAGCGCAGCGAGCTGCTGACCGTGGGCGCGCTCTACCGGCAGCTGCACAGCAGGCTCTCCGCCAAGAACCGGCCGCTCCCCCAGCTCGGCACCCGGAACACGGGCAGCGACATCGTCCTCGCCAGAAACCGTGCGTACGTCCCCGTCCCGGCCGCCGTCTCCGTCGCCGAGCCCGTCGCCGAGCCCGTCACGGCGCCCGACGCTGCCACCACCGCACCGCGTCCCGCCGGGCCCGACACCCTGGCCGCGCCCGACGCGACATTCGTCGGGCGGGAGCAGGAGCTGGCCCGGATCGGGCGGCTCGCCGAGCGGACACTGGCCGGAGGGCGCCCGATGGTCTGTCTCGTGCACGGCATGGGCGGTGTCGGGAAGACGCAGATCCTGCGCAGGGCGGCGGCGACCTGGGCGGACCGGTTCCAGGACGGCCGCTTCGAGGTCAACCTCCGTGGTTTCGCGCCGGGTCCCGCGCCGGGCGACGGGCGTCGGGCCGAGGAGGCGCGCGACCCGTACGAGGTACTGGAGAGCCTGCTGAGGCAGGCGGGACGCACCGACATCCCGGCCGACCGCAGCGAGCGGGAGGAGCGCTGGCGGGACTGGCTGTCCGGCCGCCGGGTGCTTCTGCTGCTCGACAACGCGCATGATGCCGCGCAGATCCGGCCGTTGCTGCCGGGGCCGAACGCCATGTGCCTCACGCTGGTGTCGAGCCGCGAACAGCAGATGCCGGCCGACGAGTCGGTGCCGGCGGAACTGCTGCCGCCGGCGGATGCGGTGGAACTGCTGCGGAGTGTCGCCGGGGCAGCCGAAACGGCCTTCGACGACAGCGCGTTGGAGGCACTCGCCGAACGGTGCGGGCGGCTTCCGGTCGCGCTGCGGCCGATCGGCTGGTCCCTGCGGCACACACCGGTGTCCGATCTGCTGGCCACGATGGACGCCTCGCATCCGCTGCGCGAACTGCCCGACGCGGACGGTCCGGTACAGGCGGCCTTCCTCGCCTCGTACCTGCGGCTGCCGGCCGCGCTGCAGCTCACGCTGCGACACTGCGCGATGCATCCGGGACCCGACTTCGCGGGCGACACGATCGCCGCGATGATGGGCGTCCCGCCCGCCACGGCGGGTCTGCGTCTCGGACAGCTGCGGCGGCGTCACGTACTGCTGGGCGCGCACGGGCGGTTCACCTTCCACGGGCTCTTCCGGCACTACGCGACGGCGGTCGCCGAGGCGGATCCGGAGCTGCGCGGGCCGGAAGTGCGCCACGGTCTGTACGCGCATCTGCTCGGCTCCCTGGCGCACGGTCTGACCGCCCTGACCGGCGCCGCCGGCGGCCGTGAGCACGCCGACGGAGCCGAGTTCCCCTCGGCCGACGAGGCACGCAAGTGGCTGACCTCGCACTCCGCCGAGTTGGAGCTGGCCGCGGCCGCGGCGGCCGACGACGGCTGGGAGCACGCGGCCCGGCTGGCCAGCGGCGCCGGCTACTGGCTGTATCTCAACGAGCGTTACGGGAGCGCCCGTTCGCACTACGAGCGCGCTCTCCAGCTGGCCCGTACCGCCGGCGACCGGGCGTCCCAGGCCTATGCGCTGAACGGCATCGCCGAGACCCACCGCCTGCAGTTCCACTTCGCGGACGCGCGCGAGAACTACGGGCAGGCGCTCGCTCTGTCGGCCGCCGATCGCACGGCCCGTTCGGAGTCGCTGAACGGCATCGCACTCTCGTACATCGTCGAACAGCGGTACGCCGACGCCCGCGCCTCCTACGAGGAGGCGCTCGAACTCGCCCGTCGGGCGGCCGATCCGGTCGCCGAGGTGTATGCGCTGACCGGCATCGGCGACACGCATCGGTACGAGTTCCGGGACGACGAGAGCGTGGCGTGGTTCGAGGAGGCGGCGAGGCTCGCCGGGCGGACCGGCAACCGCAGCGCGCAGGCGTACGCGCTGACCTGCATCGGCCATGCGCACCGCAACCAGCGCCGGTACGACGAGGCGCACGAGTGCTACAACCGGGCGATCGAGCTCGCCGTCGCGGCCGGCGACAGGATGGCCCAGGCCCAGGCGCACGACGGCATCGCGCGCACATACGCCTTCCAGGGCCGCTACAAGCAGGCACGTGACCAGTGCGTGCTCGCGATGTGGACCTTCGACGCTCTCGGAGTCCAGGACTGGGTCGATCAGTGTGTGGAGTTGCTGCGCGACCTCAAGGCCGACGAGCGGCGGCAATAATGGCAGCGTCCGTGCGCTGCCCTCTTCAGGAGCTTCCATGACCCCGCCCGTCGTCCACTCGCTGCGCGAACAGATCCGCGAGCACATCGTGGAGGGGATCGTCAGCGGCCGCTGGAAGCCGGGCGAGCGGATCGTGGAGCGGCGGATCGCGACGGAGCTCCAGGTCTCCCAGACGCCGGTGCGCGAGGCGCTGCGCGAGCTGGAGAGCCTGCGGCTGATCGAGTCCGCGCCCAACAAGGGCGTACGCGTGCGGAATCTGACCGCCGCCGATCTCGAGGAGAGCTATCCGGTACGGGCCGGCCTCGAGCAGATCGCGGCCGAGCTGGCGGCGTCCCGGCTGGCCGACGACTGCTCGGCGCTGGAGCCGCATGTGGCCGCGCTCTACGAGGCGGACCGCGCGGGCGATTCGGCGGCCCAGGTGCGTCACACGGTCGCCTTCCACCGCGAACTGGTCCGCGCGGCGAAGAACGCGGTGCTGCTGCACACGTGGGAGGGCCTGGGCATCGAGGTCTTCACAGCGCTGTCGATCCGCTGGCTGGGCACGGTCCAGAAGTCGTACGCGGAGGAGCACGAGGCGCTGGTCGATGCCTTCAAGCGCCGCGACCCCGAGATCGGCCCCTTGGTCAAGGCCCACGTCCTCGGCTGCGCGCCCCGCGCCTGAACCTGAGCCCGGAGCTCCCCGAGCCTGATCCCGAGCCACGGGAGCTGCCCGCGCCCGACCGGTCACGGGGAGCTCCTGAGGCCCATGAAAACCACGGCACCGGGTGCCCTATTTCGCGGCACGGAATGCCAATTTCGGCCTACGGACTAGTTTTATCCCGGATCGCTTTGATCGATCATCGATCAGAGGCTTACAGTCGACTCCGGGTTCACCAACCCGCAGCCCTGTCCTGCCAGACAAGGCCTCATTTCTCCACACCCCCTCCCAGTCCGGAAGGCGGCGATCATGACCGACCCCGTAGGCAAGCTTCCGAGCGAGCTCGACCAGCTCCCGGACCGTGACGCCGAGGAGACCGCCGAGTGGGCGGCCTCCCTGGATGCCGTTGCCGAGCACGCCGGCCCGCACCGCGCCGCGTACCTGATGCGCCGCACCCTGCAGCACGCCGAGTCCGCGGGCGTGCCCGTGCCCCGGCTGCTGGAGACGGACTACGTCAACACCATCCCCACCCCCGCCGAGCCCGCCTTCGACGGCGACGAGGCACTGGAAGCCCGGATCACCGCCTGGAACCGCTGGAACGCGGCCGCCATGGTCACCCGCGGCTCGAAACACGGCGTCGGCGGCCATATCGCCACCTTCGCCTCCGCAGCCTGGCTCTACGAGACCGGCTTCAACCACTTCTTCCGCGGCAAGGAGGGCGACGGCAGCGGCGACCAGCTCTACATCCAGGGCCACGCGTCGCCCGGCATCTACGCCCGCGCTTTCCTCGACGGCCGCCTCACCGAGGCGCACCTCGACAACTTCCGGCAGGAGGCCGCCGGCAACGGACTGCCGTCCTACCCGCACCCCCGCCGGCTGCCCTGGCTCTGGGAGTTCCCGACCGTCTCCATGGGCCTCGGCCCGCTCTCCGCGATCTACCAGGCGCGGTTCAACCGCTACCTTCAGGGCCGCGGGATCAAGGACACCTCGCACTCCCACGTCTGGGCCTTCCTGGGCGACGGCGAGATGGACGAGCCCGAGTCGACCGCCGCCCTCGCCCTCGCGGCCCGTGAGCGGCTCGACAACCTGACCTTCGTCATCAACTGCAATCTGCAGCGCCTCGACGGCCCGGTCCGCGCCAACTTCAAGATCGTGCAGGAGCTGGAGGCCCAGTTCCGCGGCGCCGGCTGGAATGTCGTCAAGTCGCTCTGGGGATCCGCCTGGGACGAGCTGTTCCAGCTCGATGTCACCGGCGCCCTGGTGCGGCGGCTGCGCGAGGTGCCGGACGCCCAGTTCCAGACGTACGCCACCCGCGATGTCGCGTACATCCGCGACCACTTCTTCGGCGCCGAGCCCGCGCTCGTCGAGCTGTCGAAGCTGCTGACCGACGCGAAGATCGCCGAGTGTTTCCACACCTCCCGCGGCGGCCACGAGTCCCGCAAGGTGTACGCGGCGTACCGCGCGGCCGTCGAGCACAAGGGCGCGCCGACCGTGATCCTGGCGCAGACGGTGAAGGGCTACACGCTCGGCAAGGGCTTCGAGTCCAAGAACGCCAACCACCAGATGAAGAAGCTGACCGTCGACGAGTTCAAGGGCATGCGCGATCTGCTCGGACTCCCGATCCCGGACAGCGCGTTCGCCGACGGCCAGGTGCCGTACGGCCACCCCGGCGCCGACTCGCCCGAGGTGCGCTACCTCCAGGAGCGCCGCGCCGCTCTCGGCGGCCCCGCCCCGGCCCGCCGGGTGCACGCCGTCGCACTGCCCGAGCCGGACGCACGCGGCTTCAAGGCGCTCGAAAAGGGCTCCGGCAAGCAGGAGATGGCCACCACCATGGCGTTCGTACGCCTGGTGAAGGACCTGATGCGGGACAAGGAGACCGGCAGGCGCTGGGTCCCGATCGTCCCGGACGAGGCCCGTACCTTCGGCATGGAGTCGCTGTTCCCGTCCGCGGGCATCTACTCGCCGCTGGGCCAGACGTACGAGCCGGTCGACCGCGACCAGTTGATGTACTACAAGGAGGCCACGGACGGCCAGATCCTCAACGAGGGGATCACCGAGGCCGGTGCCATGGCGGACTTCATCGCCGCGTCGACGTCGTACGCGACGCACGGCGAGCCGATGATCCCGTTCTACATCTTCTACTCGATGTTCGGCTGGCAGCGCACGGCCGACCAGATGTGGCAGCTCGCCGACCAGCTCGGCAAGGGCTTCATCGTGGGTGCCACCGCCGGTCGTACGACCCTGACCGGCGAGGGACTTCAGCACGCGGACGGCCACTCGCACCTGATCGCGTCCACGAACCCGGCGTCGCTCAACTACGACCCGGCGTTCGCGTACGAGATCGCGGTGATCGTCAAGGACGGTCTGCGCCGGATGTACGGTCCGGACGCGGAGAACGTCTTCTACTACCTGACGGTCTACAACGAGCCGAAGCCGCAGCCCGCGATGCCCGAGGGTGTCGAGGAAGGCATCGTGCGCGGGCTCTACCGCTTCAAGGAAGGCGTCGCGCCGGCTCAGGACGCACCGCGGCTGCAGCTGCTGGCGTCCGGCACCGCGATCCACTGGGCCCTTCAGGCGCAGGAACTGCTCGCCGGCGACTGGGGCGTTGCCGCCGACGTGTGGTCCGCGACGTCCTGGGGCGAGCTGCGCCGTGACGCGCTGGAGGCCGACGCGGCCCTCCTGCGCGGCGAGCAGCGCACCCCGTACGTGACGCAGGCGCTGGACGGCGCTCCGGGCCCGGTCCTGGCGGTCTCCGACTGGATGCGCCAGGTCCCGGACCAGATCAGCCAGTGGGTCGAGCAGGACTACTCCTCGCTCGGCACCGACGGCTTCGGCCTCTCGGACACCCGCGAGGCGGCCCGCCGCCACTTCGGCGTGGACCCGCAGTCGATCGTGGTCGCCGCGCTCGCCCAACTGGCCAAGCGCGGCGAGGTCCCGGCCTCGGCCGTGAAGGAGGCGCGCGAGCGCTACGGCCTCTGAGGTCTGCTGTACACACGAACCCCCGGCGGCCCGACGGCCGCCGGGGGTTCGGCGTGTCTGCTGCGGGCCGCCCACGTCATCATGGGTGCATGCGCGCTGCCCGGCTGATCAAGATGGTGCTGCTTCTCCAGGCCAGGCCCTCCATGACCGGGGCCGAGCTGGCCCGTGAACTGGAAGTGTCGGAGCGGACCATCACCCGGGACGCGCTCGCGCTGTCGGAGGCCGGAGTGCCGGTCTACGCGGACCGGGGGCGGGCCGGCGGCTACCGGCTGGTCGGGGGCTACCGGACCCGGCTGACCGGGCTCGGCCGCAGTGAGGCCGAGGCACTGTTCCTGTCCGGGCTGCCGGGCGCGCTGCGCGAGATGGGTCTTGAGGACGCGGCGTCCGCGGCGCGGCTGAAGGTGTCGGCGGCCCTGCTGCCCTCGCTCAGCGACGCCTCGCAGAGCGCGGCGCAGCGCTTCCATCTCGACGCCCCCGGCTGGTACCAGGAACCGCAGACGCCCGAGCTGCTGCCCGTGGTCGCGGAGGCGGTGTGGGAGGACCGGCGGATCCGGGCGGTGTACCGGCGTCAGGACGCCGAGGTGGAGCGGAAGCTGGAGCCGTACGGCCTCGTGCTGAAGGCGGGCGTCTGGTACCTGTGCGCCCGTGCGGACGGCACGTTCCGGGTGTACCGGATCGACCGGATCACGGCCGTGGAGCAGGACGGTGGACTCTTCGAGCGCGACGAGGAGTTCGACCTGCCCGGGTTCTGGGCGGAGCGCGCGGCACAGTTCGCGCGCTCCATCCTGCGTGCCGAGGTGGTGCTCAGGCTCACCGAGGACGGCGCGCGCCGGCTGCCGTACGTCACGGACCGGGTGGCGGCCCGGGAAGCGCTCGCGGCGGCCGGCCCGGCGGACGAGGAGGGGCGGGTGACACTCACGCTGCCCGTCGAGTCCCATCAGGTCGCGTTCTCGCAGCTGTTCGCGCTGGGGGCGCATGTGGAGGTGCTGGAGCCGGCCGCGCTGCGCGAGCAGTTCGCGGATTCGGCGGAACAGACCGCCCGGCTCTACCGGTAGTCCTCCATCGGCGGCCTGTGCCCCTCCTCGGCCTCCCCCTCCGCCTTCAGATAGCCCCACACGTCCGGGCGGCTGCCGTCCGCGTCCGTGAAGCCGTACTCCCTCGCCAGCTGCCCGCTGTCGAGCGACCGGCCGTTCCAGCGCGTCTGCCCGGGGTCCGTCGCGAGCGCCGCGACCGCGCGGCCGACGTAGACGGGCGACTCGGACAGCGCCCAGTGCGCTTGCTTGTCGATGCCGTCGCGCCAGTTCTCCTCGGTGAGGCCGAAGATGTCGAGCATCTCCTCGGAGCGGATGAAGCCCGGCGTGACAGCGACCGCCGTGCCGCCCACGCTCTTCAGTTCCTCGCCCAGGATGAAGGCCATCCGGATCGGCGCGTTCTTGGCGAGGTCGTAGTAGAAGTTCTCGCGGAACCCCTTGTTGGACTCGGCCGTGCCGTCGGTGACCTCGATGACCAGTCCGCCGGTCCTGCGCACCAGCAGAGGCAGTGCGACGCTGCTGGTGATGATGTGGCTCTTCACGCCGAGGTCGAGCATCCGCAGCCCGCGGTCCAGGTCGACGTCCCACATCTTGGTCTGGAAGTCGAGCAGCTGGTTTCCGCCCCAGAGATCATTGACCAGGATGTCGAGGCGGCCGTGGCCGGCGTCGATGCGTTCGACCAGGGCCCGCACCCGCTCCGGCTCCAGATGGTCGGTCGGCACGGCGATGCCTTCGCCGCCGGCGGCCGTGACCAGTTCCGCCGTCTCCTCGATGGTCTCCGCGGCCCGGCCCATCTCGCTGAGGTGCTCGCGCGTGGTGCGTCCGGTCGCATAAACCGTCGCTCCCGCGCGGCCGAGCTCCACGGCGATGGCGCGGCCCGCGCCTCGTGTGGCGCCCGCGACCAGTGCGACCTTCCCTTTGAGGGGTGTCTTCGTCGTCATACGCCGACCGTCGCACGGATACCAGACATCTTCTGTCTGCCATTCGAAAGAGTCAGCATTTCGGCGGCTCCGCGTGCGCCGCCCCCCGCCAACCACGATGCTGGACCCGTGATGGACGAGACGGAGTTCTGGGAGATCGTCGACAGCACCCGAGAAGCAGCCGAGGGCGACCCCGAGGACCATGCCGATCTGCTGGTCGAGCGCCTGCTGCAGCTCGACCCCGACTCCGTGCTGGACTTCGCCCGGCATTTCGAGGCCCGCTACAACCGCGCGTACACCTGGGACCTGTGGGGCGCGGCCGCCGTGCTGCTCGGCGGGGCCAGCGACGACGCCTTCGACTACTTCCGCTGCTGGCTGATCGGCCAGGGCCGGGAGGTCTTCGAGGGCGCGCTGCACGATCCGGACTCGCTCGCCGAGCTCCTCGACGAGTTCGACGAGGACATCGACGGCGACGGCGAGGAGCTCGGGTACGCGGCGGACGAGGCGTACGAGCAGCTCACGGGCGTGGTCGCGCCGGACCTCGGACTGCCTCCGCAGACGGCGGAGCCGGTCGGCACGCCGTTCGACTTCGACGACGACGCGGCGCTCGCGCGGCGCTTTCCGAAGCTGTGGGAGCGCTTCGGCGAGCCCTGACAACTCCCGCCCGCCGCCGGTCCGTTGCTCACACCTACAGGCTGCGGCCCATCAGCACGTCGTCGGCGTACCGGCCGTCCAGCCAGAACTCGCCCGGCAGCACGCCTTCGACCGCGAAGCCCTCCGACTCGTACAGCGCACGGGCCGGCTTGTTGTGGCCGAGCACCCGCAGCGTGATGCGCACCGCGCCCTGCCGCCGCGCCTCCCGGCAGGCGGCCCGCACGAGCGCCCGTCCGGTCCCCCGGCCGCGCGCCGACCCGGACACGGCGAGGCCCTGTATCTGGCGCACATGCTGGTGGCAGGCGAGCGGCGACGGCGGGACCAGCCGGATGTAGCCGACGATCGAGCCGTCGGCGTCCTCGGCGACCAGGATGTCGTCGGGCCGGTGGTTGGAGTCGAAGAACGGGTCGAACGGTGGCTCCTGCCTCGGCTGTACGGAGTGCAGCGGCGACCAGGTCTCCCGGTCGAGCCGGCCGAGGGCCGCGTCGTCGGTGCTCAGTGCGGGGCGTATGTGCGACTCGGACATGGGGGCCACTGTGCCATGACACTCGTTGGCCCCTTCCGCCCCTCGGACCCTCCCGCCGGGGCAGGATGAACCCATGCGGATCGCGGTCACCGGCTCCACCGGACTCATCGGTACGGCACTTGTGCGCTCGCTGCGCTCGGACGGGCACGAGGTGGTGCGCCTGGTGCGGCGTCCCGCGCGGGCCGGGGACGAGGTGGAGTGGGACCCGCACCGGCAGTACGTCGATGTCGCGGGCCTCGCGGGCTGCGAAGGCGTGGTCCATCTCGCGGCGGCCGGGGTCGGCGAACGGCGCTGGAACGACGCCTACCGCAAGGAGATCCGGGACAGCCGGGTGCTCGGCACGGCGGCGATCGCCGAGGCCGTCGCCGCGCTGGAAGTACCTCCTCGGGTGCTGGTGAGCGGCAGCGCGGTCGGCTACTACGGCGACACCGGTGACCGCACGGTGGACGAGAGCGCCCCGCCGGGGAGTGGTTTTCTGCCGAATCTGTGCGTGGAGTGGGAGGAGGCGGCGGCTCCGGCGCAGGAGGCGGGCGTCCGGACCGCCTTCGCCAGGACCGGTCTTGTGGTGGCCCGCAAGGGCGGCGCGTGGGGCCGGATGTTCCCCATTTTCAAGGCGGGCATCGGCGGCAGGCTCGGCAACGGCCGGCAGTACTGGAGCTTCATCTCGCTGCACGACGAGGTGGCGGCGCTGCGGCACATCCTCGACACCGAGTCGCTCTCCGGCCCGGTGAACTGCACGGCCCCGGACCCGGTCACCAACCGCGAGGTCACGGCGGCGATGGCCCGCGCACTGCACCGGCCCGCGGTCTTCGCGGTCCCCGAAGTCGCGCTGCGGATCGTGCTGGGCGAGCTGTCGAAGGACGTGCTGAGCAGCCAGCGGGCGGTGCCGAGGAAGCTGCTGGAGTCGGGCTTCTCGTTCGCCTTCCCGGGCGTCGACGAGGCGATCGGGGCAGCGCTCCGGTAGCCGGAGCCGGAGCCGCGTGCCTGGGCCCGGGGTTGTGCGCCCCCGCGCACCGGTGCTCCGCACCGTGCGCGCGACACCGTTCGGCCACCCCCGCCTACTCTCGTGCGAACTCGGGCATTCCGGGGGCCTGTTGGGGGCATGAGCCTCCCACCAGCCGCGCCGACCTCGGGGAGGGGCACGTGCTCAGCAGCACAGCTCATCATGCGGACGTCGTCATCGTCGGAGCCGGCGTCGCCGGACTCTCGGCGGCTCATCTACTCCACAGCGCGGGCCTCAGCGTCAGCGTGCTGGAGTCCGCCGCCGGGGTCGGCGGCCGGATGGCCACCGAGGAGATCGACGGCTTCCGGCTCGACCGCATCGGCCAGTTGCTCAACACCTCGTATCCCGAACTCCACCGCACGGCGGGGCTCGGGGACGTGGTCCTGCGGCCGTTCTCGCCCGGTGTGCTCGTGCACAGCGGCGGACGGCTGCAGCGGACCGGAGAGACCGTACGGCGGTCCGGCGAAGCAGGCGGATCGCCTCGGGGCGTAGGGGGCGCATTCACGGTCGCGCGCGCCCTCGCAAGCGCCCCCAGGCCGCTCGACGAGGCCCGCCTCGGCGCGTCCCTCGCGCGACTCGCGGGCACCTCCGTGGAGCGGCTGCTCGCCCGCCCGGAGCGGGCCACCGCGGGCTCACTGGTCGCCCGCGGCCTGCCGGCCCGTACGGTGCACGGCTTTGTGCGCCCGCTGCTGTCCGCGCTGCTCTGCGACCCGGCGCTGATCACCTCCAGCCGGGTCGCGGATCTGACGCTGCGCGGCTTCGCGCGCGGCCGGATGTGCGTGCCCGCGGGCGGCGCCGCGACCCTGCCCCGGCAACTGGCGGCCGCGCTGCCGCCGGGCACCGTACGCACCGGCGTACGGGTCAAGGAGGCCTCCATCAACCGCGTCATGACCGAGGAGTACGGCGAACTCTCCTGCCGCGCCCTGGTGCTGGCGACCGGCGCCCGCGAGGCCGCGGAACTGCTGCCGGGCCTGCGGGTGCCGCCGTTCCACCCGGTGACGGTGGTTCACCACACCGCGCCGAAGGCCCCGACCACGGGCCCGGCCCTGGTGCTCGACGCGGACCGTGACGGACCGGTCTCCCACACCGCGGTGATGAGCGAGGTCGACCCGTCGCGCGCGCCGGACGGCCGCGTGCTGATCTCCTCGACCGTGCTCGGCACACCGCCGCCCAGTCTCGACCGCAGCGTCCGGGCACAGCTGTCCCGGCTGTACGGGACGCCCACGGACGACTGGGAGCTGCTGGCGGTCCACCACGACCCGGAGGCGGTCCCGGCGATGCCGCCACCGCACGATCTGCGCCGTCCGGTGCGGCTGCTTGCGGGGCTGTACGTGTGCGGCGACCACCGGGACACGAGCACGGTCCAGGGGGCGCTGTTCTCGGGCCGCAGGGCGGCGGACGCGATCCTGCGCGACTTCGGCGTCCACCGGTCCCAGGAGTCACCGCCACTGTCGGCTGTGGCCTAGGGCCTTGTGGGCCCTGTCGTTCAGCCGAGCGCCGCCACGCGGTCGCGGTAGTTGCGGACCGCCGCCGCATCGCGGTACGGCTCCAGACGGCGCTCGAACTCCCGGACGTACTCCACCGCCCGCGCCGACCGCATCTCCGAGGCCTGGAGCGCCGCCTCCGCCCCCAGCGCGCACGCCTGGTCCAGCTCCCCCAGGCCGAGCCGGGCGGAGGCCAGCACCACCCGGCAGAACAGGCGGCTGCGCGCGAAGGCCGGTGCGCGCAGCTGGAGCGAGCGCTCCGCATGCTGCGCCGCCGAACGGTACTGCTGCAGATCCCGGTGGCAGTGCCCGAACTCGTCGGCCAGCTGCGCCTCGTCGAAGAAGCGCGCCCAGTGCGGCACATCGTCACCGGGCCGCGCCGTCTCCAGCGCCCGCTCCGCCCGAAGCAGTGCGCCGGTGCACGCCCGCACGTCGCCCAGCACGCCGTGCCCGCGCGCCTCGACGGAGTGCAGCAGCGCCTGCACCACCGGCGGCGCCGCCGGACCGACGCCCTGCTGGGCCACGCGCGTGAGCTGCACGGCCTCCCGCCCGTGGCTCAGATACACCGCCTGCCGGGCCATGGTGACGAGTACGTACGACCCGTACGCCCGGTCACCCGCGGCCTGTGCGAGCCGCAGCGCCTGAACGAAGTAGCGCTGCGCGAGGCCGTGGGCCGCGATGTCGTACGAGGTCCAGCCGGCCAGCCGGGTCAGATCGGCGACCGCGGCGAACAGTCTCCGCCCGGTCACCTCCCCGTAGGTGCCGCGCAGCATCGGCTCGGCCTCGTGCTCCAGATAGCGCACCAGCGCCTGGCGGGCGTGCCCGCCGCCGTAGGCGTGGTCGAGCGAGCGGAACAGCTCGCCGACCGAGCGCAGCGCAGCGATGTCGCCGCTGGAGACCCGCTGCCCGGGCCCCCGGTCGGTGCCGCGCTGCCGGGGCACGGCCGCGCCGCCCTGGACCGGGACCCTGATGCCGCCGTGCGGTGCCGCCTCCCCGCGGCTGACCCGTTCGTCGGCCCGCCCGATCAGCCAGTCCCGGCTGGGCACCACGAGACCGGCCGGCGTGAAGGCGATCTTGCGCAGCTCCGCATGGCTGCCGGAGTCCTTGCGCCACAGCCCGCCGACGATGTCGACGGCCTCCTCGGGCGTGGCCGCGAACTCCAGGCCCGCGTAGACCGGGGCACAGGCGTCCAGGCCCAGGTCCTGGGCCGACAGACGGCGGCCGAGCCGCCGGGTGAACACCTCGGCGATCAGCGCCGGGGTCGTACCGCGCGGCTGCTGACCGCGCAGCCAGCGAGTCACGGACGTCTTGTCGTAGCGCAGGTCCAGGCCGTGCTCGAGGCCGAGCTGATCCACTCGGCGGGCAAGGCCTGCATTGGAGAATCCGGCTTCTGCGATGAGCGCGGCGAGCTGGCGGTTGGGGATGCGCTGCGAGGGTCGTTCCGTCATCAGCTGTGCGGTCTCCTGCCTCCCGGGCCGGAAGCCAGCCCTCATGGAACGGCGTGAATTTAGCGGCCCCTACTGACCGGACCGCCACCTTCGCCCCACATTCATCCGATCGTGTGAGGGATCGTGTGAAGATTGTGAGGATTGAGGGCGGCGCTGACGGGATGCACCTGACAGTTCTGCCTTTCGTGGGCGGCCGTACAGTGGCTGGGATGCGTTGAGTGCAGGGTGAAGGTTCTGCATCGTGAAGGTTGTAGGGAGGCAGTGCCGTGAGTGAGCTTCGGTTCGTCCGTCTGGGGTTCGGCGAGGAAGCCGTCGAGTACCAGGAGGCGTGGCAGAAGCAGCGCGAGGTCCACTCCGCCCGGTTCGAGGACGCGATCGCGGACACCTGCCTGCTGCTGGAGCACCCGCCGGTCTACACCGCGGGACGGCGCACCCAGGACAGCGAGCGCCCGCTGGACGGCACTCCGGTCGTCGACGTGGACCGTGGCGGAAAGATCACCTGGCACGGCCCGGGCCAGCTGGTCGGCTATCCGATCCTGAAGCTGCCGCGCCCGGTGGACGTCGTCGCGCACGTCCGCAGGCTCGAGGACGCGCTGATCCGCGCCTGCGCGGAGTTCGGCGTGGAGACGAGCCGGGTCGAGGGCCGCAGCGGTGTCTGGGTGCTGGGTGACCCGGTCGAGGACCGCCCGGCGATCGGCGGTCTGTCGCTCGACTTCGACCCGAGGCTGCAGGACGAGGAGTTCGACCCGAGGCTCAACGGCCCCGAGTACGCCCCGTCCAACGCCGGCCAGCGCCGCGAGGACCGCAAGCTCGCCGCCATCGGCATCCGTATCGCCAAGGGCGTCTCGATGCACGGCTTCGCGCTCAATGTGAACCCGGACAACACCTGGTTCGACCGGATCGTGCCGTGCGGGATCCGGGACGCGGGCGTGACGTCGCTCTCGTACGAACTGGGCCGCGAGGTCACGATCGCGGAGGTGCTCCCGGTCGTCGAGAAGCACCTGCGGGACGTGCTGGAGAACGCGGAACTGCGGCCACGCGCCGTAGAGCCGGTGGTCGAGGCGGCAGTCGAGGCCGCCGTCTAGGGGATGCGCCCCGCTGGGGAATGCGCCCCTCTGGCCAGAGGTTGGCCAGACGTAAGGTCGCACAAATAACGGGCGTACCCTGGTGTTCGCCGAAGAATCGAAGTCGTAGGGAGCCGGACGTGTCCGCAGTCGCACCCGACGGACGCAAGATGCTGCGCCTTGAGGTCCGGAACAGCCAGACCCCCATCGAGCGCAAGCCCGAGTGGATCAAGACCCGGGCGAAGATGGGCCCCGAGTACACGCAGATGCAGAAACTCGTGAAGAGCGAGGGACTGCACACCGTGTGCCAGGAGGCGGGCTGTCCGAACATCTACGAATGCTGGGAGGACCGCGAGGCGACCTTCCTCATCGGCGGCGACCAGTGCACGCGGCGCTGTGACTTCTGCCAGATCGACACCGGCAAGCCGCAGGCCCTGGACCGCGACGAACCGCGCCGGGTCGGCGAGTCGGTCGTCACGATGGACCTGAACTACGCCACCATCACCGGCGTCGCGCGCGACGACCTGGAGGACGGCGGCGCCTGGCTGTACGCGGAGACCGTGCGCCAGATCCACGCGATGACGGCGGAGCGCGAGGGCGGCCACACCAAGGTCGAGCTGCTCATCCCCGACTTCAACGCGGTGCCCGAGCAGCTTGCCGAGGTCTTCTCCGCGCGTCCCGAGGTGCTGGCGCACAACGTCGAGACCGTGCCGCGGATCTTCAAGCGGATCCGGCCCGGCTTCCGTTACGAGCGCTCGCTCGAGGTCATCACGCGCGCCCGTGAGGCGGGCCTGGTCACCAAGTCGAACCTGATCCTGGGCATGGGCGAGGAGCGCGCGGAGGTCAGCGAGGCGCTGCGCCATCTGCACGACGCGGGCTGCGAGCTGATCACGATCACGCAGTACCTCCGTCCTTCCGTGCGCCACCACCCGGTCGAGCGCTGGGTGAAGCCGCACGAGTTCGTGGAGCTGAAGGAGGAGGCCGAGGAGATCGGCTTCTCCGGTGTGATGTCGGGTCCGCTGGTGCGTTCCTCGTACCGGGCGGGCCGGCTGTTCCAGCAGGCGATGGAGCGGCGGAGCCGAGCTGCAGCATAGGTTGGGGGTCCGCCCGAGGGACGAGGGCGGGCACCCGGCCGCAGCGGAAGCGAGGCGGAGCGCGACCAGCAGCACAGAGCGGCGGGGCGCGGCGGTCGCGCCCTGACGCAGACTGTGTGAATTCACGCACAAGCAACTACCGCCGAGTATCGGCACGTTGAACGCGGCTCGTACGCTCCCCGCAGGTCCGGGGCGGTGTACGGGCCGCGTCAGCGTTTCCGGGCTTTGCGTAAAGGTTTCATCGGTGTTTGACCGGTCGGTCACGCCCTGGTAACACCAATCAGTGAGCCTGGGTTTACCCACCGCACACGCCGCAAGCGCAAAGCCCCCCGCACCCGCACTGTCCTACGCCACGTCGGCTCTCGCCCCGAGGGAGACCATCACCATGCAGGCCGCGCCGCTACACCCCGTACGCGCAAACGCCATCCCGTCCGTCACCGACGCCCTGCGCGCCATGGAGTCTCTGCTCCTCGGCGGCGGGCAGCGCACCGCCCGACGCAACGCGTGGACGGCGGTCCTCGAAGACCGGCGCCGGGCCAAGGACCGCGTCGAGGCTCAGCACGTACTGGAGGCCGTGGCCGGTCGCACTTCCTAGGCCACGTAAACTTCCAGTTATGGCGAGGAAGGCAAACTCAGACAGCGCTGACACCGCTGCGAACACCGGGCGACTCAAGCAGATCGCCCTGACGTACAAGATGACCCGGAAGGCCGACCCGAAGGTCGGTCTTGTCGTCGCGGCTGTGGGAATCGTCACCTTCGGTGTCTTCCTGGCGATCGGTTTCTTGATCGACCACCCCATCTATCTCGGGATCCTGGGCTTCCTGCTCGCCTTCCTGGCGATGGCGATCATCTTCGGACGCCGTGCCGAGAAGGCCGCCTTCGGCCAGATGGAGGGGCAGCCGGGCGCTGCGGCCGCAGTGCTGCAGAACGTGGGCCGCGGCTGGACCACGACCCCGGCGGTCGCGATGAACCGCAGCCAGGACGTGGTGCACCGGGCGGTCGGCAAGGCGGGCATCGTGCTGGTGGCCGAGGGCAACCCGAACCGGCTCAAGCCGCTGCTGGCGGCGGAGAAGAAGCGGATGGCGCGGGTCGTGCTGGACGTGCCGGTGCACGACATCATCGTGGGTGACGGCGACGGCCAGGTGCCGCTGAAGAAGGTGCGCACGACGATGCTGAAGCTGCCGCGCGTGCTGTCGGGACCGCAGGTCACGGCGGCGAACGACCGGCTGCGGGCGCTGGGTGACCTGATGAGCAACATGCCGCTGCCGAAGGGTCCGATGCCGAAGGGCATGCGGATGCCGCGAGGCGGCGGGAAGATGCGCTGACGGTCTTGGGCTGAGTGTTTTCCGGCCGAGTGTTTTCGGCTGCGTGTTTTTGGCTGTGTGTTTTTGAACGAGAGGAGGGGGGGGGGCGGGCGGGCCGCCCGCCCCCCCCCCCCAGGCGGGGGGGGTTAAGAAAAGTCGCAAAAGGCTGGGGGGCGGGGGGGGGGGGGTCGAGCGCCCCCGCCGGGGGGCGCGTGTTT
>NZ_JBIRTX010000014.1:0-249869 GCF_044334895.1 Streptomyces sp. NPDC020681 | reverse complement strand
GTTGATTGGGGCGTGGGCGCGGTGGGGGGCGGGGGGGGGGCGGGCGGCCCGCCCCCCCCCCCCCCCCACCCCCCCGGGCCCCCCCCCCCCCCCCCCGGGCCCCCCCCCCCCACTTCTTTGCCGTACTGAGTACGACCTCAGGACGATCGTCAGCCGATGATCGGCAGACCGCCGCCGACAGGCAGCGCTCCGGCGACCGGCAGGCCGCCGAGGAGGCCGGCGGGAGCGGCGGCGGGTGCGGCGGCGCCGCCGGCGGGCAGCACCTTGTTGGCGGCGCCCTGGAGGGCGCCCGGCAGGGTGCCCGCGGCGTTCGTCAGAGCGTTCTGACCGCCGGCCAGGGACTCCGGTGCGCCCGCCGGAAGCTTGGTCAGTGCGTCCTGCACCGGCAGATCCTGCACCGGCAGCGTGCTGGCGACGGTGTCGAGCGAGGGGAGCGCCGCGGGCGCGGCGGTGGCGGTGCCGGCGGCGGCAGCGGCGAAGGCGGCGCCGAGAGCGGCGACACCGAGAGTCTTGGCAGCAGACTGCTTCATCAGTGATGAGTCCTTGGGACGGGAATATGAGCGGCTCTGCAAGCTAGCCACCGTGCCACAAGGGTGGCAAACACCACGAAGCGGCCGGGTGTTGACGTTCCCGGCCGCTTTCCGATGCCTGCGATCAGCCCTCGGTGGGGGAAGAATCGCTGGTCGTGGCGGTCTGCCTGAACAGCCATTCGGATTTCAGCTCGGCATAACCCGGCTTGATCACGTCATTGATCATCGCCAGTCGTTCATCGAAAGGAATGAACGCGGATTTCATCGCATTGACGGTGAACCACTGCATGTCGTCGAGCGTGTAGCCGAAGGTGTCGGTCAGCAGCTCGAATTCGCGCGACATGCTGGTGCCGCTCATCAGCCGGTTGTCCGTGTTGACCGTGGCCCTGAAGTGCAGCCGGCGCAGCAGTCCGATGGGATGCTCGGCGTACGAGACGGCCGCACCGGTCTGCAGATTGGACGTCGGGCAGAGCTCCAGCGGAATGCGCTTGTCCCGTACGTACGAGGCAAGCCGGCCGAGCTTCACGCTGCCGTCCTCCGCCACCTCGATGTCGTCGATGATGCGCACGCCGTGGCCGAGCCGGTCGGCGCCGCACCACTGGAGGGCCTGCCAGATCGACGGCAGGCCGAAGGCCTCGCCGGCGTGGATGGTGAAGTGGTTGTTCTCGCGCTTGAGATATTCGAAGGCGTCGAGGTGACGGGTGGGCGGGAAGCCCGCCTCGGCGCCCGCGATGTCGAAGCCGACGACGCCGAGATCCCGGTAACGGTTGGCCAGCTCGGCGATCTCGAGCGCGCGGGCCGCGTGCCGCATCGCGGTGAGCAGCGCGCCGACGCGGATGCGGTGGCCGCTCTCGCGGGCACGCCGCTCGCCTTCTCGGAAGCCCTCGTTGACGGCCTCGACGACCTCTTCCAGCGAGAGTCCGGCTTCCAGGTGCTGCTCGGGGGCGTACCGCACCTCGGCATAGACCACGCCGTCCTCGGCGAGGTCCTCGGCGCACTCGGCGGCGACGCGGAACAGGGCGTCCCGGGTCTGCATGACGGCGCAGGTGTGCGCGAACGTCTCGAGATAGCGCTCCAGCGAGCCGGAGTCGGCGGCCTCGTGGAACCAGATGCCGAGCTTGTCGGGCTCGTTCTCGGGAAGGGATGAGTAGCCCGTCTGCTGGGCGAGTTCGATGATCGTGCCCGGACGCAGCCCGCCGTCGAGGTGGTCGTGCAGGAGCACCTTCGGAGCGCGGCGGATCTGGTCCGCGGTTGGCGTGTTGAGGGTCTGGCTCGTCATCTCCGCACTCTAGCCCCTACGCGCGTAGAGCGCGCTGCGTCGATACGTAACAGTGACCGGGCGTACGGGTGGAGTACACCCGTACTTCTGAGACTGTTCTGTCATGGCACACCACGCACTGCCCCTGTGGTGGGGGCGGCCGGCCGACAAGGCCGGGAGGGCGGACACCCGTCGTGAAGCGACGACCGTGGCAAGGGGAGCGCGAGGCAGCCGTAACCCTCCGCAGGCCCGGCTCGGCAGGCCGGCCGGCGGTCGAGGTGCGCCCGGAGTCGACTCCGCGGCGGGCGCGGTGGTGCTGCTGCTGCCGGACGGCGAGCCGGAGTCGGCACGCAGACCCTCACCGCTGGCCTACGCCATGGCCATGCCGCTGGGCCGGGCGCTGGCACGCGCGGGCCGGGACGACGGTCTGGTGGTGCACCCCGTCCACTACCGCTCTCGCGGCTGGAACGGGCCCGACGCGCAGCTCGCGGCGGACGCGACCTGGGCGGCGGACGAGGTGGTGCGACGGTACGGCGATGTGCCGGTGTGCCTCGTCGGCCACGGCCTCGGCGGCCGCGCGGCCCTCCACGCCGCGGGCCACCCGGCGGTCAACTCGGCGCTGGCGATGGCCCCTTGGCTGCCGGAGGACGACATGGCGGCCACTCCGGAACCGGTGCGGCAGCTGGCGGGCCGCCGGGTGCTGATCGTGCACGGCACGGACGACGAGCGTACGGATCCGGAGCTGTCGTACCGGCTGGCGGCGCGGGCGAAGAGGTCGCACCACGACATCTGCCGCTTCGAGGTCCACACGGACGGGAACGCGCTGCGGCAGCACCACAGTGAAGTCCTGGCCCTGGCGGCCGACTTCGTCCTCGGCGCGCTCTTCACCCGCCCGTTCGCCCGCCCGGTCGCCGACGCGTTGGCGGCGCCGCCGCCACTGGGTCTGCGCATGCCTTTGGCGGCGGGCTTCGGAAAGTCCTTGCGGCCTTGAGCTTCGGCAGGCCCTTGCGGCCTTGACCCTCAGGTCACTGATCGCCGGTCTTGTAGGCCGGGTCCACGTAGCACGGCGAGTCGAGGGCGACGAGCAGACCGTCGCGGCCTTGCTTCTCCCACTTGGAGGCGTCCGGCCCGGTCGGGACGAAATCCTCCTCGATCGTCACCGTGTGGTGCAGCTTCGTTTCCTCGACGTCGAGTTGCATCTGCCGATTCTTCGACTTCGCCTGCTCGAAGCGGTACACCTTCCATCCCCGCTTCGGAAGCTCCTCCTTGAGCCGCTGGAGCGCTGCGCTCAACTCCGGCTTGGAAGGGCCCTGGATCTTCCAGAAGTGCTTGATCCGGTAGCCGTGCTCCACTTCCTCGCAGGGGGTGGCGTGCGGGGCCCCGTTCGTCGCCGTGGCCTTCAGCCCGGTTGCGTCGAGAATGATGCTCGACCGGCTGCGCACCAAGGCCTTCGCGTCGGCGACCGCCTTCTTCTCGGGCTCGTAGTCGAGTCCGTCGCTTTCCATCGCTGTGCATCCTGTTGTGACGAGGAGCGCGGCCGCGGCGAACAGTGCCGGCCGGGTCGCGCTGACGAGGTGCTTGCTGGTCGGCATGAGGCACCTGACCATACTTGTATTCAACTCCGTTCGACACGGAACACGTTGGGCTCACCCGATGGCCCAGGGTCGTCAAAGGTGGCTCAGTCCGGGAGCAGCGCGCCCCTGCGCGACAGCAGGAAGCGCTTGAACGCGGCCACCGGGACCGTGTCCGGGTGGCCGTCCAGCCAGGCCACGCCGATCTCGCGGACCGCGCGCGGCGCGGTGACCGTCAGTTCCACGACACCCGGCCGCGGCACCGCCGGCGGTGGCAGCAGCGCCACCCCGAGACCCGCCGCCACCAGCCCTCGCAGCGTCTCCGTCTCCTCCCCCTCGAACGCGATCCGCGGGGTGAACCCGGCCAGCGAGCACAGGTCGTCGGTGATCCGCCGCAGCCCGTAGCCCGGCTCCAGCGTCACAAAGGTCTCGTCGGCGGCCTCGGCGAGGCGGATCCGTTTGCGGCCCGCCAGCCGGTGGTCGTCCGGTACCACCAGCCGCAGCCGCTGTTCGTCCAGCCGCCGGGCCACCAGGTCCGGCGCGTCCGGGACCGGTGAGGTCAGGCACAGGTCGAGCTCCCCGGCCCGCAGGCGCTCGATCATGGCCTCGCCGTAGTTCTGCACCAGCGTGAAGCGGATCCGCGGATGGTCGACGCGGAAGGCGCGGATGAGTTCGGGCACGGTCTCCGAGCCCATGGTGTGCAGAAATCCGAAGGCGACCTTGCCCGCCGTCGGATCCGCGTCCGCACGCACCGAATCCGCCGCCTTCTCCACCTCCGCGAGCGCGCGCTCGACCGAGGCGAGGAAGGTCCGGCCCGCCGGAGTGAGCGAGACCGTACGGCCCTTGCGGGCGAACAGCGCGACCCCGAGGTCCTCCTCGAGCCGCACCATCGCCCGCGAGAGCGTCGACTGCGGCACGCCCGTCTCCTGCGCGGCGCGCGTCACATGCTCGTGCCGGGCGACGCCGGCGAAGTACGCGAGGCGCGGAGCGAGCAGCAGTGCGATGTCTTCTTCGTAACTGCCCTGTGACAGCCGAGGCCCTGAGCTGTGTTGATGCACCATGGGAACGATTATCGCCATTCCATGCATTGGACGCATGAGGAATGCCGTCCTACGTTCGATGCATGTCACCTGCCAGTACCAAGGCGTCCACAACCTCTGTGGGCGCCCCGTCCGACGACCGCCTGACCCCCTCCACACCCGGCTACCGCCGGATGAGCTTCGCGCTCTTCGCCGCCGGAGTGGCCACCTTCGCCCTTCTCTACTCCACGCAGGCGCTGCTGCCCGCCGTCTCCGCCGACTTCGGCGTGAGCGCGAGCGCCGCCAGCTGGACGGTCTCCGCGGCGACGGGCGCGCTGGCCCTGTGCGTACTGCCGCTGAGCGCGCTCTCCGAGCGCTTCGGCCGGAGCAGGCTGATCACCGTGTCCCTTGCGGTCGCGGTCGTCGTCGGACTGCTGGTGCCGTTCGCGCCGAGCCTGGAGTGGCTGGTGGCGCTGCGCATGGTGCAGGGTGCGGCGCTGGCCGGGGTGCCGGCGTCGGCGATGGCGTATCTCGCCGAGGAGGTGCGGCCGAAGGCGCTGGTGGCCGCGATCGGCCTGTTCGTCGCAGGCAACAGCATCGGCGGCATGAGCGGCCGGATCGTCGCGGGCTGGGTGGCCCAGCTGTGGGGCTGGCGCGCGGCGCTCGCCGCGATCGGCCTGCTGGCGGTGGTGTGCGCGCTGGTCTTCCGGGCGCTGCTGCCCAAGGCCCGCCATTTCACGCCCGGTTCGCTGAACCCGAAGGCGCTGGCGCAGTCCGTGCGCGGCCATCTCTCCGATCCGCTGCTGCTGCGGCTGTACGGGATCGGCGCGCTGTTCATGACGGTGTTCGGCGCGGTCTACACGGTGATCGGATACCGCCTGGTCGAGGCCCCGTTCAGCCTTCCGCAGGGCGTCATCGGCTCGATCTTCCTGGTCTATCTGGTGGGCACGGTCTCGTCGGCGGCGGCCGGCAAGCTGGTGGGCCGTCTCGGCCGCCGCGGTGCGCTGTATCTCGCGGTCACCACGACCACCGCGGGCCTGCTGCTCTCGCTGGCCGACTCGCTGCCCGCCGTACTCGTCGGCCTGGTGCTGATCACCGCGGGCTTCTTCGCGGGCCATGCGGTCGCCTCGTCCTCGGTGAGCCGTACGGCCAAGACGGGCCGGGCCCAGGCGTCCGCGCTCTACCAGTCGGCGTACTACCTCGGCAGCAGCGCGGGCGGCACGCTCGGCGCGATCGCCTTCCACTCCGGCGGCTGGGCGGGCACGGTGCTGCTGGGTCTGCTCGCGGTGCTCGGCGTCGTGTCGATCACGCTGTACGGGACCCGGGTGGCCCGCGCCGAGCACCGGATGCTGCTCGCCACGGCCCGGCGCTGAAATAACACAGAATCGGGTTGCTAATCCGTACAACTCCAACTCCCCGACGTGCGTCAAACCCGCAGACGGCGAAGGAAAGTTGGTGGCTGTGAAACACATAAACGGGAGACGCGCGGGGACAGTCCTGGGGCTTACGGGCCTCATAGTCCCGCTGACCATGGCAATCGGCGGCGGAACCGCGCAGGCGGCGTCGTGCACGACGTCGACGGGGCCGTACCAGAAGCAGGTCGAGAAATTCCTGGGGCTCAAGGTCGACGGCAGGCAGTCGGCGTCCGACTGCCTGAAGATCCGGCAGTTCCAGGGCTGGCACGGGATCACACCGACGATCGGCTACGCGGGACCGATCACCTGGCGCACCATGAGCACGATCCTGGCGCAGCGTGCGGCCGGCAAGAACCCGAACGCGGCAGGCAAGTGCCCGACGAACAAGGGCCGTATCGCCTGTGTCGACCTGACCCGGCAGCTGAGCTGGATCCAGGACGGCAAGAATCTGAAGTACGGCCCGGTCCCGGTGCGCACCGGGAAGAACGGCACCGAGACCCGCACCGGCTCCAAGAAGATCTACTGGCGCAGCATCAACCACTGGTCGACGCTCTACAAGGTGCGGATGCCGTACTCGCAGTTCTTCGACGGCGGCCAGGCCTTCCACTCGGTCACGAAGTCGGTCTACAACCCGCCCGGCTCCGGCGGCTGCGTCAATATGCGGCCCACGGACGCGAAGGCATACTGGAATCTGCTGAAGAACGGCGACGACGTGTACGTCTACGGGCGCAAGCCCGGAACCTGACCCCCGATTGTCAGTCCCCTCCTGTAGCTTCCGAAGGGCTGGTGCCAAGGGGCGACAGGGGTGGACCCGATGACTGATGTGGCAACGACGAAGGACCTCGAATCCAGACTGGAGCAGTACCGCCGGGAGCTCACCGGTTACTGCTACCGCATGCTCGGCTCCGCCTTCGAGGCGGAAGACGCCGTGCAGGACACCATGGTGCGGGCCTGGCGGAATTTCGAGAAGTTCGAAGGCCGGTCGTCGCTGCGGTCCTGGCTCTACCGCATCGCGACCAACGTCTGTCTCGACATGCTGAACGCGGGAAACCGCCGGGCCCGCCCGATGGACCTCACCTCCGCCACGCCCGTCGCCCAGGCCCAGCTCACCAGCCGTCCCGAGATCACCTGGCTGGAGCCGGTGCCCGACGGACGTGTGCTGCCGTCGGTCGCGGACCCGGCGGAGACGGCGGTGGAGCGCGAGACCATCCGGCTGGCGTTCGTCGCCGCACTGCAGCACCTGCCGCCCAAGCAGCGTGCGGTGCTGATCCTGCGCGAGGTGCTGGCCTGGAAGGCGAGCGAGGTGTCCGAGCTGCTGGACACATCGGTCGCCTCCGTCAACAGCGCGCTCCAGCGGGCGCGGGCGACGCTCGCCGAGTCGGAGCCCGCGTCGACGGACGCGGCCGACCCGCTCGACGACGAGCAGCAGAAGCTGCTCGACCGCTATGTGGCGGCCTTCGAGGGCTACGACATGCAGGCGCTGACGGCCCTGCTGCACGAAGACGCCACGCTCTCCATGCCGCCCTATGACCTGTGGCTCCAGGGCCACGACAACATCGTGGGCTGGATGCTGGGCGTCGGCTCGGTCTGCCGCGGCTCGCGGCTGGTCCCGACCGTGGCCAACGGCACTCCGGCGTTCGCGCACTACCACCCGGCGGAGGACGGCGACGGCTTCACTCCGTGGGCGCTGATGGTCATCGAGATCGTGGACGGCCGGATCACGGGCATCAATTCGTTCCTGGATACGGAGCGCTGGTTCCCGCTGTTCGATCTGCCGACGCGCCTGGAGAAGGACGCGTAAAAGGCTGGGTGACCTCGGCCAGGCCCACCAGCTCCAGCAGGGCCCGCAGCTCGGCGTCCGCGCCGCGGAGGCTGATGCGGCAGCCGAGGCGGCGGGCGGTGAGCTGGAGGCGGGCCAGCGCGTCGACCGCCGCCAGATCCGGCCGGCTCAGCCCGCCCACATCACAGATCACCTCGGTGCCGTCCTCGCCGGCGCCGATGAGCCGCGCGCTCAACTCCTCGCACAGGCGCGGCACATCGGCCGGCGTCACTCTCCCGGCGATGCGCATGACCATGGGCTGCGTGGCGTCCACACCTAAGAGACTGCGCTCGCGCCCGGAACTCATCGGCCAAGGCCTGATCCAAGAGACAGGCCCTGGGCCGCCGTCAGGCGATGCGGTCCAGCACGATCGGGTCCGCGGTGAACTTCGTGCCCTCGGGAGCGATGTCGTACGCCGAGGTCAGCGACTTGAGCGCGTACGAGAACTTCTCCGGTGTGTCCGTGTGCAGGGTCAGCAGCGGCTGGCCCGCGGTCACCTGCTCGCCCGGCTTGGCGTGCAGTTCGACACCCGCGCCCTCCTGCGTCGGGTCCTCCTTGCGCGCGCGGCCCGCGCCCAGGCGCCAGGCGGCGATGCCGACGTCGTACGCGTCGAGGCGGGTGAGTACACCGGAGGACGGCGCGGTCACGACGTGCTGCTCACGGGCGACCGGGAGCGTGGCGTCGGGGTCACCGCCCTGGGCCGCGATCATGCGGCGCCAGACGTCCATCGCTGAGCCGTCGGCCAGGGCCTTGGCGGGGTCCGCGTCCTTGATACCGGCCGCGTCCAGCATCTCCCGGGCCAGCGCCAGGGTCAGCTCGACGACATCGGCGGGGCCGCCGCCCGCCAGGACCTCGACGGACTCCCGGACCTCCAGGGCGTTGCCGGCGGTGAGGCCGAGCGGGGTGGACATGTCGGTGAGCAGCGCGACGGTCTTCACTCCGCTGTCGGTGCCCAACGCGACCATGGTGGAGGCCAGTTCGCGGGCGTCCTCGATGGTCTTCATAAAGGCGCCGGTGCCGACCTTGACGTCCAGGACGAGGGAGCCGGTGCCCTCGGCGATCTTCTTGGACATGATCGAGGAGGCGATCAGCGGGATGGCCTCGACGGTGCCGGTGACATCGCGCAGCGCGTAGAGCTTCTTGTCCGCGGGGGCCAGGCCGTTGCCCGCCGCGCAGATCACCGCGCCGGTGGTGTCGAGGACGTGCAGCATCTCCTCGTTGGAGAGCAGGGCGCGCCAGCCGGGGATGGACTCCAGCTTGTCGAGCGTGCCGCCGGTGTGGCCGAGGCCGCGGCCGGACAGCTGCGGTACGGCGGCGCCGCAGGCGGCGACCAGAGGTGCGAGCGGCAGCGTGATCTTGTCGCCGACGCCGCCGGTGGAGTGCTTGTCGACGGTGGGGCGGGAGAGCGCGTCGAAGTTCATGCGCTCACCGGAGGCGATCATCGCGGCGGTCCAGCGGGCGATCTCCGTACGGTTCATGCCGTTCAGGAGGATCGCCATCGCCAGCGCCGACATCTGCTCGTCGGCGACCTCACCGCGCGTGTAGGCGTCGATGACCCAGTCGATCTGCTCGGGGCTCAGCTCGCCCCGGTCCCGCTTGGTGCGGATGACGGAGATGACGTCCATGAAATTCCTCCCAGAGTGGCTCAGAGTCGCTCTACGCGCATAGAGAAAGCGTACGGGTACGGCCCTTCCGCCTGAACGGAAGGGCCGCGAGTTGCTATCCCAGATGCCCGGGGCCGAACGCCTGCGGGAGCATCTCGGCCATGGTCCGGACACCGTCGGGGGTGTCCAACAGCAGCTCGGAGCCGCCGAATTCGTACAGCAGCTGACGGCACCGCCCGCACGGCACCAGCAGCTCACCGCTGCCGTCCACACACGTGAAGTGGGTGAGCCGGCCGCCGCCCGTGGCCTGGAGCTGCGAGACCAGACCGCACTCCGCGCACAGGGAAAGGCCGTACGACGCGTTCTCGACATTGCAGCCGATCACCGTCCGGCCGTCGTCGACGAGCGCCGCCACGCCGACCGGGTAGCCCGAGTAGGGCGCGTACGCGTGCGCCATGGCCTCACGCGCCTGCTCCCGCAGGGCTTCCCAGTCGACGGCCGGCGTCGTCACTTCCCCTGGCCCCTCTTGTACGGCATGCCGTCGGCCTTGGGCATCCTCAGCCGTTGCGCGGAGAGCGCCAGCACCAGCAGCGTCGCGACATACGGCGCGGCGTCCACGAACTGACTCGGCAGCAGGTCGGTCAGCGAGTACCAGGTGAACAGCAGCGCGGCCACGGCGAGTGCGATCCCGGCCTGCCAGTGCTTCTTCTTGTAGAGCTGCCAGGCGAAGACGAGCACCAGCAGAAGCGCCAGCAGAAGCAGCATCGCGTGCACGTTCTCGGCGCCGCCGCGCAGCTTGAGGCCGTCGGTGAAGCCGAAGAGCCCGGCGCCCAGCGCCGTGCCGCCCGGCATCCAGTTGCCGAAGATCATGGCCGCGAGACCGATGTAGCCGCGGCCGCCGGTCTGGCCCTCCTGGTAGATGCCGGTGGCGACGATCGCGAGGAACGCGCCGCCCAGGCCCGCCAGTCCGCCGGAGACGGTGACGGCGATGTACTTGTACTTGTAGACGTTGACGCCCAGGGACTCGGCGGCGACCGGGTTCTCACCGCAGGACCGCAGCCGCAGGCCGAAGGACGTACGCCACAGGACCCACCAGGTGCCCGGGATCAGCAGCAGCGCCAGCACGGTCAGCAGCGACAGGTTGGTCATCAGACCGCCGAGCACACCTGCCAGGTCGGAGATGAAGAACCAGTGCCGGGCCTGTAGATCGCCCAGCCAGTCCGAGAGTCCCGGGATGGTGATGTCGGTGATCTGGTCGATGCGCGGGGACTGCTTCGACGAGCCGCCCTCCGCCTCCGCGAAGGTGAAGTTCGACAGATAGCGGGTCACGCCGACGGCCAGGATGTTGACCGCCACACCGGAGACGATGTGGTTGACGTTGAAGGTGACGGTCATGATCGCGTGCAGCAGACCGCCGAGCGCGCCGCCGACGATGCCCATCAGGACACCGGTCCACGGGCCCCACTGGTAGCCCGCCCAGGCGCCGAACCAGGTGCCGAGGATCATCATGCCCTCGAGGCCGATGTTGACCACTCCGGCCCGCTCGGACCACAGGCCGCCGAGTCCGGCGAGGCCGATCGGCACGGCGAGCTGGAGTGCGCCGGAGACCTGGCCGACGGAGGTGAGGTCGTTCGCGCCGCTGATCACGCGGACCAGCGCGAACAGCGCGAGGCCGCCCGCGATGATCAGCAGGATCACCGGGAGCGACAGCTTGCGGCGTCCGCCGCCCTTCTTGGGCGCGACTGCCGCGACCGAAACGCTGCTCGTGGACTCGCTCATGCGGCTGCCCCCTCCTTCTTGGTCTTGCGAGCCTGGGCGGCAAGTTCCTCGCCGACCTTCTGTTGCTGTCGGCGGAGCCCGTACTGGCCGACCACTTGGTAGGAGACGACGACCGAGATCACGATCAGGCCCTGCATGATCGTGGCGATCTCCTTCTCGTAGCCGTGCTGGTCCAGCGAGGCCGAGGTCTTCTCGATGAAGGAGATCAGCAGCGCGGCGAAGAAGATGCCGATCGGGCCGTTGCGGCCGAGCAGCGCGATCGTGATGCCGGTGAAGCCGACGCCGACCGGGAAGCTCAGGCTGTACGTGTGGGTCTGGCCCAGCAGCAGCGGCATGGACGTCAGACCGGCGACCGCGCCGGAGATCAGCATCGCGGTGAGGACCATCTTCTTGGCGTCCACACCGCTCGCCTGGGCCGCCGACGAACTGGCGCCGGTGGCGCGCAGGTCGAAGCCGAAGCGGGTGCGGTTGAGCACGAACCAGTAGACGATGCCGAGCGCGAAGGCGACGAAGGTGAAGCCGTAGATGACTCCGCCGTCGACGTCCAGGCCCGGGAACCAGCCGGACTCGGCGATCTCGCCGGTGGTCAGTTCGTTGGAGCCGGGCGCCAGGTCACCGAGGTTCTTGTCCAGGATCAACCAGGCGATCACGCTGGTCGCGATCGCGTTGAGCATGATCGTGGAAACGACCTCGCTGACTCCGCGGGTGGTCTTCAGGATGCCCGCGATGCCGGCCCAGAACGCGCCGACGAACATCGCGACGAGCACGATCAGCAGAATGTGCAGCGGCCCGGGCAGCTCCACCGCGGCGCCGGCGGCTGCCGCGAGCATCGCCGCGAGGCGGTACTGGCCGTCCACACCGATGTTGAACAGGTTCATCCGGAAGCCGATGGCCACGGCGAGCGCGGCGAGGTAGTACGTACCGGCCTGGTTGACGATCAGCACCTGGACATCGGTGAACTGGGCGTTGTCCCACATCAGTTGGTACGGCTCGATCGGATTGCGGTCCGAGACGAGCAGCACCACCGAGGTGAGCGCGAAGGCCACGACCAGCGCGAGCACCGGGCCGGCCAGGCCCAGAACCAGCCGGTCCTTGTCGAACTTCTTCATCGGCCCTCACCGTTCTCAGGCTGCTCGGGTGCTTCCAGGTGGCCGGTGGCAGCGCCGGTCATGGCCGTGCCGAGCTCCTCCGGTGTGATCGCGGCGGGGTCGGCGTCCGCGACCAGCCGGCCCCGGTACATCACCCGCAGGGTGTCGGAGAGCCCGATGAGCTCGTCCAGGTCGGCCGAGATCAGCAGCACCGCGAGGCCCTCACGGCGCGCCTCGCGGATCTGGTCCCAGATCGCGGCCTGAGCGCCGACGTCCACGCCACGGGTGGGGTGGGCGGCGATCAGCAGCTTGGGGCTGTGGCTCATCTCGCGGCCGACGATCAGCTTCTGCTGGTTGCCGCCGGAGAGCGAGGCGGCGGTGACCTCGATGCCGGGCGTACGGACGTCGTACTCGCGCACGATCCGCTCGGTGTCCTTGCGGGCCGCCTTGAGGTCGAGCAGGCCGTTCTTGCTGTTGGGACGCTCGGTGACATGGCCGAGGATGCGGTTCTCCCAGAGCGGCGACTCCAGCAGCAGTCCGTGCCGGTGGCGGTCCTCGGGGATGTAGCCAATGCCGCCCTCGCGGCGCTTGCGGGTCGGCGCGTGCGAGATGTCGGCCGTGTCGAGCGTGATCACGCCGCCGTCCGGGTCGCGCAGGCCCATCAGCGCCTCGATGAGCTCGGTCTGGCCGTTGCCCTCGACGCCCGCGATGCCCATGACCTCACCCTTGTGGATGGTGAAGTTGATGCCGGCGAGCACCTCGCGGATCACGCCGTCCGGGTCGGTCACGGTCAGGCGCAGGTCGGAGACCTGGAGCAGCGGCACGTCCGTCACCGTCGACTCGCGGGTCTCGGGCGAGGGCAGCTCGCTGCCGACCATCAGCTCGGCGAGCTGCTTGGTCGTGGTGCTGCGCGGGTCGGCGGTGCCGACGGTGGTGCCGCGGCGGATCACCGTGATCTCGTCGGCGACCTTCAGGACCTCGCCGAGCTTGTGCGAGATGAAGATGACGGTGAGGCCCTCGGCCTTGAGGTCGCGCAGATTGGCGAAGAGCGCGTCGACCTCCTGCGGCACGAGCACGGCGGTCGGCTCGTCGAGGATCAGCGTGTGGACGCCGCGGTAGAGGACCTTGAGGATCTCCACGCGCTGGCGGTCGGCGACACCGAGGTTCTCGACCAGGGCGTCGGGGCGCACGTTCAGGCCGTACGCGTCCGAGATCTCCTGGATCTTCTTACGGGCCTTGGCGCCGATGCCGTACAGCTTCTCGCCGCCGAGAACGACGTTCTCCAGCACCGTGAGGTTGTCGGCCAGCATGAAGTGCTGGTGGACCATGCCGATGCCGCGCGCGATGGCGTCGGCCGGGCTGGAGAAGGTGACCTGGTCGCCGTCGACGGTGATGGTGCCCTCGTCCGGCTTCTGCATGCCGTAGAGGATCTTCATCAGGGTCGACTTGCCGGCACCGTTCTCACCGACGAGGGCGTGCACGGTGCCCTTGCGGATGGTGATGTCGATGTCGTGGTTGGCGACGACGCCGGGGAAGCGCTTGGTGATGCCGCGCAGTTCTACGGCGGCAGGAGGGCTGGACGCGTTGATGACGCACTCTCCTTGGCGGGAAAGAGGCAGGAGGGCAGGAAGGGCAGGCAGGGGCGGGGCGAAGTTATCGCGTCAGAGAGCGCTCTACGCGCGTAGCACTGCCGAAAGCCAAAAACCGGTGCCGAAACCCGTCCCGGGGTCCGGTCAGACGGCTGTTCGCCGTCCGGCCGGACCCCGGGACGATGGTCCCGGCTGTCCGGTTACGGAGCGGTCTTGACCTTGATGGTGCCGGCGGTGATCTCGGCCTTCGCCTTGTCGACCGCGGCGACGACCTCGGTCATCTTGGTGTACGCCGGGTTCGAGGCGGCCAGGCCCACACCGTTGTCGGCGAGACCGTAGCGGATCTCACCGGACTGCGGCTTACCGTCCTCGACCGACTTGATCAGGTTGAAGACGGCACCCGAGACATCCTTGGTCACCGAGGTGAGGATGGAGTTCTTGTAGGCCGCCAGACCCTTCTGGTTGTACTGGTCGGAGTCGACGCCGATGGCCCACTTGCCGGCCTTCGAGGTCGCCTCGATCGAGCCGGAGCCCGCGAGGCCGGCGGCGGCGTAGATCACGTCGGCGCCCGCGTCGAGCTGGCCCTGCGCGGCGGCCTTGCCCAGGTCGGGCTTGGAGAAGCCACCGAAGTCCGGCGGCTGCGTCAGGTACTGGACCTTGACGTTGACCGCGCTGTTGGTGTCCTTCACGCCCTGGACGTAACCCGCCTCGAACTTCTTGATCAGCGGGGTCTCGACGCCGCCGATGAAGCCGACGGTGTTCGTCTTGGTCACCTTGGCGGCGGCGACGCCGGCCAGGTAGGAACCCTGCTCCTCGTTGAAGACCATGTTGGCGATGTTCTTGCCGGTCTTGGAGGTGTCGTCGATGAGACCGAAGGTGGTGTCCGGGAACTTCGGCGCGACCTCGGCGATGGCCGGCGCGTAGGCGAAGCCGACGCCGATCACCGGGTTGTTGCCGGCGCGGGCCAGCTCGGTGAGGCGCTGGACCTTGTCCGGGTCGCCCTCACCCTCGGTGGGCTCGGCCTCGGTGCCGTCGACGCCGAGGTCCTTCTCGGCCTTCGCCAGGCCGGCGTAGGCGGCGTCGTTGAACGACTGGTCGCCCCGGCCGCCGATGTCGTACGCGATGGCGACCTTGCCGCCGTTGTCCGACCCGGAGTCGGAAGACGATTTGCCGCCACACGCGGTGGCGGACAGCGCGAGAGCCGCGGACGCGATGCCCACGGTGGCGATCCTGGTGATCCGGCGCACTGGGGGGCTCCTTAAAACCTGACCGAAAGCGCCACTTCCGGCGCTGGTTTCGCGGCGATCGTAACGCGCGTAGATGTCAGTTAAAGCCCTGTTCATGAGTCGTTATCGGATCGTCGCGAACAAGCCATGGGCTCCGCACGTCGTAGCGCCTCTACAACGGCAACGTACACCTCTGGAGCCGTCGTCAGGCACATATACACCGCCCGACGACGGTTTTCCCGAAAGCCATGAATGGTGCCAAATGCGGCCGGATGCCCGCCTGTGCTCCGTTGTCGGCGTGCTACGCGCGCTCGCCGTCGAGCAGCGCAGCCGCCGTGAACAGCTCGACCCCGACCTCGATCGCGAGTTCGTCGGCGTCGAAGTCCCCGCGGTGCAGATCGTGTCGGGTCGTGTCACCCGGCGTACGGACCCCAAGCCGGGCCATCGCGCCCGGCACATGCTCCAGGTACCAGGAGAAGTCCTCGCCGCCCAGGCTCTGTTCGGTGTCCTCGATCGCATACGATCCGCGGCGCACCGTCTGCGCGTCGCGCAGCAGCTCGGTCAGCACCGGGTCGTTCACGACCGGCGGGACTCCGCGGATGTAGTTGATCTGGGACTTGGCGCGGTGCAGCGTGGCGATCTCGTCGATGGCCGCGTGCACCAGGTCGGGCGCGGCACGCCAGCCCGGCAGATCCAGGCAGCGGACGGTGCCGGAGAGTTCGGCGTGCTGCGGGATGACGTTGCAGGCGTGGCCGGCCTCGATACGGCCCCAGGTGACGGCGAGACCGGAACGGGCGTCGACCCGGCGGGCGAGCAGCGCCGGGACCTCGGTGACGACCTTCGATGCGGCGGTGACCAGGTCGGTGGTCAGATGCGGCCGTGCGGTGTGGCCGCCGGGGCCGTCGAGAGTGACCTCGAGACGGTCGCAGGCGGAGGTGATGGGTCCGGGCCGCAGCCCGATGACGCCCGCGTCGACCCGGGGATCGCAGTGCACCGCGATGATCTTGCCCACGCCTTCCAGGACGCCGGACTCGATGGCGTCGGGCGCACCGCCCGGCAGCACCTCTTCGGCGGGCTGGAAGATCAGCCGCACGGGCTGCGGAAGCAGCCCCTGCCGGTCGAGCTCGGCGAGCACGATCCCGGCGCCGAGGACGGTGGTGGTGTGCACGTCGTGGCCGCAGGCGTGCGCCCGGTCGGGCACGGTGGAGCGGTACGGCACGGTCTTGGTGTCCGGGATGGGCAGCGCGTCGATGTCCGCGCGGATCGCGAGCCTGGGACGTACTCCGTCCCACGTACCGATGTCGCAGATGAGTCCGGTGCCGACGGTGAGGACGCGGGGCTCGAGGCCCGCTTCCTCCAGGCGCGCCTTGAGCGCGGCGGTCGTACGGAACTCCTGGTTGCCGAGCTCGGGGTGCATGTGCAGGTCACGGCGGAACGCAATCAGTTCGGCGCGCAGCGACTCGGAGAGCACACCCGGCAGTGCTCCCCCGGGCAGGTCGGCTTCGGATTCGCGGGACATCAGTTGGTTCACCTGTTGAAGCGTAAGCCCAGACATGGGCCAACTGGCCACTGATCAACAAAACTTCAACCCGATCGGGGATGGAAAGATGGCCGCGAGGTGCATGATTGCCCGGCCGTGTGGGTAAGCTCACTCCTCTTCTTGACCGAAGCTCAACCGGCCGGACCCGCGGGATCAGGCTTCAGGCCGGTGCGGGCAGCCTCTGCACATCGGTCGCCGTGCCCGTGACGCCTGCGAGAAAGCCCTGCGCACGGGGCGAGGCGGTGTCTCTGAGCCACTCCGGGGCGATGTCGCAGACAGCCACCCTGACGCCGGTGCCCGCGAGCGCCAGCGGCAGCGTGTGGACCACGGTGGACGGAAAACTGAGCACCGTGCGGCCGATCGGGCCACGGCGGGCGATCAGCTCCAGCGGAAGATCGGGCCGGACTATCTCCAGGCCGGTCTCCACGGCGAGCCGGTGGAGCTTGTCGCTGCTCTCCCGGCGGTGCGCGAAGTAGCGCACGGCCCCGTGGTTGCGGGCCAGCGCTGAGACCGCCTCCACATACTGGTCCGGATCGACGACCCCGGTCTCCACCAGCGAGGTGCCAACCAGGTCAGAGCCCTTGGTGATCTTCGGCGGGCCGAACCGCGAGCGGGTCCAGCCGAAGGTGTTCAGCGCGACCGTGATGCCCGGCGGCGGCTCGACCGGCATCGCGGTGAACACCTCGACCGCGCGGGTCCGCGACGGCCTCAGCCGCCGCCTGGCCAGGAATGTCACCGGCGCGAGCACCATCTCGCGCGGACCCCGCCTGCCGCGCCGGTGCCAGCGCACCAGCTTCTCGCCGCGCGCCAGTTGCGCCACGAACTCCATCGTGGCGGTGCCGTCGTCGACCACGGTCAGATCCTTGCCGCCGACCAGGGTCAGCAGCAGCTGCACGTAGCGCGAGAACGGGTCACCGATGACGATGCGATCGGCGCGATGCAGCATCGGGGCCAGCTCGCGCACCGTCTTCAGCGGCTTGCCCGCCCCGCCGCGTGCCTCCTGCCAGCGCACCGTGAAGCCCTCGTCGCGGGCCAGCTCCGCCATCCGGCGCAGCTGGCCCCGCGACATCGGGTCGGTGGGCGACAGGACGACCACGGTGAGGCCGGCCGGCGCCGCCTGCCGTACGGGCCCCGCCGGCTGCGCCGGGACTCCGGTCAGCGGCGCACCCGGCCGGGCATGGGCCCACTCCAGGACGTTCAGGAGCTGGACCGGAGACTCGACGAAGGCGAGGTCCATGGGCGTCAGACCGTGACCGGCTCGGCCTGCTCGGCCTCGGCGATGACGCCCGTGACCCGGCGGAGCTTCTTCATCGGGCCGAGCTCGGACTCGTACACCTTCTTGATGCCGTCACCGAGAGCGGCCTCGATGGTGCGGATGTCGCGGACCAGGCGCTGCAGGCCGCCCGGCTCGACGGAGGCGGCCTGGTCGGAGCCCCACATGGCGCGGTCGAGGGTGATGTGGCGCTCGACGAAGGCGGCGCCGAGCGCGACCGCGGCGAGCGTGGTCTGCAGTCCGGTCTCGTGGCCGGAGTAGCCGATCGGGACGTTCGGGAACTCGGCCTGCAAGGTGTTGACGACGCGGAGGTTGAGCTCCTCCGCCTTCGCCGGGTACGTCGAGGTGGCGTGACAGAGCAGGATGTTGTCGCTGCCCAGCACCTCCACCGCGTGCCGGATCTGCTTCGGCGTCGACATGCCGGTGGAGAGGATGACCGTCTTGCCGGTGGCGCGCAGGGCACGCAGCAGCTCGTCGTCGGTCAGCGAGGCGGAGGCCACCTTGTGGGCCGGGACGTCGAACTTCTCCAGGAAGGCGACGGCCTCGGTGTCCCACGGAGAGGCGAACCAGTCGATGCCGCGCTTCTTGCAGTGCTCGTCGATCTGGCGGTACTCGTCCTCACCGAACTCCACACGGTGGCGGTAGTCGATGTAGGTCATCCGGCCCCAGGGGGTGTCGCGCTCTATGTCCCACTGGTCGCGCGGGGTGCAGATCTCCGGGGTGCGCTTCTGGAACTTCACCGCGTCACAGCCGGCATCGGCGGCGGCGTCGATCAGCGCGAAGGCGTTGTTCAGGTCGCCGTTGTGGTTGATGCCGATCTCACCCGTGACGTAAACAGGGTGGCCCGGCCCGGCTGTCCTGGTGCCGAGGGTACGCAGACGGGACGTGCTCATGGGGGTAGTTCCTTACTGCTCGGGGGAGTTGTGGGACGTGGCGGGGGTGTTGAGCGTCGGGCCGAGAAGCCAGGAGGCGATCTCCCTGATCGCCCCCTCACCGCCGGGCGTCGTGGTGACGGCACGCGCGGCGGCGCGAACGGATCCGTGCGCACTCGCGACGGCTACGGGCCAGCCGGCGAGGTCGAAGCACGGAAGATCGTTGACGTCGTTGCCGACGTAGAGCACCCGCTCCGGTGCGATGCCCTGTTCCTCGCACCACTGCTTCAGTGCGAGGTCCTTGCGGTCGATGCCGTGCAGGACGGGGATCTTGAGCTTGCGGGCGCGGGCTGCGACCACCGGGTTCTGCTCGGTGGACAGGATCAGCAGTGCCAGACCGGACGTGCGCAGATGCGCGATGCCGAGGCCGTCGCCGCGGTGGACCGCGACGGTCTCGCGGCCCTCCGCGTCGATGTAGACCCGGTCGTCGGTCTGGGTGCCGTCGAAGTCGAGCACGACGGCGTCGACGTCCTCGCGCGCGGGCAGCGCGGGAGCGTCGAGCAGGGGGGCGAGCGCACGGGCCCGGGCGAGGTCGTGCGGGTCGTCGACCTCCAGGACCCTGGCGGGGTCGGTCTGGACGAGCGCGGTGCGGCCGAAGAAGCGGTGGCCGGCCTCGCGGAAGCCGGTGGCCGCCATGGCGTACGCGGCGCCCGTCTCCAGGAAGTCCTGCGGACGGTCCTGGCGGCGCGGCCGGAAGGAGGCGTCGTGGTTGACGCCGTAGCCGGACGTGGCCGCGGTGTCGACGAGCAGTGTGGTCGAGCCGCCGACGCGCTGGGCGCCGATGGAAGGTTCGCCGGCGTTCTCCTGCGGGTTCCGCTCGCGCCAGACGAAGCCGTGGAACGGAGCGACGGTGACCGCGCTGTCCGCGCCGCCCTCGATGACCGCTGCGGCGACGCCCTCGACGTCCTCGCGGGTCAGGAACGGGCTGGTGCACTGGACGAGCAGCACCACGTCGACCGGCGCGCCGCGCATCGCCTCGAAGGCGTCCATGGCGTGCAGCACCGCGGCCTCGCTGGTGGCGGTGTCACCGGCGATGGCGGCCGGCCGCAGCACCACTTCGGCTCCCGCGCCGCGCGCGACGGCCGCGATCTCCGGGTCGTCGGTGGAGACCACGACATCGGTGACCAGCGGGGCGGCGAGGCTCTCGCGTACGGCACGGGCCACCAGCGGCACACCGCGGACGGACGCCAGGTTCTTGGCCGGTACGCCTTTGGAGCCGCCCCGGGCTGGGATCACGGCGAGAACGGTCATCGGGGCTCCTGAGTACGGGAATTGCGAGGAGGCGTCGTCGCCCGGGGCGGTCACAGCTCGCCCATCCGGCGGATGATCGGGGCGACGCGCTGGACGCCGTGGCGGTACGCGCCGCGCGCGGCGTTGCGTACGGCGTCGCGCAGCACGCGGCGGACGCCGCTGATCTCGGTCGTGGGGGCCGCGCCGGCCAGCGGTGTGCCGTCCGGGGCCAGGTGGTGGCGGGCGAGGATGCCGGGCAGGTAGCCGGGCGCGGTGGCCGGTGTGTAGTACGGCTCGATCGGCGGCAGTTCGAGCCGCTCGAGCAGTTCGGCGACCCGCTTGCGTGCCGCGTCGAAGGCCGTGTCGTATCCGCCGTCCGCGGCCACGCCCTGCCGGGACAGCCACTCCGGGTCCGGCGTGGGCCGGTGGCCGCCGTCGAGGCGGTCCCAGGAGGTGAGCAGCCCGGAGCCGAGGAAGTGGTGGTTGCCGAGGGTCTCGCGGACGCCGAGATCGCTGAGGACGGCGGTCGGGATGCGGCGGTGCAGCGACTCCAGCGCGGCCGTCGAGGAGACGGTCACCAGCAGGTCGGTGCGGTCGAGTACCTCGCCCATGTGCCCGTACACCAGGCTGAAGTTGGGCGGCAGTCCGCCGGGAAGTTTGTCGGCGAGCTTCTGGTACGGAAGCTCTTCCAGGTGGGTGGTGTGCTCGCCGGGCTTGGAGCGCAGCTTGAGCAGTACGTCCCGCTCCGGGTGGAGCCTGGCGTGCTCGACGAGCCGGCGCAGCAGATAGGTGCGGTCGGCGCGGGACTCGGGCACGGAGGGCTGGGCGGCGAAGACGACGGTGTCGCGGCCGGCCGCGGCCTCGTAGGGAGCGCCGCCGAGGAAGGGCAGTGCGGCCTCGGTGACGGAGGAGGCGTCGGCGCCCACGCCCTCGTACACCGCGCGGAACCGGTCCGCGTCGTGACGGGAGTTGGCGAGGACCAGGTCCGCGCCATGCCGCAGCAGGAGTCCGTCGGCGAGCTTCTCGTAGACGACGCCGACATAGCCGGTGACGACCACGGGCCGGCGCGGCAGGTCCAGTGCGGCGATCCCGTGCAGCACGGCCTGGACCGCGCCGCCGACGAGGGCGAGCACGACCACGTCGTACGACTCGTCGCGTATGGCCCGCAGGAACTCGTTCCCGGTCACCTCGCGCAGGTCGTCGGCGCTCACTCCCACCTCCGCGAGCTGGCGGGCCGTGGGAGTGGCCCGGCCGCGCAGCAGAAAGCCGCTCAGCTCTATGGAGTCAGGAGGGAGGTTCGGTGCGATACGGCGCGCGGTGAGCGCACCCCATTTCCACCGGGTGTCGGAGTCGGCGAGTACGGCGATCCGTACGGCCTCGCTGGTACTTGATGGCACGTCGAGCACGTTAGAAAGGCATTCCGTTTCACGGCCCAACTGGGCCACAACAGATGGTTAACAGCGTGTCTACGCTTCGCGAAAAGCCGCACGAAAGGAACTGATTTACAAGTTGTTCACCCGCAATTTCCCTGAGGGTAAGAGCGAATGCCGGGGCCCGGCCCTAGGCTCACGCGAGTGGTTAAGCTCTCCGTCATCGTGCCGTTCTACAACGTGCAGACATACGCACCCGACACCCTCAGAAGCCTGCAGGCCAACGCCCGCGAGGACTTCGAATTCCTGCTCGTCGACGACTGCTCCAAGGACGGGACTCCCGAGATCCTCGAGCGCGCCGAACGCGAGGTGCCGGGTGCCCGTCTCATCAGACACGAGCAGAACGGCGGGCTCGCCACCGCGCGCAACACCGGCCTCGACGCCGCACGGGGCGAGTACCTGACCTTCCTCGACGGCGACGACTGGCTGGCCCCGGGCCACTACGAGTACCTGCTCACCGCCATGGAGGAGCTGGGCGTCGACTTCGTCCGCACCGACCATGTGCAGTGCACGGCCAGGGAACGCAAGGTCTTCCGCGTCCCCGTCGGCCGGCGCGGCGAGGTGCTTTCGCCGCGCGACGCGATCCTGCCCGCCGACCGCTCGACGAGCGTGGACTACCCGATGGCCTGGGCCGGGATGTACCACCGGCGGCTCGCCGACCGTGGACTGCTGCACTTCACGGACGGTCTGCGCACCGCCGAGGACCGGCCGTGGATCTGGCGGCTGCACCGCGAGGCGGACACATTCGCGGTCATCAGCCACCTGGGGATCTTCTACCGACGCGGAGTGGCATCATCCCTGACACAAATTGGTGACATTAGGCAGCTAGATTTCATCCGCGCATTCGACCAGGTGCTCGAAGAAACAGCGAAGGACGCCGATTCGGACCGACTGCTGAGAAAAGCAGTCCGGACCTATTGTGCTGTCATTTCTCATCACCTGGGATCAATCGAGAGGTTCGAACCTGCCGTGGCACGGAAATTGCGCGCAATGAGCGCGGCCGCGCTGAAGCGGATGCCGCAGGACATTTTGAAGGAAGCGCTCGATTCGATGGACGCTGAACGCGCATCGCGTCTGCGCAGGCTGCGCCGCCGGCCGGCCCCGTTTTCCGCTTCCTCCTCGGAGGCCGCGGCCTGATGCGTACGACTCAGATCTTCTACGCGTCCTCGCTGTACGGCGTGGCGACGCTGGCCGCCGCGATCGACAGCGGCTGTTTCGCGACCGCCGACCGGCGGCTGCTGCTGGTCGCCAACAACGCGACGACGCCCGAGACTTCGCCCTCGCTGGACACCATGGCCGGCTTCGAGCGGCTGCGCGGCCGCTTCGACGGCGTGCTGTCCTGGAACGAGGCCATCTCCCCGTTCCACCCGGGCGGCTGGACGCCACGGCCGGACGACATCCCCATGTGGGAGCGGTATCTGCGGATGCTGTGGGACCTCGGCGAGGACCGGATCGAGCTGGCGGTCGAGTCCATCCAGGTCGCCCCGGCGCTCGCGATCGCCCAGCTCTTCCCGGACGCCAAGCTGGATGTGTACGCGGACGGGCTGATGAGCTACGGCCCCACCCGCAGCAAGATCGACGCGCTGGTCGGCGAGCGGGTGCGCACGCTGTTCCATCTGGACCTGGTGCCGGGCCTGAAGCCGCTGCTGCTCGAGGAGTTCGGGGCCACGCCGCGGGTCGTGCCGACGGAGGCGTTCGCCAAGGTCGTCGCCGAACTCTCCGACGCGGTGCCGGACGCGACGGCGGGCGTGGCGGCCGGGGACGGCGCAGGTGAAGGACCGGCGCTGCTGCTCGGCCAGTACCTCGCGGCGCTCGGCATCATCACGCCGGAGGAGGAGGAAGACCTCCATGTACGGATGATCCGAGGCGCGGTCGCGCTCGGCCACCGCCGGATCGTCTTCAAGCCGCACCCGACGGCTCCGGCCTCCTGGACGCGCACCCTGGAGCGCGAGGCGGCGGCGCTGGAGGCCGAACTGACGGTCCTGGACCGGCCGTTGATCGCGGAAGTGCTGTACCGGCAGCTGCGGCCCGCGCTGGTCGCGGGCTGTTTCTCGACCGCGCTGTTCACGGCGAGCACGTTCTACGGCATCCCCGTGGCCCGGATCGGCACGGAACCGCTGCTCGACAAGCTCAAGCCGTACCAGAACAGCAACCGCATCCCGGTCACCCTCGCCGACGCGCTGCTGCCGGATCTGGACGAGGGCAGGTCGGGCGCGCCGGCCGGGGCGGACGAGGAACTGAAGGGCCTGCTCAGCGCAGTGGGCTTCGCGATGCAGCCGCAACTGAGGCCGGACATGCGCCCGGCGGCGGAGAAATATCTGGCGGGCAACTTCAACGGCCGTACGCGCCGCTACTTCAAGCGTCGCCGGCTGACCGTCCTCGGCCTCCCGGGAGGCATCCCGGTCCCGCGCAACCCCACGGTCCGCATGATGGTGCGAAGGGCCCGCCGCCTGAAGCGCGTGGCGCTGGGCTAGGGCCTGACCCAGACGACAGGCCCCAGCGACTGATTCCCGGGCCCGTGGCCGAGGGCGAAAACCCCGGCTACGGGCCCAGTACCGCCCCGATGCCCGCCACCACCGCCGCCAGGCCCTTCTCGAAACCGGCGTCGTGGTCCCGGAACATCTCCTCCCCCGCCGCAGCGGCCAGCGGGAACTCCGCCAGGCGCTCGGCGCGGGCCGCAAGGTCGTAGCCCTCGGTGCCCCGCGCCGGGTCCGGGCCCATCGCCTGTTCCTCGATCACGTAGCCGATCGTGTAGCTGTACCCCGTCAGCCACGCCCGTGCCGCCGCCCCGGGACTGAAGCCCGCTTCCGTGAGCAGACGCAGATGCGCCTCCATCGGGGCCGCGTAGCTCGTGTCCGTGAAGTGCGTGCCGCTGTATACCTTCGCGCCGTCCCGGTACCGCAGCAGATGCTCGCGGAGCCCACGCATCGCCGCGGTCACCGCCTCGCGCCAGTCCGCCGGCGGCCGCGACTCGGCGGCTGACGTCAGCTCCGCCGTCATCCGCCGGAGCATCTCCGTCGCCATCTCGTCCAGCAGCGCCTGCTTGTCCTTGAAGTGCCAGTACAGCGCCGGCGCCTTGACGTCGAGTTCCTTGGCGATGGCGCGCAGGGTCAGCCCTTCGAGGCCCACTTCGTTGAGCAGGCTCAGGGCGGTGCGCGCCACCCGGATGCGGTCGAGTCGTTCCGTAGCCACGGGGTCAACCTACCCGTACCACCTTGACAACTTAACAACGTTAAGCGCACCCTCGAGACATGGCACTTAACAGCGTTAAGGAAACCGGAGTACTCATCGTCGGCGCCGGCCCCACCGGGCTCGCCCTCGCCTGTGACCTGGCCCGCCGCGGCGTGGACGCCCTCGTGGTCGAGCAGTCGGAAGCCCTCTTCCCCGGCTCCCGCGGCAAGGGACTCCAGCCCCGCACCATGGAGGTCCTCGACGACCTCGGCGTGGTCGACGCCGTGCTGGCCGCGGGCGGCAAGGCGCCGGTCGGGATGGTCTGGCAGGACGGCGCTCGCCAGGGCGAGCACGAGATGTTCGAGCGCCCGGGGCCCACGGAGACCGCGCCGTACGGCGAGCCCTGGCTGCTCCCGCAGTGGCGCACGCAGCAGATCCTGCACACGCGCCTGACGGAACTGGGCGGCGGCGTCGCGTTCGGTACGGCCCTGACCGGGATCGCCCAGGACCCGGACGGCGTCACCGCCGAGCTCTCGACCGGCACGGTCCGCGCGGCGTACGCGGTCGCCGCCGACGGCGGCCGCAGCACGGTCCGCCGGACCCTCGGCATCGCGATGACCGGAGAGACCGTCGACCCTGCGCCGATGCTCGTCGCCGATGTCCGCATTCCCGCGCTCGACCGGCTGAACTGGCATGTCTTCCCGGGCGACGGGTCCGGCCATCTCGCCGTCTGCCCGCTGCCGGGCACCGACGACTTCCAGGTCGTGGGGCAGTTCGCGGACGGCGAGCCGGACATCTCTCCGGCGGGCGTACGCGAACTGATCGCCGCCCGCACCCATCTGACCGCGGACGATGTCACCGACGTGCGCTGGTCGTCGGACTTCCGGCCGAGAGCGGCGATGGCGGACCGGTTCCGCGACGGCCGGGTGTTCCTGGCCGGGGACGCCGCTCATGTGCACTCCCCGGCGGGCGGCCAGGGCCTGAACACCAGCGTCCAGGACGCGTACAACCTCGGCTGGAAGCTCGGCCAGGTGCTGCGCCACGGCGCTCCCGAGTCACTGCTCGACAGCTACGAGCAGGAGCGGGAGCCCGTCGCCGCCGAGATGCTGGGCCTGTCCACCCGTATCCACCGAGGCGAGCAGCGGCGCGGCGCGGCCACCATGCAGCTTGGCCTCGGCTACCGCGGCGGCCCGCTCTCCGTCGGCGGCGCCGGTGCGCTGGAGGCGGGCGACCGCGCTCCGGACGGCCCGCTGCCGGACGGTCGGCGGCTCTTCGACCTCTTCCGCGGCCCGCACTTCACGCTGCTCGCCGTCGGCACCGATGCCGAACTGCCGCCGCTGGACGGCGAGTTGGTCCATGTGCACGGGATCGACGCGTACGAGCCGTACGGCAAGGGCGTCTTCCTGGTCCGGCCGGACGGGTATGTCGGCTGGGCGGGCGAGGACGCGACGGGCCTCACCGGCTATCTGGAACGGGTCAGCCGCTGCTGAGCGAGAGCTTCACCGCGAAGCCGAGGAACAGCGCCCCGGCCGCCGATGTCGCGCCCGCCGACAGCCGCTTGCGACGGCGGAACGCGGCCGCCAGATGCGTGCCGGTGAAGATCAGCAGCGTCAGGTAGAGGAAGCTCGCGAGCTGCGCGAGGACGCCGAGCACCACGAAGGACAGCGCCGGATAGGCGTACGCCGGATCGACGAACTGCACGAAGAAGGCGATGAAGAAGAGGATCGCCTTCGGGTTGAACAGGCTGATCACAAAGGCCCTGCGGAACGGCCGCTCGGCGGTCGATCCACCGTCCGCGGCCGGCTCCTCGATCGTCCGCTCACGGCGCGTACGCCACATCGACCAGGCCGCGCGCAGCATCCCGATCGCCAGCCAGGTCAGATAGCCGGCTCCGGCGAACTTCACGATCCCGAAGAGCACGGCGTTGGCCTGGAGCAGCGAGGCGACGCCGGCCGCGGACAGCACCATCAGCACGGTGTCGCCGCACCACACACCCGCGGCCGCCTGGTAGCCCGTGCGCACACCGCGGCGTGCGGCGACGGACAGCACATACAGCGAGTTCGGTCCCGGCAGCAGGACGATCAGGACAAGGCCCGCGAGATAGGTCGGCAGATCGGTAACACCCAGCATGAGGCGGAGTGTCGCACATGGGTACGACACTCCGCCTTTGTGTTTCGCATCTCGGAACCGCGGCGCCCGGCTCAGAACGCATCGGTCGGAACGTACGTGCCCCAGACCCCGCGCAGCGCATCGCACACCTCACCGACCGTGGCCCGCGCCTTCAGCGCGTCCTTCATCGGGTAGAGCACATTCGCCGTGCCCTCCGCCGCCTTCTTCAGCGCGGCGAGCGCGTCGTCGACCGCCGCCTGGTCCCGCTCGGCCCGCAGCTTCGCCAGCCGTTCCGCCTGCTGCGCCTCGATCGCCGGATCGACCCGCAGCGGCTCGTACGGCTCCTCGACGTCGATGGTGTAGCGGTTGACGCCGACGACGACCCGCTCGCCGCTGTCGGTCTCCTGGGCGATGCGGTAGGCGCTGTGCTCGATCTCGTTCTTCTGGAAGCCGTGCTCGATCGCGCGGACCGCGCCGCCCAGATCCTCGACCCGCCGCATCAGCGCCAGCGCCACCTCCTCCACGTCGTCCGTCATCTTCTCGACGACATACGAGCCGGCGAACGGGTCGACGGTGGCGGTGACATCGGTCTCGTACGCCAGCACCTGCTGCGTACGCAGCGCCAGCCGGGCCGACTTGTCCGTCGGCAGCGCGATGGCCTCGTCGAAGGAGTTCGTGTGCAGCGACTGGGTGCCGCCGAGCACGGCCGCGAGCCCCTGGACCGCGACCCGCACCAGGTTCACCTCCGGCTGCTGCGCCGTCAGCTGCACCCCGGCGGTCTGTGTGTGGAAGCGCAGCATCTGCGACTTCGGGTTCTTCGCGCCGAACTCCTCACGCATCACCCGCGCCCAGATCCGGCGCGCGGCACGGAACTTGGCGACCTCCTCCAGCAGCGTCGTCCGGGCGACGAAGAAGAAGGACAGCCGCGGCGCGAACTCGTCGACGTCCATCCCGGCGGCAACGGCGGTCCGGACGTACTCGATGCCGTCGGCGAGCGTGAAGGCGATCTCCTGCGCGGGCGAGGCGCCGGCCTCCGCCATGTGGTAGCCGGAGATCGAGATGGTGTTCCACTTCGGGATCTCGGCCTGGCAGTACTTGAAGATGTCCGCGATCAGCCGCAGCGACGGCTCCGGCGGAAAGATGTAGGTGCCGCGCGCGATGTACTCCTTGAGCACATCGTTCTGGATCGTGCCGGTCAGCCGGTCGGCCGGGACGCCCTGCTCCTCGCCCACCAGTTGGTAGAGGAGAAGCAGCAGCGCGGCGGGCGCGTTGATCGTCATCGACGTGGAGACCTTGTCCAGCGGAATCCCGTCGAACAGCACCAACATGTCGTCGACGGAGTCGATGGCGACGCCCACCTTGCCGACCTCGCCGTGCGCGATCGGGGCGTCGGAGTCGTGGCCCATCTGCGTCGGCAGGTCGAAGGCGACGGACAGGCCATGGGTGCCGTTGGCGATCAGCTGCTGGTACCGGGCGTTGGACTCGACGGCCGTGCCGAAGCCCGCGTACTGACGCATCGTCCAGGGACGGCCGGTGTACATGCTCGGGTAGACACCGCGAGCGAAGGGATATGCACCCGGTTCGCCCAGTTTCTCCGCCGGGTCCCATCCCTGGAGTGAGTCCGGACCGTAGACCGGCTCGATCGGCAGGCCACTCTCGGTGAATCGGCCACTGCCTGACTCGCGCGCCATTTCTCCGCCTCCGCTGGAGCTACTCACTGGTAACAAATCCTCGCCGCGGACTGTAGCGGCGGCTCCGCGGCGGTTGGAGTCCCGCCCGCTGGGAGCTTGCTCACAGCCCTTCCCCATAATGCGCGGGATTGTGCAACCGGGCAGTGCGGGAATCCATCTCTTCAGGCACAGGACTTACAGGGGGGCGCACATGCTTCGGAACATCGTCATACGCAGATCTCTCGCCGCGGCGGCCGTGCTGGTCGTGACCGCGGTGACCGCGGGCTGTACGGCACAGGCCGCCGTGTCCGACCGGCCGGCCGGCGCCGACGCCAAGCCGGGCAGCGCGTCGCCCGCGGCCGCCGCGACGCCGTCGGCAACCGACTCCGCCACGCCGACTCAGAAGCCGAAGGACACGGCGACTCCCGGCGAGCAGTCGAGCGCGCCGGCCGAGGTGCTGATGGCGAGCGGGTCGAAGGGCGAGAAGGTGCGTGAGCTCCAGGCCAGGCTCGCGCAGATCGGCTGGTTCGACGACCGGCCGTCCGGCACGTACGGTCCGGTCACCACGGCAGCCGTGAGCGGCTTCCAGGGCAAGCGCGGACTGCCGCAGACCGGCGACACGGACACCGTGACCTGGCAGCGGCTGCTCGGCATGACGACAAAGCCGACGCGTGACGAGCTCAACGGCAAGGAAGTCAACAAGCCGTCGGCGAAGCTGGATCCGCGCTGCAAGACGGGCCGGGTGCTGTGCATCAGCAAGACCACCCGCACGCTCTCCTGGGTGATCAACGGCAAGGTGCAGTCGACGATGGACGTGCGCTTCGGCTCGCAGTACACGCCGACGCGTGAAGGAACGTTCAGCGTGTTCCAGAAGTCCCGGGACCACGTGTCGACGATCTACCACACGCCCATGCCGTACGCGATGTTCTTCAGCGGCGGCCAGGCGGTGCACTACTCGTCGGACTTCGCGGCCCGCGGCTACAACGGCGCCTCGCACGGCTGCGTCAACGTCCGGGACAAGAGCGCGATCGCCTCGCTGTTCAACCAGGTCCACACCGGCGACAAGGTCGTCATCTACTGGTGACGAGCCGAAGGTGCAAAAGGCGGGGTTCGGGAGGCGGAGTGTAAGAGGCGCGGGCGGGACCGGGGGAACGTGTCCCGCCCGCGCCATGTGCGCCCTGCCGTAGGTACGGGGGGAACCCCGGCACGGGCGCGGCCGATGACCAGTCGGCTCACTTTCTACTGCGTCGTAGGCTCAAAAAACGTCACACCGACCGGCCGGTTTTATGAATCGCCTGGTCAGGAGGTGTGGAAGATGCCGCTCGGAGCCGGCGTGGGGGTGTTTTCGGACGGAGCGGGCGCGGGCAGCGGCTGCGGCTTCGTCCAGGAAACGGGTGGCATGGACGGGCCCGAGGAGCCACCGCCGTCGGAGTCCGGTCCGCCGTCGTCGCCGTCGTTCTTGCCGTCGCCGGTGCCGCCGCCGTCGTGGCTGCCGTCGCCGCCGCCGTTGCCGTCCCGCGAGTCACCGTCGAGGAGCCGGTCGCAGAACTCCTGCACCCTCCCCGGGCCGTTGGCGACGATCTCGAGTCGCTTCTTGCGCTGCGGGTCGATGGTGCCGTCGCGGTACTGGCGGCAGGCCTCGACCGTCTTGCGGTACAGCTCGGCGCGCCGCCTGTCCTTGCCGTCGCTGTCGCCCCTGTCGTCGCCGTTCCCGTCGCCTCTGCCGGTCGGGTCCGGGCTTGCTCCGCCGCTCGCGGGCGGTGAGACCGGCGGTGAAGTGACCGGCCCCGGCGTCTCGACGGGAGGCGCGAGGGTGCCGCCGGACGGCGACTCGGAGAGCAGCGGTCCCGGTGTCGCCGCGGCCGAGACCGAGGATGCCGGCAGCGGTCTGCTGTCGAAGGGCGACGGGAGCAGACCCGTGCCCGCGGCGACCGCGACCCCGCCGAGCGCGCAGCCCGCCACGGCGGCGGCGAGCCCGAAGCGGACCGGCCTGCGCAGGCGTGCGCCCATCGTGGAGCCCGGCGCGGACGTCGCGAGACGGATGGTTCCGAGGCTGTCGCCGGGATCTGCCGCGGCGTCCGCCCTGGCTTTCCGGAAGGCCGCCAACGCACTGGCCTCACCTGGCATTTCGCCGTCTTCGGGGTGACTGGGCACGACGGGGCGACCCGCGGCGTACAGTGCGCGGGACAGTCGCGCGGCCTGTGTGCGGGCGTGTTCGTCAGCGGTCTCGACCGGTTCGCCGCGCAGCAGCCGTTCTGCCGCGTGCTTGTCCAGCCACTCGTACCGCTCGTCGGCCATCACATGTCCTTCTGCGTCCGCACGCGTGATTGCGTCACACCGGCGGGCGCCGTCGCACCGGGCCGGGGACCGCGCTGCGGAGGCACGCCGTTGAGATCCACGCCGCGGTCGGCGGGACCGGTCACGCTGTCGGAAGCGGAGTCCGAGCCGATGTCCACGGCCACCGCGCCTTCCGCGCCCAGCAGCTCGGAGAGCCTCTTCAGCCCGCGGTGCGCCGCGGTCCGTACGGCTCCGGGCCGCTTGCCGAGCGTCTTCGCGGCGCTCTTCGCGTCGAGGCCGACCACGACGCGCAGCACGACGGCCTCGGCCTGGTCCTGCGGCAGCTGGGCGATGAGGGCCATGGTGTTGCCGGTGGCGAGTGCCTCCATCGCCTCGTCGGCCGTGTCCGATTCGGCCGGTTTTGAAGTGAGTTCGGTCTCGTCGGCGCCGACGGCCGGACGGCGGCCGCGCATCCGGATGTGATCGAGGGCCCGGTTGCGGGCGATCCGCGCTGCCCAGCCGCGGAAGCGGTCCGCGTCGCCGCTGAACCGGCCGAGGTCCCGGGCGATCTGCAGCCAGGCCTCGGATGCGACGTCCTCGGCGTCCGGATCGCCCACGAGCGTCCGCACATAGCCGAGCAGCCGCGGGTGCACGGCGCGGTACACAGTACGGAAGGCGGATTCGTCCCCGTCCTGTGCCGCGAGCACCGCGGTGGTCAACTCCGCGTCGTCCCCCAGCACTACCTCAACCTGTCTCAAATCGCAGCTGGTCATGACTGCCGCGCCATGCGCGAATCAGCACGCTACGTCCTTCCGCAGGGCCACGTCCATGCCTTGTACAACCTGCAACAATTTGCTGACCGAGCGCGGTGTGACAGAAAACGCACGCTCGGCGCTGAGAGAAGTACGGGGCGGCCCTGCCGCCCCGTAGGACGACGACCGGGGCCTCTCCTGTGGGGGGTGGCGGCCCCGGTCGTCCTTCCACCTCACAGGTTTCGCAGGCGTCACGGGTTTCGCACGCGTAACAGTCGCGGCGTCCGGACGGCCGGTCAGCGGGACCGACTGTCGGCCCCTTGCCCCTTTTCGGCAGCTTTCTCCCCGGACTCCGCCTCGGGGGGCTCCACTTCGGCGGACTCCACATCCGAGGGCTTCCCGTCCACCGGGCTCTGCCCGGTTTCCTCCTGCTCGGCCGCCAACTGCCGCTCGCAGTAGTCCCGTACCTCCTGCGGGCCGCCCGCGGCCGCCTCGAGTTCGGCCATCGCCTCGCCCCGCGGCGCCTTTCCCCGTCGCGAAACGGCGTCCAGGTACACCCGGCAGTGGGCCGCTGTGTCCCGCGTCGTGCCCGGAGGCTGAGACGGGGCTCCGGACGTCGGGACGGGCCGCACCGATTCCTCAGGTGCGCCGCGCCCACGCTCCTCGCTCTGCCCGGGACCGGGCTCCGCGGGCGCGCTCGGTACCGGCTTCGGCTCCGAGGCGTCCACGAACGGGAAAGGAATCGGACCGTCCCCGGCCGCGACCGCGACCCCGCCCAGCCCTGTGATCGCCACCACACCCGTCACCAGGGCTTTGAGGGCCCGCGCCCGGCGGCGGGCACCGGCCGGCCGCCAGTCGTCCCGGCTGCGCCGCCACCGCACCGCGCGCACGCCCTCCGCACGCGCCGCGCGGAACGCCAGGAGAGCCCGCTCCTCAGCGGCCGGATCGAGCGCGCCGTGGCGGCGCGCCGCCCCGAGCAGCGCGTCGAGTTCGGCTGTGTGCGGGTCTTCCCGTTCGGGTTTCATGAATTCATCCTTTGGCGTGCGGTGTTGCCAGTAGCTCCGCGAGTCCTTTCAGTCCCCGGTGAGCCGCGGTGCGCACGGCTCCAGGGCGCTTCCCCAGCACCCGTGCGGCGGCCGGCCCGTCGAGCCCGACGACCACCCGCAGCAGCACGGCTTCCGACTGCTCGCGCGGCAGTCTGCCGATCAGCTCGAGGGCCGCCTCCGTCGAGAGCGACTCCAGCGCCGCTCCGGCCGTGTCGTGCCCGCCCGCAAGTTCCAGTACGTCCTGGTCCAGCAGCGAGGTCCGCGGACGCCGCTTCTGCTTGCGCAGATGATCCAGGGCGCGGTGGCGGGCAATCGTCGCCGTCCAGCCCCGGAACCCCGCCCCGTCGCCCCGGAACCGGCCCAGATCACGGGCGATCTCCAGCCACGCCTCGGCTGCCACGTCCTCGGCCTCGTCGCCGACGAGCCCTCGGACATAGCCGATCAGACCCGGCTGCACCAGCCGGTAAGCGATCGCGAAGGCGTCCTCGTCGCCCTGCTGCGCCCGCTCGACAGCGGCCCCGAGCTCCGCGTCGTACGACCCCACACTTCCCTTTCCGTACGAACTCCGCATCACCTCCCGCGCACACGCCGCGGCGGTCGACGCCCCTTACATCTCTGCGTACGAAGACGAAGAAACGTCACCACGACGGAGAGGTCACCGTCCGCAGGCGACTTTCAGGCCCGGCTCGTCGGCCCTGCGCGCGCGTCCGTGCAGCAGCAGATAGAGGCGGCTCACGGACTCCTCGGGTCCGCCGAGCTCGAACCGGTTGACGACCTTCCCGAGCGGATTCCACTGCCGCCCGTCGGGCATCCGGATCCCCACCGGCTGCCCGAACAACTCCCGCTCCTCATTCCCGAAGTCCACCCATCGGGCCCCCGCCCGCCGCACGATCACCTCGCCGGCGTAGGCCCCCAGCCCTTGAAGCAGCCCGGCGACCTGCCCGCGCTCCGGACGGCCGCGCCGCACGCCGTCCACCATGAAGTCCACGAGCCGCAGGCTGGCCACGGAGTAGTCGAACGGCAGCCGGCTGCGCTGCGACAGACGGTCGACGACCCCGGCGACGTACGGGCGCATGTCGGCAGCACGCGGCAGCACTCCAAAGTCCGTATCCATGTATGACCCAGCGGCGGGCGGGCGCAGAACATCACGCGATGCGGGAGTGTTCGTTGTCACACCGGAGTTCGAGCCACCGGAATGCGACGGCCTACACGAGGCGCATTGTCCGCTTTGTCCGATCGCGTGTGTCGCGACGCGGCACTCATGTATAACCGCTGCGCCGTCCGACGGAAATACGGATCCCCCAACTCCGAACACAGGAGAAGTGCATGGTGGAGCAGGCGGTACGACCGATAGTCGAGGCGATCGTCGCGAACGCCCCGAGCGGCTGGACGGACGCAGTACTGCACAGCAAGGCAGGGCCTGGCGGTACCTCGGTGACCGGCGGCTACACCCCGCGGAGGGGCCGCTGGAACGACGGTGTGCCCAACCCCTACGTGGAACTCATGGCACTGGCGTTGACACTCCGCGAAGACCGCGGCTGGGAATCCGTCAGCCTCGAGATCCGGTGCCGGCCGTCCGGCGAGTACCGGCTCGTCGCCTTCCACGACGCCGTCACCCGCGTGACCGGTACGGGCGGCGGCTTCCAAGTGGTCCTGGACCCCGACTACCAGTTGCCCCAGCCCGGCTTGCACCAAGAGCCCTGCACCGCCGCACCGGCAGGCGACTCCGAGCTGGCCGTAACCCGCTTCCGCGCCTACCTCGAGCGGCGTGCCACGATCCTTGGGCAGCCCGACGAACTGCCCCCGCCCGCCACCGCCGCCGCGATCGACGCAGCCGAACGCCGCCTCGGCCGCCGCCTGCCCGCCGACCTGCGGGCGCTGTACGCGATCGCCGACGGCGACGGCCTGGGCTACGAGACCCGCGGCCTCTTCCGGGGCAACACGTGGCTGTCGCTGGAGAGCCTCGTCGCCGAGCGCACCGAGTGGGCCAGTGAACGGCCTTGGTTCGGCTGGGACTTGGAATGGGACTCCGTCGTCTTCGACACCACCCCCGCCAATACCGTCCGCCGCTGCGGAGGCCACCGCGGCTGGGTGCGCTTCGCCACCAGCGAGGACGGCAACTATCTGGCGGTCGACACCGACCCGGCCCAGGACGGCCGCCCCGGCCAGATCATCCGCACCGGCCGCGACTACCACGACGGGCCCTCCTACGTCGCCGAGTCGGTCACCTCACTCCTCGGCCACTACCTGGAACTGCTGGACCAAGGCGCATACGAGATACGCGGCGAATACATCTCCCTGCTGGAACCCGCCCGCGCCCACGCCCCGCAGCAGATCATCGGCGACATCCCCGACGAGGTCCCGTCCACCATCCAGGCAATCCACATCAACGACGCCACCGCCCTCGTCGACCTCGCCCCGCTCACCGCGGCCCCCAACCTCCGCCGACTGCACCTCAACCGCTCCACCACGGCCGACCTGACGCCGGTGCGCGAACTGCCCGTCGAATCTCTGCGCATCACGCTCGACGACGGCAATCTGACCGCGCTCGCAGGCCACCGCCACCTCGCCTCGCTCGACCTGACCACCACCGCGCCGACGGACCTCGCTCCGCTGCGCACCGTCCCGCACCTGCACGGCCTCGACCTCTCCGGAGCCGACGTCCCAGACCCGACCGTCCTGGCCGAACTGACGGGCCTCCGCTATCTCTCCCTCACCGGAGGCCAGTGGACCACTCTGCTGAACGAAGGCACGGTGCCATCCACCGTCACCGCCGCCCGACTGGCCGACGAAGACTCCTCGCTCGACGACGCCCTCGCCTGGGCAGCCCGCCTCGGCCTCAACACCGAGAACGCGCTCCGCGTCACCGGCACGCTCAAGCAGCCTTGAGCCGTCGCGTTCTTAGCTGGCCGCGAAGGAGACGAAGGATGCCCAGGCGGCGGGGCCGAGGGAGAGCTGAGGGCCGTGCTGGACCTTGGAGTCGCGGACGTGGACGGTGTCCGGGCAGGCCGCGACCTCGACGCAGTCGTCACCATCGCCGCCGCTGTAACTGGACTTGTGCCAGGAGAGGGCGACTTCGACGCAGTCGTCACCATCGCCGCTGCTGTAGCTGCTCTTGAACCAGGCCAGTTCGTCGTTGCCGCTCATAGCGCTCCTCGCAGTCGCATCAGCAGACCCCGGGAATCCTCCGGAGTGAGAGCCTGCGAACGCAGTTTCGCATAGCGCATGTGGAGCACACTGATCTCTTTCGGATCAGCGACGAACAGACCGCCGCGCTGCCCCTCGCAGTACCCGAACCACTGATGTTCCGGCGTCTCCAGCGACCAGATCGGCCCGCCCAGCCCTGCATGCTCCTCCCGCTCCAGCGGCATGACCTGAATCTCGACATTCCGCAGCTCCATCACCTCCAGGACATGCTCGGTGAGCTCCCGCGTCACCTCCACCCCGCCCGTACGCCGCAGAAACAGATGCTCTTCCAGGATGAAGCTGAACGCGGTGTTCGGCCGCTCCCGCAACAGCCGTTGACGCTCCAGCCTCGCCGCGAGCTGCGCGTCGATCTGCTCGTCACTCAACGGCGGCAACTGGCCCCGGAACAGCACTCGCGCGTACGCCTCCGTCTGCAACAGCCCTGGAATCAGCCGGGATTCATACGTGTCGAGGCTGATCGCATGCGTCTCAAGCCCTGCCCACTGCACAAACCACGCCGCCAGCCCCTGCTTCCGCGACAGCTGCCGCGCCGCCTTGCGCAGCACGCCGCGGGCGTCCAGCGCCGTCTCCGCCCGCTCGATGAACTCGTGCGACGGGAACCGTCTGCCCTGCTCGATGGAGGCCAGGTAGTGCGCCGAGTACTGCATCTGCGGTGCCAGCGCCTCCTGCGTGAGCCTCGCGTGCTCCCGGAACGCCTGGAGCGCGGCACCAAAGGTCTTGAGACTGTCGGACGGTTCGGACTCGGTTACTTCTGTCATGCCGGTGACCCCCGGGTCGTTCACGATCAACCCTGCCAAGTCACCCATGGTCACAGTCAGTTACCCGTACCGTCCACCCTTCGCGCTCGTACAGTCACTCACTGTACGAGTTGCCCGGCACGGGCCTGCTACGACGACAGCGGCCGGGACCCTTCCGCAGGGCCCCGGCCGCTACTCATCACTCTGAGGCGACCTTGCCCGGGACCACATGTGCGGTCCCGTCGGAGTCCAGCCAGGCCACGTTGCCGCTGAACTTGTCCACGTCGTAGTTCTTCCACATCGACACGGCGGGCAGGTCCGCGAGGACGATCGGCGCCGTGGCCGTACCGGTGCGGAAGTCACTCAGCCTCAGCTTGCCCGCGGCCTTGTCGTGGCCGACGACAAACCCGTTCCCGAGTTCACCGCGCACCGGCAGGCTGATGTTCGCGCCGGTGACCAGGTCGTGGACGCCGAAGGGATACGCGGCGGGGTCACCGGTGCTGTCCGGGAGCAGGCAGTCCCAGTACACGTACCGCCCGACGGTCTGTATGTCCTTGATCTGGCAGTCCGCGCCGACAGAGAGCGGAGTGACGGTCCCGGTCGCGAGGTCGCGGGACTCGATCTGCCCCCAGGTGCCGTCCGTGGTCCACAACTTGCCGTCCCAGACGGAGGCCGCGGGCTGGTTCAGCTCCTGGACGACCGCGCCGCCGCCGGGTGCGTCGAGGTCGATGACCAGGCGCTGCGAGCCGCCGCCGTAGACCGCGTACCGGCCGGCCGCGTCACGGAGCCCGAGCCCGGAGGTCTCCGGCGTCGGGCGGTCGAACGGCGTCATCTCGGTGCTCGCGCCGGACGCCTCCGTCCGTACGAGCACATCGCGTTGCGTGGCCGCGTCATGGCGGACGTGGAGCAGGCCGCCGTCCCCGGTGCCGACCGGCTGGCCGTAGGCGTCGCCCAGCGGGGCCGTGGTGAGTTCCGTGCGCGGGCCGGCCTCCGGCGTCGGGTTCAGCTTCACCTTCCGGGTCTGGTACGAGGGGTTGGCCGCGCTGTCGATCTCCTTCGTGACCAGGTGGCCGCCGGACAGCGAGATACCGCGCACGACGGCCGGCCTGGCCGGCACCTCGGCGAGCGTGCGGAGCGTCGGCGTACCGTCCGCGGCGGTCTCGACGCGGCGCACCGCCCAGTCACCGGACGCGCTGCCGCCGACCGCGATCGCTCCGCCGCCGGGGATCTGCGCGAGGCCCGGCTGAGCCGCGGCAAGCAGGGTGCGTACCGGGCCGCCGGCGAGCGGAGTGGCGTACAGCGGTCCGCCGAGCCCCGCCTCCGGGGCCTGGGACGTGGTGAGCAGCCAGTCACCGGCCAGCCCGACGGCGGCGGTGCCCTCCGGCGGGGCAGGCAGACTCAGTGCCGTCTGGGCCCCAGTGGGATCGTCGCGTCGCACCACCCGGGCCTGGCTCGCGTCCTGCTGGTACCAGGCGATATGCGTCGGCGAGAGCGCCGCCTGGAGGCGGAACGATTCGTCGATCGGGACATGCGCGGCGATCTCGGTGAGGCCGCCGGTCTCGAGGTCGAGCAGGCCGATCGCGTAGGCATGGGTGAACCGCACGAGCACGGAGCGGCCGTCACCGGCCAGCACGGGTTGCTTGTCGAAGCGCAGGCCCGACGGCGCCTCCACCGCGACGTCGCTGGTCACGCCGTCGCGCACCTGAAGGATGTGCAACTTGTCGACCTGCCACACCTCGTTGTACGAGATCGTGAGCACGGTCCTGCCGAAGGATGCGGCGGTGTACTGCCCGTCCGGCAGGGTGAGTTCGGTCGACTCGCCGGTCGCCGGGTCGCGGAGCTGCACCGCTCCGCTTGCGCTGTTCGGCACCGGCAGGATGTCGGTGCCGGCCGCGTAGTGGCCGTACTGGCCGGGAAGCGTGCCGTTGAAGTTGTCGACGGTCCGCTCGGTGCCGTCGTAACCGCGCCACTGGTACGGGCCGGCCGAGCCGTCGCTCGTCTCGCGGCGGTGGAGGTAGCCGGTGTCACCGGCCACGTACAGCGTGTCCTGGACCGGCGCGTAGCGGTCGGGCGCGGCGATGGTGAGTCCGGCCGGGTCGTCCTTCGCGCCTGCCAGCGCCGCGGGCGCGAGCAGGGGCACGGTCCCGGCGGCAAGTGCGAGGGCGGCCACGGTGGCCATACCGCCGCGGCCGAGGGTGAATCGAGAAGAGGACAGCTGTCGTCCCGTCACACATTCCTCCAAGTGTCGTACGAGGAACGGCGTCACGAGGCGCCCCCGGAGTGTTCACGAAGGGCGCCGGCCGTCCCTCCGGAAGCGCGCGAAGGTATAACACGCCGCCGAAGAACCGGGCCATCGAGCGGACAACCCTCCGATCAGCGCGGAAGAGTCATGAAGTGGGCCAAGAAGGGCGCCAGTACGGCCGACGCGGTCATCGAGCCCTCTTTGCGCAGGGGCTCACCACACCTCACCCCTCGGCGCCGGGGGCACCGAGGGTGGCCGGGCCGCCCGAGCCCAAAGCGTCAGCGCTTGACGCGCGCCCTGCGCGAGACCACCGCGCGCAGCACCCGCTGCCCCTCCGTCGAGACATCCAGCGCCTGCCGCAGCCCGACGCCGCCCTCGCCCTCCGCCAGGATCTCCAGGACCTGGATCTGCCGCCGCAGTTCACCGGCGACCAGCGGGCCGGCACCGTCCGGCTCGCCCTCGCGGCAGCTCTTGAGCACCTCGACGACATCGGCTGCCGCCGGCTCACCGTCGCCGTGGCCGGAGTCGAAGCGGTAGTGGAGTTCGAGCGCGGCCACGGAACAGTCGTCCGCCCACTCGCGCAGCAGGTCCGCGACCCACTCCGAGGGTGCGGCGCCGAGCATCTGACGTACGAGAGCGGCGGCTTCGTCCTCGGCGTCGGTGCTCTCCATCGCCTCTCTGGCCGCGGCGAGGCGTACGGACCAGTCGCCTTCGCCGTCCACAAGCCCGGCCCAGAGCGGACGCAGCGCGTCGGCCTCGGAAGCCAGCAGCGGCAGACAGCGGTCCAGGCACGCGAGCCCGCTCGCCGCCAGGCCTCGTTCATCCGCCTGTGCGATCAGTTCCCTCAGGCTCTTCGATGCCACCGGACGCCTCCCATTGCGGACGCTGTACTTCCTCTTTCTGCGTCCCGTGGCTCGATTCCGTCACTCCCACGAGCCGGAAACCCGGTTCTTCCAGGGATCGGGCGAAAGCTCCTCGGCGAGGGCCTCGGACCGCTTGGCGCAAAGTACCCCCTGGGGCGGTGCGGCCGCCATGGTTGTGCGGAGCTGTCCGTTCCCGTGCACCGCGACATCAATTCCGCGCCACTCGCACACATTTACGCCACAGCTCTGTTACATTCTGCGCACCCGGAACTCGGCCCGTGGAGCGCCCTGTTGGGGACGGCCGTTGCTCCGGACCACCGCGGTGTGAGCCCGCGCACCCCCGGGTGGGCTCACACCGCGATCTGCTGAGCACCTTCCTGTACGCCGCCCATCGCCCTGCTCTGCTGCATACGCGTCAGCCGGCGTACGACGACGATCGCGAGCGCCGCCGCAGCGATGTCGACGAAGCCGTCGACGATGAGCGCAACCGCAGCCGCCTTGAGTCCGTCGAGCGTCTCGGCCCCTTCGTACTGGCTGCCGGCGACAGCGTCGACGACTTGCGAGACGAGCCATGCCGCCCACCAGAAGTTGATGACGGTGTGCGGCTGCTGGGACTTCGCCGCGTACGGGTCCGGGCGGCTCGCCGCCCAGACGTCGACGGCGATCCCGCGCGGGATGTAGAGATTGCCGAACGGGATGAACCAGCCGCCGATCGCCCAGCCGCGTCCGCGCCGCTGCAGGTCGGGCGCGAGAACGTCGGCGTTGGACCGGACGCGGTGGAACCAGACGATGAAGACGACCACCGTCGCCACGAACGCGACGAACTCCAGCCCACCCACGGCGTCCATCAGTACGTCGGACAGCTCCGTGTCCGCATCGCCGAGGCGCTCGACACCGTCGCTCCGCAGCTGGTCCATCAGGCTGCTCAGATGGACCGAGGCGACCACCTGGAAGACATCGATCGCGATGACGAAGGAGAGCAGCGCGACAACGGCCTTCGAGAGCCCGACCGGCGAGCGCAGCCGAGCCGCGGGCTCCGCCACGGGCTTCAGGTGCGGCAACGCGGTGTTGGCCCGGGCGACGGCGCAGGTGTCGCAGAGCCCTTCGCCGGTCGTGGCGTTGTTCGTCCTGCATTCGGAACAGAGCACGGCTGAGCCGACCCCCCACGGGTGAAAACGGGTGGACGACACCCCTCCCCAGAGGCGTCACTGAAACGCGGCCGACAGCGCGCGGCCGCCGCCCGCGGACGATATGCCGCGGACGGTCACGCCGTCCACCAGGAACCCCTGCTCAGCCCAGCTGTCCCGCCAGTTGCACGAAGCTCTGCCAGCTCCGCGCCGGCTTCTTCGGGTCCCACAGCTTCTGGGCCGTCGCGTACAGCGGCATCCGGATGCCGCGTGCGATCTGGTCCTGGGTCTGGGAGTTGGCCAGGTCGCACCAGATGGCGAAGCGGCCGCCCAGGATCTGGTCCGAGTACCTCGCCGGGACCGGCGAGGTGCCGCGCAGGACCAGCGGGGTCCACTGTTCGTAGATCCGGCGGCCCGTCGGATAGACGAACTCGTTCGGCTCGCCGAGCACGTAGTACATGTACTCGTCGTTGACGTTGATCACCTTGCGGCCCGCGCTCAGATACTCCACCGGCGGCCGCGCGCCGATCTCCTTGCCCGTCCAGTACTCGACCTGGATGTCCTTGTCCGCCGCGACCACGCCGCCGCGGAAGAAGCCGTCGTTCCAGGCCTTGGGAGTGCGGCCGAGCGAGCGGACCACCGCCGCGCGGTCGTTGAGCCAGGCCGTCGCCAGGTCCTGTATCCGGCCGCGCGGGCCGTACTCCTGGCGGGCCAGGGCCGCCAGGGCCGGGAAGGACGCCTCCGGGCTGGAGCGGGTCAGCGCCTGGTACTCGTCGCCGCCCAGATGCCAGTACGCGCCGGGGAACAGCTCCGCGTACTCGCGCAGCAGGTCGTCCACGATCCGCGACGACTCCGGCTTTCCGATGTCGATCGCGCCGCGCACCGCACGGCCCGCCGTGTCCCGCAGCTGGAGTTGCGGATGCGCCGCGAGCACCGCGCCGAGGTGGCCCGGTGAGTCGATCTCCGGGATCACAGTGATGTGCAGCGACGCGGCAAGCGAAACGATCCGCCTGACTTCGGCCTTGGTCAGCCGCTGCTGCGAGACCACCTCGGGATGCGATTCCGATTCGATCCGGAAGCCCTGGTCGTCGGAGAAGTGCAGCCCCAGCTGGTTGAGCTTGATGTCGGCCATCTCCCGCAGCCGCGCCTCGATCCAGCCGGCCGTGAAGTGCTTGCGCGCGATGTCGACCATCAGTCCGCGCTGCGCCCGGTCCGGACCGTCCCGTACGACGCCTTCCGGCATCGCGCCGCCGGACTTCACCGCCTGCTTGAGCGTGCGCGTTCCGTAGAAGACGCCGGCCTCGCCGGGGCCGGTGATCCTGACCCGGCCGCCCTTCGTGACAACGTTGTACGACTCCGCCGCGCCGTCGCCCGCGAGTGCCAGCTCGACATCACCGGCGCGTGCGGCCACCGTGCCGCGGTAGCCGATCTTGAGCTCGCCTGCTATGAGCCGGCCCTCGTCCGCGAGAGCCTCGTCCGCGACGACGACCCCGGTGGTTGACGCGGGCCGCCAGCCCGGGCCACGGGCCGGCTCGAAGGCGCGTACGGAAGGGATGGTCGCGGGCGCGGTGGAGAGTGGATACGTCCGGGACGGCGATGGGGCCGCGGCCGCCTTGGTGGCACTGGGGCTGCCCGCCGCGTCCGGCGTGTCGCGCGCCTCGGGTTCTCCGTTCGAACAGCCGGCCAGCGTCGTCGACAGTGCCGCTGCTGTGGCGACGATCACGCAGGTGAAGCGGGCGCGAGTACGGCGCCGCCCAGAGTGGCGTATCACTCGGATACCTCCCATATATGGCGTTACTACGGCGAAGCACCCCCAACATCGTCCATCACATGAACCGAAACTCTCCCTTCCGGGTGAAAGTCGCGCATCCGTCGGACAACTGCTCGCACACCTCGATAGCGTTGTGACCCATCCAACCCTCCCTCCCCAGCGGCCCCGCTGTCCTGTTCGAGGAGCCCACGCTGTCCCGCGAATCCCACACCGGGTCCCGCGATTCCCACGCCGGCCTCCCGAAGCGACCGCCGACACTCCACCACACTCCCGGGTCACACGCTCACCCGGCGATACCGTCCTCGCTCCCTGCTCAGCGCAGGGGCGCGCCCGGCCTGGACCGCTTCAACACCGTCGCCGAAGACCTGGCCGTCGCCACGCTGCTCGCCTGCTGCCGCAGCCTCCGCTGGGCCCAGCGCATGGCCGACCACCGCCCCTACCCCGACCTCGACGCCCTGCTCGCCGCCGCCGACGAGGCCGGCTACGACCTCGCGCCCGGCGATATCGCCGAGGCCCTCGCCCACGAGTCCTCCACCGGTCTGCACCCCGGTGCCCCCGCTGCCGCGCACACCGCGCTGGGCGCCGCCCACGCCGCGTACGAGAGCCGCTTCGGCCATGCCTTTGTGATCTCCCTCGACGGCTTCAGGCCCGAGGAGTACCTCGACCAGGTGCTGGCCGGCATCCGCACCCGCCTCGCGCACGAACCGGACGAGGAGCGGGCGGTCTCCGCCGAGCAATTGCGCGGCCTCGCCCGCTCGCGACTGGCGCATGTAGTGGCCAACCATCCGGAATCAGACGTCGCGGGGGCTTCCCGATAGCCCGTCCGAGGCTGTTTGATTGCCTGTTTGATCACACCTGTGGACCCCGGGCGAGCGAACCGACAACTCGTCGCTACGATGGCCAGGGCCGGTGGACCGTACCCGGCCGGGCCAGACCGACACCCACAAGCCGGCAGGCCCCAATCCCCGCTCCCGGAGGGTTCTTCCGTGCCGGCTGGAACGCTGTACCGCGGCCGGGAAGGAATGTGGTCCTGGGTGGCTCATCGAGTCACCGGCGTCCTCATTTTCTTCTTCCTGTTCGTACACGTGCTCGACACCGCTCTCGTCCGCGTCTCGCCAGAGACGTACGACGATGTCGTTGCCACGTACAAGACGCCGATCGTCGCGCTGCTCGAATACGGCCTGGTGGCCGCGATTCTCTTCCATGCGCTCAACGGCCTGCGTGTCATCGCCGTGGACTTCTGGTCCAAGGGCCCGCGCTACCAGAAGCAGATGCTCTGGACAGTGATGGGCATCTGGATCGTGCTGATGGTGGGCGCCCTGTACCCGGTGCTCGGCCACGCCGTTCGTGAACTGTTCGGGAGCTGACGCGAGACCATGTCTTCAAACAAAACAGTTGCTGACACCTCTTCCACGATCGGTCCCGTCGAGGGCGCTTCCCTCTACGACGTGGACAACCCGGCACCGTACATCGAGGCCCCTCGCAAGCGCACCGGCAAGACCCCCAAGTCGACACGCGGCAACTTCGAGATGGCCGCGTGGCTCTTCATGCGCCTCTCCGGCGTCGTCCTCGTCGTCCTCGTCATCGGCCACCTGCTGATCCAGCTGGTGCTCGACGGCGGCGTCTCCAAGATCGGCTTCGCCTTCGTGGCCGGCCGCTGGGCGTCCCCGTTCTGGCAGACCTGGGATCTGCTGATGCTCTGGCTGGCCATGCTGCACGGCGCCAACGGCCTGCGTACCGTCATCAATGACTACGCGGAGCGCGCCAACACGCGGCTGTGGCTCAAGGGCCTGCTGTACACCGCCACGGTGTTCACCATCCTTCTGGGCACGCTGGTGATCTTCACCTTCGACCCGAACATCCGCTAGGCACGGGGCTGAGGTTTTCCCATGAAGATTCACAAGTACGACACCGTCATCGTCGGCGCCGGCGGCGCCGGCATGCGCGCCGCCATCGAGGCGACGAAGCGCAGCCGCACCGCCGTGCTGACGAAGCTCTACCCGACCCGCTCCCACACGGGCGCCGCGCAGGGCGGCATGGCCGCGGCGCTGGCCAACGTGGAGGAGGACAACTGGGAGTGGCACACCTTCGACACGGTCAAGGGCGGTGACTACCTGGTCGACCAGGACGCCGCCGAGATCCTGGCGAAGGAGGCCATCGACGCGGTCCTCGACCTGGAGAAGATGGGCCTGCCGTTCAACCGCACCCCGGACGGCACCATCGACCAGCGCCGCTTCGGCGGCCACTCGCGCAACCACGGCGAGGCCCCGGTCCGCCGGTCCTGCTACGCCGCGGACCGCACCGGCCACATGATCCTCCAGACGCTGTACCAGAACTGCGTGAAGGAGGGCGTGGAGTTCTTCAACGAGTTCTACGTCCTGGACCAGCTGATCACCGAGGTCGACGGCGTCAAGAGGTCCGCCGGCGTGGTCGCGTACGAGCTGGCCACCGGCGAGATCCATGTCTTCCAGGCTAAGGCCGTGATCTACGCGTCCGGCGGCACCGGCAAGTTCTTCAAGGTGACCTCCAACGCGCACACGCTGACCGGTGACGGCCAGGCCGCCTGCTACCGGCGCGGACTGCCGCTGGAGGACATGGAGTTCTTCCAGTTCCACCCGACGGGCATCTGGCGCATGGGCATCCTGCTGACGGAGGGCGCCCGCGGTGAGGGCGGCATCCTCCGCAACAAGGACGGCGAGCGCTTCATGGAGAAGTACGCGCCTGTCATGAAGGACCTGGCTTCTCGGGACGTCGTTTCGCGGTCCATCTATACAGAGATCCGAGAAGGGCGCGGCTGCGGTCCCGAGGGCGACCACGTCTATCTGGACCTCACCCACCTGCCGCCGGAGCAGTTGGACGCCAAGCTCCCGGACATCACCGAGTTCGCGCGTACGTACCTCGGCATCGAGCCCTACACGGACCCGATCCCGATCCAGCCGACCGCGCACTACGCCATGGGCGGCATCCCGACCAACGTCCAGGGTGAGGTCCTTCTGGACAACACCACCGTCGTGCCTGGTCTGTACGCCGCCGGTGAGGTGGCCTGCGTCTCGGTGCACGGTGCGAACCGTCTGGGCACCAACTCGCTGCTGGACATCAACGTCTTCGGACGCCGCTCCGGCATCGCCGCCGCCGAGTACTCGACGAAGGCCGACTACGTCGAGCTGCCCGAGAACCCGGCCTCCCTCGTGCAGGAGCAGGTCGAGCGGCTGCGCAACTCGACGGGCAAGGAGCGGGTCGCGGACATCCGCCGCGAGCTGCAGGAGACCATGGACGCGAACGTCATGGTGTTCCGCACCGAGCAGACGATCAAGACCGCGGTCGAGAAGATCGGCGAACTGCGCGCCCGCTACAAGAACGTGTCCATCCAGGACAAAGGCAAGCGTTTCAACACGGACCTGCTGGAAGCCGTCGAGCTGGGCAACCTGCTCGATCTGGCCGAGGTCATGGCCGTATCGGCGCTGGCCCGCAAGGAGTCGCGCGGCGGTCACTACCGCGAGGACTACCCGAACCGCGACGACGTCAACTTCATGCGCCACACCATGGCGTACCGCGAGGTGGGCGACGACGGCACCGAGTCGATCAGGCTCGACTACAAGCCGGTCGTCCAGACCCGCTACCAGCCGATGGAGCGTAAGTACTGATGGCTACCCCGACTCTGGACAAGGTCGAGGCGGAGGCTGCCGCCTCGCCGTACATCACGGTCACCTTCCGGATCCGCCGCTTCAACCCCGAGGTCTCCGACGAGGCCCAGTGGCAGGACTTCCAGATCGAGATCGACCCGAAGGAGCGTGTGCTCGACGGTCTCCACAAGATCAAGTGGGACGTCGACGGCTCGCTCACCTTCCGGCGCTCGTGCGCCCACGGCATCTGCGGCTCCGACGCGATGCGGATCAACGGCAAGAACAGGCTCGCCTGCAAGACGCTGATCAAGGATCTCAACCCGGATAAGCCGATCACGGTCGAGGCCATAAAGGGCCTGACGGTCCTCAAGGACCTGGTCGTGGACATGGAGCCGTTCTTCCAGGCGTACCGCGATGTGATGCCGTTCCTGATCACGTCCGGGAACGAGCCGACGCGTGAGCGTCTGCAGACCGCGGAGGACCGCGAGCGCTTCGACGACACGACCAAGTGCATTCTGTGCGCGGCGTGCACGTCGTCGTGCCCGGTGTTCTGGAACGACGGGCAGTACTTCGGCCCGGCGGCGATCGTCAACGCGCACCGCTTCATCTTCGACTCGCGTGACGAGGCCGGTGAGCAGCGTCTTGAGATCCTCAACGACAAGGACGGCGTGTGGCGTTGCCGCACCACGTTCAACTGCACGGACGCATGCCCGCGTGGCATCGAGGTGACGAAGGCGATCCAGGAAGTGAAGCGCGCGCTGATCACGCGTCGCTTCTGATTTCGCCTGGCCAGCGGCAGAGAAACCGAAGAAGGGTCCCGCCTCCCCCAGTTGGGAGGCGGGACTTTCTCCGTATCAGCTTCGGAACCAGCTTCGGTACGGGGTTCACCGACCGTGCCGATACCTGGCAGGATCGGAGGACGTCTGACATGAGCAGTTTGAAAGCGGGGACGAGACCATGAGCGAGCCGAATCCGTACGCGGGGAACGAAGGGCCCGAGTACCAGTGGGGGCCCACCCAGCCACCGGGCAGCACGCCCGCGTACGGCTACCCCAACGCCACGCCCGGGTACGGCTATCCGCAGGACAACCCCGCCTACCAGCCGACGCAGGCAGCTCTCCCCGTGCCGGCCGGCGCACCGGCGGGGATGGGCGGCGCGCCGCTGGTGACGATCGGCGACATCACGGTCATGGGCGACTCGATCGTGACACCCGCGGGCACGCTGCCTCTGCGGGGTTCGGTGTGGAATGCCACGGACATGTCGCACACCGAGGAGAAGATCCCGACGCACGCCATCGTGCTGGCGATCGTCTTCTTCATCTTCTGCCTGCTGGGTCTGCTCTTCCTCCTGATGAAGGAGAAGAAGACCACGGGCTTCATCCAGGTCACGGTGACCAGCGGCGGCAAGCATCACTCGACGATGATCCCGGCGCATGGCCCTCAGACGTTCCAGCAGGTCATGGGACAGATCAACTACGCGCGGTCGCTCAGCAGCATGTAGCGCCCGTTCACTGAAGACGGCCCGCCAGGCGATGATGCACGCCGTGGCGGGCCGCGGTGCGTCCAGGGAGCTGCGATCCTCGCAGCGCCGAGGCGGACGCGTCCGGCCGGCGCGGCCGGTCACGCGCCCTTCGGCGAGACCTGCCGCTCGAAGAAGGTCTCCAGCGACACCGTGGCCTGTGTGCCGCTGACGCCCTCGATGGCGTACAGCCGCCGCAGCACGTCCTGGAGTTGTTCGGTCGTCGAGGTCCGCACCTTCACCAGCACGGACGCGCTGCCGGCGATGATGTGCGCTTCCTGGATCTCCGGAATCGCGGCGAACGCGGCGCCCGACTCGCCCATCCAGGCCGACGATTCGACCATCACGAAGGCCAGCACGGCCTGTCCGAGCGCCTTCGGGTCCACCTCCACCGTCGTACGGCGGATGACGCCGCGCTCGCGCAGTTTCCGCACCCGTTCGTGCGCGGCCCCGGCCGAGAGACCGACCGCCTTGCCGAGCGCCGCGTAGGGCTGGGCGGCGTCCTGCTGGAGCAGGGCCACGAGTTCACGATCAATGCCATCCACGCTTGCGACCATATCTCATTCTGTCATACTCGTACTCCTCAGAAGCTCATTCGGTTCAATGACTGGAGTACCTGACCATGTCTCGCATCGCCAGCCCTTCGATATACGAGATCCTGGACGACCGCTTTCGCGCCGGACGATGCGCCAACGGAGACGAACGGCTGGAGAGGCTCCACGAGGACTGCCGCTGGGCCGAAGGACCCGTCTATCTGCCCGCCTGGCGGCAGTTGATCTGGAGCGACATCCCCAACGACCGCATGCTGCGCTGGGACGAGACGACCGGCACGATCGGCGTCTTCCGCTCACCGGCGGGCCACAGCAACGGCAACACCCTCGACCGCGAGGGCCGCCTCATCAGCTGCGAGCAGGGCAACCGCCGCGTCACCCGCACCGAGCACGACGGCACGCTCACAGTCCTCGCCGACCGTTTCGACGGCAAGCGCCTCAACAGCCCGAACGACGCTGCCGTACGGTCCGACGGCTCGGTCTGGTTCTCCGACCCGGACTTCGGCATCACGAGCGACTACGAGGGCTTCCGCGCGGAGAGTGAGATCGGCGCGTGCAATGTCTACCGCGCCGACCCGGCGACCGGCGAGGTCCGCCTCGCCGCGGACGGTTTCGGCGGGCCGAACGGCTTGGTCTTCTCGCTCGACGAGCGGCAGTTGTACGTCTCCGACACCCGCGCCGGCCAGATCCGCGTCTTCGACGTCCGCGCGGACGGAACCCTCTCGGACGGCAAGGTCTTCGCCGAAGCGGCGGACAGCGTCAGCCGTTTCGACAACATCCGCTTCGACGACGAGGGCCGGCTGTGGGCGGCGGCCATGAACGGCGGCGTGCACTGCTACGACCCTGACGGCACCCTCATCGGCCGGATCGATGTCCCCGAAGCCGTCTCCAACATCGCCTTCGGCGGCCCCAAGAACAACCGCCTGTTCATCACGGCGACGACGACGCTGTACTCCCTCGTGATGTCCGTGACGGGCGCTCCGCGGATCCGCCGGCCGTAGGCGGCTTCTTGCTTGAACATGTTCAAAAGAAGGTCTACAGTCCATGACACCAGCTTTTGAACACGTTCAAGGGAGGGTGGGGGATGGACCTCACTGTCGTGGCCTATGTCGTCTACCTGCTGATCAGCGTCGCGCTCACCGTCTGGGTCGCGCGCACGCTCAGCCGCAACGGCCGGATCTTCCTCGCCGATGTGCTGCAGGGGAACGAAAAGCTCGCCGACGCCGTCAACCACCTTCTGGTGGTCGGCTTCTACCTGGTCAACCTCGGCTTCGTCGCCCTCTACCTCAAGGCCGCCGACGCCGTCGAGAACGCCCGCGGCCTCTTCGAGGCGCTCTCGGTGAAGATCGGCGTCGTCCTGCTCGTCCTCGGTGTCATGCACCTCGGCAACGTCTATGTCCTCAACAAGATCCGCCGGCGCGGCATGATGGAGCGCGAGCAGGTTCCCCCGGTGCCGCCGCAGGGCTGGACCGGGACCGCCGGCAAGGGCGGGCCCTGGGCAGCGCCCGCCACCGGGGCGTGATCCGGACATGGGCGTACCCGTGAAGCGGCTGACCGTGCTGTACGACGCGCAGTGCTCGCTCTGCGTCCATCTGCGGCACTGGCTCCAGCGGCAGCACCAGCTCGTGCCGCTCGATCTGGTCCCGGCGGCGTCCGAGGAGGCCAGGCGCCGCTTCCCCGGTCTCGACCATCAGGGGACGCTCTCCGAGATCACCGTGATCGGCGACGCCGGACAGATCTACCGCGGCACCTCCGCCTGGATCGTGTGTCTGTGGGCGCTGGCCGAACACCGGCCCCGGGCCAACTGGCTGGCCACCCCGGCCGGCGCGCCCTTCGCCCGGGTGACGGTGCTCGCCGCCGCCAAGTACCGCGAGGTCACCGCGCCTGCGTGCGGCGGGCGGTGCGAGGTATCCGGTCAGCCCGGTTAGGCTCGGACACCGTGACTGAAGCGAAGGCCCCGAAGAGCGAGCAGACCCGCACGCTCATCCTCGAAACCGCGCTCCGGCTCTTCCAGGAGCGCGGTTACGACAAGACGACCATGCGGGCCATCGCCCAGGAGGCCGGGGTCTCGGTAGGGAACGCGTACTACTACTTCTCCTCCAAGGAACACCTCGTCCAGGGCTTCTACGACCGGATCGGCGCCGAGCACCAGGCGGCGGTCCGGCCCATCCTCGACCAGGAGACGGACCTGGAGATCCGGCTCGCCGGGGTGCTGACGTCCTGGCTGGAGATCGCCGAGCCGTACCACGAGTTCGCCGCCCAGTTCTTCAAGAACGCCGCCGACCCTCAGAGCCCGCTCAGCCCGTTCTCGCCCGAGTCGGAACACGCCCGCGAGGCGGCCCTCTCCATCCACCGGGAGGTGCTGGCCGGTTCCAAGGCCAAGGTCGCCGACGAACTCGCCGACGTTCTGCCCGAGTTGATGTGGCTGTCGCAGATGGGACTGGTCCTGTACTGGGTCTTCGACCGCTCGGAGGGCCGTGAGCGCACCAGAGGGCTGGCCGAACGCGGCGCCCGCCTCACCACGCGCGGTGTTGCGCTTTCCCGGTTCCGGGTGCTGCGGCCACTCGTACGCGAAGTGCACGAGCTTTTCACGGACTTCCTGCCGGGAATGGCGGAGACCGTCGCCCGCAAGAAATAGCGGAACACCCCGGCCGGAGCCGAGGTGTTCGTCGCAGGACGGGATCGCTCAGCGGCTGACTCCCAGATCCGACAGCACCACGTCGTGCACCAGCGGATCACCGCCGATCACGATGTGCCGGGCCCAGGGCTCGTGGACTCCGGCCGACGCGGCGAGCAGATACGCCCCGCCCGCCGGCGCGGACAGGATGTACGAACCGTCGGCCAGCGACTCGACCCGGTCGACCTGACGGCCGTCCGGTGAGACCAGCGTGAGGATCGCGTCCGCGACCGGCTCGCCCTGCTGCGTACGGACGAAGCCGTGGACCACGGATCCGCCGGGCACACGAGCAGCCGGCTGGGTCCGCTGCACCGGCATGTCCGCGGCAACGACTGGTGCGGGCGCCTCCTCCCGCGGCTCCACCGCCAGATGCGGCAGCCGCTTCTCCAGACCCGCGGGCAGCCACCAGTTGGACTTCCCCAGCAGATGCATGGCCGCCGGCACCAGCGCCGTACGCAGGATGAACGCGTCCAGCGCCACCGCCGCCGCCAGGCCGATGCCCGCCATCGCGCCCTCCATGTCGCCGCTGAGCACAAACGCGCTGAAGACGCAGATCATGATCAGGGCGGCGCAGTTGATGACCCGGCTGGTCTCGGCGAGCCCGACCCGTACGGCCCGCGCGTTGTCCTTCGTGTGCACCCATTCCTCGTGCATCCGGCTCACCAGGAAGACCTGGTAGTCCATCGAGAGCCCGAAGAGCAGCGACAACATGATGACCGGCAGGAACGCCGTGATCGGGCCCTCCTTGCCGAGGCCCAGTGCCTCCGCGCCCCAGCCCCACTGGAAGATCGCCACCAGCACGCCGAAGGAGGCTGCGGCCGCGATCAGATTCATCAAGGCGGCGGTCAGCGGCACCACCAGCGACCTGAACGCGATCAGCAGCAGCAGGAATCCGAGCGCGATGATCGTCCCGATGAAGAGCGGCAGCCGGTCGCCGGTCACCTCCGCGAAGTCCTTGAAGATGGCGGTGACTCCACCGACATGCACGGTCTGGCCGGATTCGGGGATCACGTCGTCGCGCAGGACGTCGATCAGCCGGTCCGTCGCCTCGGACTGCGGTGAGGTCGTCGGCACGACCTGGATCACGGTGATCCCGGAGTCCGGCGGCAGCGGCAGCGCGGCCGCCTGTGCGACGCCGTCGGTGGCGCGGACCTGCCGCACCAGTTCCTCGACGGCCGCCGGTTCGGCGTTCTCGGCGACCAGTTGGAGCGGCCCGTTGAAGCCGGGCCCGAAGCCTTCGGCGAGCAGGTCGTACGCCTGCCGGGTGGTGGTGTCCTCCTTGTGGTTGCCCTGGTCGGTCGCGCCGAGCCGCAGGGACAGCACCGGGATCGCCAGCGCCGCCATCACCACGAGAGCGACCACGGCAATGGACTTGGGCCGCTTCTGCACGGTGGCGGACCAGCGGGCGGCCGCGCCCGCGGCCTCGGCGGACTCCGGCCCGTCGGCGGCGAGCCGACGCCGCTGGCGCCTGCTCAGCACCCGCTTGCCCAGGACGCCGAGCAGCGCCGGCAGCAGCGTGATCGCCGCCAGCACGCTCAGGACGACGGTGAGCGAGGTGGCGATGACCACGCCGTCGAGGAAGCGCATGTTCATCACGAGCATCCCGGCGAGCGCGATGCACACCGTGCCGCCCGCGAACAGCACCGCGCGCCCGGAGGTGTTGAGCGCGGTGACCGCCGACTCCTCCGGCTCCAGGCCGCGCAGAATGCCCTTGCGATGGCGCGTGACGATGAACAGCGCGTAGTCGATGCCGACGCCGAGACCGATCAGCGAGCCGAGCAGCGGGGCCACTTCGGGCACGTCGGTGGCATGGCTGAGCAGCGTGGTCGACAGCATTCCGGTGCCCACGCCGAAGATGGCGATCACCAGCGGCAGCACCATCGCGAAGACCGAGCCGAAGGCCAGGAAGAGCACGACCGCCGCGGCCGCGATGCCGACGAGTTCGGCGGTGCCGGTCGGCGGTTCCTGGATGCGGGTGATGGCCTGTCCGCCGAGCTCCACCTGCAGGCCGTCGGCCCGGGCGTCCTGCGCGGTGTCGACGACGTCCTCGACCAGTTCCTTCGGCACGGCGTTGGCCTGCTCGGCGAAGGTGACCTGCGCGTAGGCGGTCCGGCCGTCCTCGCTGATCTGTGCCGCACCCGCCGGTGCGTACGGGCCGACGACCTCGCCGACGCCTTTCATGCCCGCGATCTCCTTGAGCGCGGGCTCGATCCGCTCCCGTACCGCCGCATCGCGTACGGACCCTTCGGAGACCCGCCACACCACGGTGTCGGTGTCGCCCGAGCGCTCCGGGAGCGCCTTGACCATCAGGTCGTACGCGTGTGTGGAGTCGGTGTTCGGAAGGCTGAAGCTGTTCGAGTAGTTGGTGCCTGCCGCGCTGCCGGCCGCCCCCAGGCCGAAGAGCGCACCCACCCACAGCACCAGGACCACCAGCCGATGCCGGTAGCACCACCGTGCCAATGCCGCCACGATTCCTGCCCCTCTCGATCCGTCTCCCCCGGGCCGGGCTCCAGAATCGGCCGTCGACGCGATCCGTGGCGTGGCTCGGCCATGACTCTCAAGGAACTCCAAGACAGCGACCCACCCCTGCGCAGGCGGATCACGCCGATACTTGGGGCATGGACCACGAGGGAGCGACCGTGCTGGTCGTCGAGGACGAGCCGAGCATCGCCGACGTCCTCGCCATCGCACTGCGCTATCACCGTTTTGAGGTGATTACGGCCGGAAGCGTCCGACAGGGTCGCCAGTCGGCGGAGCAGACGCGCCCCGATGTGGCACTGCTCGATGTGATGCTTCCGGACGGCGACGGCCGTGCGCTGGGACGTGAGCTGCGTGCCATGTATCCGGAGACGGCTGTCGTCTTCGTCACCGCACGGGACGCCCCGGCCGAGATCGTGGGCGCGCTGGGCTTCGGCGACGACTACATCACCAAGCCGTTCAATGTCGACGAGGTGGTGGCCCGGATCAGGGCCGTACTGCGCCGGACCAGGCCCGCCGATGTGCTGCCGGTGCGGCCGCCGCTGCGCTACGCGGACCTGGAGCTGGACGACGCGACGTGCGAGGTGCGCCGCGCGGGCCGCTCCGTGCAGCTCACGCCGACCGAGTACGCGCTGCTGCGATTCCTCGTACGCAATGGAGGCCGCATCGTGCCCAAGGAACAACTGCTGCGCCATGTCTGGCAGTACGAGCACCAGGCCGAGTCGACCGTGGTCGAGACGTACATCAGTTATCTGCGGCGCAAACTGGACCCGCTGGGACCGCCGTTGATCACCACGCGTCGCGGCATCGGATACGGACTCGCATGATCCGCCTGCATCCGCGCCCGGCGCGCTGTCACCGTGGCATCCACTCGCTGCGCGCCAGACTGACCCTTGTCAACGTCTGCCTGCTGGCCCTCAGCATCGTCGCCGCGACCGCGGTCAGCCTGATGGGCATGCGGCACTACCTCCTCGAACGCGTCGACGCCGAGCTGCTGATGAGCCGCAACGCCCTGGCGGGCTCGGGCTTCACGCAGAAGGAGATCGATTCGCTGAGCGCCATCGGAGCGCTGCGCGAACAGTTCCTGCCGGACGCGTCCGGAGCGGGCAGTCTGCCGCGTGCCACGACGGTTCTCGTCGCCCTCGACGCCGGCCACGAGCCGATCGCCTTCGCGCAGATCCCGCCCACCGGGCGGCAGCTCGAACTGGCCGATGCCGTCGACGATCCCGACGCGCTCGCCGCGTCCGCTGAGGCAGCCGATGTGAACCTCGACTCGGATCCGTACCGCGTGGTCGCCAGCCGGCTCGCCGACGGCACGACCGTCCTGATGGCCACCGACACCGGAGCCGTCCATGTGGGCATGAAGAAGGCGCTGAGGCTGGATCTCGCGCTGGGCACCGTCCTGTTGGCGTTCCTCGCCGTCGCCACCATGCTCGGCGCCCGCCACCGGCTGCGGCCGCTGGAGGACATGGTGGAGACCGCGTCCGCCATCGCGGAGGGCGATCTGACCCGGCGGGTGCCGGCCGGACGCAACCCGGTCACCGAGATCGAGCAGCTTCGGGTCGCCCTCAACTCCATGCTCCACCAGGTGGAGTCGGCCTTCGAGACCCGCGAGCGCAGCTCGGCCCAGCTCCGCCGGTTCGTCGCGGACGCCTCGCACGAGCTGCGTACACCACTGTCCGCGATCCGCGGCTATCTCCAGCTGTACGACAAGGGCATGCTGCGCGAGCCCGCCGACCGGACCCGGGCGCTGGCGCGGATGACTGCCGAGGCCGACCGGATGGGACGTCTCGTCGAGGAGCTGCTGACCCTGGCGAAGCTCGACCAGCAGCCCCAACTGCGGCTGTGCGGGGTCGATCTGAGCCGACTGGTGCGGGACGCGGCCGACGATCTCGGGGCCCAGCAGCCGGGGCGGCCGGTCACCGTCAGCGCCGAAGGATCGATGGTCGTGCAGGGCGACGAGTCGGGACTGCGGCAGGTCGTCGGCAATCTGCTCGCCAATGTCCGCGCCCACACTCCGGCCGACGCGCCGGTCCGGGTGGAGCTGACCCGCGAGCGCGGCGAGGGCAACGGCGGCGGGCCGGGCGCGGTGCGGCTGCGGGTCGCGGACGAGGGTCCGGGCATGACCGCCGAGCACGCGGACCGCATCTTCGACCGGTTCTTCCGCGCGGCAGTCGAAGCGGTCGACGGCGAACCGGTCCCGGCGGGCAGCGGGCTCGGCATGGCGATCGTGCACGCGGTGGTCTCCTCGCACGGCGGCACGGTCACGGTGGCGACGGCACCCGGCGAGGGCCTGGCCGTCACGGTCGAACTGCCGGCAGCCGCGCGTACGGTCTCCGTCCACAAGGCCGTCGCCGTCAGATCCGGCTGAGCTCCCACAGCCGCCATACGCCGGTGCCGTCCGTCAGATACTGCGAGCCGCTGACGTCCTCGGTGCTCAGCACATAGTCCTTGTTCTGCCACAGCGGCACCAGCGGCACGTCCTTGGCGACCTCGCGCTGCAGCGCCTTGAAGTCCTGCGTGGCCCGGGCACGGTCGCTGTACTGCTGGGTCGCGGTGATCAGCCGGTCGACCTGCGCGCTCTCATAGCCGTTGTGGAGCGTGGAGCCCTTGCCGACGAGCGGCTGGCAGAAGCTGTCCGGGTCCGGGAAGTCCGGGATCCAGCCGATGGTGTACGCGTCGTACTTGCCGTTGGCGTACCCCTTCTGGAAGACCTTCCAGTCCTGGGCGGCGACCTTCACCTTGAACAGTCCGCTCGCCTCCAGCTGCCGCTTCAGCTCGGCGGCCTCCTGCGCCGGGCCGCTGTCCGCCCGGTGCACCAGGGTGAAGCTCACGGGAGTGTCGATCCCGGCGTCGTCCAGCAGCTCCTTGGCGCGCTCGTCGTTGGGCTCCGGATAGGCGTCGAAGAACGGGTTGCTGTGCGCGAGCGTGCCGACCGGGATCAGCGAGTACAGCGGCTGCACGGTGGACCGGTAGACGGATGTCGCGATCTTCGACCGGTCGACGAGCGAGGCGATCGCCTGCCGCACGGGCTTGCGGGCCATCGGCGATCCGGGCCGCACATTGAAGACGAGATTGCGGATCTCTGCGCTCTCCGACTCGTTCATGCGGATGCCGGGGTCGCTCGGGTCGAGAGCGGCGAGCTTCTTCGCGGGCAGCTGGCGGTGCGTGACGTCGACCTTCTTGTCCTCCCAGGCCGCCGCGAGTTCGTCCGCGCTCTTGAAGTAGCGGACCTCGACGGGGCCGCCGGTCTTGGTCAACGCGCCCTTGTAGGCGGGGTTGGGCACAAGGCGGGCGCGGACTCCCGGCTCGTACTCCTTCAATAAGTACGGTCCCGAGCCGTCCACGGAGTTGCCCTCGCGCAGGGTCTTCGCCTCGTACCGGGTGCGGTCGACGATCGCTCCGGCGCCGGTGGCGAGCTTCTGCGGGAAGGTCGCGTCGCGGGAGCCGAGGTTGAAGACGACGGTCTGACCGGTGGCGGTGATGCTCTTGAGCGTGTGGAACAGCGGCTGCGGGCCGACGTCCGACTTGATGCCCAGCATGCGGTCGAAGGAGTACTTCACGTCCTCGCCGGTGATCTTGCGACCGCCCGCGAACGTGAGGTCGTCACGCAGCTCGCACGTGTACGTCTGAAGGTTCAGGCCGGTGAACTCGCAGCTGCGGGCCGCGTCCGGGACCGGGGTGACGCCGCCGGGCTCGAGTGTCAGCAGCGACTGGTAGATGTTGCTGAACATGGCCCAGGAACCCGCGTCGTACGCGCCGGCGGGATCCAGGGACGTCACCACATCGGTCGTGCCGACGGTGATCGCGTTCCCGTTCGCCCCCTTGGACGGCAGGAGTTGCCAGCCTCCGACTGCCGCGGCGAGTACCACGGCACAAGTGACGAGAATGCGCAGACGGACCGACTGCATGGGTGCTCCCTTTTCACGCCCACCCCAGTACGTGAACGCATTCACCCAACCACAGTGCGTAGGCGGGAGGAAGCCGGATCTGTCACCTCACAGTTAACTTCGTCCTCTGTTAAACCTGCCTACGCCTGGCGAGCGGCGAGTTGTACGACGGTGATGTCCGAGGTCGCGCCCACGCGCACGGGCGGGCCCCAGGCGCCGGCTCCCCGGGTTACATACAACTGCGTGTCGCCGTACCGCTCGAGACCTGCGACGGTCGGATTGGCAAGCTCCGCAAGGTAGTTGCCGGGCCACAGCTGACCGCCGTGCGTATGGCCGGAGAGCTGGAGGTCGACGCCGTGGTCGACGGCGTCATGAATGACCACGGGCTGATGCGCCAGCAGCACGGCGGCGCGGGCCGGGTCCCGGTCGCCGAGCGCCTTGCCGAAGTCGGGGCCGTCGCCCTCGCTCTCGCCGGCGACGTCATTGACCCCGGCGAGATCGAACCCCGCGGTGCCGCCGATCTCGGTCCGCTGGTTCTCCAACGGCCGCAGCCCCAGCTCCCGTACGTGCTGGACCCACTCCTCGGCGCCCGAGAAGTACTCGTGGTTGCCGGTCACGAAGAAGGCGCCGTGGCGCGCCTGGAGTTGTGCGAGCGGCGCGGCGGCGCTCCCGAGATCGGCCACGCTCCCGTCGACGAGATCGCCGACCACGGCGATCAGATCGGGGCTGGTCGCGTTGATGGTGTCGACGATCCGCTGAGTGTGCGCGCGCCCGAGGACGGGCCCGAGGTGAATGTCACTGACAACGGCGATCCGGAACCCGTGCGCGCGGCGAGGCAGCTTGGCCAGCGGCACGGTGACCCGCTTCACGCGTGGCCCACGGAGGACTCCGTAGGTCCCGTACCCCACGGTCCCGAGAGCGAGCGCGGCCGCGCTCCCGCCGACGGCACGGGACACGAACATCCGCCGCGGGATCTCGCTCTTCGCGTGAGCCTCGCCGTCCGGCGACGGGTCGGCGGTCCCGGGGCCTTGGCTCCCGGTGCCGGGAAGGGGCCGGGTCGGGGGCTTCTCGCCCAGCCCGGCGCCGACGGGCGCACGCTCGGCGGCAGCGGGCGCGGCCTCGTCACGCACGGGCGGCTCAGGGGCTCGCGCCTTCAGCCGCCGGAGCCAGACCGCGCGGACGATCTCGCCCACACCCAGCGCCAGCACCAGATACAACAGCACCGCCAGCCACAGATAACCGGGCCATGCCAGTACTCGTTCCAGCCAGAACGGCGCTCCCGCACGGCCCGAGACCAGCGCGCCCACCGACAGCAGCGGCAGCAGCCACACCAATACGGTGCCGACGCGGCGCGCGAGACTGCCGGGCATCGACGTGTCGCGGACCAGGCGACGCCAGACGTACCAGTGGACGGCGGCCAGCAGCGCAAGCACCACCGCCACCACAATCAGGACGACCACCAGCACGTACAGCTCCCTATCCCTCGCGCGGCGCGTGGCGCAAAGCCCGCACCCCACGGAACCCGATCACCCCGACGACCGTCCCCAACAGCAGGGACGTCAACGCGAGAACCAGATGCACCCAAAAGTAGCCCGTCGGGTCACCTGCGTCGTCGAAGGCGAGCCCGCTGCCGTCCTGCCACAGGTTTTTGACGAAAGTGATCCAGATGAACCAGCTCCACACCCCGAACGCGAGCAGGAACCAGGAGACGGGGCGGCTGAGCTTCATGGACTCAGTATCGTCGTCGTACTCCGACCGGGTCCTCCGGGGTGCGCCGTCCTGGCGGAGCTCTCGGCGCGTCATCAACCCGATAAGCATATTTTCTGCGATGCCCTGTACGTTCTCGTCCGTGTCTGCACTGAAGAAGACCGCGCTGACGGTCGCCGCCGCCTCATTGCTGCCCGTACTCGTCGCCGCGCCCGCATCGGCGGAGACGACCGACGACAAGGCACCGAAGAATCCGAATCCGCCGGCCTCCATGTCGACGGTCGGCGGCGCAGCACTCGGCAAGGCCGGCACTCAGGTCAGCCTCGGCCCCGGCGCGCCCGTGCTGCCGAAGGCGCTGAGCGGCCGGTCGTGGATCGTCGCGGACGCCGAGAGCGGCGCGGTGCTCGCCGCGCACAACGCCCACTGGCGGCTCCCTCCGGCCTCCACGCTCAAGATGCTGTTCGCGGACACGCTGCTGCCGAAGCTGCCGAAGACCGAGGTCCACAAGGTGGCCCAGCGCGAGCTGGCGAACGTCGGCGAGGGCAGCAGCCTGGTCGGCGTCAAGGAGGACCACACCTACTCCGTCCACGATCTGTGGCTCGGCGTCTTCCTCCGCTCCGGCAATGACGCGGTCCATGTGCTGTCCGGGATGAACGGCGGCGTGCGCAAGACCGTCCAGGACATGCAGGCCCACGCCGACGAGCTCCAGGCGCTCGACACCCATGTCGTCTCGCCGGACGGCTACGACGCCAACGGCCAGGTCTCCTCCGCGTACGACCTCACTCTCATCGCCCGCAGCGGCATGCAGAAGAAGGACTTCCGCGAGTACTGCTCCACGGTCCGCGCGCAGTTCCCGGGCGAGAAGGTCAGGGGCAAGAAGCGCGAGTTCTTCGAGATCTCGAACACCAACCGGCTGCTCACCGGCGAGAACGGCGTCGCTCCGTACCAGGGCATCGCGGGCGTCAAGAACGGCAACACCACACACGCGGGCGCGACCTTCACCGGAGTCGCCGAGCGGAACGGCAAGGTGCTGCTCGTCACCGTCATGAACCCGGCGTCCCAGGAGGGCCAGGCCGTCTACAAGGAGGCCGGCCGGCTCCTGGACTGGGGCTTCGCGGCGGCCGGGAAGGTCAAGCCGGTCGGCGAGCTGGTCCCGCCGAAGTCCGCGACCATCGGCGACTCAAACGGTGCGGAACCGGCCAAGAACGGCGCTCCGGCGAAGGCGAAGACCGTGGCTTCGGCGAAGGACAGCTCGGGCGGCGTCGGCACGGCGCTGGCGGTCGTCGGCGGGGTGCTGGTGGTGCTGGCGGGGGCCGTGTTCCTGGTCAACCGCCGCTGGCCGCTTCGCCGCCGGTAGCACCGGCGGACACGGGTGCCTTGCTGCCCGTCGCCGTCCACGCCGAGCAGTACAGCAGCAGCTTCGCCGAGAAGTTGATCCACAGCAGCAGCGCGATCGGCACGCCGAACGCGCCGTACATGCTTCTCGTCGCTACGCCGCTGATATAGCCGCTGAGCAGCATCTTGAGCAGTTCGAAGCCGACCGCGCCGAGCAGCGCGGCCACCACCAGACGGCGGCGCGGCGGCTGCACGCCCGGAAGCAGCGTCAGCAGATAGAGCAGCAGCAGGAAGCCGGCGACCGCGGCGATCGCGACGGCCAGAACCCTCAGCAGCACACCGCCGGCCCCGCCGTGCTCGATACCGATCCGGTCCGCGGTCCAGCCGACCGCGGTCGATCCGAGGGCCGAAGCGCCGACCGAGGCGAGGGCGGTCGCGCCGAGGCCGATCAGTACGACGCCGTCCTTGAGCTTGCGCAGGACGGGGTTGCCCTCGTCCTCGTCGTCCAGTTCCCAGACGGCCCGCAGGCAGTCCCGCATCGCGCCGATCCAGCTGATGCCGGTGACGAGAAGCAGCGCGCCCGCGACGAGTCCGACCGTTCCGGCGTTGGCGACCAGCGAGTTGAGGTCGAGCTGGTCGGAGATGCCGGGCACCTGCTCGGCGAGCTTGTCCTGCAGCTTCTTCAGCTGCTCGCTGTCGAGCAGGGCCGCGCCGATCGCCGCGGCGACGGTGATCAGCGGGAAGAGCGCGAGAAAGCTGAGGAAGGTGATCGCGGCGGCGAGCCGGGACCAGTGCACCCGGTCGAGCGTCTCGTACGAACGCCAGGCGTGGGTCTGCATCAGCCGGGCCACCAGGGGGCCGATGACGGGAAGCTTGGTCAGCCAGTCCATGTCGTACGCCTACCCTCCGCACGGAACACCAGCGTCCGGGTCCCCCAGAATCGCAGGCAGGTGGCGAGGAACATGCCGACGCCGAGTCCGGAGACGGTGTCGGCGCGGGCCGAGGTGAGGCCGAGGCCGTGGTGCGAGACGGCGATACAGAGCAGTTGGACGGCCGCGCCCGCGAGATTCACGCCGAAGAAGACGGCGTACTCGCGCAGGCCCGCACTGCTGCGCCGGTAGGTGCCCAGCGCGTTGCCCAGATACGCCACGGTGCATCCGGCCAGGAAGGAGACGGCCTTCGCGGTCAGCGGGTCCCAGCCGTACGGTCCGCGGAGCAGGGTGAAGACGGCCAGGTCGGCGACGTACGCGAAGACTCCGACAAGCCCGAACGCGGCGGCCTCGGACCAGGTGACGGACCACCGGAGCCGTTTCACAGGTCGGCGACCGCCAGTGCGTACATCGCGGCCCACACCAGACCGATGACGGCGAGCGCCCGGTCGCGCAGCACCACGTCCTCGGGCGCGCCGGCGGTGCCGCGGTCCGCGAAGACGGCGTACCGCAGCACCGCCAGAATGAACGCGATCATCGACAGCTGCCGCCAGGGCAGCAGCGCCTGCGCCGCCACACCGCCGCTCTCCAGGGCCCACAGGCAGTAGCCGAGCACGGCGACGCCGGCCGCGAGCTGCCAGACGAACCGCAGATAGCCGGTCGTGTACTCGTTCAGCAGCGCCCGGGTCGTGCCCTTGTCGCCCTCCAGCTGCACGGCTTCCGAGTACCGCTTCGCCGCCACCATGAACAGCGCGCCGAAGCCTGTGGTGATCAGGAACCAGCGGGAGAGCGGGATGCCGAGCGCGACACCGCCGATCATCGCCCGCATCAGGAATCCGGTGGTGACGACGGCGAGATCGACGACGAGTACGTGCTTGAGCCAGATGCAGTAGGCGAGTTGCATCGAGAGATACGCGGTGAGGAGTGCCCCGGTCATGGCGTTGCAGAAGGCCGCGGCCCCGACGATCGCGGCGGCGCCGAGCACGGCGCCCGCGCCGTACGCGAGGGTCACGGGAACGTCCCCGGCGGCGACGGGCCGCCGGCACTTGGCCGGGTGGGCGCGGTCGGCCTCGGCGTCGCGGGCGTCGTTGACCAGGTAGACGGCGGAGGCGGCGGCGGTGAACAGCACGAAGACCACGGCCAGTTGCACGGCGGTGTGCCGCCCGATCTCGCCGGCGGCCGCGGGCGCGGCGACGACCAGCACGTTCTTGACCCACTGCCGCGGCCGAGCGGTCCTGAGCACGCCGAGGGGCAGACTCGCGCGCCGCGCGACCGGCTCCCGTCGCGGCCGGCCGGTCCGCTCCAGCAGTGCGGTCCGGCGCTCGGTCACCGGGCCCGCCTCTTGCCGGGGCGCGCAGCACCGGCGGGCAGCCACCGTGCCCCCAGACACGCCGCCAGCCCACCGAGCGCCACGCCCGCCGCGACATCCGTCGGATAGTGAACGCCCGCCACCAGCCGCGACACGCACATCGCCGCGGCCACCGGCGGCACCAGGCCCCGGCCGGCCGGGTGTACTGCGCCGAAGGCGACCGCGGCCGCTGCCGCGGACGCGGCGTGCGAGCTCGGAAAGGAGTGGCGGCCTGCCGTGCGGACAAGCGGCCGGCCCGGCGGCCGTGGCCTGCGTACCGCCCGCTTCACGCCCATGCTCGCCAGATGCGCCGCGCCCACCAGCGCCGTCGCCCGCAGCCATGCCCGGCGCCGTTCGCGGTCGCCCGTCGCGCCCGCGAGTCCCGCGGCCAGCCAGAGCGCGCCGTGCTCACCGGCGAAGGAGAGCGCGCGGACGGCCGCCGCGATGCCCGGTGATCCGCCGCAGTCGCGCAGCGCCGCCAGCAGCCGCCGGTCGGCGGCTCGCGCGGCCGCGATGTCCACGTGTCTCATCCGCACCCCTTGTCACCGAGCCCTCACGAGCTCTCACGAGCCAGGGGCGACTCTTCTCGGCGATCGGCCGACTTTCGCGTCATTCTTTGATGACACTCGTTTAATCACCCATTTCGGCGAGTCCATAAGAGAGTCCGAATAACAGGGCATAAGCGGCGATACGGTCACGCGTATGGCTGCCGACACCTCCACCGCCCACGCCGCCGCCGCGCATGGCGAGTTCGTGTCCGTCACCGGCTGGGGCCGTACGGCTCCGACGAACGCGCGCCTGCTGCGCCCACGCACCCCCGACGAGGCGGCAGCGGCGGTACGGGACTGGGGCGCGCGCGGCGGGATCGCGCGCGGGCTCGGCAGAGCGTACGGCGACGCGGCGCAGAACGCGGGCGGCGCCGTGCTCGACATGACCGCCATGGACCGCATCCTCGCCGTCGACGCCGAGTCCGGCCTGGTCGAGTGCGACGCAGGCGTGAGTCTGCACCGGCTGATGGAGGTGCTGCTGCCGCTCGGCTGGTTCGTCCCGGTGACGCCCGGGACCCGCCAGGTCACCGTCGGCGGCGCGATCGGCGCGGACATCCACGGCAAGAACCACCATGTCTGCGGCTCCTTCTCGCGCCATGTACGCGCGCTGGAACTGCTCACCGCCGACGGCACGATCCACACCGTGCTGCCCGGCACCGAGCTCTTCGAGGCGACCGCGGGCGGCATGGGCCTGACGGGCGTGATCCTCTCGGCGACCGTGCAGCTGCACCCGGTGGAGACGTCCCTGATGTCCGTCGACACCGAACGGGCCGCCGGCCTGGACGACTTGATGGCCCGGCTCGCCGCCACCGATCACCGCTACCGCTACTCCGTCGCCTGGATCGACCTCCTGGCGCGCGGCCGTGCGCTGGGGCGCGCGATTCTCACGCGCGGGGAGCACGCACCAGTGGACGCGCTGCCTCCGCGCGCCCGGCGCACGCCGCTCGCCTTCCGCCCCGGACGGCTGCCCGCCGCACCGGAGTTCGTCCCGCGGGGCCTGCTCTCCCGCGCCACCGTCGGGCTCTTCAACGAGTTCTGGTACCGCAGGGCGCCGAAGTCGCGCCGGGGTGAGCTCCAGCGGATCCCGGCCTTCTTCCACCCGCTGGACGGCGTTCCGCACTGGAACCGGATCTACGGCCGCCAAGGCTTCGTGCAGTACCAGTTCGTGGTCGGCCACGGGCAGGAGGAGGCGTTGCGGGGGGTCGTACGGCGCATCGCGCGGCACGGCTGCCCCTCCTTCCTCGCCGTGCTCAAGCTCTTCGGCGAGAGCGATCCGGGCTGGCTGTCCTTCCCGATGCCCGGCTGGACGCTGGCCCTGGACATCCCGGCGGGCCTTCCCGGCCTCGGCGCGTTCCTGGACGGGCTGGACGAGGAGGTCGCCGCGGCCGGCGGCCGGGTCTATCTGGCCAAGGACTCACGGCTGCGCCCGGAACTGCTCGCCTCGATGTACCCGCGGCTGCCCGAATTCCGCTCCCTGCGGGCCCGTCTGGACCCGTGCGGAGTCTTCACCTCCGACCTCTCCCGCCGTCTCTCCCTCTGAGTCTCTCGCCGCCCCTCCATCCAAGTCGTTCAAGGAGCACGTCATCGTGAAGGACGCCTTCGGCACTCCGCAGTCCCTGCTCGTCCTCGGCGGCACGTCCGAGATCGGCCTGGCCGTCGCCCGCCGCCTCATCGCCCGCCGCGCCCGCACCGTCTGGCTCGCGGGCCGTCACTCGCCCGACCTCGAGTCCGCCGCGGACGGGCTGCGCGCGCTCGGCGCGGACGTCCGCACGGTGGCCTTCGACGCACTGGACTGCGCCGCCCACGAGACGGTGCTGGGCAAGGTCTTCGCGGAGGGCGACATCGACCTGGTGCTGCTGGCCTTCGGCGTACTGGGCGACCAGGCCAACGACGAAGGAGACCCGCCGGCCGCGGTCCGCGTCGCCCAGACCAACTACACGGGGGCGGTCTCGGCGGGACTGGTGTGCGGAGCGGCCTTGCAGCACCAGGGCCACGGCTCCTTGGTGGTGCTCTCCTCGGTGGCGGGCGAGCGCGCCCGGCGCACCAATTTCATCTACGGATCCAGCAAGGCCGGCCTGGACGCCTTCACCCAGGGGCTGGGTGACGCGCTGCACGGGACCGGCGTGCACGTGATGGTCGTACGCCCCGGATTCGTACGGACGAAGATGACGGCGGGAATGCCCGAGACGCCACTCGCCACCACGCCGGAGGCTGTCGCCGCGGCCGTGGAGCAAGGGCTGCGGCGCAGGTCGGAGACGGTGTGGGTGCCGGGTGCGCTGCGCGTGGTGATGTCGGCGCTGCGGCATCTGCCGCGGCCGCTGTTCCGCAGACTGCCCCTGTAAGGCCCCGTCAGAAGGGTTCAGAAGGGTCAGAGGGTGGTGGCGGGCTCGTCCACCGGAGTGCCCTGCGCGGGCACGCCCGCGATGCCGCCGCCGAAGGCGTACTCGTGGAGCTTGCGCCACACGCCGTCCGGGCCCTGCTCGTACAGGGCGAACGAGGCACAGGTCCAGGCCGCCTCGTAGTCGGCCAGCGCGTCGTACGCGCGGTCCATCGCCTCCTCGGCGATGCCGTGCGCCACGGTCACGTGCGGGTGGTACGGGAACTGCAGCTCGCGGACCAGTGGCCCGGAGGCGTCCCGTACCCGCTTCTGCAGCCAGGAGCAGGCCGCCGCGCCCTCGACGACCTGGACGAAGACGACGGGCGAGAGCGGGCGGAACGTTCCGGTGCCGGAGAGCCGCATCGGGAACGGGCGGCCATTCATCGCGACCGCGGCGAGATGCGCCTCGATCGCGGGCAGGGCCTCGGCGTCGACCTCGGTCGGCGGGAGGAGCGTGACGTGCGTGGGAATGCCGTGCGCGGCGGGATCCCCGAAGCCCGCGCGCCGCTCCTGGAGCAGGCTGCCGTAGGGCTCCGGGACCGCGATCGAAACGCCGAGCGTTACGGTCCCCACGTCGTTCTCCTCAGTCGTCGGTAGGTCTTCGGTAGGTGTCGCCGGCCGGTCGCCGGCGAGGGTGTGCAGCCGCCAGTGTGGCGGCTGCACCGTGAGTGTGGCCAGAGTCCTTGGACCCTGCTTGCTCTCACCTTGGCCCGAGTGCTTCGGGAGTGTTTGGCGTGCACGTGGCGTCTCTGCCCGGTTTCAGTGCTTCGCCGGCAGGAAGCCCACGCGGTCGAAAGCCGAGGCCAGAGTCTCGGCGGCCACCGCGCGGGCCTTCTCCGCACCCTTCGCCAGGATCGAGTCCAGCGTCTCCGGGTCGTCCAGATATTCCTGCGTACGGGTCCGGAACGGAGTGACGAATTCCACCATCACGTCGGCCAGGTCCGTCTTGAGAGCTCCGTACCCCTTGCCCTCGTACTTCTGCTCCAGCTCCGCGACGGCCGTGCCGGTGAGCGTGGAGTAGATCGTGAGCAGATTGCTGATGCCGGGCTTCTCCGCGGCGTCGAAGCGGATCACCGTGTCGGTGTCGGTGACCGCGCTCTTGACCTTCTTCGCGGTCGTCTTCGGCTCGTCGAGCAGATTGACCAGGCCCTTGGGCGTGGACGCCGACTTGCTCATCTTGATCGTCGGGTCCTGGAGGTCGTAGATCTTGGCGACCTCCTTGACGATGTGCGGCGCCGGGACGGTGAAGGTGTCGCCGAACCGGGTGTTGAAACGCTCGGCCAGGTCACGCGTCAGCTCGATGTGCTGGCGCTGGTCCTCGCCGACCGGGACGGCGTTGGCCTGGTACAGCAGGATGTCCGCGACCTGCAGGATCGGATACGTGAACAGGCCGACGGTGGCGCGGTCCGCGCCCTGCTTGGCCGACTTGTCCTTGAACTGCGTCATCCGGGAGGCCTCTCCGAATCCGGTGAGGCAGTTCATGATCCAGCCGAGCTGGGCGTGCTCGGGGACATGGCTCTGGACGAAGAGCGTGCAGCGCTCCGGGTCGAGACCGGCGGCCAGCAGCTGGGCCGCGGCGAGCCGGGTGTTCGCGCGCAGCTCGGCGGGATCCTGCGGCACGGTGATCGCGTGCAGGTCCACGACCATGTAGAACGCGTCGTGGGTCTCTTGCAGCGCCACGTACTGGCGGATCGCTCCGAGGTAGTTGCCGAGGTGGAACGAGCCTGCCGTGGGCTGGATGCCGGAGAGAGCACGAGGTCGGTCTGCGGCGCGGGGTCGGTCTGAGGCCATGCCCATCATTCTCTCAGGTGTGGAACCGATCCCCGGCCGCCGGTGTATGAAAGGTGTGAGGACGCGGGAGGGGACCCTGGAGGCGGGTCCGGAGGGGGGCCGCATCGTCGTTGACGAGGCCGCGGTGATCGCGCGGGTGCGCGCCGGAGAGCCGGAGGCGTACGCGGAGCTGGTGCGCGCCCATACGAGTGTCGCGCTGAAGGCGGCCGTGGCGTTCGGCGCGGGGGCGGACGCGGAGGACGTGGTGCAGAGCGCCTTCCTCAAGGCGTACCAGGCGCTGGGCCGGTTCCGGGACGGCGCGGCGTTCCGTCCGTGGCTGCTGCGGATCGTGGTCAACGAGACGAGGAACACGGTGCGCTCCGCCGTGCGGCTGCGGGCGCTGGCCGGGCGGGAGGCGCTGCTGCTCGGCTCCGAGCCGCTGATACCGGATTCGGCGGACCCGGCGGTGGCGGCCGTCGCCGGCGAGCGCCGCACGGCGCTGCTGGCCGCGCTGGAGGAGCTGACCGAGGAGCAGCGGCAGGTCGTGACCTGCCGCTACCTGCTGGAGATGGACGAGGCGGAGACGGCGGAGGCGCTGGGCTGGCCGCGGGGCACGGTGAAATCCCGGCTGAACCGCGCGCTGACGAAGCTGGGGCGGCTCATAGGAGGCAAGGGAGGTGAGGAGCATGAGTGACGACCGTGACGATCGTCCTGGTGAGGAGCATGAGGACCTGGCCGAGGAGCTGCGCGGGCTGGGGCGCGGGATCAGGATTCCGGACGTCGACGGCGAGACGATGGCCGAGCGGGTGCTGGCTCAGCTCCTCGCCGACGCGGTGCCCACGCCTGTCGTGCCGAGCCGTGCCGAGCGCTTCAGGGGCTGGACGCGCAGAAGGTGGCGGGCGCTGACCGTCGCCGTGTCCGGCGTCCTGGTGGTGCTCGTGCTCACGCCTCCGGTGCGGGCGGCGGTGGCGGACTGGTTCGGCTTCGGCGGCGTCGAGGTGCGGTACGACCCTTCGGCCACGCCGCGGCTGCCGACGGAGCCGCCGTGGTGCGACGCCCCGGTGTCGCTGGCCGAGGCGGAACGGCGCGCGGGGTTCCGCGCGCGGGTGCCGGCCGGTCTCGGCGATCCGGACGCGGTCTCGGTGACCGTGGGGCCACGGGGCCGGTCGGTGGTGAGTCTGTGCTGGCACGAGCGGGACGGGACGGTCCGGCTGGACGAGTTCCCGGCGAAGCTGGATCTGGGCTTCGCCAAGCAGGCGCGGCTCATGCCGCAGTTTGTGACGCTGCCCGGCGGCGACGGCCGGCCGGACGGGACCGGTCTGTGGTTCGCCGAGCCGCATCTGCTCCGGTTCGGGATGACCGACGCCCGCGGCGAGGCCTGGACGCTGACCGAGCGCACGGCGGGCCCGACGCTGCTGTGGATGACGGCGGACGAGCGGACGACGCTGCGGCTCGAGGGCGTGGCGTCGCTGCCGCGCGCCATGGAGACGGCCGAATCCACGCCCTGAACTCAGGCCCTGAAACCGGGCTCTGAAATCGGGCTCTGAAATCCGTGCTGCCCAATCCGGAACCTGGCGGCGTCGGGCGGTGTACCAGAGGTGACGCGGTACGGACGGGCCGTGCCGGGCGTCGGCTGGGGGACGTATGCGAACGTCACAAAGGACGCGGAGTCCGCGAAGTGTGCGAAGTGCGCGACTGCTGCGGCGACTTGCGGCACTGGCGACGGTGCTCGCACTGAGCTGGACCTTCGCACCGAGTGCGGTGGCCGGAGGACCGACGAGTGTGCTCGTCACCTCTCCGGAGAGCGGCGAGACCGCCTCTCTCTACTACTCCGACAAGGACTACGAGGCTCTGCTGACCCTGCTGGGCGACGGCCCGACCAAGGGCCAGACGGACAGGCCGCCGTCGCTGGACATGGCGGTGGGGTCGCGGCAGATCAACGTGACCTGGCTGGCCCACGATGTGTCGCCGTGGCGGGTGGACCAGGCCTATCCGAGCGACCGGCCGGGGACGGTGTGGATACACACGTCGACGGAGATGGGGTCGCGGAAGGGCTACTGGCATCAGGCGCGCCAGCCGAAGCAACTGACCGCGCTCTTCGCCGAGCTGGGCCTGATGGGCGAGAAGAACGGTGGCCAGGGCGTGGCCCAGTTCCCGCCGGCCTGGGACGAGGCACAGGGCGAGGAGCAGGGCGAGGGACAGGGCGCTGAGAGTGCCGCTCCCCAGCAGGAGGGGCGGCAGCAGACCGCGGCAGCCACGTCCACCGACACCTCCGCCGGCTGGTGGTGGGCGATACCGGGCCTGGCAGCCGGAGCGGTGCTGGCGCTGCTGGTGCGCCCGCTGGCCTCCCGGCTCCCGCGCCCGCCGTTCGGAAGGAACGACGGCACGCGGGACCCGGGCCCGCGCCAGCAACTGCTCGACGGCTAGACGGTGAGCCCGGGCGCCGGGTAGGCGGCTAGACGGTCAGACCGGGTGCCGGGTAGGCGGCCATCAATTCCGCGACCTCGGCGCGAATCGCGGCCAGCGCGTCCTCGTCACCCGCGCCGGCCGCGGTCACACCGCGGTCGATCCAGTCGGCGACGGCGGCCATGTGCTCGGTGCCGAGGCCGCGCGAGGTGAGAGAGGGGGTGCCGATGCGGATACCGGAAGGATCGAACGGCTTCCTGGGGTCGTACGGAACGGTGTTGTAGTTGACGACGATCCCGGCCCGGTCGAGGGCCTTGGCCGCCACCTTGCCGGGGACGTCCTTGGGAGTGAGGTCCATCAGGATCAGGTGGTTGTCGGTGCCGCCGGAGACCAGGTCGAAGCCACGGGCGAGCAGTTCGTCGGCGAGCGCCTTGGCGTTGGCGACGACGGACTGGGCGTAGCTGCGGAAGGAGGGCTGGGACGCCTCGTGGAGGGCGACCGCGATGGCCGCGGTGGTCTGGTTGTGCGGGCCGCCCTGGAGGCCCGGGAAGACCGCCTTGTCGATGGCCTTGGCGTGCTCCTCGCGGGACATCAGGATCGCGCCGCGCGGCCCGCGCAGGGTCTTGTGCGTGGTCGTGGAGATCACGTCGGCGTGCGGCACGGGCGAGGGATGGGCGCCGCCCGCGATCAGTCCGGCGATGTGGGCGACATCGGCGACCAGCACCGCGCCGGACTCGCGGGCGATCTCGGCGAAGGCCGCGAAGTCGATGGTGCGCGGCAGCGCGGTGCCGCCACAGAAGATGATCTTCGGCCGTTCCTTGAGGGCAAGTTCGCGCACCTCGTCGAAGTCGGTGAGACCGGTGTCGTGGCGGACGCCGTACTGGACGCCGCGGAACCACTTGCCGGTGGCGGAGACGCCCCAGCCGTGGGTGAGGTGGCCGCCCATCGGCAGGGCCATGCCCATCACGGTGTCGCCGGGTTCGGCGAAGGCGAGGTAGACGGCGAGGTTGGCCGGCGAACCGGAGTAGGGCTGGACATTGGCGTGCTCGACGCCGAAGAGGGCCTGGGCGCGGGCGATGGCGAGCCGTTCGACCTGGTCGATGTTCTGCTGGCCCTCGTAGTAGCGGCGGCCGGCGTAGCCCTCGCTGTACTTGTTCTGCAGCACCGTGCCGGAGGCTTCCAGCACGGCCCGGGAGACATAGTTCTCGCTGGGGATCAGCCGAAGGGTTTCGGCCTGGAGCTGTTCCTCCGCGCCGACGAGGGCGGCCAGTTCGGGGTCTGCGGCGGTGAGTGCGGGATGCGGCAGGGGCAGAGTCATGGTGTCCTCCGGGTCACTCGCTGTAACGGTGTCCCCAGGCGGGCGGCACTCCGTGCGGTGGGCCGCGCACGGTTTCCCCGCGGTTTCTTCCGCGTACGCCAGTCGCCGTGCGTACGGTCAACCTTAATGCTCGGGCCGCACAACAAGGTTTCTTCGTCCACCATCCGAGCGACGATAGAAACAGGGGCGTCACCCGCCCCAGGACGGATGTCTTGTCTCTATGAACGGAGATCCCGTGTCTGCATCTGAGAGTGCCATCGAGAGCGCCATCGCCTCCGCGGAGGCGCACAGCGCGCACAACTACCACCCGCTTCCCGTGGTCGTCGCCTCGGCGGACGGCGCGTGGATGACCGATGTCGAGGGCCGTCGCTACCTCGACATGCTCGCCGGGTACTCGGCGCTCAATTTCGGCCACGGAAACCGCCGGCTGATCGACGCCGCCAAGGCGCAGCTGGAGCGGGTCACGCTCACCTCCCGCGCGTTCCACCACGACCGCTTCGCCGACTTCTGCACGCAGCTCGCGGAGCTGTGCGGCATGGAGATGGTGCTGCCGATGAACACCGGGGCGGAGGCGGTGGAGACCGCGGTGAAGACCGCCCGGAAGTGGGGGTACAAGGTCAAGGGTGTGCCGCCGGGCCAGGCGAAGATCGTGGTCGCGGCCAACAACTTCCACGGCCGTACGACCACGGTGATCAGCTTCTCCACGGATCCCGAGGCACGGGCGGACTTCGGCCCGTACACCCCCGGCTTCGAGATCGTTCCGTACGGCGATCTCACCGCCTTGCAGGCCGCGGTCAGCGCCAACACGGTGGCCGTCCTGCTGGAGCCGATCCAGGGCGAGGCCGGGGTGCTGGTGCCGCCGGCCGGCTATCTTCCCGGGGTCCGCGAGCTGACCCGCGAGCGGAACGTGCTCTTCATCGCGGACGAGATCCAGTCCGGCCTGGGCCGGACCGGCAAGACCTTCGCCTGTGAGCACGAGGGCGTCGTGCCGGACATGTATGTGCTGGGCAAGGCGCTGGGCGGCGGTGTGGTGCCGGTGTCGGCGGTCGTCTCCTCCAAGGACGTGCTCGGCGTCTACCGCCCCGGAGAGCACGGCTCGACCTTCGGCGGCAATCCGCTGGCCTGTGCGGTGGCGCTGGAGGTCATCGCGATGCTGCGCACCGGCGAGTTCCAGCAGCGCGCCACCGAGCTGGGCGACCATCTTCACCACGAGCTCGGGCTGCTCACGGGCGGCGGCGCGGTGGAGGCGGTGCGCGGCCGCGGGCTGTGGGCGGGCGTCGACATCGTGCCCAGCCGCGGCACCGGCCGGGAGATCTCCGAGAAGCTGATGGACCGCGGTGTCCTGGTCAAGGACACCCACGGCTCCACGATCCGGATCGCACCGCCCCTGGTGATCAGCAAGGAGGACCTGGACTGGGGCCTGGACCAGCTCAGGGCCGTGCTGAGCGCGTAGCCCCCGCGCCGGACCGCCCCGGGATCAGAGGATGACGTGGGGCAGGAAGCGGGCGTACTCGTCCGTGACCAGCCCCGCCGATTCCCGGATGCCGAGCCCCGCCGCCTCGTCCTCGACGACCCAGGCGCCGAGCACCACGCGGTTGCCGTCGAACTCCGGCAGCGGGGCCAACTCCTGGTAGCAGCACGGCTCGTCACGCAGTACGGGATCGGCGCCCGGCTGGTGGATCGTGACGCCCGCGCCCTCGCGGCCGAGCAGTGGTTTGGCGACATAGCCGCGCTCGGCGGCGAGTTCGCGCGGGCCGTCGAGATAGGCGGGCAGCAGATTGGGGTGGCCCGGGTGGAGCTCCCAGAGGATCGCCAGCAGGGCCTTGTTGGAGAGCAGCATCTTCCAGGCGGGCTCTATCCAGCAGGTGGTGCCGGTGCCGCCGCCGTTGTCCAGGGTGTCGAGGACATGCGGCCCGAAGCGGTCGGTGGTCAGCCACTCCCACGGATAGAGCTTGAAGCAGCTGCGTATGAAACGCAGCCGGTCGTCGACGAACCGGCCGGACAGCCGGTCCCAGCCGATCCGTTCGACCGAGAGCGCCTCGGTGGCGAGTCCGGCCTGCTGGGCGGTCTCCCGCAGATACGCGACCGTCATCAGGTCCTCGCCGAGCTCGTCGCCGTCGGAGTGCACGAAGTGCACCGGGCCCGGCGGCAGCAGCGGAGCCTGGCGCTTCCATGCGGCGACGAGGCGCTCGTGCAGGGAGTTCCACTGGTCGGCGCCGGGGAAGCGCTCCTCCATCCAGAACCACTGAGGGCTGGCCGCCTCCACCAACGAGGTGGGGGTGTCGGCGTTGTACTCCAGCATCTTGGCCGGGCCTGTGCCGTCGTAGCGCAGGTCGAACCGGCCGTAGATCGACGGCAGTTCGGCGCGGCGCCGCCAGGATTCGGCGACGCGCCTCGCCAGCCGGGGGTTCGTGATGCCGAGGTCCGCGAAGCGGTCGTGCTCCACGATGTGCGCGGCCGCGGCCAGGCACATGGTGTGCAGTTCCTCGACGGCCTCCTCCAGCGCCTCGATCTCGGGCAGCGAGAACTCGTAGTACGCGCTCTCGTCCCAGTACGGGCGCAGGGAGCCGTCCGGGTAACGGGTGAGCGGATAGATGCAGCCTTGCTCCTCGACGGTTTCCTGCCAGCCGGGGCGCGGTTCTATGGTGTGGCGCTTCATCGGTACGTACGTGTCCCGGCTCAGCCGCCGCCGCTGCCGGAGGAGCCGAAGCCGCCGCTGTCCACGGCCGATTTGTCGTAACTGCCGCCCGAGACCTTTCCGCTGCGCACACTGCCGCCGTAGTAGTGGCGTCCGCTGCCGTCGTCGTCGCACTCGTAGTCGGGCAGAACTTCGTACGTCACCGGATCGACGCACCTCTCGTCCGGCTCCGAGCCGCAGGAGGTGAGCGTCGCCGCGAGCACCCCCATACCGCCGAGCATCACCGTGCTCGACCTCAGCCTGCGTCGCGCCATCAGCCGGTCTCCCCCGTTCGAATCAAGCCATTGAGCCGCCCGACAGACTAGAGGGCCGCCTCGCGCTGCGCTGACCCGGTCCTCCAACGCTCCTGATCTACAGTCGCTTTGTGCTCATTGGGATGATCTGCGCGCTCGCTTCCGCCGTCTGCTTCGGCACGGCCTCCGTACTCCAGGCCGTCGCCGCGCGTGCCACGGAACCGGGCACCGGCTCCGGCGTCGACCCGGCGCTGCTGCTGCGCGCGCTGCGGCAGTGGCGATACATCGCCGGACTCGCGCTGGACGGGCTCGGCTTCCTGCTCCAGATCATCGCCCTGCGTTCGATCCCGATCTACGCGGTCGGCGCGGCGCTCGCCGCGAGCCTCGCGGTGACCGCCGTGGTCGCCTCGCGGCTGCTCCATGTCCGCCTCAGCGGTACGGAGTGGACGGCCGTGGCCGTGGTCTGCGCGGGCCTGGCCATGCTCGGGCTCTCCTCCGGCGCGGAGGGCGACGAGGAGGGGTCGACCGCGCTGAAGTGGTCCATGCTCGGCGTCGCGGTCGGGGTGCTCCTCGTCGGCGCGGTCGCGGGCCGCCTCCCCGACCGGTCGCGCGCGCTGGCGCTCGGCCTCGGCGCGGGCTTCGGATTCGGCGTGGTCGAGGTCTCCGTCCGGCTGATCGACTCGCTCGCGCTGCCCGGCCTCCTGGCCAATCCGGCGTTGTATGCGCTGCTGGTCGGAGGCGGTGCGGCGTTTCTGCTGCTCACCTCCGCGCTGCAGCGCGGTTCGGTGACGACGGCCACGGCGGGCATGGTGATCGGCGAGACGATCGGCCCGGCGCTGGTGGGCGTCATCTGGCTCGGTGACCGTACGCGGGAGGGCCTGGCCTGGCTGGCGATCACGGGCTTCGCGGTGGCGGTGGCGGGAGCGCTCGCACTGGCGCGATTCGGCGAACCCCCGGCCCCGCTCGAGCCCGCACCCCAGGAGGAGTCCGCACCCCCGGGCCCTTGAGCCGGTGAGCCCGCGCACCCGTGAACCCATGCGCCCGGGAGCCCGTGCGCCCGCCCACCCGTGCGCCTTGCGAACCGGAGGCCTTACGGCAGCGCCCTGCACAGCGCGTCCAGCGCGCCCGTCCATGCGCTGTCGGGTGGTGTCGCGTACCCCACCACCAGCGCGTCCCTCCCCCGCCCCGCCGCGTCCCCGTGGCGGTAGCGCGACAGGCCCTCCACCGCCAGGCCCTGCCACGCCGCCGACCGGACCACCGAGTGTTCCGTGCCCGGCGGGAGTTCGAGGACCGCATGCAGTCCGGCCGCGATGCCGCTGACGCTGATGCCCGGGGCGCGTTCGGCGAGCGCGGCCACCAGTTGGTCGCGCCGTCTGCGGTAGCGCAGCCGCATGCCCCGCACATGACGGTCGTACGCACCGGACGCGATGAACTCCGCGAGCGTCAGCTGGTCCAGCGTGCCGGACGCCCAGTCGACCGTGCCCTTCGCCTCGAGCACCTCGCCCACCAGGTCCTCCGGCAGCACCATCCAGCCGAGCCGCAGCCCCGGCGCCAGCGACTTGCTCGCCGTGCCCAGATAGACCACGCGGTCCGGGTCGAGGCCCTGGAGCGCGCCGACGGGCTGGCGGTCGTAGCGGAACTCGCCGTCGTAGTCGTCCTCCAGGATCAGCCCGCCCGTCGCGCGCGCCCAGTCGACGGCGGCCGCTCGCCGGTCCGGATGCAGCGCGACACCCATCGGAAACTGGTGCGCGGGCGTCAGGAGCACCGCCCCGGCCGCGCGCAGCGACCCCAACTCGCCTGTCGCGGACCCCTGTTGGCCGAAGGGCAGCGCGCGCAGCCGCAGACCCGCCTCGATCAGCAGGTTCCAGTGCAGTTCGAGCCCGTACGACTCGACCGCGACCTCGCGCGCCCGGCGCCGCCTCAGCACCTTCGCCATCAGCATCAGCCCGTGCACAAAGCCCGAGCAGACCACCACCCGCTCCGGGTCCGCGTACACGCCGCGTGCCCGCGCCAGGTAGTCGGCGAGTACGGTCCGCAGCTCGATGCGCCCGCGCGGATCGCCGTATCCGAACGCCTCGTACGGAGCGGTGGCGAGCGCGCGGCGGGCCGCCTTCAGCCACTCGGCGCGCGGGAAGGAGGCGAGGTCGGGAGCGCCGGCCCGCAGGTTGTACTCCGGTCCGGGGCGGGCCGGCCGGGGCCTGGCCACGCCCGCGGGCCGCCGCGGTACGGCCCGCCTGGCGACCCGCGTCCCCGAGCCCTGCTGCGCGACGAGCCAGCCCTCGGCGACGAGCTCGGCGTACGCGTCGGCGACCGTGTTGCGCGCGATGCCCAGGTCGGCGGCGAGCGAACGGGATGACGGCAGCCGCGTTCCAGGAGCCAGCCGCCCACTGCGCACGGCCTCCCGCAGCGCGTCCATCAGGCCGGTACGGAGCCCGGAACCACGCAGTTCCAGATGGAGGTCGGCCCCGAAAGTGGCCCAGGAATCCGTCATGGAAGTGGACCATACTCCTGCGCCACACACGTACTACGTTCGTAGCCATGAACGCAGCGGAGAACACCGGTCACCTCCCCGAACACGTCCCCCGCCTGTCCTGGGCGGAGCTCGCGCCGGAGGTCTACAAAGCCATGGTCAAACTCGACGTGGCGGCCCGCCAGGGCGTCGACCCCGTGGTCCTGGAGCTCGTCAAGATCCGTGCCTCGCAGCTCAACCGCTGCGCCTTCTGCATCGACATGCACTCCAAGGACGCGCTGGCGGCGGGCGAGTCGGTCGAGCGGATCATCCAGCTCAGCGCCTGGGACGAGTCGCGGCACTTCTACACGGCGAAGGAGGTCGCCGCGCTGGAACTGACCGAGGCGGTCACGGTCCTGACGGACGGTTTCGTGCCGGACGAGGTGTACGAGAAGGCGGCGAAGGAGTTCGACGAGACGGAGCTGGCCCACCTGATCGCATCGATCACGGTCATCAACGCGTGGAACCGCTTCTCGGTCGCGTCGCGGATGGTCGCCGGCCACTACACACCCGGCCGGCACAAGCACTGAGGAGCTCTCAGCATGACCGTTCAGGCCTTCCGTGCGCTCCACCACGACCATGCCGCGGGCGATCCGCTCGTCCTCCCGGGGCCGTGGGACGCGGCGAGCGCCCGCGTCTTCGCCGACGCCGGCTTTCCGGCACTTGCGACGCCGAGCGCGGGGGTCTCGGCGTCGCTCGGTTACGAGGACGGGCAGACGCCCGCGGACGAGATGTTCGCGGCGGTCGCCCGTATCGCACGCTCGGTGGACGTCCCGGTCTCCGCGGACATCGAGGCGGGCTACGGCCTGCCGCCGAAGGAACTCGTCGCCCGGATCCTCGACACCGGCGCTGTCGGCTGCAATCTGGAGGACTCGGACTCGGCGACGAAGTCCCTCAAGGACCCGCGGCAGCATGCCGACTGGCTCGCGGAAGTACGCGCGGAGGCGGGCGAGAGGCTCTTCATCAACGCGCGGGTCGACTCGTTCCTGCGCGGAGTGGCCGACCCGGCGGAGGCGATCGGCCGGGCCCGGCTGTATGTCGAGGCGGGCGCGGACTGTGTGTATCCGTTCGCCGTCCCGCCCGAGCAACTGCCGCTGCTGCGGGCGGAGATCGACGCGCCGATCAATGTCGCACCGCTCCCGGGCAGCCCACCGATCCCGGAACTGGGCCGCCTGGGCGCGACGCGGATCACCTTCGGCCCGGGCCTGCACCAGCAAGCGCTGAAGGCGGTCCAGCAGATCGCCGAGTCCCTGCGCGCCTGACCGTCGGCGCAGCGCGGCGCGGACGGCATCAACATCGACGATGCCGTCCGCGTCACACTGTTCAGCCGGAGCCGAGCCGGAGCGGGTACCGGAGCCGGAGCCGGAGCCCAGCCGACCAAGCACCAAGCCCAGGCCCAAGCTCAAGCCCGAGCTCAGCCGCCTACTTCTTCGGCAGCCACGCCTTCCACGTCGACTCGTTCTCCTTGACCCACTTCTCCGCCGCCGCCTCCGGCGACATCTTCTCGCCGGCGATCATCAGCGCCACCTCGTTCTGCTGCTCGGTGGTCCACTTGAAGTTCTTCAGGAACTCCGCGGCCTCGCCGCCGTCCTTCGCGAAGTCCGCGTTGAGGAACTTCTGCAGCGGCGTGTTCGGGTAGGCGCACGCGACCTTCTTCGGGTCCGCGTCACAACCCTCCTTGTACTCCGGCAGCTTGACCTCGACCATGTCGATCTGCGCGTTCAGCCACTGCGGAGTCCACCAGTACGTCAGGAAGGGCTTCTTCTCCTTGGCGTACTTCTTGATCGCGGTGATCTGCGCCGCCTCGGAGCCCGAGTAGTTGGTCTTCAGATTCAGCTTCAGGTTCGTGATGATCGCGTCGTCATTGGTGACATAGTCCGGGGAGCCCTCGAGGATCTCGCCCTTGTCACCGCTCTCCGCGGTCTTGAAGTCCTTGGCGTACTTGTTGAGGTTCTTGTAGTCGGTGACGTCCGGGTGCGCGTCCGCGAAGTACTTCGGGACGAACCAGCCGATGTGCCCGGTGACCCCGAGGTCGCCGCCCTTGACGACCGTCTTCTTCGTCTCGACGTACTGCTTCTCCTCCTTGGGGTGGCCCCAGTCCTCCATGATCGCGTCGATGTCGCCCTTGGAGAGCGCGTCCCAGGCGAGGACCTCACCCATCTGCTGGGTCTTGACGGTGTAACCCAGCTCCTTCTTGAGGATGTATCCGGCGACGGCGGTGTTGGCCTGGGCGCCGACCCAGGACGGGACGGTCAGGGTCACGGTCTTCTTGCCGCCGGCGTCGTCCTTCTTCCCGGTCTCGGCGGCGCCGCACGCGCTGAGGCCGAGGACGGAGGCGACGGTGAGGACGGCGGTGGTTGTACGGAGGGTGCGCATGGTGCTCCTGAGTTTCGAGAGAGAGTTCAGTCGAGCGTTCGGTCGTTCCCCGAGCGTTCGGACGTCCTTGGGAGTTCAGTCGTTCTTGCGGGCGCGAGCCCCTGGCTGAGTGAGCCGGTCCAGTACGAGACCGAGGCAGACGATCGCGACTCCGGCCGTCATCCCGATGCCCATCTCGCCCCGGGACAGGCCCTTGACAACGTCGTAGCCGAGCGCGCCGCCACCGACGAGGCCGCCGACGACGACCACCGCCAGCACCAGGACGACGCCCTGGTTGACGGCGAGTTGCAGCGCCGGCCGGGCCAGTGGCAGCTGGACCTGGAGGAGTTGCTGGCGCGTCGACGCGCCGAGCGAGCGGGACGCCTCCAGGGCCGCCGGGTCGACATCGCGCAGGCCCTGGCTGGTGATGCGGACGACGGCGGGCAGCGCGTACACGACGGCCGCGATGATCGCCGATGCGCGGGTGACGCCGAACAGCGCGACGACCGGGATCAGATACACGAACTGCGGCATCGTCTGCATCGCGTCCAGCACCGGCCGCAGCCAGCGCTCAAGACGCCCTGCCCGCGCGGACAGCACGCCCGCCAGCACACCGAGCACCAGCGTGACGACCAGCGCCGCGAGCACCTGCGAGAGCGTGTCCAGCGACTTGGTCCAGACGCCGAGGACGCCGATCGCGCCCATCGACAGCGTGGCAGTCAGCGCGGTCGCCCAGCTGCCGACCAGCCAGGCGACGGCCGCGACCAGCAGCAGCAGCGACCACCACGGCAGCCAGATCAGCGTGTCGCGCAGCGGATTGAGGATCCACAGCGTGAACTCGCGCGACCAGGCCTCGGTGAAGGTGAGGTTCTCGGTGATCCACTCCTGGGCCTTGTTGACCGGCGTGGAGATCTCGTACGTCCAGCCTTCCGGCCACGCCTTGCCGACCCCGGCCCCGAACCGTGCCACGGACGCGGCCACCACGCCCGCGAGCACCAGCGCCCAGGCCGTCCCACCGTGCAACGGCCCCTCGCCGGGCTCGCTCTCGCCGATACGGTCGCCCGCGGCCGCCGTCGTACGGTCCAGCCAGACGGCGATCAGCACGATCGGGATACCCGCGGCGAGCGCCTTGCCGACGTCGACGGTGGAAAGCGCGGAGTACACCTCCTCGCCGAGTCCGCCCGCTCCGACCAGCGCGGCGATGACGACCATCGAGAGCGCCATCATGATCGTCTGGTTGAGGCCGAGGAGCATCTGCTTGCGGGCCAGCGGCAGCCGTGCGGTCCACAGCCGCTGCCGTCCGTTGGCGCCGAGCGAGGCGGACGCCTCGAGCACGGCGGGGTCGGCGCCGCGCAGCCCGAGCGCTGTGAGCCGGGCCATCGGCGGGGCCGCGTAGATCACCGTGCAGAACAGCGCGGCGGGCGTGCCGGTGCCGAAGACCAGCACGAACGGCAGCAGATACGCGAAGGCCGGCAGCACCTGCATGGTGTCGAGCACCGGCCGCAGCGCCCGGTCGACCCGGTCCGACAGGCCCGCGGCAAGCCCGATCAGCGCGCCGAACAGCGCGGCGACGGCCACGGAGACGACCATCAGCGCGATGGTCAGCAGCGTGGCGTCCCACATCCCGAGCAGCCCGCACACCGCGAAGGCTCCGAACGCTGTCGCCGCGACCCTGATCCCGCGCCGCCCGAGCCCGGCGGCCCGCCAGGCGAAGAGCACTCCGGCGACGAGGACGCCGAGCCAGCCCATGGCGTCGAGGAGTTGGTAGACGGCGTCGACCGCGTCGGTGGCGGTGTTGGAGAAGTGGAGCAGGAAGTAGAGGAAGAGGGGGTGGGTCTCGCGGTTGTCGACGACCCACTGGTTGACGTCGTCGAGAGGTCCGGAGACGTCGACGGTCAGCTCGGCGGGCCAGCTGCCGCTGCCCCACAGTGCGACGCCGACGGGTATGAGCACGAGCGCGCCCAGCGCCAGCGCGATGAGCTTGCGCTGGGTGGGATGCGCCAGGAGCTGCCGCCATCCGCCCGTTGTGGGCGTGGCGGCCTTGTCCGGAGCGGTCTTGGTGACGCTGACGGTGGCGGTCATCCGCAACACCGCCCGTCGAAATCCGGCTGGAGCGATGTCACGCGGCCGCCTCCGCCCGGTCCAGGCCGGCCACGACGGCCAGCAGGTCGGTGTGGTCCACCACGCCGAGGCAGGCGCCCGCCTCCATGACGCGCGCCGTCTCGCCGGTGCGGGCAACCGCCTCGATCGCCTCGAAGACCGTCGCGTCCGGCGCGAGGGCCGGTCCGGACTCGCCCTCGTCGCCGACCGCCGGCCGCATGGCCGTACGCACCGTCATGACCTGCTCGCGCGGCACATCGCGGACGAAGTCCCGTACGTAGTCGTCCGCGGGCGAGCCCACGATCTCCTCCGGCGTGCCGAGCTGCACGATCCGTCCGTCGCGCATCAGCGCGATCCGGTCGCCCAGCTTCAGCGCCTCGCTCAGATCGTGCGTGATGAAGATCATCGTCCGGCCCTCTTCGCGGTGCAGCCGGATGACCTCCTCCTGCATGTCGCGCCGGATCAGCGGGTCGAGCGCGCTGAACGGCTCGTCGAACAGCAGCACCTCGGGATCGACGGCGAGCGCCCGTGCGAGCCCGACGCGCTGCTGCTGACCGCCGGACAGCTGGCCGGGACGCCGGTGCTCCAGGCCCTCCAGACCGACCTTCGCCACGACCTCCGCGGCCCTGGAACGGCGCGGGCCCTTGCCCATGCCCTGGATCTCCAGGCCGTACGCGACGTTGTCGAGCACCGAGCGGTGCGGCAGCAGGCCGAAGTGCTGGAAGACCATCGAGGCGCGGTGGCGGCGCAGTTCGCGCAGCCGGGCGCGGTCCATGGAGCGAACGTCCTCGCCGTCGATCGCGATCGCGCCGGACGTCGGCTCGATCAGCCGGGTCAGACAGCGCACGAGAGTCGACTTGCCGGAGCCGGAGAGGCCCATGACGACAAAGACCTCGCCCTTGCGGACGTCGAAGGAGACATCGCGTACGGCGGCGGTGCAGCCGGTGCGGCTGCGCAGCTCGGCGGGCGTGAGCGCGCCGAGTTCGGGGTCGCCGGGTATGCGGTCGGCCTTCGGCCCGAAGACCTTCCACAGGTCGCGCACCTGAAAGACGACCGGCGCACCCTCCGGAACGTTCTCGGCCTCGGCCTGGGCCTCGGATACCGCATCACTCTTGATCACAGTTTCGGGCTTCATCGGATCCCACCTCTTTCCTCCGAAGCCGCGGTCAGCAGCTCGGCGCACTTCTCTCCCACCATCAGGACCCCGATCATCGGGTTCACGGCAGGCATCGTCGGGAAGACGGACGCATCGGCGATGCGGATGCCGTCGAGGCCCCGGATCCTCAAGTCCGGTGACACTACGGCACCCTCATCGGCGACAGCACCCATCCGGCAGGTGCCGGCCGGGTGGTACACGGTGTGCGCGACCTTCCGCGCGTACTCGCTGATCTCCTCGTCCGAGGTGATCCCGGGCCCCGGGCAGACCTCCCGCTTCAGCCACCCGGCGAGCGGTTCGGCGCGGGCGATCTCGCGGGCGAGCTTGATCCCGTCGACGAGCGTACGACCGTCGTAGTCGTCCTCGTCCGTGAAGTAACGGAAGTCCAACGCAGGCTTTACATCCGGATCGGCGCTGGTCAGATACAGCCGGCCGCGGCTGCGCGGCTTCGGGATGTTCGGCGTCATCGACACTCCGTGCGCGGGCCGCTCGTAGCCGAGCCGCTCCGGATTGTCGGTGAACGGGACTTGGTAGAAGTGGAACATGAGATCGGGCCCCGGTGCCTCCGGGTCCCGGCGGACGAACAGCCCTGCGTCGCTGTCCATCGCGGAGTTCTCCGGGATCGGGCCATGTGTCTCCCAGACGATCACCGACTCGGGATGGTCCAGCAGGTTCTCGCCGACGCCCGGCAGTTCGTGCACGACAGGGATACCCAGCGCCTCGAGATCGGCGCGCGGCCCGATGCCGGAGTGCAGCAGCAGCCGCGGCGTGTCCACCGCGCCGGCGCAGACCAGGACTTCGCGGCGGGCCTCGACGAGCCGCTCCTCGCCGTCCTTCGTACGCACGCGCACCCCGGTCGCCCGGGTGCCGTCGAACTCCAGCCGGTACGCCCAGGTCTCCAGCGCGATATGAAGGTTCGGCCGGTCCAGGAACGGGTGCAGATACGCCACGGACGCGGACGACCGCTTGTTGTTCTCCGGGTGGTACGCGAGGTCGAAGAAGCCGACGCCTTCGTGGAACGGCTTCTTGTTGAAGCCGTCGACGCGCGGGACGTCGAGAGCGGCCTGGGCGGCGTCGACGAAGTCGCGGGCGATGGCGTTACGGTCCGCCTCGTCGACGGCGACGACGTTGTTGAGCAGCCGGTCGAAGTACGGGTCCATGGCGGCGGCGTGCCAGCCGTCGGCCCCGGCCTCGGCCCACTCGTCCCAGTCGGACGGCAGCGGCCGGAAGGCGATGAGGGTGTTGTGCGACGAACAGCCGCCCAGCACCCGGGCCCGGCTGTGCCGGATGTGGGAGTTGCCGCGGGGCTGCTCGGTGGTCGGGTAGTCGTAGTCGAGTTCGCCGCCGAGCAGTCCCATCCAGCGCCGCAGGGTCAGCACGTCGTCCCGGCCGACGTCGCTCGGCCCGCCCTCGATGACGGCGACGGTGACGTCCGCGTTCTCGGTGAGCCGTGACGCGATGACGGACCCTGCTGTGCCGCCTCCGACGACGACATAGTCGTACGTAGTCATGTCTTTCTCGTTCTCCAACTGCCTTGCTCCAACTCAGCCCTTGCCTACCGCCTTGTCCGGCTAGCCCTTGAACCAGCGGACGGGGCGCGGGGCGAGGTTCTGGTAGATGTGCTTGGCCTCGCGGTACTCGGCGAGCCCGGCCGGCCCCAGCTCGCGCCCGATGCCGCTCTTGCCGAAACCGCCCCACTCGGCCTGCGGGAGGTAGGGGTGGAAGTCGTTGATCCACACGGTCCCGTGCCGCAGCCGTCCGGCGACGCGCCGCGCCCGGCCGGGGTCGGCGGTCCACACCGCGCCGGCGAGCCCGTACTCGGTGTCGTTGGCGAGAGCGACGGCCTCGTCCTCCGTACGGAAGGTCTCGACGGTCAGGATCGGGCCGAAGGTCTCCTCGCGGACCACCCGCATCCCGCGGTGGCACTGGTCGAGGACGGTGGGCCGGTAGAAGTACCCGTCTCCGTCCGGCCGTTGCCCGCCGGCCCGCAGAACGGCGCCTTCGGCGAGCGCGGACGCCACGTACCCCTCGGTCTTGGCGAGCTGCTGCGCGGACACGAGAGGCCCGCACTCGACGCCGGGGTCGCTGCCGCGCCCGAGGCGGATCTTCTCGGCGCGGCGGGCGAGTTCGCCGACGAAACGCTCGCGGAGCGACTCCTCGACGATGAGCCGGGACCCGGCGGAGCAGACCTGTCCGCTGTGGATGAAGGCGGCGTTCAGGGCCTGGTCGACGGCGGTGTCGAAGGCCTCGTCGCTCTCGCACGCATCCGCGAAGACGACGTTCGGGTTCTTCCCGCCGAGTTCGAGTGCGACCTTCTTGACGGTGTCGGCGGCGGCGCGCATCACCTTCGTACCGCTGGTGAGCCCGCCGGTGAAGGACACCAGATCCACATCGGGATGCTCGGCGAACCGGGCCCCGACGGTGTCTCCGGCACCGGTCACGACATTGGCGACACCGGCCGGCAGTCCGGCCTCCTCGAGCAGCTGGACCAGCTCGACGGTCGACAGCGGAGTGATCTCACTCGGCTTGATCACAAAAGTGTTGCCCGCGGCCAGGGCCGGGGCAATCTTCCAGCTCGCTTGCAGGAGGGGATAGTTCCATGGCGTGATCAGCGCACAGACCCCGACGGGTTCATGCACCACGACGCTGTGTATCTCGTCCGATCCGGCATCGACGACCCGCCCGCCGCTCTCGTTCATGACGAGGTCGGCGAAGTATCGGAAGGCATCGCTGACACAGTCGACGTCGATGCGCCCTTCCTCGACGGTCTTCCCGGCGTCGCGGCTCTCCAGCTCTCCGAGCGCCTCCCGGTTCCGCTGCAGCAGATCCGCGACCCGCCGCAGCACGGCGGCCCGCTCGGCGACGGGTGTACGGGGCCACTCGCCCTGATCGAACGCGGCGCGTGCGGCCGCGATCGCGGCATCGGCATCCTCGGCCGCGCCCTCGGCGACGACGGCGAAAACGGTCGCGTCAGCGGGGTCGATGATCTCTCGCGTACGGCCGGAGAGGGCTCCGCGCCACTCTCCGCCCACGTGGATGGTCTGTTGTGCCGACACGTCGCGTATAGCCTTCCGTTCCCGTTTTGTTCCACGCTGGCGATATCCAGCGAACGGGTCGCCTGCCCTGGCGAATCGAAAGCATGCGCAATGGGTGGCCGAAAGTGGCCCGTGTCACTTATGGGGAGCAGTGATCATTCCGCGCGCCGCCCCGCCTCGGCCCGCCTCCTGACGGCGACCGCCCCCGACGCCACCGCGGCGAGCAGCAGCACCACGACCGCCGGGTTCACCACCCAGGGCACGAAGTCGAGGGTGCGGCCGTCCGCCCAGGTGCACGTCGAGCTCACGGGTATCAGGCTGTCGTGGTTCGACGTGAGCGGAGGTGTGCCCGGCATCTCCGGCCGGCCGTACCGCTCGATCATGCACGCGTGGTACGCGGACTCCAGCCGCAGGCAGCACAGGACCCCGTACGCATACACGGCGAGCGCCGCCGTCCCGCACAGCACGGCCACGTCCCGCCATGTGACGGCGCTGCGCCGGGTTACGAACGGCGGCAGCAGATAGGCGCCCAGCCCGAGCAACGCGGGTACAGCGACGATGACGATCAGCATCGAGACCGGGTTCTGTCCCGTGTCGGTGGCCAGTCGGACGGCAGGAGACAGCGCGGCGGTCAGCAGCATGACGCACATACTGCGCGACGGCCCACCGGACCTGGGCCGCAGGGCCACCGCATGACAAACGCCCCCGGCGGCCTGTCGGCTGCCGAGGGCGTTCGAGTCCGTGCGAGACGGAGAGGGAGACGGATCAGATCAGGTCGGATCAGATCAGGCCGAGCGAACGGACCGCCTCGCGCTCCTCCGTCAGCTCCGCCACCGACGCGTCGATGCGGGTGCGCGAGAACTCGTTGATGTCCAGGCCCTGGACGATCTCGTACTTGCCGTCCTTGGTCGTCACCGGGAACGAGGAGATGATGCCCTCGGCCACGCCGTACGAGCCGTCCGACGGGATGCCCATCGAGGTCCAGTCGCCGTCCGCCGTGCCGTTGACCCAGGTGTGGACGTGGTCGATCGCGGCGTTCGCCGCCGACGCCGCCGAGGACGCGCCGCGCGCCTCGATGATCGCCGCGCCGCGCTTGGCGACCGTCGGGATGAACGTGCCGGCCAGCCACGCCTCGTCGTTCACGACCTCCGCCGCGTTCTTGCCGGCGATCTCCGCGTGGAAGATGTCGGGGTACTGGGTCGCCGAGTGGTTGCCCCAGATCGTCAGGCGCTTGATGTCGGTGACCGGGGCGCCGGTCTTCTTCGACAGCTGGGAGAGCGCACGGTTGTGGTCGAGGCGGGTCATCGCCGTGAAGCGCTCGGCCGGTACGTCCGGGGCCGCCGCCTGGGCGATCAGGGCGTTCGTGTTGGCCGGGTTGCCGACGACGAGGACCTTGATGTCGTCCGCGGCGTGGTCGTTGATGGCCTTGCCCTGGGGCTTGAAGATGCCGCCGTTGGCCTCGAGGAGGTCACCGCGCTCCATGCCCTTGGTGCGCGGGCGGGCGCCGACGAGCAGGGCCACGTTCGCGCCGTCGAAGGCGACGTTCGGGTCGTCGGTGATCTCGATGCCGCGCAGCAGCGGGAAGGCGCAGTCGTCGAGCTCCATGGCGGTGCCCTCGGCCGCGCCGAGCGCCGGGGTGATCTCGAGCAGGCGCAGCTTGACCGGCACATCCGCGCCGAGCAGGTGGCCGGAGGCGATGCGGAAGAGCAGCGCGTAGCCGATCTGGCCGGCCGCGCCGGTCACGGTGACGTTGACGGGAGTGCGGGTCATGGCGATCTCCGTAAGACAGCTGGCGGTGGGGGTCCCTGCCCCTCGTGCGGGACGCCCCTTCGCACCTCTTACGAATCTTGACGTGAAGAGACATCCAGCGGTCAGGCTATCCGACCCCGGCCTCCTCCATTCCCCGGCCCCTTGTGGCGCGGCTCACGGCAACGCTCACGGCTGCGCTCACTGCGGCGTGGTGCAGCCGGTGGCTCCCGTCGTGAGCGTCGCGCAGGCCTTGGCCTCGGCAGGACCGGCCACCGCGGTCATCGGTGTGTACGCGTCGTTGTCCGCGTTGACCAGACCCTTCTGCGCGCCCTTGCCGCCGACGCTGATCTGCACCGTGTCGCCCGGTGCCGCCTGGGTGATGCGCGCCCAGGCCGACTGACAGGTCTTGCTGTAGCGGACCTCGACGAGCGCCTTGCCGACGGTCGCCGACGAGACCGTCTTGGCGAACTCGCCGCCGCAGCCCATCGCCTCCGGGTCCTGGCCCGTGCAGGCCTTGCCGCTGCATTTCACTCCGGCCGGCAGTGGCGGAGCGCTGGTGCTCGGGGCCGCCGACGGCGATTTGGCCGCGGGCTTGCCGCTGTCGTCGCCGTTCCCGCCGAGGTCGGTGAGGAGTACGGCCGCCGCGATCACCAGCAGCGCGCCGACGAGACCGGCCAGGAACACGACGACCTTGCGCTTGCCGCCGGGCGGCGTGGGCGACGGGGAGGGTGCGGGCGTCCCCGGTGCGTTCGGCAGCGGCGCATAGAGCGGATGCTCGGCGGCCGGTCCCGGTCCCGACCCTGGTCCGGACCCTGGTCCCGGTCCCCCGCCCGGTGCGGGCGCGGTCGTCCGCCCGCGCGGTCGCCCGCTGCCGCCCGCCGATGCCGACGCCGGACCGAACTCGCCGAGCGCGGCCCGCGCCTGCGAGATCCGTATTTGCTCCATCGTCATGTCGTGGCGCATCTCGGCACGGCTCCACGCGCGCTCCGCGAGCTCCCACATGGTGCTCAGATGGGCCGGGTTGGTACCGGTCACCTCGGCCAGTGCGACGATCGCGCCCTTGGGCGCGAGCAGCCGCCCGTTCAGATAACGCTCCCACGACGTCTTGCTGTAGCCCGTGCGGTCCGAGATCGCAGCCAGGCTCAGCCCGCTGCGGTCGACCAGCCGGCGCAACTGACTCGCGAACTCCCGGACCTGTGGGTCCAGCTCCTCAGGCAGTGCCTTCCACCGAGGCATGTACTACCCCCCCTTGTCCCCCTGAACGTGCGAACTTTCCCCCGCGCCTACCGCCCCCGCGACGACCCCAGGGAGTCCGTGTACGTCGACACGATGCCGGACTACCCAGTGGGATGCGCAGGGCCAGGATGTCAGTTCCGTTCATCGGCGTGCACGGGAGCATTCGGAACGCAGGTCGCGCCTCTTTGTGCGCCCCGCCCCCGCTGCCGCCTCAGTCTCCCATCCGTAGCCCGACGATCACACCGTGGCGGAATGGTCACTTCCGTGCCACAGGCATCAGTTGTCCCTTGTACGCGGTTGGCGCGTCCATGACTCTGGACACACGACGGCGCCCGTCCTGAACTCGGGGGAGAGGACGGGCGCCGTCACGTTGTCGCCGGCGCGAAAACGGCGCTAGCGGACGGTGAAGTGCACCGCGTCCTCCAGGAACGGCAGGTCCAGCCAGGGCTTGGGCTGCGCCACCAGGGCGAGCAGTGTGATGGCGACGCCGAGCAGTCCGTACGTGACCATGTCGGTGAACCGGGACCGTACGGCGAGCATGCCGACCGACGGCAGAACCCGGCGCATCACGGCACCGGTGATCAGTGCGACGCCGATCAGGATGACGCCGACGCGGAAGGCATCGGCGAAGGCGTTGGTGCCGACGATGATCAGCCCGAGCCCGGCGAGCGCGAGCACGGTGAGCAACGGCCACTGCCGCGCAGGCGCGGACGCGTCCCCGGGAGCTGCCCGCCCACCGCCTTCGGGCCGCGCGGTGTCCCGGGTGAGCGAGGGCGGCCGTCGGGAAGGCGACTTTTCGCCCGCGCGGGCGGAGGCGTAGGCGTGCCCGGCGGTACCGGCCTGGGCCGTGGGGTGCGTGCCGCCCTGCCCGGCGGCCTCATCGGCATCGGCGTCGGGTCCGCCCGCGCCCTCTCCGACGCGGCCCGCGACACCATTCGCGCCCGCAGCACCGTTCGCGCTCGCAGCGCCGTTCATGCTCGCGGCATCCTTCGCACCAGCGGAATCTTTCGCACCGGCGGCGCCATCCACGTCGGCAGCGCCGTCGGCGTCAGCCGCACGCTGTGGCTCGGCATCCGCTCCCACCCCGGTGCCCCTCTCCGGTGTCGGGTCGTCCGAGTCGTCGTTCGTGCGTACCGCCATGGGGTCGGCCTCTCCCCGTCAGACCGCCGCGGCGGCCGCGTTGCGCTCCGCCGCCTCGACCACGTTGACCAGCAGCTGCGCGCGGGTCATCGGGCCGACGCCGCCCGGGTTCGGGGCCACCCAGCCCGCGATCTCCGTGACGCCCGGGTGGACGTCGCCGACGATCTTGCCGTTCTCGTCGCGGCTGACGCCGACGTCGAGCACCGCGGCGCCCGGCTTGACGTCCTCCGGCTTGACCAGGTGCGGGACACCCGCCGCCGCCACGATGATGTCCGCCTGCCGCAGCTGCGCGGAGAGGTCGCGCGTACCGGTGTGGCACTGGGTCACCGTCGCGTTCTCGGACTTGCGCGTCAGCAGCAGCGGCATCGGCCGCCCGATCGTGACCCCGCGGCCCACCACGACGACATGCGCGCCGTTGATCTCCACACCGTGCCGGCGCAGCAGCGCGATGATGCCCGCCGGGGTGCACGGCAGCGGCGCCTTCTCGTTCAGCACCAGCCGGCCCAGGTTCGTCGGGTGCAGTCCGTCCGCGTCCTTCGCCGGGTCCATCAGCTCCAGCACCCGGTTGGTGACGATGCCCTTGGGAAGCGGGAGTTGAACGATGTAGCCCGTGCACTCGGGGTCCGCGTTGAGCTCACGTACGACCGCCTCGATCTCGGCCTGCGTGGCGGTCGCGGGCAGTTCGCGCTGGATCGAGGCGATGCCCACCTCCGCGCAGTCGCGGTGCTTGCCCGCCACGTACTTCTGGCTGCCGACGTCGTTCCCGACGAGCAGGGTCCCGAGACCGGGGACGATTCCACGCTCCTTGAGGGCCGCCACGCGGACGGTCAGATCGGACTTGATCGCGGCTGCGGTGGCCTTGCCATCGAGAATCTGGGCAGTCATGGCCCCATCCTCGCGGATGGACCCGCCCCGGTTCCAATCAGGCCCGTTTCGAGGCGCTGTTTCCTGGCTCCGCGGGCCGCTCCGCCGACGTCGGATCCCTTACGCGCCGGGCCGTAACTGGAGGTTGCACTTGCACAACACATACGGTCTTCGACTGGACAAAAAGTCGACGTTAATACGACGATGAGCCGCGCAGTACCGCGGGCAGTGTTGGGGGGCCAATCCGCTGATCTTGTGACGTTCCTCCGCTCGGACCGCGCAGTCCCCGCATTTTCCAACGGAGGAAAACCGCCATGAGCTTCGGCGACCCGAACAACCCTTACGGCCAGCAGCAGGGCGGTCAGCCGGGCTACGGCTACCCCCAGCAGGGACAGCCCCAGGGCCAGCCCGGTTACGGCTACCCGCAGGCGCCCCCGGTCCAGCCCTACGGCGGCGGTTACCCCGGCGGCCCGACCGAGATGCCGGGCGGCGTCAAGGCGGCCCGCGTGATGCTCTACGTGATCGCCGGCTTCCAGGTCATCGGCGCGATCCTCTTCATCTTCACCGGCGTGGCCATCGACAAGGCCAAGGACGACCCGGCGCTCAAGGACGACGTCCAGTTCCAGGACCTGGCCGACTTCTCGTCCGGCGCGATCTACGGCCTCGGTGTCGCCGTCCTGCTCTGGGGCGCGCTCGCCATCTTCCTCGCCGTCAAGTTCGGCAGCGGCGGCAACGGCATCCGCATCACCACCATGGTCTTCGGCATCATCACGGCGATCCTCGGCATCTACCCGTTCATCATCGTGGGCCTGGCGCACACCGTACTGGCCATCCTGGTCACGGTGTTCGTGGGCAAGTCGGACGGCGGCGCCTGGTTCGAGCGTCAGCGCGTCTGATCCGTACGCTCGCAGCGAGGCACGCCTGAGGGCCGCGCACCCGACTCGGGTGCGCGGCCCTCAGGCTGTACGGACCTCAGGCTGTACGGCCCTCAGTGGAAGAAGTGCCGCGTCCCCGTGAAGTACATCGTCACGCCCGCCTTCTTCGCCGCCTCCACCACGAGCTCGTCACGCACCGAACCGCCCGGCTGCACCACGGCCTTGACGCCCGCGGCCGTCAGGATCTCCAGGCCGTCCGGGAACGGGAAGAACGCGTCGGACGCGGCGTACGCGCCCCGCGCCCGCTCCTCGCCCGCGCGCTCCACCGCCAGCTTCGCCGAGTCGACGCGGTTGACCTGGCCCATGCCGACGCCGACCGACGCGCCGTCCTTCGCGAGCAGGATCGCGTTCGACTTGACCGCGCGGCAGGCCCTCCAGGCGAACGCGAGATCGGCCAACTCGGCGTCCGACAGGGCCTCGCCGGTCGCGAGGTTCCACCTCGAGGGGTCGTCGCCGTCGGCCTGGAGCCGGTCGGTGACCTGGAGCAGCGCGCCGCCGTCGATCGGCTTGATCTCGACCGGAGAGGCGGGCGCGTCGGGACAGCGCAGCACGCGGATGTTCTTCTTGCGGGCCAGCACCTCGACCGCGCCGTCCTCGTACGCCGGAGCGACGATGACCTCGGTGAAGATCTCGGCGACCTGCTCGGCCATCGTCACCGACACCGGGCGGTTGACGGCGATCACGCCGCCGAACGCGGACAGCGGGTCGCAGGCGTGCGCCTTGCGGTGCGCCTCGGCGACATCGTCACCGACAGCGATGCCGCACGGGTTGGCGTGCTTGATGATCGCCACGCACGGCTCGGCGTGGTCGTACGCGGCACGGCGCGCGGCCTCCGTGTCCGTGTAGTTGTTGAACGACATCTCCTTGCCGTGCAGTTGCTCGGCATCGGCCAGACCGCCATTGCCGTTGACGTACAGCGCGGCGCCCTGGTGCGGGTTCTCGCCGTAGCGCAGCACGTTCGAGCGCTCGTACGTCGCACCGAGGAAGCCCGGGAAGTTCGACTCGTCCGCCGACGCGTACGAAGAGGCGAACCAGGACGCGACGGCGACGTCGTACGCCGCCGTGTGCTGGAAGGCCGCCGCGGCGAACCGCTTGCGCAGCCCCAGCGTGAAGCCGCCCTCCCTGACCGCCTGGAGGACCGCGGCGTACGCGTCCGGGTCCGTCACGACCGCGACCGACGGGTGGTTCTTCGCCGCGGCGCGGACCATCGACGGGCCGCCGATGTCGATCTGCTCGACGCACTCGTCAGGAGTGGCGCCGGAGGCGACCGTCTCGCGGAAGGGGTACAGGTTCACGACGACCAGGTCGAACGGCTCCACACCCAGCTCGGCAAGCTGCTCACGGTGCGACTCGAGCCGCAGGTCGGCGAGGATCCCGGCGTGCACGCGCGGGTGCAGCGTCTTGACCCGGCCGTCCAGGCACTCCGGGAAGCCGGTGAGTTCCTCGACCTTGGTCACCGGCACACCCGCCGCGGCGATCTTCGCCGCGGTCGAGCCGGTGGAGACCAGCTCCACGCCCGCCTCGTGCAGACCGCGGGCGAGCTCCTCAAGACCCGTCTTGTCATAGACACTGACCAGCGCTCGCCGGATGGCCCGCGTCCCAGCCTCAACACTCACGGGAAAACTACCTTTCGTCCCTCAATGCGGTAGCCGTTACGGGCCAGACGCCCCACGACCTCGACGAGCAGCGCTCGCTCGACTTCCTTGATGCGCTCGTGCAGAGCGGCTTCGTCGTCCTCTTCCCGGACCTCGACCACGCCCTGCGCGATGATCGGGCCGGTGTCGACGCCGTCGTCGACGAAGTGGACGGTGCACCCGGTGACCTTCGCCCCGTACGCGAGCGCGTCACGCACTCCATGGGCGCCGGGGAAACTGGGCAGCAGGGCGGGGTGTGTGTTGACGCAGCGGCCGCCGAAGCGGGCGAGGAATTCCTTCCCCACGATCTTCATGAAGCCGGCCGAGACGACGAGATCCGGTTCGTACGCGGCGGTTGCCTCGGCCAGCGCACGGTCCCAGGCGTCACGCGTCTCAAAGTCCTTCACGCGGCACACGAACGTGGGCAGCCCGGCGCGTTCGGCGCGCTCCAGGCCTGCGATCCCGTCCCGGTCGGCTCCGACGGCGACGACCCGCGCGCCGAACCCCTGCGGGTCGTCGGCGATGGCGTCGAGCAGGGCCTGGAGATTGGTGCCGGAGCCGGAGACCAGGACCACGAGGCGGGCAGGTCGGGCGGAGGGGGCTGCGGAGGCCACGGCGGGTCTCTTTCTCATGGTGCTTCGCGCGGTGCAGTACGTGGTTTGTGCGGTCGTACGAACGAATCGCGCCCCTCGATACGGGGAACTCTACAAAGGGCCCGACCGTCAGCAACGATACCGGCACACAGCTCGGCCCCCACGGGACGGGGGCGTGGCCGGGAGGTAGCGTCTGGGGACAGGCCCGTCCCTCGGCGGGCACAACGACACAAGACCCCATGTGCGACTGGGTCTGAGGGGAAGACGTTCACCAGATGCCGGACCGACGCCGCCGCTTTACGGACCTCCTGTTGCCGCGGGAGCGCCAGTCCACCGACGACAACAACCCCTTCGCGCCGCCGCCGGAGGGACGGCCCGACCAGCCGTGGCAGCCGCGCCGTCCCGCGAACGGCGACGATTCCTCCTCCTCCGACTCCTCCGACTCATCCGGTTCGGACTCGTCCTCGGGCTCGTCCGACGACCGCAGCGGCCGGGGCAGCCAGTGGAGCAGCCGCCAGCCGGGCCGGTCGGGCGGCGGCTTCGGCGGCCAGAACGGGCCGACCGGCAACAACGGCGGCGACCGCCAGGGCAAGGACGGCGGCGGCCCGGCGCTGCGCTGGGACCCGACCGACCCCGCCCAGCGCCGGGCGCGGTATGCGCTGCTCGCGGGCATGTGGGCGTTCTTCTTCGCGCTCTTCGACTTCCCGGAGATCGCGCTGCTGCTGGGCGCGCTGGCGCTGTACTGGGCGATCAGCTCCCTGCGCGCCAAGCCGCAACTCCGCACCCCGTCGAATCCTGACGAACCCGCGCCGCCGGCGCCGCCGCAGGGCCCGACCAAGCCGCAGCTGACGGCGGCGGTGAGCGGCCTGGTGATGGCGAGCATCGCGCTGGTGATCGTGGCGCTGGGCTTCACGGCGCAGCTGGTCTACCGCGACTACTACACGTGCGTGAACGACGCCCTCACCAAGGACGGCCAACTGGCCTGCAACGACCTGCTTCCGGACCCGCTCGAGGGACTCCTCGGCGTGAAGGAGTAGCCGCGCGGGTTCCGGGGGTCCGGGGCTTGCCGTTGGGGAACTGCTACCGCTCCCCCGGCTCCCGGACCTCCGGCTCCGCCGGGACCTCCGCGTCCGCCGGAGTCACCGCCTTCGCCGGCGGGAAGTCGTACGGATCGAAGTCCGCGTCATCGATGTCGTCCAGGCCCTCGACATCCGGCACCAGCTCCGGTGCCGGTGCAGATGCAGGTGCGGGCACCGGCTCGGGCTCCGGAACCGGCGCCGCCGGCATCCCCCGTCCTCTCCACGCCCGCACCCCCAGTGCCACCGGCACCCCCACCCCCGCCGACCACACCAGCGCCGCCGCCCCGGTCAGCCACCACGCCGGACCGAACTCCGCCAACCGGCCCGTGCCCATGGCGCCGCCCGCCGCAGCGGCCAGCATCGCCGCGAGCAGGGCGCAGCCGACCGCGCCCAGCAGCGCCGTCAGCGCGGTCTCCCGCTTGCCGTACCGCACAGACCCCCGCCCGGCCGTGAACCAGCCGATCACCAGCCCCGCACCGACCGGCACCGCCACCGCCGCCCAGTTCCACAGCGTCCCCGGCCCCTCCGCCGGAATCGCCGCCAGCAGCGGGAAGCGCGGCATCGCCGGGTCGCCGACCAGGGCGAGCGGCGTCGCCGTCGCTCCCGTACCGATCGCGAAACCGGGGCCGAGTCCGTACGCCGCACCCCACACCGCCGCGTTCGGCACCAGTGCCAGCCCGAGCAGCAGCACCGCGAGCCTGCCCGACCACACGGACGAGAGGTGCAGGAACGAGTCCTGTGTCGCGTCCGCGTGCCACACCAGCGACGCGGCGACCAGCAGCGCCCCGCCGCCCAGCAGCACCAGCGCGCCCGCCCCGGCGGACCGCAGCGCGACCGCGATCCGCGTACGGGCCAGCTGCACCCGCACCCGTTCCGGCAGCCATCCCGGCAGCGGTCCGGTCGGCCGCCCGATCGCCGTCCACACGCCGGTCGCCGCGGCAACCACCGTCACCAGCGGCAGATGCAGCAGCGCGCTCGGCGGAACCGGCGCCAGCGGACCGCTCGCCGCGTAGACCGCCGCGGCGGCGCCGACCAGCAGATATCCCACGGTCACCGCCCACAGCGCACCCCGCGGCGACGGCCGCGGCCGTCCTTCGTCCGGCAGCAGCCCGTCCCGCGCGGCCCGGTGCGCCAGCCAGCCGGGCAGCGCGACGAGCAACAGCGGCACCATGCCCACCGGCGCGGGCTGCCCGGACAGCGTGTCGGCGCGTACCAGCTCCGTGCCGTGGGCCAGCAGCCACAGCCCCGCCGCGACATGGAGCGCTCCGCTCGGCCCGCTGTCCGGATACGGGGAGCTGATCCACAACACCATCACCAGGACGGCGAGCGCGCCGAGCCCGAGCCCTGCCGCGGTGGCCCCGCGCACCAGGCACGCGGCCAGCGCGCGCCTCCGGCCGCCCTGCACAAGTACCGGCGCCTGCTGCATCGCAAGGCTGTGATCGGTCGTCTGGGTCACGCGGCCATGCTGCCAACGACACGCGCTTTATCCGCGTAACGGGCGAATGGCCGTTGTGTCGCTCAAGATACGCTTATGTACTTTTTCGCCGAGTGCAGCGCCGCGGGGGGCCCTGGATGACGAAGAGCACCACGCCCTCCGCCATCCCCCTCCCCTCTGCGAAGGAACGGCGCAGGCTGCGCGAGTCGAAGGCGATGAGTGAGCAGGAAGTCGCAGAGGCGGTCGGCGTCACCAAGACGACGGTCCGGTCCTGGGAGACCGGCCGGAGCAACCCCCGCGGACGCAAGCGCGCGGCGTACGCGAGGCTGCTGGCCGCGCTCGAGGACGCGCCGGACATCGCACGGAAGCAGGAACAGGACACGGCGCAGGAACAGAAGAAGGCGCAGGAGCCGATGCAGGCCAAGTCCTCGATCACGAAGCCCGAACCGGCACCCGAGCCCAAGTCCCCGCAGGCCGAGAGCTCACCGGTCAAGTGCGTCCAGACCCTCGCCCAGACCCGCCGCGCCAAGCAGGCCCACTCCACCACCCGGCCCATGGCCGCGGCCAAACGCGCCGCCAAGCCGCCCACGGTCCCGGCCAACCCGGCCCCTCCGCAGCCGCACAGACCGGCGCGGGCGGAGCCGGAAGCGGAAGCGCAGGCGGAAACGCGGGCGCCGTCGAAGGCGCAGACACCCATGGCCGCAAACCGGGACAACCTGGGGCCGCCCGAACCGCCCGAACCTCACGAGCCTCACGAGCCCCAGGGAGAGCCGGTGCCCACATCTCCCGAACCCGTCGGCCTCACCCCCGCCGAAGCCTTCGACGCCCTGTACGCCTACGCCGCAGCCGCCCTCGTACGCCAGACGTTCCTGCTCACCGGCCGCCGCCGGCTCGCCCGCGAATCCGTCGAGCGCGCCTTCCATCTCGCCTGGGAGCACTGGCCCGAGGTCGCCCGCGACCGGGATCCCGTGGGCTGGGTGCGGGCCGCCGCGTACGAATTCGCCATGTCGCCGTGGAAGCGGCTGCGCCGCGCGCACCGCCGCCCCGACACCGCACCGGTCGACGGCGAGCGCCGCGCGCTGCTCGACGCACTGCTCGAACTGCCGCCCTCGTACCGCCGCACGCTGCTGCTCTACGACGGGATCGGCCTCGATCTGCCCGAGACCGCCGCCGAGACCGAGGCGACCACTCCGGCGGCGGCGAACCGCGTACTGCACGCCCGGGAAGCCATCGCGGAGCGGCTGCCGGAACTCAGCACGCCGGAGGCCCTGCACGAACAGCTCGCCGCGCTCGCACGCGACGCTCCGGTGCCGGAGCTGGCTCCGGCCCGTGAGGTGCGGACGCGCGGCGAGCGCCGCGCCAGGCTGTGGACGCGTTCCGCGCTCACCATCGCCACGGTGATCATGGGCGCCACCGCCTTCACGCTGGTGAACGCCCCGACGCGGTACGAACCGCCGCTTCCCGTGGGCCGGCAGGTGGTGGGCGTACCGCCACCGCTCAGCGGTCCGCAGGCGCTCACGAAGCACGCCGAGCAGCTGCGCAAGAAGCTGCTCGACAACCCGGCGCACGGGCCGGAACGACTACGGCCGCAGAACCGCTGAGCATGCGTGTGGGCCCGCGCCTCACAAGGAGGTGCGGGCCCACACGTACATACGGAGTTGCCGCGAAGGTAAGGCGGTAAAGCCGGGTCAGCCCGCAAGAATGGCGCGCGCCAGCTTGGCCGTCTCGGTCGGAGTCTTGCCGACCTTGACGCCCGCGGCCTCAAGGGCCTCCTTCTTCGCCGCGGCGGTGCCGGACGAGCCGGACACGATCGCGCCGGCGTGGCCCATCGTCTTGCCCTCGGGGGCGGTGAAGCCCGCGACGTAACCGACGACCGGCTTGGTGACGTTCTTCGCGATGAAGTCCGCCGCACGCTCCTCGGCGTCGCCGCCGATCTCGCCGATCATCACGATCAGCTCGGTGTCCGGGTCGGCCTCGAACGCCGCGAGGGCGTCGATGTGCGTCGTGCCGATGACCGGGTCGCCACCGATGCCGACGGCAGAGGAGAAGCCGATGTCACGGAGCTCGTACATCATCTGGTAGGTCAGCGTGCCGGACTTGGACACGAGACCGATGCGGCCGGGCTTGGTGATGTCGCCCGGGATGATGCCGGCGTTGGACTGGCCGGGGGTGATGAGACCGGGGCAGTTCGGGCCGATGATCCGGGTCTTGTTGCCCTTGCTGCCCGCGTACGCCCAGAAGGCGGCGGAGTCGTGCACCGCAATGCCCTCGGTGATGACGACGGCCAGCGGGATCTCGGCGTCGATCGCCTCGACGACAGCGGCCTTGGCGAACGCCGGCGGCACGAAGAGGACGGAGACGTCGGCCCCGGTCTTCTCCATCGCCTCGGCGACCGAGCCGAACACCGGTACCTCGGTGCCGTCGAAGTCGACGGTCGTACCCGCCTTGCGGGGGTTCACGCCACCGACGATGTTGGTGCCGTCGGCCAGCATGAGCTTGGTGTGCTTCATGCCGGTGGAGCCGGTCATCCCCTGGACGATGACCTTGCTGTCCTTGGTGAGGAAGATAGCCATGGTGGTCCGAATCCCTTACTTCGCAGCCGCGGCGAGCTCGGCGGCCTTGTCGGCCGCGCCGTCCATGGTGTCCACGCGCTGCACGAGCGGGTGGTTGGCGTCGGACAGGATCTTGCGACCCAGCTCCGCGTTGTTGCCGTCGAGGCGCACGACCAGCGGCTTGGTGACTTCGTCGCCCTTGGCCTTCAGCAGCTCCAGAGCCTGGACGATGCCCTTGGCCACCTCGTCGCACGCGGTGATGCCACCGAAGACGTTGACGAAGACGGACTTGACGTCCGGGTCGCCGAGGATGATCTCGAGGCCGTTCGCCATGACCTCGGCCGAGGCGCCGCCGCCGATGTCGAGGAAGTTGGCGGGCTTGACGTTGCCGTGGTTCTCACCGGCGTACGCCACGACGTCGAGGGTCGACATGACCAGACCCGCGCCGTTGCCGATGATGCCGACCTCGCCGTCGAGCTTGACGTAGTTGAGGTTCTTGGCCTTGGCAGCAGCCTCGAGCGGGTTGGCTGCGTCCTTGTCCTCGAGCGCCGCGTGCTCGGGCTGGCGGAAGTCGGCGTTCTCGTCGAGCGAGACCTTGCCGTCCAGCGCGATGACGCGGCCGTCGGCGACCTTGGCCAGCGGGTTGACCTCGACGAGGAGCGCGTCCTCTTCGATGAAGGTCTTCCACAGGGTCACCATGATGTCCGCGACCTGGTCGGCGACCTCGGCCGGGAACTTCGCCTGGGCGACGATCTCGCGGGCCTTCTCCAGGGAGACACCCTCATTGGCGTCGACCGGGACCTTCGCGAGGGCCTCGGGGTTCTCCTCCGCGACGACCTCGATCTCCACGCCGCCCTGGACGGACGCCATGGCGAGGAAGGTGCGGTTGGTGCGGTCGAGGAGGTACGAGACGTAGTACTCCTCTGCAATCTCCGGCGCGGTCTCGGCGATCATCACCTTGTGGACCGTGTGGCCCTTGATGTCCATGCCGAGGATGTCCGTCGCGCGGGCGACGGCCTCGTCCGGGGTGGCGGCCAGCTTCACGCCGCCGGCCTTTCCACGGCCGCCGACCTTCACCTGCGCCTTGACGACCGACTTGCCGCCCAGACGCTCGGTCACCTCGCGCGCCGTCTCAGGCGTGTCGATGACTTCACCGGCCAGCACCGGTACACCGTGCTTGGCGAAGAGGTCCCTCGCCTGGTACTCGAACAGGTCCACGCGCGTCCGTCCCTTTTCTGATTTCTCGCGGTTCGTTGTCTGCGTGGGCGTGCCGCGAAGGGCAACGTGACTGCGAGTCACAAGGGAGGCGCACACGATGTCCGAGGGCGCGGCATGTCCGTCCCGCAGGTTATCCCCGTGCGGCGTAGGTCCCTAAATCGCAGATCACACATGGGTGGTGATAACAGTCACAGATCGCGACGACGGTCGCTACTCGATCTTGCGCTGCCGCCTGTACGGCTGCGGACGCCTGTCTCACGGAACCGGGCGGCCCTCACCCCAATGAGGACCGCCCGGTCACCGGGCCGGGCCGGTGATTCCCTGTCGCCGCCGCGCGTGCGCGGGACTCAGATGCCGTACGAGGGCGACATGGGGGCGTAGCTCGGAGTCACCGCGGTGACGACGCCCTGGACTCCGCCGACGGCGTTGCCCGCGAGCGGCTGGACATCGGCGGTGACGGTGTCCGTCACGTGCTGCGCGAACGGCCGGACGTCGGAGACCACGCCGCCCGCGAACGGCGTCACATCGCCGACGACACCCGTCGCGAGGTTGCCGGCGCTGCCGCCGACGCCGTGCGTGAGCGGCTGGACGTGGGAGACGACGGTGTTGACGACCGGCTGCACCGAGCCGACGACGCCGCCCGCGAACGGACCGACCTCGGAGACGACGCCTCCGGTGAACGGACCGACCTCGGACACGACACCGCCCGCGAACGGCGTGACGTCACCGACGACCCCGTTGGCGAGCACGCCCGCGTCGCCGACGGCCTGGCCGGCGACCGGCACGACCTCCTCGACGGCGGTGGCGGCGATGGGCGGCAGCACGGCGGTCGCGGTCTCGTCGACGATCGGACCGGTCTGCTCGAGGTGCGGGGCGAAGTCGGCGAGCGGGCCGAAGAGGTAGTCGATCTCGCCCTGGACGTCCTCGACACTCTTGATGTCCTCGACGTCCTGGACGTTCTCGACGCGGTCCTTGACCTCGGTCTTCACGTCCTTGACCTCCGCCTTCACGTCGTCGACGGCGTCGGCCGCCTGGTCCGGCGTGGCGAGCGGTACGGAGACGGGCAGCTCGTCGGCACTGGCGGCAGCGGTCCCAAGGGCCCACACACCAGTGGCTGTCGCGGCTACGGCTATGGAACGGCGAATGTTCTTGTGCATGCTTGCGTCAATTCCTTTGAATTCGTTCGGCTGTCCGGAACATTCCGGATTGGCGGGCAGACCTGTCCCACCCCCGCGCGGGAGGTCTTGGGCGGGTGAACGGACTGCCCTAGCCGGGGAATTCGAGGATGTCGCGGGGTCGTTCGCGGGTCGGCGCCTTTGCCGCGGCACTGCCCGCGCCGGGCACGAGCGCGAACTCGACGCCGTACGCGCCGGCCGCCGCCTGCTGGTCGCCGGAGCGCGGTGAGTGCGTCTCACCGGACTGCTGGAGCGCGCCGGGCACAAAGTCACAGGGCTTGACGGGCGCTTGCGCGGGGCCGTTCCGCTCCTGGCGCGTGTCGCCCTTCGGCCGGTCGAGGACACCGGCGTACGCGTCGCCGCCATCGGCCGGCACGTAGGCGTACCGGAACGCGTCAAGGGTCTCGCTCTCGGCGGAACGCCCGGCGCTCGCGAGGCCGTTGGCGGTGGCCGGGCCCGCGGAGTGGCCCGCGGACGGGTCGGCCGGGAGCGGTGTCGTACCTCCCGGATCCGCGCCACTGCCCGAAGGCGGCAGCGGTGCCGGAAGCACCTCGTCCGGGACCTCGGTGAGCGGTGCGGTGACTGTGTCCACGGTCTCCAGGACCGGTTCGACAGCCACCCGGACGGTCTCCACTGCGGAGGAGGCCGCCGATGTCACGGCTTCCGACGAGTCCTTTGCCACACGCCGAAGTTCCTGCTCCGCGGCGGTACGGGCCGGCGACCCGACGCTCGCCGGGGCGGCAGCCGCGGGCTGCACCTGCACCGGTTGCGTGGACTCGGCCGCGTGCGCCTGGCCGCCGTAGAGAAAACCGGCCGTCAGCAGACCGCCGAGGAACAGCAGCACCCGCACCGCACGACGCTCCACGGCCGCCCGGCGCAGGGCGCGCAGGACGGCAGCGGAACGAGCAGCTGCGGCAGTCAAGACGAGTGGACCTTCCCAGTCGGCGGAAGCGGACCTTCCACGGCGATCGGGACGATGCTCGCACGAGTCTCCCGGGGCTGCGCAAGTCCCCTGTTACTGATGGGTCACCATGTCCGGTATGGGCAGTGGCCGCTTCTCGATCGCCGCCGCCATTACGTCCGGGAAGAGATCCGGCGTACAGGCGAAGGCCGGGGCACCCAGCGCCGCCAGTGCGGCGGCGTGTTCGCGGTCGTACGCCGGCGTTCCTTCGTCGGAGAGCGCGAGCAGCGCCACGAACTGCACGCCCGACGCCTTCATCGCGGCGACCCGCTTCAGCATCTCGTCCCGTATGCCGCCTTCGTACAGGTCGCTGATGAGCACGACGACGGTGTCGGCGGGCCGGGTGATCTGCGACTGGCAGTACGCAAGCGCCCTGTTGATGTCGGTGCCGCCACCGAGCTGGGTGCCGAAGAGGACGTCCACCGGGTCGTCGAGCTGGTCGGTGAGATCGACGACCGCGGTGTCGAAGACGACGAGGCGGGTGGCGATGGACCGCATGGAGGCGAGGACCGCGCCGAAGACCGAGGCGTAGACGACGGAGGCGGCCATCGAGCCCGACTGGTCGATGCAGAGCACCACATCCTTCTTCACGGACTGGCTCGCCCGTCCGTATCCGACCAGGCGCTCGGGGACGACGGTGTTGAACTCCGGCAGGTAGTTCTTGAGGTTGGCCCGGATGGTGCGGTCCCAGTCGATGTCCCGGTGACGCGGGCGGTTGATCCTCGCGGAACGGTCGAGCGCGCCGGTGAGGGTGGACCTGGTGCGGGTGGCGAGTCGCTTCTCCAGATCGTCGACGACCTTCCGTACGACGGCCCTGGCCGTCTCCTTGGTCGTCTCGGGCATCGCCTTGTTGAGCGAGAGCAGCGTGCCGACGAGATGGACGTCGGCCTCGACGGCCTCCAGCATCTCCGGCTCCAGCAGCAGCGCGGACAGCCCGAGCCGGTCGATGGCGTCGCGCTGCATGACCTGGACGACGGAGCTGGGGAAGTACGTACGGATGTCGCCGAGCCAGCGGGCCACGGAGGGCGCGGACGCGCCGAGACCGGCCGAACGGTTGCCGCGGTTGCCTGCCCCCTTGTCGGCGCCGTAGAGCGCGGTCAGGGCCCCGTCCATCGCCACGTCCGTCCCGGCGAGCGAACAGCCGGTGCCGTCGGCCGCCTCGCCGCCGAGCACCAGCCGCCAGCGGCGCAGCCGTTCGTCGTCCGTGGAACGCTCCGTCGTCGGGCTCATCGGGCCACCCCCGCAAGGTCGTTGTCGTCGATGGTGTCGCCGATGCTGTCGTCGACGCTGTCGCTGGTGCCGTCGTCGATTCCGAGGAGCAGCCGGAGCACCGGCAGCACCGCGTCCGCGCGCTGCTCGTCGAGACCGGCGCCGAAACCGGGCACCGTGGACTCGGCCCGCATCGGACCGGAGGCCGGCGCGGGTCCGCGCCGGACGAGCTCGCCGAGCGTGCGCCGCACTCCCGGCTCGTACGCCGAGAACGTGCGGCGCAGCAGCGGCAGTACGTCGGTGAACGCGTCCGCCGGCACACCCGTCAGCCAGGCGTCGACCAGGCCGAGCAGCCGCTCGTCATGGACCAGGAGCATCCCGCCGCCGGCCGCGCCGCCGACGAAGCCCTCGATCCACGCGGCGGCTTCGGCGGGCGGCGTGCCGAGCGAGAGGGCGAGGCTCATGAGCCGCGCGGCCTCGTCCTCTTCGAGCCGTCCGTCGTCCAGCAGGAGCCTCGCTGCCCGCCCGCGTATGACTCCGGGAACGCTGTCCCGGGCGGCGAGCCGGTGCAGTACCGAACCCCAGAGCGCACTCAGCTCGTCCGCCGTCGGCAGCAGGCCGATCGCGGTGTGCACCGCGTCCAGATGGCCGCGCATCTCGGCCGCGCCGTCCCCGTCGAGCCCGGTGCAGGCGGGCGGCAGGCCGACGCAGATCCGGTGGGCGAGTCCGGTCGCGACCTCGGCGAGCGCGGCCGTGTCCGTGGACCGCACATCCCCGTACCGCAGCGAGCGGGCCAGGGCGGGCAGGGCCTGGGCGAGATGGCCCACGTCCGCGTCGAGCGCGGCGCGGTCGGCGAGCGCGCGCATCACGACGGGGAGTGCGTCCGGCAGTTCGGCCAGCAGACACCGCTCAGCCAGGGCGGTGACCTCGGCAAGGGCGGACGCGGACACGGCCTCGTGCTCCGCCCTGGCCGTGGCGGCGGAGAGCACGGTGGTCCCCCACACTCCGGCCTCCGCGACCTTGACGAACAACTCCGGCTCCCAGCGCAGCCGCCAGCTCTCCCGGAACGTGCCGGTGCTGCCGCGTCCCGTCACCGGCTCGCCCCAGCCGACGGAGAGCAGTCGTAGCCGGTGCAGCAGCCGGCTCTTGGCCGCGTCGGTCTCCTTGCGCAGATCGAGCTCCAGCTCCCGCTCCAGCGCCTCCGGTTTGAGCCGCAGACTGCGCTGCAGCCGGCTCAGGTCACGCTGCAGCGGCACGGCCGGCGCTGCGTCCGGCACCTCCCCGAGGACGTCTCCGACGACCAGCCGCTCCCGGATCAGATCGAGCGGCACGTCGGAGCCGTCGCACATCACCGCTCGTACGGCATCCGTGGTCTCGGTCAGCCCTGCAAGTGGCCGTCCGCGCATGGCCGCGAGGGTCTCGGCGAGCCGTACCGCCTCGATCACATGCGCGGACGAGACGATCCGGTCCTCGTCCCGCAGCAGTCCGGCGACCTTGGTCATCCAGCGCTCGACGGGCCTGTCGGGCACCTGGAAGAGATGTCCGTACCAGCCGGGCGAGTCGATGCCCGCTCCGTAGCCACTGTGCCGGGCGAGCCTTCGGTGCGTCCACGGCACCCAGGTCATCTCCGTCTTGACCTTGGGCAGCCCCTTGAGGAGGGCCTTGTCGGCGGCGAGCGTCGTCTTCTCCTGAAGAGCGGGCACATGCCAGGCACCGCAGACGACGGCGACCTCGTCCCCGAACTCCTTGCGCGCGGCACGCAGTTGGATCCGCATATGGGCCTCCCGCGCGAGGTCCCGATCGTGTCCCCCGTGCCCATACATCCCGCGCAGCGCGGCCATGGCCTCCCCGACCGCGGCGAACGGCGCCCGGGGATCGCTCTCGCCGTCCCCGCTCCCCCGGTGCTCGACGACGTCCTCCCACCACCGCTCGGGATCGTCGTACCCGGCGGTCTCGGCGAGCACGGCGATGGGATCGATCCGCAGCCCACGCTCATCGGCCGGACCCCTCGCGCCCTCAGGCACGGCATCCCACTCAGGATCCGCGGCAACCGCCGCCGGGCCGGGCACGACGTCCCACTCAGGATCCGCGCCAACCGCAACCGCGCCGGGCACGACGTCCCACTCGGGATCCGCGGCGACCGCCGCCGGGCCCGGCACGGCGTCCCACTCAGGATCGGCCGCCCCCGCGTCCTCATCGCGCGCCTCCGGCGCGGGCCGGTCCGCCGTCGCGGACTCCTCCTCCGCCGCCAGCGCCAGCGAATGCGCGGCCGGGAGGTCGATGAAGCGCACCGGGACCCCGCGCCCCAGCGCCCAGCGGATCGCCACCCACTCCGGCGAGAACTCGGCCAGTGGCCAGAACGCCGCGCGGCCCGGGTCGTCCACGGCATGCGCCAGCAGGGCCACCGGCGGACGCATCTGGTCGTCCGCCGCGAGGGCCACCAGCGCGTCGCCCTCCGGCGGGCCCTCGATCAGGACCGCCCGGGGCAAGGCCGCGTCCAGCGCCGCCCGCACCGCCCGCGCCGAGCCCGGGCCGTGGTGGCGCACACCGAGCAGCAGCGGGCCGGTCATGCGCTCACCTCGCGGCAGGCGCGGTAGAAGTCCTTCCAGCCGTCCCGCTCGCGGACCACCGTCTCCAGGTACTCCTGCCAGATGACCCGGTCCGCCGCCGGGTCCCGTACGACCGCGCCGAGGATGCCGGCCGCCATGTCGCCCGGCCGCAGCACACCGTCGCCGAAGTGCGCGGCGAGCGCCAGCCCACCCGTCACCACGGAGATCGCCTCGGCCGTGGAGAGCGTGCCCGACGGGGACTTGAGCTTGGTGCGGCCGTCCGCGGAGACTCCGTCCCGCAGCTCCCGGAAGACCGTGACCACCCGGCGGATCTCCTCAAGACCCTCCGGCACGGCCGGCAGATCGAGCGAGCGCCCGATCTGGTCGACCCGGCGCGAGACGATCTCGACCTCGGCCTCGGGCGTCGCGGGCAGCGGCAGCACAACGGTGTTGAACCGGCGACGCAACGCGCTGGAGAGGTCGTTCACCCCGCGGTCGCGGTCATTGGCCGTGGCGATGAGGTTGAACCCGCGGACCGCCTGCACCTCCTGCCCGAGCTCCGGAATCGGCAGCGTCTTCTCGGACAGGATCGTGATCAGCGAGTCCTGCACATCCGCGGGGATACGGGTGAGCTCCTCGACCCGCGCGGTCATTCCGTCGGACATGGCGCGCATGACGGGACTGGGCACCAGCGCGTCACGGCTCGGGCCGTTGGCGAGCAGCTGCGCGTAGTTCCATCCGTAGCGGATCGCCTCCTCGGGCGTGCCCGCCGTGCCTTGCACGAGCAGCGTCGAGTCGCCGCTGACCGCCGCGGCGAGATGCTCGGACACCCAGGTCTTCGCTGTGCCGGGCACGCCGAGCAGCAGCAGCGCCCGGTCGGTGGCGAGTGTGGTGACGGCGACCTCGACGATCCGGCGCGGGCCCACGTACTTCGGCGTGATCACCGTGCCGTCGGGCAGGCTGCCGCCGAGCAGATAGGTCGCGACGGCCCACGGCGAGAGCCGCCAGCGGGCCGGCCGCGGCCGGTCGTCGGCCGCGGCCAGCGCCTTGAGTTCGTCGGCGAAGGCGTCCTCGGCATGCGGCCGCAGGGCCTCGCCGCCGGTGTCTGCACTGCTTTCGGGCGCGGTCATGGATCCCCCTCCAGATCGATCTACCGGATGTGGGTTCCACCGTGCACCATGCCACTGACAATCGGCCGTTTCCGCAGGCTGGAGCCGAAGTCAGCGGCTGGGCAGCCGAGTTACTCGGCGATCGGCGAGACCGCGACGCAGCCGCCGGCGGTCGCCAGACCCTCCCCCTTCGCCTCCTTGATCACCTTGCCCTTGTACGTGATCTTGCACGTGACCTCGGCGCCGGCGGCGTCCAGCGCAACCGGCATGACGGCCGGCGGCATGATGCCTTTCAGCGTCACGGTCTTCGTCCACGGCAGCGCGGGCTTCTGAACGGTCTCGATCTTCGGCTCCATCGCCGTGCCGCCACCGGCGTGGAAGTCGATCGAGTCGACGCCCTTGCCCGTGACCTCGTACGTCACCTCGTACGCCTCGTTCACGGCCTTGTCGACCTGGTCGACGGCCGCGTCGCAGGCGGTGAGGCCGATTGCGAGGCCGGCCGCGGCAAGCGCGCAGGCGGCGCTGCGGATGGTGCGGTTCATCTGGGATCCCCCCTCGGATCGCATGGCTGTGAGCCGCAGCGAATCGCAACGAACGGGCAGCGTCAAGCTGTTGCCGAACGTGCGAATCGGCAGGTCAGGGCCCTTTGTCAGTGGCGGCCCGTACCGTCGTCGACATGCTGCAACTCAACGGGGGAGAACCCCCGCACCTCCCGTCGCAGGGGGTGCGCTGGACGTCGGAACAGGTGCTGGCACTGGCTCCTGACGACGCGTCACGCAAGGCGGGAAACAGACTCGGCATGGCCGGGCCGTGGTCCGACGCGGGCAGCAGCGGCGCGGGAGCCGTGTGGGGCCTGTGCAAGGGCAGCGGCAGCAAGCCGTATCAGACGATCGTGGACACCACCGGGCCGGCGTACAAGTGCAGTTGTCCGAGCCGGAAGTTCCCGTGCAAGCACGCGCTGGGACTGCTGCTGCTCTGGGCGGCGGACGAGGACGCCGTGAAGGTCCGTGCCATCCCGGACTGGGCCGAGGAGTGGCTGGAGGGGCGGCGCAAGCGCGCCACCGACAAGGAGCAGAGCGACGCGGGCGCGGGACAGCCGGCGAAGGCCGCCGATCCCGAGGCTGCCAGGCGGCGGGCCGAGCGCCGGGCCGCGCGGATCACCGCGGGGGCGACGGAGCTGGAGCAGCGGCTGACGGATCTGCTGCGCGGCGGACTGGCGGCGGCCGAGCAGTCCGGGTACGGGCTGTGGGAGGAGACGGCGGCCCGCATGGTCGACGCGCAGGCGCCGGGACTCGCGGGCCGGGTGCGGGAGTTGGGCGCGATACCGGGCTCCGGCCCGGGCTGGCCGGTGCGGCTGATGGAGGAGTGCGCGCTGATCCATCTGCTGGATGCGGCGTGGCTGGGCCTGGAGCGGCTGCCGGAGCCGCTGGCGGCGACGGTCCGTACGAGGGTCGGCCTCACCGCGCCCGCAGAAGGCCCCGCCGTCCGTGACGGCTGGCTGGTCCTCGCGCAGTACGACTCCTCCGACGGCAAGATCACCACGCGCCGTATCTGGATGTACGGACGGAAGTCGGGGCGCACGGCGATGCTGCTCTCGTTCGGCGCGGCGGGCCGTTCGCCACAACTGGCGCTGCCGGTCGGGATGGTGATCGACGCCGAGCTCACGCCGTACGGCGGCGCGGGTCAGCTCCGCGCGGACCTGGGCGAGCAGTTCGGCGCACCGGCCCCGATCGGATCACCACCGCCGGGCGGGCCTGTCGCGGAAGCGCTCGACGCGTACGGGCGGGCGCTGCGCGACGACCCGTGGCTGGATTCGTGGCCGGTGACGCTGACCGGCGTGATACCCGTCCCGGCGGGCGACGGATGGCAACTGGCCGACGCCGACGGCGAGTCCGCGCTGCCCGTAGCACCGGCCGCGCTCGGCCGCCCGGGCCTGTGGAAGCTCGCGGCGCTCTCCGGCGGCGCCCCGGTCACCGTCTTCGGAGAGTGCGGCCACGAGGGCATCACGCCACTCTCCGCCTGGTCCGACGACGCGGCCGAGACGGTTCCTCTCGTCTGAACTCTGAGCGTACGGAGACTCCATGACCAGCATCACCAGCACCTCACTGTGGGAAGAGCTCGTCTCGTCCGCCCTTCTGGGCACAGACCGCCGCACGCCGCCGGACGCCGTCATGAGCCGGGACAAGGACGGGCCGACCGCGCTGCTGGACGCTGCCGCGGTCCATACGGTGCGGCGGCGAGCGGGCCTGCTGCCCGCACCTGCGGCCGAGCGGCCGGAGCCCGCGCCGCACGACGGGCGCCCGGAGCTGCCCGTGCCCGCCCGCCGCCGGCTGGCGCAGCTGCTGGCCGACCGGTCCGCGCCGTCCTCCAGCGGCCGCCGCGGGACGGCTCCCGATCTGACGGAGCTTCTGCCCCAGTGGCTCGCCGCGGCCAACGAGCACGGGTACCAGTCGCCACCGTCCCTGCTCCCCGCGTTGCTGGACGCGGCCCGGGCGCGTACGGATCTGCGGCCGCAGGCCCTCGCCTTCGCCGGGTCGCGCGGGCTGTGGCTGGCCCGGCTCAACCCGGACTGGAAGTTCGCACTGCGCGGCGCGTCCGGCGGCGGTTCGCTGCTTCCGGATCCCGCCGACTGCGCGGCGGTCCAGCAGCTGTGGGAGGTGGGGCTGTTCGCCGAGCGGGTGGCGCTGCTGGCGTCAGTGCGTGCGCAGGACGCCGACCGGGCGCTGGCGCTGCTGACCGCGACATGGACGACCGAGCGTGCCGAGGACCGGCTGATGTTCCTGGACTCGCTGCGCACCGGGCTGTCCGAAACGGACGAGCCCTTCCTGGAGCAGGCGCTGGCCGACCGCAGCCGCAATGTCCGCGCCACCGCCGCCGAGCTCCTCTCCGCCCTGCCGCACTCCGCGCTCGCCGGACGGATGGCGGAGCGGGCGGCCTCATGCGTGAGCCTGGACCGGAGCGGAGACGGGTCGGGAGCGGCGATAGCGGTGGAGGCGCCGCACGAATGCGATGCGGCCATGCAGCGCGACGGCGTGGTCCCGACGCCGCCGACGGGCCGGGGAGAACGGTCGTGGTGGCTGGGCCAGTTGGTGGAGGCCACCCCGCTGGCCACCTGGGCGGGGCGGCTCGGCGGGCGTTCGGCCCGGGAGATCGTCGCGCTGCCTGTCGCCGACGGCTGGGGCCAGGAACTCCACGCGGCGTGGTGCCGGGCAGCCGTGCGCCAGCGGGACGCGGAGTGGTCGCGCGCCCTGCTCGGCGCGCCGGGCAACCCGCCGGAGACCGGGCCCGGCACGTCGTCGCTGGCCGAGCGGGCGAAGCTGCTCGCGACGCTGTCGGCGGCGGAACGGGCGGTCTGGGTCGCGGACTTCATAGCCGCGCACGGCCTGTCGGAGGCGTTCCAGCTGCTCGGGGTCTGCGCGGTGCCGTGGGCGGAGCCGCTCGGCCGGGCGGTCGTCGACGCGCTCGACATCGCGCGGGACGCGGGCAGCTATCCGTGGAGCTTCAGCGGAGTGATGGGCCTGGCGGAACGCTGCCTGGACCCGACGGAGGCGAGCCGCCTGGAGCTGCTGACGGCGACACCGGACGAGGTGGAGGGGGCGTCGCCGGGGGCGGGAGGTTACTGGTCGGAGGCGTTCCAGCGCCTGGTATCGACGTTGCGCCTGCGCGCCGCGATGCGCCAGGAACTACTCGGGGTCTGACGCCGCCGGGCCCCGTCGCGGGGTGCGGCAGCTTCGCGCCGCCCAGAGCCACTGCGGGCTCCGCCCTCTCCAGGTGGAGCGGGGCCGTGCGGGACCGGCCCCGCTGAGGATCGGCGGCAAGACCCGCGTACGCAATGCAGGGCCTCTATGCCGCCGACGGCGAGGTGTCGAGCCCGCAGCGGCCCGGGGCCGGCGCCGGACGAGGGACCCGCAGTCCCGGGAGCAGGGCCCGCACGGACAGACCCGCCCCGCGCGCGACAGCGGGCTCAGGCTTCCGCGGGTGTGCGGACGTGCTCGTTCACCCACGAGACGATGGACGCCGTCGTCGCTCCCGGCGTGAAGATCTCCGCCACGCCCAGGTCCTTCAGCGGCGCGATGTCCGCCTCCGGGATGATGCCGCCGCCGAAGACCTTGATGTCCTCCGCGTCGCGCTCCTTCAGGAGCTCGATCACCTTCGCGAAGAGCGTGTTGTGCGCGCCCGAGAGGATCGAGAGGCCGATCGCGTCGGCGTCCTCCTGGATCGCCGTGTACACGATCTGCTCGGGGGTCTGGTGGAGCCCGGTGTAGATGACCTCCATGCCCGCGTCGCGCAGCGCCCGCGCGATCACCTTGGCGCCCCGGTCATGGCCGTCGAGCCCCGGCTTGGCCACCACCACACGGATCGGACCGGTCACACCCATCACTGCCTCCACAAACCGACTGCGCCGCCATGGGCACGCGTCCCGCGCCGGGAAGGCCCGGGGAAAGTGAACGAACGAAGTGAACGCACGTTATCTACAGCATCCCGCAAGCGGCCGTTTCGCGGTGGACAGCGAGGGGGAAATCACACGTGGGACATGTTCGCTATGCGTCGAACCCCGCACCACGCGGCACACCGGCCGCAACTGTGGCGCGGGGAAAGTCGCAGGGGAGCCGCTTCAGGGTCGTACCCCCGTGCCGTCAGCCGCGCGGCACGGCGGTACGACACCGTTGTCTTGACCCACCGGGCCCACCGCGGGCTCACCTCGGGGCCGGAGACACAGGACCTGACGTGGCAGCCCCATGAGGGCACACGGGGGACGGAGCGGTCTCCAGCGTGCCAGTACGGAGGTCGGCCCATGAAGGCCCTGCCGTTCTTTCCCTTCTTCCTGGACCCCGTGCGACACCTGCGCAACCTCTGCAGCCTGCGAATATCGGCCGCGCTCCTGCGTGCCACCGCCCTCGAGCTGGCGATCCTCGCCGGGCATCTGCTGCTCTACCCCTCCGGCCTCACGCCAGAGCGCCCGCACAGCCCGCAGCGCCCCGGCCGCATCCCCGCCCCCACCCCGGACCCGGACGCGCCTGCCACCGCGACACTGCCGACCGCCGGCCAGGACCACCCGCCGGTCGTGCTCCTGCACGGCTTCGTCGACAACCGCTCCGTCTTCGTACTGCTGCGCCGCTCCCTCGCCCAGCACGGCCGACGGCATCTCGAGTGCCTCAACTACTCGCCGCTGACCTGCGACATCCGCACGGCCGCCGAACTGCTCGGCCGCCATATAGAGGAGATCTGCGCGCGCACCGGCCATCGCGAGGTCGATATCGTCGGGCACAGCCTCGGCGGCCTGATCGCCCGCTATTACGCGCAGTGCCTCGGCGGCGATCAGCGGGTACGGACCCTGGTCACGCTCGGCACGCCGCACTCCGGCACCACCGTCGCCCCGCTCGCGAGCGCGCACCCGATCGTTCGCCAGATGCGCCCCGGCTCGTCGGTGATCGAGGAGCTGACCAAGCCCGCCCCCGGCTGCCGGACCCGCTTCGTCAGCTTCTGGAGCGATCTCGACCAGCTGATGGTCCCCGTCGAGACGGCCTGCATCGACCATCCGGACCTTCTGGCGCAGAACGTACAGGTCAGCGGAATCGGCCATCTCGCACTGCCCGTCCATCCCGCGGTAGCCACCGGCATCCGGCAGGCACTCGAGTCGAGCGACTCCGCGGCGGGCGCTTCCGGAGCGGTCTCCGTCGCCTGATTCGCTCCTGATTCGCGCCCGATTCCGCTCCGTGACGAGTACCAGATTGTCGAACGGTTTTCGAACGTAGGGCCAAAGCTGTGCCCGCAGTCCCCCGAAAGACGGCCGAATGCCCCTTTCCTGATTGCCCAAAACCTGCGGAAGATTGTCGCCGTCGCATACCGCCGGGTACAGTCGCGCCACTGCTTTCCCTCTGGGACCCCTGCGCTCCATGGCCCCAGAACCCAGGTCCTGCTGCCGAGGCGAGAGAGAAGTTGGTGAACGACCAGCACGCCCACGCCGGGTACGTCGGATACGACGGCTATCCCTCCGGCAGCTTCGACACCGACCCGCTCTTCGGTGCGCTCCCCGGGAGCTATGAGGCGGGCTACAGCGGTCAGTACGACTCCACTGGGTGGGACACCGGCTCCCAGCAGGTCGCTCACCACGTTCCGCAGCAGACCGCCGGTTACGACCCGTACGCGGTCCCGCAGCAGACGGAGCAGTACCAGGCGGAGCAGTTCCAGCAGTACGACACGAGCGGCCAGTACGACGCCGCCGCCGTGCAGTACGACACGACCGGCCAGTGGGACGCCTCGGCGTGGAACCAGTCCACGCAGACCGGCCAGTACGAGACCGCTGCCGCGGCCTTCTCGTACGACACCACCGGTCAGTGGGCGGCGCCCGTCTTCGAGACCGGTACGTACGACGCCACCGCGTGGAACGCGGGCACGGAAGCCGTCGTACCGCAACAGTTCACGCCTGAGCACGAGTTCGGCGCCGAGGCGACGCCCGACTACGGGACGCCCGCTCACGGGACTCCGGCCTACGGGACGACGGAGTACCAGTACGAGCAGTTCGAGCCGCACGAACAGCCGGCGCATGAACAGCCCGGCCAGCCGGAGCAGCTCGACCAGCAGGAACAGTTCGCGCAGTACGAACAGCACGAGCACTACGAACAGCACGAGCAGTTCGCGACGGAGACCGAGACCGGACACGAGACCGGACACGAGGCCGGGACCGAGCCGGAGTTCGAGGCCGCCGAGTACGACGAGTACGACGCGGAGCCCGAGCCCGAGCCCGAGGCCGAGCTCGAACCCCTCACCGCCGCCACGCCCGTCACCCCTCGCCCCGTCCGCCGCTCCGGCGGCAGCCGCGGCCGCCGCCGCACTCCGGCGAAGCGTTCCGCCCTTCTCACCGTCGCCGTACCCTCCGCCTGCGTGATGGGCGTCGCCGGCATCGCCGCCGCCTCCGTGGGCAGCCTCGGCAGCAGTGACACCAAGGACGACGCGGTCGCCGCCGCCGACCCGTCGTCCGTGAAGCCGATCGCCGCCAACAACAAGATGGACACACAGCTCGCCGCGCTCAGCGCCGACGCCCGTGACTTCGGCGACCGCGCCTCCCGCACCCAGGAACGCATCGATCTCAAGGCGCGCCAGGAAGCGGAGAAGCAGCGGAAGAAGGAAGAGGCCGAGCGTCGCGAGCGGCTGCGCCCCAAGTTCGCGCTGCCGGTGAAGCAGAACGGCCTCAGCGCTTACTACGGCCAGGCCGGCGTCAACTGGATGTCCCTGCACACGGGCATCGACTTCCCGGTGTCGTACGGCACCGAGGTGATGGCCGCGACCGACGGCACCATCCGTACGCAGTACAACGGCGCCTACGGCAACATGGCGATCGTGACCGCGGCCGACGGCACCGAGACCTGGTACTGCCATCTGAGCAGCACCAAGATCCGGTCCGGCTCCGTCAAGGCCGGCGATGTCATCGCGTACTCCGGCAACTCGGGCAACTCCACCGGACCGCACCTCCACTTCGAGGTCCGGCCCGGCGGCGGCTCGGCGATCGACCCGCTGCCGTGGCTCCGCAGCCACGGCCTCGAGCCGACGTAACCCAGCCGGCGGTCAGAGCTTCTCGACCGGCGCGTACCTCAGCAGCAGCCGCTTCGGCTTGGTGTCGCCGAAGTCGATCGTCGCCTGCGCGTCCGCGCCCGACCCCGTCACTTCCACCACGGTCCCCAGACCGAACTGGTCGTGCGTGACCCGGTCGCCCACCACCAGCGAGATCACCGGCTTGTCGCTCGTACGCCGAGTGGCGAAGCCCGACGAGCCGCCGCGCGAGCGCGAGGACGAGAGCGACGACGTGATGCCCGAAGTCGGGCCCGCCGGCGCGGCCATCGGGCCGGTGCGCTTCCACTCCAGGTGCTGGCCCGGGATCTCCTCCAGGAACCGCGACGGCGGGTTGTACGACGGCTGGCCCCAGGCGCTGCGCATCGACGAACGCGTCAGATACAGCCGCTCGCGGGCGCGTGTGATGCCGACATACGCCAGCCGGCGCTCCTCCTCCAGCTCCTTCGCCTGGCCGAGCGCGCGCATGTGCGGGAAGACGCCGTCCTCCATGCCGGTCAGGAACACCACCGGGAACTCGAGGCCCTTGGCGGTGTGCAGCGTCATCAGCGTGATGACACCGGAGCCGTCCTCGTCCTCGTCGGGGATCTGGTCGGAGTCGGCGACCAGCGCGACCTTCTCCAGGAACTCGGCGAGCGTGCCCGTGCCCTCCTCCTCGGCGCGGTCCTGCTCGAACTCGAGCGCCACGGCCGCCAGTTCCTGAAGGTTCTCGATACGGGTCTCGTCCTGCGGGTCGGTCGAGGCCTGCAGCTCGGCGAGATAACCGGTGCGCTCCAGGACGGCCTCCAGGACGGTGGCCGGTCCGGCGCCGGACTCGACGACCGTACGCAGCTCCTCCATCAGCACGTTGAACCGCTTGACGGCATTCGCCGAGCGGGCCGCCATGCCGTACGCCTCGTCCACGCGGCGCAGCGCCTGCGGGAAGGTGATCTTCTCGCGCAGCGCGAGCGCGTCGATCATCGCCTCCGCGCGGTCGCCGATGCCGCGCTTGGGGACGTTGAGGATCCGGCGCAGCGGGACATTGTCCTCGGGGTTGGCGAGGACGCGCAGGTAGGCCAGCACATCGCGGACCTCCTTGCGCTCGTAGAAGCGCACTCCGCCGACGACCTTGTACGGCAGGCCGACGCGGATCAGGATCTCTTCGAAGACACGGGACTGGGCGTTCGTACGGTAGAAGACCGCGACATCGCCGGCCTTCGCGTCGCCCGCGTCCGTGAGCCGGTCGATCTCGTCGGCGACGAACTGCGCCTCGTCGTGCTCGGTGTCCGCGACATAGCCGGTGATCTGCGCGCCGGCTCCGGCGTTCGTCCACAGGTTCTTGGGACGGCGGCTCTCGTTGCGCTCGATGACGGCGTTGGCGGCGGAGAGGATCGTCTGCGTCGAGCGGTAGTTCTGCTCCAGCAGGATCGTCGTCGCGTCCGGATAGTCCTCCTCGAACCGGAGGATGTTCCGGATGGTCGCGCCGCGGAAGGCGTAGATCGACTGGTCGGCGTCGCCGACGACGCACAGCTCGGCCGGCGGCAGGTCCTCCTGGCCGGCGCCCACCAGCTCGCGTACGAGCGTGTACTGAGCGTGATTGGTGTCCTGGTACTCGTCCACCAGAACGTGCCGGAAGCGCCGCTGGTAGTGCTCGGCGACGTCAGGGAACGCCTGGAGCAGATGGACGGTGGTCATGATGATGTCGTCGAAGTCCAGGGCGTTGGCCTCGCGCAGCCGCGACTGGTACATCCGGTACGCCTCGGCGAGCGTCTTCTCGAAACCGTCGGCGGCCTGGTCGGCGAAGGTCTCCTCGTCGATCAGCTCGTTCTTCAGATTCGAGATCTTGGCGCTGAAGGACTTCGGCGGGAACTTCTTGGGGTCGAGATCGAGGTCGCGGCAGACCAGGGCCATCAGGCGCTTCGAATCGGCGGCGTCGTAGATCGAGAACGACGAGGTGAAGCCGAGCCTCTTGGACTCCCGGCGCAGAATCCGGACGCACGCGCTGTGGAAGGTCATCACCCACATGGCGTTGGCGCGCGGACCGACCAGCTGCTCGACGCGCTCCTTCATCTCGCCGGCGGCCTTGTTCGTGAAGGTGATGGCCAGTATCTGACCGGGGTGGACGCTGCGGGTCCCCAGCAGATGCGCGATCCGGTGCGTCAGCACACGGGTCTTGCCGGACCCGGCCCCGGCGACGATGAGCAGCGGCGAGCCGATGTGCACGACGGCGGCGCGCTGCTGTTCGTTCAGCCCTTCCAGAAGGGCGGCGGGGTCCACGACGGTGCGCGGGGCGCCGTCGCGGTGGTACGGATCCCGGGCCGGGGGCAGGTCGAACTTCCCCTGGAAGAGATCGTCCGGGACCTCCTCCGGGGACGGGTCCTCGGGCGGCGGCGGAGTGTGCTCCGAGGTGGGCTGGAGGTCCGCCAGGAAGTGGTCGTCAAAGAGGCTGCTCATCGCTCTACGAGTCTAGGCGGCGGCACTGACAGCTCGCGGCCGCATTCGGATATGCCACGGGTGCCGGTCCCCCGCGGTCCCCCGGGGCTGGTGGGCCCCACCCCGGCGCGCGCCTGGCGGCGGGCGTGATCCCCTCCCCGCCCCTTCGCGAAACTGGGGGCTCGGCCCCCAGCCCCCTCCGCGGAGGGTCGACGGGGCTGACGCCCCCGCATCCCGCCCGGGTGGCAGCTTCGCGCCGCCCCGGGCGTAGGGGATTGGGCAGCGAGCGCGCCACAAGGACCGCCCGCCGAACAGGGTTGATGCGGGCCGAACCCAGCCCCCTCCGAAGAGGGTCGTCGGGCGCTGTCGGCAGCTTCGCGCCGCCCCGTGCCCGCCGGTTGGCGGGCGAAGCCCCCCAGGCGGCGAGCTCGCGCCACGAAACGACCCATCGGACAGGGTCGGGGGGGGCTGACGCCCCCGCCCCCCGGGCGGCAGGCGCCGCCCCATGCGGACTGAGGGTTGGGCGAAGCCCTCACCTCCACGCCGCGCGCGCACCGCAGGGGCAACCCGCCCGACCGCCGGCCGCAGGCGCGTTGTGGGATACAACACCCCGCGCACACCCCGCGTGGCGGGTTCGCGGCGCAGGGCGATCGCGGTGCGTCCGTAGGTGACCGAAGCAGACGCATATGCGTACGCCAACCGATAAGGTCACGAAAATGTATCGGGCAAATCGAACATCAACCTTCACAGCAGCCACACGAGTTGGCTAACGTGCTCGACCAGGTGGCCCGTACCCCCATGGCGATCAACGCCAATCGGGCGGCCTGCGCCGAATTCGGGCTTTCTTGACGGAAGTTCGGAACCGGGGACCCACCATGCACAACCGGGGTGAATCGGACCGGCTCCAACTCGGTCCGTAGGGCGACCTTCCGTTCCGCCCGAACCCGACAGCTAACCCGGTAGGCGGTCCAACGGAAGAAGGAGTTGTCGGCCTTGGCGTCGCATCGCAAAGCGCGAAGTCGAACCGCGAAGACCTCCCCGGCCGTCGGGTTCACGACGGCCGCCCTCGCGTCCGTCACGTTGCTGTCGACGCAGAGCGCGAACGCGGCTCCCGAGCCGAGGCCCAGTGTCGAAGAGGTGCAGAAGAAGGTCGACGACCTGTACCGGCAGGCGGGCACCGCGACGCAGAAGTACAACAAGGCGAAGGAATCCACCGAGGAGAAGCGGGCCGAGGTCGGACAGCTGCTGGACGAGGCCGCGCAGCGGACCGAGAAGCTGAACGAGTCCCGGCGGGTGCTCGGCAACTACGCCGCCGCGCAGTACCGCACCGGTGCCGTCACGCCGACCGCCGCGCTGCTGTTCGCCGACAGCCCTGAGTCGTACTTCGAGCAGACCCAGCTGATGAGCCGGATGACCGACCGTCAGCGCAACGTCATCACCGACTACGAGACCCAGCGCGCCGAGGCCGCCAAGCAGCGGGCCGAGGCGACCAAGAGCCTGGAGTCGCTGACGCGCTCCCAGAAGGCGCTGCGCACCAGCAAGCAGGACGTGCAGGCGAAGCTCGCCGAGGCGCGCACGCTGCTGTCGAAGCTGACGGCCGAGGAGAAGGCCCGGCTCGCGGCGATCGAGCGCGAGAAGCAGGAGGAGGCCCGCCGCAAGGCCGAGGAGCTGGCCAGGCAGCAGGCTGCGGAGGCCGAGCGTCAGCGCCAGGAGCAGGCGGCGCAGGAACAGGCGGCGCAGGAGCAGGCACAGCAGGAGCAGACGCCGAGCACCGGGACCGACACCGGAACCGACGGATCGAGCACCTCCAAGGCCGACAAGGTGCTGGCCTTCGCCCGCGACCAGATCGGCAAGCCGTACGTCTGGGGCGCGACCGGCCCGAGTTCGTACGACTGCTCCGGTCTGACCCAGGCCGCCTGGAAGGCGGCCGGCGTGGACCTGCCGCGCACCACCTGGGACCAGGTGAAGGTCGGCACGCGGGTCGAGACGAAGGATCTGATTCCCGGCGATCTCGTGTTCTTCTACGACGACATCAGCCACGTCGGCATCTACATCGGCGACGGAAAGATGATCCACGCGCCGAAGCCCGGCACGAACGTCCGCGAGGAGTCGATCTACTACATGCCGATCTACGGCAGCGTGCGCCCCGCGTAACAGAGGCGACAGTCGGACGCCCGGGCCTCGGAAGCGCGCCCGGGCGTTCTCATGCCCGCGGCCCGCTCAATTCCGCGGCCTTCTCACGTCCAGAGCGTCGCGATGAAGATGTTCGCCACCGTCAGGCCGCCCACCACGCCGAACAGCGCCTTCTCCACCTTCTCCTCGTCCCGCTTGACGTACACCAGGCCCAGGATCACCACCAGCACCGCCAACTTGATGCCGACCTTGAGGTTGTTGACCGGCTGATCGTCCGCCTGGTTGAGGCCGACCAGTGCCACGCCCGTGATCAGCATCGTCAGCGCGCCGTGCAGCATCGCCGGCGTGAAGCGGGCCGTTCCCGCGCTCATCGCCTTCATCTGGGTCAGGAAGCCGCCGAGCAGCGACGCGATGCCGATGATGTGCAGGGCGACGAAGACATTGATGAGTACGTCCATGGAGCGGAGCCTAACCACCCCTATACCACCGCCATCCAGGCAGGTATGCCTCATTCGCCGCATCGGTCACAGCGGTGTCCCGGCTGATGCCGATACCGTCCGTTGCGCTCGCAGAAAGCGCACCTGGATGTCCAGGTTCGACCAGTATCGGTCGCTACGCCGCGCTCCCGTGACCCGCCGGTTTAGCGTCCTCCCTCAGGTGGCCGACTCCCCACCGCCGCCGCGCAGCCGGGCGGCAGTCGGTCACCACCGCCGAGAGATCCGGCGGCGGGACGCTACCCCTGTGCGGACCGCCGCCGGACTCGAACCGGACTCGGGCTTCCCGAGGACCGGACCCCGTCGGGGACTCTCGGGACCGCAGGGACGACGGAAGGACGTGGACGCCCTCGTGGCTGCGCACCGGAAACCCAAGCAGCATCCGCTCAGCGGGCCCGCAGCCCGGACCGCCGCCACCCTCGCGCTCGCCGGTGCGGCGACCGCCACCGCCTTCGAAGGGACCGGGTTCGCCGAGCCCACCCTCACCCCGGCGCAGATCAAGGCGAAGGTCGACAAGCTCTACCAGGAGGCGGAGGCCGCCACCGAGAAGTACAACGGGGCCAAGGAGCAGACCGCGAAGGCGCAGGAGTCGCTCGACGCGCTGCGGGACCAGGCCGCCCGCAGGACCGAGCGGCTCAACACCTCGCGCAACGCGCTCGGTTCGATCGCGACCGCGCAGTACCGCGCCGGCGGCATCGACCCCGGCGTCCAGCTCGCGCTCACCTCCGACCCCGACGAGTATCTGGAGCGGGCCTCGATCGCCGAGCGGGTCGGCGAGCGGCAGGCGACCGCCGTCGCCGGAGTCCATCAACAGCTCGTGGAGATCGCCCGGTTGCGCGCGCAGGCCGGCGAGCGGATGAACGACCTCAAGGCCCGGCAGACGGAACTCGCCGGGCACAAGGCCACCGTCCAGCAGAAGCTGGCCGCCGCCGAGAGGATTCTCGCCCGCCTCACCGCCGAGCAGCGGACCGCCTACAACGCCGCGGACGGCCCCTCGGACCAGCGGGCCGACAGCCGCGCCGACCGCTCTCCGCTGCCCCGCGCCTCCCTCCAGGCACCCAACTCGCGTGCCGCACAAGCGGTCGCGTACGCCTACGGAGCTCTTGGAAAGCCGTACGTCTGGGGCGCGACCGGCCCGAGCTCGTACGACTGCTCCGGGCTCACGCAGGCCGCCTGGCGCTCCGCCGGAGTCTCGCTGCCGCGCACCACCTACACCCAGATCAACGCCGGACAGCGTGTCTCCCGCTCCCAACTCGCTCCCGGTGACCTGGTGTTCTTCTACTCCGGCATCAGCCATGTCGGGCTCTACATCGGCGGCGGCAAGATGATTCACGCGCCGCGGCCCGGCGCGCCCGTGCGCGTCGCGCCGATCGACGAAATGCCCTTCTCGGGGGCAACCCGTCCTGCATAGGATCCTCGGCGTCCCAGGATCCCGATCTCGGCAGGAGAGCCCTCGTGGAGCTCGACGTCCAGAACTACGTGCGTACGCTCGCGCTCCGCTCCCCCGACCATGTCCGCGTCGGACCTTTCACCGTGCGCTACAACCCCAACTGGCCGATCCCGCCCGCCAATTACGCCGTACCCGACCACGACGCCGCCCCCACGCCCGAAGAGATCGACGCGCTGATCGCCGTCTTCCGCGAGCGGGACCGGGTGCCGCGGCTGGAGTTCCTGCCGTCCTGCGCGCCCGAGGTCGAGCCCGCGCTCCTCGCCGCCGGTTTCGCGGTCACCGGCCGCGCCCCGCTGCTGGCCTGCTCGCCCGGCGACCTGCGTATGCCTCCTGCGGCGGCCGGAATCACCATGGGTGAACCGTCCGACCTGGCCGGATACACCGCCGCGGCGGGCGTGCAGCATCTCGCGTACGGCGACACCGGCGGGCCGACCGAGGGCGAGATCGCCTGGCTGCGAGGGGCGAACGAGAACGGCGGAGTCGCCGTGCTCGCCACGGACGGCACCGACGGCACTCCGGTCGGCGCTGGCGGCTGCTCGGTCCCGGTCGACGGACTGACGGAGCTCTGCGGCCTCGCGGTCGCCGCCTCGCACCGCCGCCGTGGCATCGGCGCGGCCCTGTCCGCGTATCTGACGGCCGCGGCCTTCGACCGCGGCTGCCGGGTGGTGTGGCTGGAGCCGGGCGACGCGGACGTCGAGCGGATATACGCGGGCATCGGTTACCGCCGAGTGGGCGACAAGGCGGACATGACCCTCGCGTAGCGGGGGCTCTCGACGGCTGGGCCCTCACCGTGCGCCCGCCGCCGCCGCACCGTCAGACCCGCGGCCGCATCTGCTGCGTCAGCCATTCGAACGCGTACGGCAGCTGCCTGCTCCACACCGGCGTCACATGCCCGCCCTTCGTCGCCTTCAGGTGCACCACCGTCGGCGGCTTCGCCACCCGCTGGAGCGCCAGACCCGGCCCGTAGCCGTCCGGGCCCTCGCCCGTCGCCAGCAGCGAGACCCGCGGCGGGGTCTTCGCCGACTTCAGGATGTGCAGGACGTCGTTCTCCAGGCGGAGCTTCGGATCCTTGGCCGTCAGCGAGCCCTTCTCCGCCGCCGGGTCGTTGTAGCCGGAGAGACTGACGGCCGCGCTGTACCGGTCGGGGTGCTGGAGCGCCAGTTTGGCTGCTCCGTGCGCGCCCGCGGAGTAGCCCGCGATGGCCCAGTTCTCGGGGCTCAGCGACACCCGGAAGTTGTCGGCGACCATCTTGCGCACGTCGACGGTGAGCCAGCTGTCCGCGTTGACCTTGCCCGGTATGTTCGCGTATCCGGTGTCCTTGTCGCCGAGCATGGTCCGCGGCGAGACCACAATGAACGGCGCGACCCGGCCGGACTCGATGAGCGGCTGGACGCGGTCCTGGAAGTGGAGCGTACGGAACCAGTTCTTGGACGAGCCGGGGAAGCCGGACAGCACCTCGACGACCGGGAACTTCTTGTTCGCGTACGCCGGGTCGCCGTACTGCGGCGGCAGCCAGACGTACACCTCGCCCTGCACGCCCGAGACCGCTCCCTTGAGTCTGGTCTTCAGCAGGCCGCCGCCGAGCGAAGGATCGCGCACCTTCTCGAACTCCTGGACCACCCTCGGCAGCGAGGAGATCTGCTTGCCGCCCGTGCCGGTCGGCCCGAGGTCGAGCGCGGATTCGACATGGTCGGAGGTGCCGAGCAGATCGCCCCAACTGTCGTAGAGACCGTTGGCGTTGTTCACCGACACGAAGACCACCAGGACGGCCGTGGCCTGTGCGAAGAGCACCATGAACAGCCGGCTCGCGCCGCGCGCCAGCGCGGGTCCGCGCACCCGGCTCCACAGAAGCAGTGGCAGCAGTACGGCGATCACGACCAGGACGACCGTGATCACGAAGAAGGTGTTCCCCGTCAAATTCATCACGCAAAACAAGAGGTGAACCGGGCATAGGGGGTTGCCCGCCTATGTACCAGTTACCTCACAACTGAGCCAGGGCCTGTCGTTTGGATCAGGCCGGATCAGCGAGCGGGGTCTGGCGCGTGCAGCTGCAAGGCGGAGGAAGGAGACGACGCGGAGCGTCGGCGACTGACGACAACGCAGCAGGTGTGCGTGTCAGGGCACGCGAGCCCGGCAAGATCCGAACGACAGGCCCTAGACCAGCCGACGAGCGGTGGCCCAGCGCGTGAGTTCGTGGCGGTTGGACAGCTGCAGTTTGCGGAGCACCGCCGAGACATGCGACTCGACCGTCTTCACCGAGATGAACAGCTGCTTCGCGATTTCCTTGTACGCATAACCCCGCGCGATCAGCCGCAGCACCTCGCGCTCGCGCTGAGTGAGCCGGTCGAGGTCCTCGTCGACCGGCGGCGCGTCCGTGGAGGCGAAGGCGTCGAGGACGAAGCCCGCGAGCCGCGGCGAGAACACCGCGTCGCCGTCCTGGACCCGGAAGATCGAGTCCACCAGATCCGTGCCCGTGATCGTCTTGGTGACATAGCCGCGGGCGCCGCCGCGGATCACGCCGATCACGTCCTCGGCCGCGTCCGACACGGACAGCGCCAGGAACCGTACGGGATGCTCCTGTGCCGCCATCAGCGAGGCGCAGCGCCGCAGTACTTCCACACCGCCGCCGCCCGGCAGGTGCACATCCAGCAGGACGACCTCCGGCCGGGTCGCCGTGATCACGGTGACGGCCTGGTCCACGTCGGCGGCCTCGCCGACGACTTCGACGCCGGTGCTGTCGGTCTGCCCGATCTCCGCCTGCACACCGGTGCGGAACATCCGGTGGTCGTCGACGAGCACGACCCGTACCCGCCGCTCGACGGTCTCTCCCGCAGCCTCGGTCTCGGTCATCCGTCCGCCCTCTCCATCTCGAGCTCCACCTCGGTGCCCCCGCCGGGCACCGAGCGGAGCCGCGCCGTCCCGCCGTTGCGCTGCATCCGCCCGATGATCGACTCTCGTACGCCCATCCTGTCGTCCGGCACCGAGTCCAGGTCGAATCCCGGCCCCCGGTCCCGTACCGACACGAAGACCGTACGGCCTTCGACCTCCGCGTAGACCTGTACGGCCCCGCCCTCGCCACCGTACTTGGCGGCGTTGACCATCGCCTCGCGCGCGGCCTGCATCTGTGCGGCCAGTTTCTCGTCGAGCGGGCAGTCGCCGACGACCACGACCTCCAGCGGGACGCCGTGCTTGTCCTCGACCTCGGCGGCGGCCTTCTTCACCGCCTCGGCGAGCGTGTGCGGCTCCTCGTCCTCGTCCTTGCCGTTGCCCTCCGGCTTGTACAGCCAGTTCCGCAGCTCGCGCTCCTGGGCGCGGGCGAGCCGGCGGACCTCGCCGCCGTCGTCGGCGCTGCGCTGAATGAGCGTGAGCGTGTGCAGTACGGAGTCATGGACATGTGCGGCGACCTCGGCGCGCTCCTGGGCGCGGATGCGCATCGTCCGCTCCTCCGAGAGGTCCTGGGTCATCCGCACCAGCCACGGCCCGGCGAGCAGCGCGACGCCGGCGATGACGGCGATAGCGGCGGTCAGTACGTTGCCGAGCTGGGCGGCCGAGCCGCGTACCACCACGAAGACGGTCAGGCCGAGGCCGACGAGCGCGACACCGGCCAGCGACCGGCCCAGCTGGAGCAGCCTGCGGCGGCGGCCGATCTGGGTCCAGCGGGCCCGCCGCGCGTTGTCCGCCTGCCGCCAGACCAGGACGACACCGGCGCCGATCAGCAGCGTCGGCCAGACATAGCGGTTGGTGCTGCTGCCCATGTCGACATTGGCGGCGAAGATCGCGGCGCCGAAGAGCAGCGCGACCATCGCCACCAGCTGGCCCTTGTCGGGCTTGCGCAGCCGCCGTCTGCCGTCGTCGGTGGTCTCGAAGACGGAGCGCGGCTCGGCGGCCCTGCCCCCGACGCCGAGCGGCACGACGATCCAGAACACCGCGTACAGCAGCACACCGAGGCCCTGTGCCATGAAGAGCCCAAGGAAGACCAGCCGTACCCAGATGACCGGCAGGCCCAGATGGCCGGCGAGACCGCGTGCCACACCGCCGAGGAGCCGGCCGTCGGCGCTGCGGTAGAGCTTGCGCAGCGGCTGCTCCTCGGGCGCGGGAGCGCGCGAGGGTCCGGCGGGTCGGGGCGTGGCGACTGGCATGCACCGATCGTCACACGCACGGGCAGGCAGCGGTATCAGGGTCGTCCCCCAAACCGACCCTGAAAGCGGAGGCGGGTCAGGGGCGGATATCAGGGAAGGGCCAGGGTCGGGGCGGGTGCCGCAGCGGCCGGGCGGCCGTCACCATGGACGTATGACTCAGCCGACCACTCCGCCTCGGGTGCCCGACGGGCCGCCGGACGATCGTCCCGAGGTGCAGCCGCTGCGCCGCGACCCCCGCCAGAAGGTGCTGGCCGGTGTCTGCGGCGGGCTCGGCCGGTACTGCGACATCGACCCGGTGATCTTCCGGATCGTGATCGGCGTGCTCTCGGTGACCGGCGGCATCGGCCTGATCTTCTACGGCTTCGCCTGGCTGCTGATCCCGATGGACGACGAGGAGGAGAACGAGGGCCGCCGGCTGCTGTCGGGCCGGGTCGAAGGCGCGGGTCTCGCGGCCGTGTTCCTCGCGCTCATCGGCTGCGGGCTGTTTCTCACCATGCTGAACAACGGCGGCATCATCGCCTTCGCCGCGCTGCTCTCGCTCACCGTCGGCGGCGCGGCCGTGTGGTCGCAGCGCCGCCGCACCGTCACACCCGACGGCGCGCCGCTCGACCCGGCGACCGCTCACGCGGTGTCCGAGGCCCCGCCGGAGACCAAGGCGCCGCCCGCGCCCGGCACCCCGTCGTGGTGGCGCGACCCGATCATCAAGGACGGCACCACCGGCCCGGTGGCGTCCGGCTATCTGTGGGGTCCGGAGTCGGCGCTCGCGGAGGCGGACGCGCCGCGCCGGGACCGTCCGCGCAGCGCTCCTCCGCAGGCGCGCGGCCCGCGCGGCATCGGCGGCGTGGTCTTCCTGACGGCGCTGGTCGCGGGCGGCCTCGGGACCAGCCTCAGCTGGGACAGCAACCCGCTGGGCACGAGCCTGCAGATCGGTCTGGTCTGCGCGCTGGCGGTGTTCGGCCTCGGTCTCGCGGTCAGCGCGGTGATCGGGCGTACGGGCTTCGGCACGATCATGCTGACGATGATCACGGCGGTGCTGCTTGCGGGTGCGGCCGCGCTGCCGAAGGACATCACCACGGAGTGGATGCGCACGGACTGGAAGCCGGCCTCCGTCACGGCCGTCCAGCCGCACTACGAACTGGGTTCTGGCGTCGCGACCCTCGACCTGTCCGCCGTCACCGTGCCCAAGGGACAGACGGTGACGACCAATGCGGAGGTCGGCGCGGGCCAGCTCAAGGTCGTGCTGCCGAAGGACGCGTCGGTGGAGCTCCGGGCCGAGATGGGCCTGGGCGACATCCGGCTCCCCGAGGACGCGGCCAACGACGTCGACGTCTCGGCGGGCCAGGACCGTACGGCGAAGCTGCCGGCGCCGGCCGGGGCGAAGCCGTCCGGCACGCTGGAACTCCGCCTCGAAGTGGGCATCGGACAGGTGGAGGTCACCCGTGCCACGCAGTGAAATGACTCAGCGCGAGATGTCGCAGCACGAAAGGCCGCGCCGCGAATTCCGGCACGGCTTCAGGCCCGGCAAGCTGGTCGCGGGCATGGCGGTGCTGGCCGCGACGCTGCTGTACGCGGGCGACGCGGCCGGCTCCTGGCAGACCCCGTGGTTCGTGGTCTTCCCGGTGGTCTTCGGCGGTCTGTTCCTGGCAGGCGCGGTGAGCTGGACGCACTACAGCGTCCGGCGCCGCCGTTCAGCCAGGCTCGCGTCGATGGAGAACACCGCGGCGCCGGCGAGCACCAACGGCAGCCAGGCCATCAGATAGGCGAGGTCGTTTCCGTAGTAGTACGGCTCGGTCTGCCAGCTCACCGTCAGCCACAGGCTCAGCGAGATCAGCGCGCCGCCGAGCGCGGCGAGCCGGGCGAGCAGCCCGACCAGGGTGCCGATGCCAACGGCGAGCTCGCCGAAGGCGATGGCCATGCCGAACGCCTCGGGGTTCTTGAGTGAGAGGTCCACCAGCGCCGGAATGGCGGAGGTGTCGCGCACACTGCGCATCAGATCGCCGATGGATCCGGTGCCGCTCGCCGCCATGAACTGGCTGTCCGTGAGCTTGTCGATCCCCGCATAGATGAAAGTGACGCCGAGGAAGAGCCGCAGTGGCAGCAGCGAATAGCGGCGGGCCGTCTCCTTCCAGCCGCCGCCTTGCCCTCCGTCGAGCGATCCGTAGCCGGATGTCGTCCGATATGTGTGTGTCATCGCTGGTCCCGCCTTCGGTTGACCCGTCAACTGACCATACGTACGACGAAGCCGCCAGGCTCACCAGGCGTGCGGCTCACACTGTGACAACCGCACCTTCGGACCCGGGGCAGAGCCCCCGGGCCCGGTCTTTCGCCTCGGCTCATTCAGTGACGTCGATCGGGCAGAGATTGCTCTCCACTCCGGCCGCGGTCACCACCCGCACGTCCACTTTCCCGGGCTCCACCTCGACCGGCAGCGGCACGGTGAGCACCGCGTCCGTCGGGTTGGCGAAACCGCCGGCGACCGGGACCAGCGGCACGTGCACATGCACCGCGCCGATGCGCACGACCGTCCGGGCGAGCAGATCGGGCGCGCCCGCACCCGGCGGCACAAAACCGGTACCGCGGATCTCGATGTCGTCGCCGGTACGGATCGGCGCGTCCAGGTCGCCCGCCTCACGGGCCCGTACGACGGAGAACACCACGGGTCTGCCGCCTTCCGCGTACTTCCCGGCGAAGTACGTCGCCGCTGAGACCGCGACCAGCAGCACCAGACCCCACGGCACATCGGGCAGCTGCTCGGGCCGCCGGGCCAGCCGCACCAGCACGAAGACCGCCGCGACGGCGCCGACCAGTGCGTACTGCACATCCGCGAAGCTGCCGCGGCCGTTGTCGTCGCAGAGCAGATCGGCGGTGCGCGGACGCTCGGCCCGCACCTTCTGCAGCCGCTGCCCGATGACGCGCACGGCCACCACATGCCGTACGACGACGGCAATCGCGCACACCAGCGCCAACGCGGCCAACAGGCCGGCGCCCCGCGCCGGTTCGAGCCCGTCGATCAGCCTGTCGCGGTCCGCGGAGGACGCGAAGGCCAGCCGGAGGGCCAGCACCAGCACGGCGTAGACAACGAGCAGCACCCAGGCCGATGCGACCGCTCGCGAGGTGGAGAGCCGGTTGTCCTCGCCGGTCACCGGCGCGAGCAGGCCGCCGCGCGACCGGTGCAGCCGGGCCGCGCCGGTCAGCAGCCCGCCGACGACGACGGCGGCGAGCAGTCCCGCCGTACGCGTGGCGGTCCAGCCGCCACCGACCGCGGTCACGAGCTGGCCGAGCCCCAGCGCCACGACGCCCGCCCAGACGGCCAGCAGCGAGCGCTGCCATACCAGTTGGAGCCAAGCCTCGCCGGCGGCCCGGCCGCGGTCGGCGACCGTGCGGGCCGACTGGGTCAGCTCGTCCGACACCCACTGGCGCGATGCTCCGGGCGAGTGGGCGACCGCGGCGGGCAGCCCCTGACCTGCGGCCAGCTCGTCACGCTTGGCGAGGAACGCGGCGACCGCGCGCCGATGGCCCTCGCGCGCGCTGTGCGTGCATTCGTCGCACTGTTCCGCTTCTTGCAACGCCACGACCGTACGCCGCCTTCCCAGCCCTAGGCCGAGTAACTTGCTTGTGATTCCTGGGAATTGTGCCGTACGGACGCGGCGTGCGCTCCGGCGGCCGGGGCGTTGAGGAGTGAAAGTCCAGCCGTTCGATTGACCTGGGGTTACTCGGAAGGCGTGTGGCTACTGCAGCAGTTCGGGCTCCGCCCGGCTGATCTGCCGCCACATCGGCTGGTAGTTGATCCACGCCACGAGATCGGTGCCGAGCTGTTCACGGGTGGCGACGGCGTCCCGGTGCTCGATCAGCACCGGCTTGCCGGCCGCCCGCGCCGCGAGCTGCACCTGCGCGCAGCGATCCATCGAGATGAACCACCAGGCCGCCGCGTCGACCGAGTCGCCGACCGTCAGCAGCCCGTGATTGCGCAGGATGACGCCCTTGTACGAGCCGAGCGCGGCCGCGATCCGCCGGCCCTCCTCCTCGTCGACGACCACGCCGGTGTACCGGTCGACCAGTGCGTGGTCCTCGTAGAAACCGCAGGACTCCTGGGTGATCGGCTCGATCAGCTCGCCGAGCGCGGACAGCGCCCGCCCGTGCACGGAATGGGTGTGCGCGACGGCCACGACATCGGGCCGCGCGCGGTGCACCTGGGCGTGCACGGCGAAGGCCGCCTGATTGACGTGGTACCGGCCGACCACGACCTGTCCCTGCTCATTGGCGAGGACCAGATCGCCGGCTGTGACATGCGCGAACGGCACGCCGAAGGGATTGACCCAGTAGCAGTCGGTGAACTCCGGGTCCCGCGCGGTGATATGGCCGGACACCCCGTCCTCGTAACCGAACCGCCCGAAGAGCCGCAGCGCGCCCGCGAGCCGCTCCTTGCGGTACGCGCGCTCCTCGACCACCGATTCGTGCACCGGCGGCATGGCGAATCGGAGCTGGTCAACCGGGATCGGCGCGGGCGTCTCAGTCATGGCTGGAAGCTACCTGGGGGTACCCGAAGTGACCAGAGACTTCACGCGCCTTGTACGAGAATGCGCGCATGACCGACACGACTTCCCCGCTGGTCTCACTTCTCGGCCTCGAACCGCACATCGAGGGCGGATGGTTCAAGGAGACCTGGCGGACGACGGGCTCGACGACCCCGCCCGGCTATCCCGGCGAGCGCTCGTACGCCACCGGCATCTACTTCCTGCTGCACCCCGGCGAGCGGTCGCGCTGGCACCGGGTGCGCTCCGACGAACTGTGGCTGTGGCACCGCGGCGGCCCGCTCCGGCTGCACCTCGGCGGCGACGGCGAGGAGCCGTCGGCCGCCACGACGCTCACGCTCGGCCCGTCGGTGGAGTCCGGCGAGCTGCCGCAACTGCTGGTGCCCGCGGGCACCTGGCAGGCGGCAGACCCGGCGGGAACGGAGCCCGTCCTGGTGACCTGCATCGTCTCGCCGGGCTTCCACTACGACGACTTCGAACTCGAGAAGCCTTAGAGCTTCCTGAGGGCTACTCCCACTCGATCGTGCCCGGGGGCTTGCTCGTCACATCGAGGACGACGCGGTTGACGTCGGCGACCTCGTTGGTGATCCGGGTGGAGATCTTCGCCAGCACGTCGTACGGCATCCGCGTCCAGTCCGCGGTCATCGCGTCCTCGGACGAGACGGGCCGCAGCACGACCGGGTGTCCGTACGTACGCCCGTCACCCTGCACGCCGACGCTCCGGACGTCCGCGAGCAGCACGACCGGGCACTGCCAGATGTCCCGGTCGAGGCCGGCCGCGGTCAGCTCCTCGCGGGCGATCGCGTCGGCCTCGCGGAGCAGGTCGAGACGGTCCCTGGTGACCTCGCCGACGATCCGGATACCGAGGCCGGGGCCCGGGAAGGGCTGGCGCTGGACGATCTCCTCGGGCAGGCCGAGCTCCTGGCCGACCATCCGGACCTCGTCCTTGAACAGCTGGCGCAGCGGCTCGACGAGCTCGAACTCCAGGTCCTCCGGCAGGCCGCCGACATTGTGGTGCGACTTGATGTTGGCGGTGCCGGTGCCGCCGCCGGACTCGACGACGTCCGGGTAGAGCGTGCCCTGCACGAGGAACGCGACGTCCTCGCCGTGCTCGGCCTCGGCGATGATCTCGGCCTGCGCCTGCTCGAAGACCCGGATGAACTCGCGGCCGATGATCTTCCGCTTCTGCTCGGGGTCCGAGACCCCGGCCAGCGCGTCCAGGAACCGCTCCTGCGCGTCGACGACCTTCAGCTGTACGCCGGTGGCCGCGACGAAGTCCTTCTCGACCTGCTCGGTCTCGCCCTTGCGCATCAGCCCGTGGTCGACGTACACACAGGTCAGCTGGGAGCCGATGGCCTTCTGGACGAGAGCGGCGGCAACGGCGGAGTCCACACCGCCGGACAGACCGCAGATCGCACGCTTGTCGCCGACCTGCTCGCGGATCGCCGCGACCTGCTCGTCGATCACATTGCCGGTGGTCCAGGTCGGGGTGATGCCCGCGCCCCGGTAGAGGAAGTGCTCCAGGACCTGCTGGCCGTAGGTCGAGTGCATGACCTCCGGGTGGTGCTGCACTCCGTACAGCTTCTTCTCGTCGTTCTCGAAGGCCGCGACCGGCACGACGTCCGTGGACGCGGTGACGGTGAAGCCCTCGGGCGCGGCGGAGCAGGCGTCGCCGTGGGACATCCACACCGGCTGCTCGGCGGGCGTGCCCTCGAAGAGCGTGGAGCCGGTCTTGCTGACGTGCAGCGGCGTACGGCCGTACTCCCGGGCGCCGGTGTTGTCGACGGTCCCGCCGAGCGACGTGGCCATCAGCTGGAAGCCGTAGCACATGCCGAAGACGGGGACACCGGCCTCGAAGATGGCCCGGTCAAGACGGGGAGCGCCGTCCGCGTACACGGACGACGGACCGCCGGAGAGGATGATCGCCTTCGGCTGCTTGGCCAGCATCTCGGCCACCGGCATGGTGGACGGGACGATCTCGCTGTAGACCCGGGCCTCACGGACGCGGCGGGCGATGAGCTGGGCGTACTGCGCGCCGAAGTCGACAACGAGGACTACGTCCGGGCTGCTGACGGGTGCGGCGGGGGACGCTGGGGACACGGGCGGCCTTCCGGCGGTGGGAGGGGGTCGGTTTTGTCGATTCTACCGGCGTGGCGGGTCCGCTTTTCGTCTCACCATCCGAACCGGCTTGGGCCCTGTCCTCCCGGCGGTCCATACTGCTCCCATGCTCCAGCAGATGACCTTCGTCTTTACCTATGGCACCGGCCCGTCCGGCTGCCATGGTCGTGCTGCTTGAGCAACTGACAAGCGACTTCCCAGGCGCCCCGGGCCGACAAGGCCCGGGGCGCTCTGTCATTTCCGGGACTTGCCGCCACGGGGCCACCCGCAAAGGAGCCCCACCATGACCGTCACGGAGAAGACCGGCACGGAGAAGACCGGCGCCCGCACCGACGAGGCAGCGGGTCTGATCACCGACTCCCGCGAACGCATCGACGCACTCGACGACCGGATCATCGGCCTCGTACAGGAACGGATGGCGGTCTCGGCCGTCATCCAGGAGGCCCGGATCTCCTCCGGCGGCCGCCGGGTCAATCTCTCCCGCGAGATGGAGGTTCTCGGCCATTTCCGCGACGCGCTCGGAAAGCCGGGCACGACGCTCGCGATGACGCTGCTGGAACTGTGCCGGGGCCGCATCTGAGTTCGGGTCCGCTCTCACTCGTACGGCGCGTGACCGCACGCGAGGGCCCTTCGTTGGTACCGGTGTCCGTGCCAGCCAGGGGCGGGCCTCGCAGGAAACCACGCGTGGCTCCGCTGGGGCGTGTGACGTACCGCAGGTACGTCGTGGGACCTCGCCCCAGCGCGCGTGACCGGTCGGCAGGGGACAGCAGCCCGGTCACCCCAAGGGCGGTCGGCTCCGGGGACGCCCGGGGCCGACCGCATCCGGTCGAAACGGTTGCGCACCCCGCAGCCCGTCCAGCACGATGCCAGGACAAGCGCATCCCCCTCTGCGCGACCACACTGCCAAAGGTCGATACCACCCGCGCGCCCCCCGCGCGCCGGGTCGGCGACCCTCCCCCCGCGGCGCTACCCCCCGGTGCCGCGCCTCGGCACCGGCGCTGCCCTGACGTCGGTGCTGACCCCCAAGGGCCCCGCGGACGCACCGTCCGCGGGGCCCTTGCCTTGCGTCCGGCCACAGAGGTCCGTGATCCACGCCACATAAACTTTCTGTCAGATCGGGTGCAACCTTTTCGGCCATTGGTGGGTCAACCATGCGTACCAACGGCCTCACCCGTGCACCCCCGTCTCGGAAGGCCCTTCAGACTCCGTACTGCAGCGATGCAGTACGCCGGACTTCACTGAGGTCTTCATGAAGCTTCGCCGCGCTATGGCCGTCGCAGCAGCGACCGCTGTCATAGCCCCCGCCGCGCTCCTCTCGGCTCCGGCCGCGTTCGCGACGGACACCCCGGGCACGCTCGAGACGTCGCAGTCCGCGACGCCGACCGCGCCCGAGACCTCTGTCTCTGCCTCACCGTCGGACGATGAGTCGACCCCGGCGACGGACACGAGCTCGACCCCGGCCGCGACGCCGAGCAGCCCGGCCGCGGACAGCAGCTCGCCTGCCGCGCCCTCGTCCTCTCCGGCCACCTCGCCGAGCGCTTCGGCCACCACGCCGGACGAGACGTTCTCCTGCGAGGACGGCGAAGAGTCCTCGTACGACGAGAACCTGCAGACCAGCCTCACCGGCCTGCCGTCGAAGATCGTCGCGGGCAGCGGATACCACCAGTTCAAGCTCAACGTCACGAACAAGGGCAAGAACAGCTACAAGCGTGTGGACCTCGGCGTCTTCGCCGCCCAGATCGACGAGGACAGCTGGGAGGAGCGGACCGGCCACCTGTCCCTGCAGTACAAGGACCCCGAGTCCGGCGCCTGGACGGACATCTCCCTCGACACGGACGACAAGGGCGCGGGCTACCTCGGCTACGCGGACATCAAGGCGAAGGAGTCGTTCTCCATCGACCTTCGTGTGAGCGTCGACAAGGCCGCCCCGGCCGGCTTCGGATTCGCCGTCAGCGTCGCCATGTACGCGGACGACAAGGGCAACTGCGTCTTCGGCCACGACGAGGCGTACTACGAGTTCGACATCCTCGCCGCCGGTACGGAGCCGGGTGACGTCGACGACGCCGAGCCGCAGGAGGGTGGCAAGAAGCCGCTTCCGGAGAAGAAGCCTTCCGGCAACACGGAGATCCAGCCGCAGGGCAACCTCGCTGAGACCGGCTCCAGCTCCGTCCTCCCCACCGTCGCCGTCTCCGGCGGCATCGCCGTCGTCCTCGGTGCCGGTGTCGTCTTCGCGATGAAGCGCCGCCGCAACAGCGACGTCACCGCGTAACACAAGCTGACCGCAAGAGCAGAGAGGCCGCTGCACTCGGAGGGGGGTGCAGCGGCCTAGCTGTGTCGTCAGGCAGGTCAGGGCTTCTTCGGCGGGACCGGCGGGATGCCCAGCAGCGGGAGCTTCAGCGCGCCGAAGGCCGATTCCGGGACCGCCGGGGACTTCGGGGCGATCGGGGTGAGGCGTTCGTACGAAGTGCCCTGCGCCGGGCGGGGGTCGGCCTCGCCCTCGTTCGGCCAGAAGGACATCGCGCGTTCCGCCTGTGCGGTGATCGTGAGCGACGGGTTCACGCCCAGGTTCGCCGAGACCGCCGCGCCGTCGACGACCGAGATGCCCGGGTGGCCGTACAGCCGGTGGTACGGGTCGATGACGCCCGACTCCGCGGAGGAGCCGATCGGGCAGCCGCCCAGGAAGTGGGCCGTCAGCGGGGTGCCCATCAGTTCGCCGATGTTGGAGCCGGCGAAGCCGTTGATCTCCTCGGCGAGGAGTGACGCCGCGCGGGTGGCCTCGGGGATCTGGTTCGGGTTGGGCGCGCCGTGGCCCTGGCGGGCCGTGAGGAGGCCTTTGCCCATGCCCTTCGGCTTGCGGTATGTGGTCAGGGAGTTGTCCAGGGACTGCATGACCAGGCCGATGATGGTCCGCTCCGACCAGCGCCGGTTGGAGAGCGAACGGACCGCGAGCCACGGGTGGCGGGCCATGTTGCCGAACCAGGCGGCGACCCTGGCCCGGGCGCTGTAGGGGACTTGGAGGACCGTCAGGCCGCCCATGGCGTTGGAGCCCTTGCCGTACCGCACCGGTTCGATGTGGGTGTTCGCGTCCGGGTGGATCGACGAGGTGATCGCGACGCCACGAGTGAAGTCGACCTTGTCCTTGCCGTGCCGCTTGCGGTACCGGCGGTTGTCGGTCTGTGCGCCGACCAGGGCTTCGGAGTTGGTACGGGTCAGCTCGCCGAGCCGCCCCGAGATCCGGGGCAGCAGTCCGCTGTCCTTCATCCGGTGGAGCAGCGTCTGGGTGCCGTACGTCCCGGCGGCGATGACGACGCGCCGGGCCGTGAACGTACGGGCCGCGCCCTTGCGTTTGTTGTCGCTCGGCAGCGTCTTGACCGCGAAGCCGCCGCGCGAGTCCTCGGTGACCGCGACGACCGAGGTCATCGGGTGGATGACCGCGCCCGCCCGCTCGGCAAGGAAGAGGTAGTTCTCGTTGAGCGTGTTCTTCGCGCCGTGGCGGCAGCCCGTCATGCACTCGCCGCATTCGGTGCACGCCCGGCGGGCGGGACCCGCGCCGCCGAAGTAGGGGTCGGGGACCTCCGCCCCCGGATCTGCCTTCGCCGTGCCGTCGGCGTCCTCACCGTCGCCGAAGAACACCCCGACCGGCGCGAGGTGGAACGTGTCGCCGATGCCCATCGCGTCGGCGGTCGCCTTGAGATGGACGTCGGACGGCGTCATCGTCGGGTTGAGCCGTACGCCGAGCATCCGCCGCGCCTGGTCGTAGTACGGCTTCAGCTCCTCCTGCCAGTCCGTGATGTCCTTCCACTGCGGATCCTCGAAGAAGGGTTTCGGCGGTACGTAGAGGGTGTTGGCGTAGTTCAGCGAGCCGCCGCCCACCCCCGCGCCCGCCAGCACCATCACATTGCCGAGCAGGTGGATGCGCTGGATTCCGAAGAGGCCGAGAGCCGGGGCCCAGAGGAAGTTGCGCAGGTCCCAGGAGTTCTTCGGCAGCGTCTCGCGCGTGAAGCGGCGGCCGGCCTCCAGGACTCCGACGCGGTAGCCCTTCTCGGTCAGCCGGAGGGCCGTGACCGAGCCGCCGAAGCCCGAGCCGACCACGATGACGTCGTAGTCATAGGTGGAGTCGTCCGGATTCTGGGCCGGTTTTTGGGCCGGATTCTGGGCCGGTTTTTGGGCAGGGGGTACCGCTGGCATGGCTCTCCTCCGTACGAAAAGGGACGTACTACCGCAGGCCGACGGCCTTCATCACCTTCAGGCTGCGGCTCATGAACGCGGCGTACTTCTCGTCGTTCATCCCGAACGACGGCGCGAGCGGCATCAGCCGCTGCTGGGCGACGGTCTGCGCCTCCGTGTACTTGAGGATGCCCTCCGAGCCGTGCCGCCTGCCGAGCCCCGAGTCCTTCATTCCGCCCATCGGGGCCCGCACACTGCCGTAGGCCGGCGCGTATCCCTCGTTGATGTTGACCGTGCCGGTGCGCAGCTTCGCCGCGACCTCGTGGCCGCGCCTGCCGTCGCGCGTCCAGACGCTCGAATTCAGGCCGTACGGCGTGGCGTTGGCCAGCTTGACGACCTCGTCCTCATCCGTGAAGCGGTAGATGGAGACGACCGGGCCGAAGGTCTCCTCGGTGCAGACGGCCATCGGGGACTCGACGCCGTCGAGGATGGTCGGCTCGTAGAACAGCGGGCCGATGTCGGGGCGGGCGACGCCGCCGGCGACGAGGGTCGCACCCTTGGCGACGGCCTCCTCGACATGGCGGGTGACGGTCTCCAGCTGGCGCTCGCCGACGAGGGAGCCCATGTCCGCGCCGTACGCGAGGGACTTGCCGAGGCGCAGCGCCTTCGTACGGGCGGCGAAGCGCTCCACGAACGCGTCGGCCACCGACTCGTGGACGTACAGCCGCTCGATGGAGATGCACAGCTGGCCCGCGGAGGAGAAGCAGGCGCGTATCGCTCCGGCGGCGGCCTTCTCGATGTCCGCGTCGTGCAGCACCAACATGGCGTTCTTGCCGCCGAGTTCGAGCGAGACGCCGACGAGACGGGCGGCCGCGCCCTGTGCGACCTCGCGGCCGGTGCGGGTGGAGCCGGTGAAGGAGACATAGTCCGCGTGCTTGACGACCTCGGGGCCGACGACCGGGCCGTCACCTATGACGACCTGGAAGACGCCGGCCGGCAGGCCCGCCTCGATCAGCAGGTCACGGGCCCACAGCGCGGTCAGCGCGGTCTCGGTGTCGGGCTTCATGACGACCGCGTTGCCGGAGACGAACGCGGGCAGCGCGTCGCCGACGGACAGCTCCAACGGGTAGTTCCACGGGGCGATCTGGCCGACGACGCCGCGCGGCTGGCGCAGTTCGGTCGTCTTGGTGAGGACCGGGACGACGCCCAGGTGCCGCTTCGGCTTCAGGTAGGCGGACGCCTTACGGCCGTAGTGACGGGCGGCGACGGCGACGGACTGGACCTCTTCGTGCGCGTGCAGCCTGGCCTTGCCGGTCTCCAGCTGGATGAGGTCGAGGACCTCGGCCTGCCGCTCCAGGACCAGGTCGTGGAAGCGCAGCAGTACGGCGGCGCGGGCGCGGACCGGGAGCGCGGCCCAGGCGGGCTGCGCGGCGCGCGCCTGCTCGAAGGCCTCGGCCACGTCCTCGGGAGTGGACTCGGGCAGGTCCGCCAGCTTCTCGCCGCTGAACGGCGTGTGGTTGGCCGTACGGCCGGAGCCGACGACGCCACGGGTGAGCTGGGCGACCACCTCGGGTGTGACCACGTCGGCGGCGGTACGCGCGCCGGCCGGCGCGGCGGCTGTCGGATTGGTGCCGAGGGCGGCGGCGGGGGCCTTCGAGTCCGTCTGGTCCGTCATGGGGGCGAGAGTATGCCGCAAACGGAGCTTTGGGTACCCGTCGGTAACAGCTTTTCACCGACCCCTCACCACCGTGCCAGCGATCGCTGGCACATCGGCGCTGATCAGGGGCTTGTCTCGGCTTTGCCGAGCTTGAGGCGGTCTCGTACGCCGCGGAACAGATCCTGGCCCTCGGCCTCTTCCTTGCCGCCCTGCGGCATCTCGACGAGGACCGTGTAGCGCTCGCCGGCGTCCGTGACGACATAGAACGCCAGCCGGTGGACGGGGCGGGCGGTGTCGCCCTCCTGCGCGAAGTACGTGACGTCCAGGACGGCCGCGTCCACGCCGTGGTGGTTGGCGCGGTGGACGCTGCCCTTGGCTTCGTTCGCGGTGAACTCGCCGCCGCGCGGCCCTCCTTGCTTCAGCCATGCGAGTTCGCGCTGCGCCCACTGGATGGGGTTTTCCGTGTCCTTCTCACCGCGGATGAGCTCGACCCAGACGGGGTTGCCGCGCTCCTCGAAGGTGATCTCCTTGTCGCTCGCGAGAGCCTTTTGGGAGGTGACGGGTTCGCGCTTGTACGAGGCGGGGACGGAGATCTCGGCGTCGAGCCGGGACTCGAAGTGGGGTCGCCAGCGCCAGGAGTCGGGGGTGGGGATGGGGGTGGTGTTGATGTTGGTGCTGCGGCCGGTGGAGGGGGGTGAGGTGCTGTCACGGGCCGCCGCCCATACGGCGAAGCCGAGGGTGGCGCTTGCGGCGACCGCGCCGGCGACGATCGCGTACCGGGTACGGCGACGGCCGACGCCTGCGGCGGGCCTGCTCCCCTCCCCGCCCCTTCCCGAAACCGGGGGCTCCGCCCCCGGGCCCCCGGCGGGGGCGGAAGGCGTGGGGTCGGGGGTGCCGGTCCCGGCGGGCCGGGCTTCGCCGGCCGAAGCGGCAGGCGTGGCGTCGGAAGTGCCCGCGCGTGCGGGCCGAGGCTCACCGCCCGGGGCAAAAGCACCTGGCCCGGTTTCGCCGGCCGAAGCGGCAGGCATGGGCGCTGCCCCCGGCCCGTCGGCGCGCCCTTCGCGCCGGGCTTCGCCGGCCGAAGCGGCAGGCGTGGCGTCCGAAGTACCCGTCCCGGCGGACCGAAGCTCACCGCCCGGGGCAAACGCACCAGGCCGGGCTTCGCCAGCCGAAGCGGCAGGCGTGGCGTCCGAAGTGCCCACGCCGGCGGGCCGACGCTCACCGGCAGAAGCGAGCGGCGTGGGCTCCACCCCCAGCCCGTCAGGGGCGAACACCCCGGCAGACCCATCAACCACGTCCGGCCGTACGGGCCCTCCGGCCGACGAAGGCGCACGGGGCACCGAGGCGCCGGGGGTGGAGCCCCCCGTCAGAACCACCGTCTCCGAGTCCTCGGCGGACCGCTCCGACACCGCCGACAGTTCACCCTCCACCTCGGCCACCGCCGGGCGGTCGCCCGGGTCCTTGGCCAGCAGGCGGACGATCAGCCCCGACAGCGGCCCCGCCCGCACCGGCTTCGGCGGTTCCGCCTGGAGGATCGCCGCCAAGGTGGACTCCAGCGTCGTACGGCGGAACGGGGACCAGCCCTCCACCGCCGCGTACAGCAGCACACCGAGCGACCACAGGTCCGACTCCGGACCCGCCGGGACGCCCTGCATCCGTTCCGGGGCGATGGATTCGAGCGAGCCGACGAACTCGCCGCTCACTGTCAGCGGCTCCTCACCCTGGATCCGCGCGATGCCGAAATCGGTGAGCACCACCTGGCCGTGCGGCCCGAGCAGCACGTTCGCGGGCTTCACATCACGGTGGACGATCCCCTTCGCGTGCGCCGCGCCCAGCGCGCCCGCGATCGCGAGGCCGATCCGCGCGGTCTCGGCCGGCGGCAGTGCGCCACGCTTGAGGCGTTCGTGGAGGGATTCGCCGCGGACCAGCTCCATGACGATGCACGGGACTCCGCCGTCCATGACGACGTCGTGGACGGCGACGGCGGCCGGATGTTCTACCCGTGCCGCCGCCCTGGCCTCGCGCCGCAGCCGGGCGTACAGCCGCTGAGCCGCGGGTTCGGCGGGGTCGCCGAGGAGTCGCGGTTCCTTCACCGCGCAGTCCCGGCCCACGAGTTCATCGTGAGCGCGCCACACCGTGCCCATCCCGCCGGAGCCGATGCGTTCGACGAGCCGGTAGCGGCCTCCCAGCAGCCGGCCCTCACCGGCCGCCGCGCCGCCGCCCGTTCCCGCGCCGGTCACAGATCCTGGATCTTCAGATGCTCGACGACCTGGTCGAAGAGTCTGTCGCCCTCCTTCGACGCCCAGCCCTCCGCAGGACCGGAGACCCGCAGCCGCCAGTAGACCTCGCTCGCGCCCTTGCCGGTGGCGACGACGCGTTCGTGCCAGCGGTAGCGGACCGGATCGTCGATCGACGTGCTGTATTCCACATAGTCGACGACGGTGTCGAAGGCCTTCTTGCCCTGCTGCGTGGTCTGGGAGGTCGTCACATCCTGGTCCTTGATCTCGGTGCCGTTCGCGCCGCCCTTCTCGTAGTACCCGCGCCACACGTCCTCCGTGGGCTTCAGCTCACCGTCCACGGCCGCAGTCTCGACGCGCTCCAGGAAGACCTGGAAGACGCCACTTGGGTCCCAGTACGTGACGGTGTTGCCGGAGTCGCCCTCGACGCGTTCGTACTCCGACGGCACGGCGACATTCGCGGCCACGACCTCGCGGTCCGGGCGGACCTCCCAGCCGGCCGGGATCGCGTCGCCTCCGAAGGGGTCGGTGAGGAGGAGGACCGTCGCGACGGCGGCGGCCAGCAGTACGCCGCCGAGCCCGAACTGGGCGACGCGGTTGCCCTGCAGCACCGGCGGCACCCACCGGCTGCCGGTGTTCGAAGGCCCTCCCGGGAAGAGTTTCGTCGCGTCGACCGGGACCGGCCGCGCCACGGACTGAAGCGTCTGGCTGATCTCCGCCGTGTCCGGCCGCATCGCCGGATCCTTCCGCAGCAGCTGCATGACCAGCGTGCCGAACGCGCCCGATCCGCGCGCCGGCATCTGCGGTTCGGCGGAGAGCACGGCCTGCAGGGTCGCCGGAGTGTTGGAGCGGCGGTACGGCGACATGCCCTCGACCGCCGCGTACAGCACCACGCCCAGCGACCACAGATCGGACTCGGGTCCCGGGCGCTGGCCCAGCACCCGTTCCGGCGCGATGAATTCGGGCGAGCCGACGAAGGCGCCGGTCTCGGTGAGTCCTTGCTCGCCCTCGACCTGTGCGATGCCGAAGTCGGTCAGTACGACCCGGTCGCCGCGACCCAGCAGCACGTTGCCCGGTTTGACGTCGCGGTGCAGCACTCCGGCCTCGTGTGCCGCGGTGAGCGCGCCGAGTACGGCGAGGCCGATCCGGGCCGCCTCGCGGACGTCGAGCGTGCCGTCCGCCAACCGGTCGGCGAGCGACTGTCCGGGCACCAGCTCCATGACGATCCAGGGCTTGGCGTCCTCGGTCACCACGTCGTGCACGGTGACGACGGAGGGATGGTCGATACGGGCGGCGGCGCGCGCCTCGCGCTGCATCCGCAGGTAGACCTTGTCCCGCTCGTTCTCGCTCAAGTGCTCCGGTACGCGCGGCTCCTTCACCGCGACGTCGCGGTCCACGACCTCGTCACGGGCCCGCCAGACCGTGCCCATGCCGCCGTGGCCCAGGCGGCTCACCAGGCGGTAGCGGCCGCCGATGAGCCGGCCCGTGTCGGGGACGGACGTGGAGGCGGGCAGTCCGGTCGCCTGGGTGGGCACATGCGCGGCGTTCGGCGGCCGAAGTCCGTAGCTGGTGGGCTCGTTCGCCCAACCCCCGTCGTTGGTCATGTTCACATCCTGGCCAACTGTGGTGGTGGATGCCACCGCGGTAAGGGAGCGGATGCAGACCCGTGACAGTGGGCGATCAGGAAGCTCCGGCGGTGAAGGAGTCGAGCGCGGTGTCGAAGTGCCGCCGTGCCTCGTCCACTCTGCCGACCGGCGTGGAGACCCACACGTCGTACATCGTCCCGTTTTCCTCCCAGCAGATGTCGATCGTGGCCCGGTCTCCTTCGGCCTGGGAGAAGCCGTTCCAGGTGAACTCCCACAGGGCCGCGGACAGTCCGTTGTGGGTGGTCTCGGTGACCTTGCCGTCGCGGTAGCCGGGATTGGTGTTCGGACCGTCGGCGTCGGACCGGCGCATCGAGCCGAGCGGCCCGCCGGGCACCGGCTGCTGCAACCGGATGCCGATCCTGATGGCCTTGTCCGCGTCCATGTAGTACACGCGCTTGTCGTCCTCGGAGCGCACGAAGCCCTCCGGGACCGCGAGCGCAAAGCCGTCCGGGTCGGCGACCGAGGCGTATCCGGCGGGCGCGGGCGGCCTGTTGACGACGGTGGCGGAGGTGGTCACGGTCACCGTGGGGGTGGGCGTCGGCGTCGTCGCCGGGGACTGCGTCGTACGCACCGGCGCCGTGCTGCTCGGACTCCCCGTGGCCGACGGTCCCGCCGCGTCGGCGCCGTTGTCCATCAGCAGCGCGACCGCGCCTCCCGCTCCGGCCAGCGCCGCGACGACGGCGGCGGCGACCAGCAGTGGCGTACGACGACGGGGCGAGGGCTTCGCAGCCGGCTCCTGGACCGGCGTACGGGGCATGTCCTGCGGGCCCGTGGGCTGCTCCGGCAGCATCGGCACGGACCCCGTGGTCACGTATGTACGCAGCAGCCGCTCGGCCTCGGACGCGTCGAGCCTGCGCTCCGGATCCCGCTCCAGCAGCCCGAGCACCAGCGGACGCAGCGGCGCCGCCTGCGCCGGCGGCCGGATTTCGTCCTCGACGACGGCGTGCAGGATGCCGCCCAACGAGTCGCGGCGGAACGGCGATTGGCCGGCCACCGCCGCGCACAGCAGCACCCCGAGCGACCACAGATCCGACTCGGGACCCGCCGTGACGCCCTGCATCCGCTCCGGCGCGGTGTACTCCGGCGATCCGACGAACGATCCCGTCTCCGTGATCGTCGTGGACCCGGCGAACCGCGCTATGCCGAAGTCGGTCAGCACGACCCGTCCGGTGGCTTCCTCCAGCAGTACGTTGGCGGGCTTCAAGTCCCGGTGCAGCACACCGAGTTCGTGCGCGGCCCGCAGCGCGCCCAGCAGCGCGAGACCGATCCTGGCCGCCTCGGCGGCATCGACCGGGCCGCGGCGCGAGAGCCGGTCGGCGAGCGAACCGCCGTCGACCAGTTCCATGACGATGTACGGGCGGCCGTCGTCCACCACGACGTCGTGCACGACGATCACATGCGGATGCTTGACCCGGGCGATGGCGCGCGCCTCGCGCAGCGGTGCGGCGGCCGAGGTGTACGGGGACGAGGAGCGGCCGCTCCCGGAGTCCTCCTCCAGGTGGAGCTCCTTGACGGCGACGCGCCGGCCCAGCAGTTCGTCGTCGGCACGCCACACCGTGCCCATGCCGCCTCGCCCCAGCCGGTCAAGGAGCCGGTAGCGGCCCGCGACGAGCCGCGTTTCCTCGGACACCCAACTCCCTCTCGATCAGCCTGCGCTCATTCTGCCGGAGGCCGCCAGCTCTGGAGCATGATGTCGAACTGTTCGCGGGTGGTCGCCCAGTCCTCCGCCGGGCCCGACATGTAGAGCGCGTACTCCGTGCCGTCGTCCTCGTAATAGATCTGGTCGATGGCCCGCCGCTTGCCGGGGTGGGTCTTGCGCTCGGTCCAGGTGAACTCCCACAGCGCGGAGTTCGTCTGGTCCCGGAAGGTGTTCGGCGCGAGCTTCAGCCGCTTGTACTTGGGCAGCCGCTGGAGTTGCTTCTCCAGGTCCAGCATGTGCATGTACGGGTTCTCGAAGTCCGGCGTCTCGTCGCTGCTGATCCGGATGCGGTGTTTGCCGTTGTCGGGCGTGTAGTCGATCTGGTCGCCGTCCAGCTGGCGCTTCCAGCCGTTCGGCACGAGCAGGCTGAAACCGGCCTCGTCGTTCACGCGGTGCCAGCCCGGCCTGCCGGTCGGGGTCTTGCCCGGCGTGTTCGGCGACTGGGTGGTGGTGCCATTGCCCTTGGGGTCCTGGCCGTCGTCACCGCCCGCGTACTTCATGGCAGCCAGGCCCGCGCCGACGCCGACGACGGCCGAGAGCACGACGACGATGACCGCCGTGCGCAGCCTCCCGCCGCGCCGTGGGGCCGACGGCGGGGTGGCGTAGTGCGGGACGTGCGGTGTGGGCGTCGGTGTCTGCATCTGTGCCGGGGCGGGCGCGGGCATCTGAGCGGTCGCGGGACGCGGCTGGCGCCGGGTCACCTGCTGGGCCGGCACCCGCGGCTGCGGCTCAGCCGGGGCGGGCGGCCGTCCCGCCATCGCCTGCTGGAGCATCCGCTCGGCCTGCGCGGCCGACGGACGCGCGGCCGGGTCCTTGCGCAGCAGCGCCATGATCACGGGCGTGAGCAGACCCGCGTACTCGGGATGGCGCGGCTCCTCGCCGACCACCGCCTGCATGGAGGCCAGCGGCGTGCCGCGGCGGAACGGCGACTCGCCCTCCACCGCGGCGTACAGCGTCGCGCCGAGCGACCAGAGGTCGGAGGCCGGACCGGGGTCCGCGCCACGCACCCGCTCGGGGGCCAGGTAGTCGATGGAGCCGACGATTTCGCCGGTCCTGGTGATCGTCGAGTCGCCTTCGATCGCGGCGATGCCGAAGTCGGTGATCAGCGCCCGGCCGTCCCGGCTGAGCAGCACGTTCGCGGGTTTGACGTCCCGGTGCAGCACGCCGGCGGCATGCGCCGCGCCCAGAGCGCGCAGCACGTGCAGTCCGATGCGGGCCGCCTCCAGCGCCGGTATCCGGCCGGACTCCTTGGCCGCGTCGGCGAGCGAAGGACCGTCGACGTACTGCATGACGATCCACGGGCGGGCGTCGTGTTCGAGGACGTCGTGGACGGTGACCACGCCGGGGTGGCTGATCCGGGCCGCGGCCCGGGCCTCTTTCTGCGTACGGGCGTGCAGCACGATCCGGTCCGCCTCGGAGGCGTACCGTCCGGCGGTCAGCTCCTTGACGGCGACGACCCGGTGCAGCACTTCGTCGTGCGCGCGCCACACTTTGCCCATGCCGCCGCTGCCGATGGACTCGGCCAGCCGGTACCGCCCGGCGAGCAGCAGCCCCGCGCCCGTACTTGAAGAGTTTTCCACGTACCCCGCCCCGTTCCTTGGGATCACAGGTTACGGAGGTGAAGTACGGGCGCGGTACCTCGGATGCCTCAAGTGACCGCACCGTAATGCGCGCTGCCCGTTCGGGCGGCTGTCAGCGCAGCGAGCGATACGCGTTGGTGGCCTCGTGGTACGCCTCGGTCACCTTGTCCCGCTGCTCCTCGGGCCCGATGACCTGGATGACGTGGTAGCGGCCGTCGACGACGATCGCGAGATTGCGCACGTACACCTGACGGCCGCTGCTGTCCTGCCAGGTGAACTGGCCCTCGGCCATGGCCTGCTTGCCGACGTCGATCCGGCGCAGCCCGGTCGCGGTCGCCCACGAGGAGTCGCGGAACGGCTGGAGCTCGCGCTCCTTGTCGCGCTGGTAGACGAGCGGATCGTCGCCGTTCGCCTGCACGGTGTCCCGGCCTGGGACGACGATCAGGGTGAAGTCGCCGTCGCTGTAGCGGACTTGGCCGATGTCGTTGATCGGCCGCCGCTGCCAGGTCTTGTCGACGGCGACCTGGAAGCCCTCCGGGTCCTTGCGCAGGGCATAGCCGTACGGAAGGTTCCCGGCCGGTGCCGAGGTCTGCGGCTGCTGCGAGCCCGGCGCTCCGGTGGAGGCCGACGGCGGATCGGCCGGGGCGGAGGGGCCGGGCCCGGGGGCGGAGGCCGTCGGAGTCGCACCGCCCTTGTCCCCCTTGCCCTGGGGCTCGTTCTGCTGCTGCGAGTCGGCCTTCGGCATGAACAGCACGGCATACGCCACGGCCGCGACGAGCAGCAGGAATATCAGCAGCAGCAGCGTGCGGCCGAGCGAGCGAGGTCCGCGGCGCTCACGCCGGGACTTCTTGTGCCGGTGGCGGCCGTGCACCACTTCGGCAGAGCCCGTGCGGCGCTTGCGCACCAGCTCGCCGCGGCGCCGTACGACCGGCAGCCTGCTGCCGTCGACCGCGCCGGCGGGCACAGGAACCACATCCATCCCGGCCTCGGGCTCGGGCGCCGACCGCACCAGCGAACGCAGCCAGCCGCGCAGCTCCTCGAAGTCCGGGCGCTCGGTCGGGTCCTGACGCAGCAGCGACTCGACGACCGGACGAAGTGGCCCGCACTCCTCGGCGAACGCGGGCGGCTCGGCGCAGACGAGCTGGACCAGCTCGAAGGCGCTCTCCTCGGGATAGGGCGCATGGCCCTGCACGGCCCGGTAGAGCAGCGCACCCAGGGCCCAGAGGTCGGTGGCGGGGCCGACGGGGGCCGCCAACTGCCAGTTCTCGTGGACGGGTCCGGCCTGCTCGGGTGCCCATCGCTCGGTGACGGCTCCGACGACCGCGATCCGCGCCTGCCGGGCCCGCTCGGCGGCGAGCGGCGTGTCCGGGCCGCGGTAGGCGGGTGTTTCGGCGCCCGCGACGACCTCGTCCCACCGGCCGGCCGGAGCCTGCGCGGCGGCCGGAACGGGCTGGCGCTGCGCATCGGCACGCAGCGCCTCGGGCCCGGCGCCTCCGCGCTGCCAGCCACCGGTGCTGGGAAGAGCGGGCACGCCGCCGCGGTCGGAGCGCGGGGCGGGCAGGGCCTTGCGCACGCCGTACGGGTCGGTGTCGCGCTGAGGGTGGCGCGTACCGCCTGCGGGGTTTCCGGTGGCGGGGCTGCCGCCCGCGGGCAGCGGGCGGGGGCCGTCCTGGCCCGGGAGCGGGTTGTCGTGCCAGGTGCCGGCGAGCTGGGCGCGGCCCGGGCCTTCGGGGCCGTAGCCGTCGAACTCGTCGTCGTCGAGGTCCTCTTCGATGTCGCTGTGGTGCGCGGCGAGCTGTGGCCGCGGCTCGCCCGGCTTCCTGGCCCACCAGTCCGGGTCGTAACCCGTCTGCACGGGAGGGTCGTCCTGGCGCTGGTCCTCGCTGACCCGCGCCGCGGCCCGGGCGCCCGCGCGGTATGCCGCGATCGCGCCCGCCCGCGCGGCACGCACGTCCGGCGAAGTTCCGTACGGACGTGTCTCGTCCGGGGCGGCGGCGGGTGCGGGCTCGAGGGCGGCAGGGCCGCCCGGCAGCTCGTCGTCGGCCTCGTCGAAGCCGTCATCGAATGGACCGTCCGCGTCAGGCCCGTCCTCGTCAGGCCCGTCCTCGTCGGGACCGTCCTCGTCCGAGTCGGGCGACAGCTCGTCGTACGGCAACTCCTCGTACGGCAGCTCCTCCGGCGGCGCGGGCACCGGTGCGTACCCGCACAGCGCCTCCTCCGCCGCGCCGGACGCCAGTCCGGTCAGCACCACCCGGCCGTCGTCGCAGACCAGGACCGTCCGGGCGGTGATGTTCCGGTGGGTCCAGCCGTGCGCGTGCAGGACGCGCAGCGCGGTCAGCACGTCGGAGGCGACTTCGGCGGCGCGGTAGGGAGTGAGCGGCTTGTCCGCGAGGAGAGCGGCGAGCGGGCGGGCGGCCACGCGTTCGCTCACTATCCACAGCGAACCGCTCTCCGCGAACACGTCGAAGACCTGGTCCAGGCGCGGATGGTCGGGTATCTGCGCGGCGGCCTGCGCGGCCTCCATGGCTCGCCGCACGGCCGGATCGGTGGGCCTGCGGGTCGTACGCCCCTGGGCCCTCCTGGGCACGGCAGCCCCGGCGAGACCCGCAGCCTCGACGACCTCAGCCTCGACGACCTCCGGCAACGGCACCTGCCGGACCAGGACTTCCTGGCCGCTGTATGTGTCGAATGCTCGGGTCTCGACCAGTTCGTACTCGTCGGACGGAGGCAGCGGAAGGCGATAGCGGTCGGCAAGCACCCTTCCCGCATAGTCGTCCACGACGCCTCCCCACGAGCGCGCTGTCCGCCGGCTGGCCCCGGGGACCGCGGTAAAACGTCAATACGTGTCAATTCCGGTCGTTCTGCGGCCCCTTGTGGCTGCGTACCGTCCGCGAGCTCTCACGATACGTGTCCTGACTCAGTCCTTGGGCTTGAATGTGTCGAACGCCGTCTTGCGCAGCGTCGCGCACTCCGTGCCGTCCCATTCACTGGCCTTGCAGGTGATCATGATCGAGTAACCGTGGTCGGCGTCCACCTTGAAGCCCCTGTTGAGGACCCGTACCCGCTCGCCGCGCTGATTGCGCTCGAACTCCCAGTCGGCCACGGTCGGATACCCGTTGTACTCGACCTGCCCGATGCCGATGTGCTTGTATCCGTCGCTGGTGGCCCGAGTTCCGGCCATCGCGGCGGTCCAAGCGGCAACGGCATCGTCCTTGGGGCTGTCGTTGAAGTCGACCTGGACCCGCGGGAATCCGCCGTTCACGCTGAAGATCCCGCCGGAGCTCACGCCTGCCACACCGGTCTGCTTGAAGGCCTTGGGCATCGCCATGGTGAAGTGGAACCGGTCGTTCGACACCATCACGTATCCGGCCGGCAGACCGTTGCCGCCCGCGGGGCCATCGGCCTTCGGCGTCTCGGCCCCCTGCCCACCGTTGTCGGTGCCGGTGTCGCCGCCGCCGTCCTGGCCGGTGTCCTTGGGATCGTCCTCCGTCTTGCCCTTGTCGCCGCTGCCAGTGCCGCTGCTCGTTCCGGCCGAAGCTGTCTTGTCGCCCTTGGTCTTGCTCTGGCCGCCCTCGTCGCCGCCGCCGAGCGTCAGATAGAGCGCGGTGGCCAGCACGGCCAGCACGACGACGACCGCGATGACGACAAGCGTGCGGCGAGGCACGACATCGGTGAGCGGTGCGCGCGGCGGCGTGGGCCGCTGCGGCTCGGGCGCGGGCTTCGGGTCCGTCTTGTCGGTCGCCGCCGCGTTCCGTACGGAGCGCAGCGCACCGCGGACCCGGTCGGCGGCCGGATCGCGCGGCTTGGCCACCGGCGGCGGAGGAATCGGCGGCAGGGCTATGGCCCGAGTGGCGTCCGGCGGCGGCTCCGGCTCGAAGCCACCCTCGGACTCCTCGGGCGCCCGAAGCACATCGGTCAGCAACGCCCGCGCACCCGCGTCGTCGAGCCGCTGCTCCGGATCCTTGGCGAGCAGGCCGTAGATGACCTCCTCCAGCGGGCCCGCGTTCTTCGGCGGGTCGAGCGGCTCGGTCATCACGGCGGTCAGCGTCGCGATGGCGGAACCCTTGTCGTACGGCGGGCAGCCTTCAACGCTCGCGTACAACAGCCCGCCCAGCGACCACAGGTCGGCCGCGGGACCGGGCTTGTGGCCACGGGCACGCTCCGGCGAGATGTACGAAGGCGCGCCGACGAGCATGCCGGTGGAGGTGATCGAGGGGTCGCCCTCGACCTGCGCGATGCCGAAGTCGGTGAGCACCACGCGCCCGTCCTCGGCGATCAGGACGTTGGACGGCTTCACATCGCGGTGCAGGATGCCTTCGCGGTGCGCGGACCGCAGTACGTCCAGAATCGCGAGCCCGACCTCGGCGGCCCGCCGCGGCGTCAGCGTGCCGTCCTCGCGCACGGCCTCGGCGAGGGACTTGCCCTCGACCAGCTCCATCACGATCCACGGGCGGTCGTCCTCGTCGACCACGTCGTACACCGTAACCGCGCTGTTGTTGCGGATCCGGGCGATCGCCTTGGCCTCGCGGAGGGTACGCGTGATGAGCCGGCGCTTCTCCTCCTCGTCGATGCTGTTCGGAAAGCGCAGCTCCTTGACGGCGACAGTGCGCCCGAGGGTCTCGTCCACGGCCCGCCAGACGGTTCCCATCCCGCCGCGGCCGAGGACTCCACCGAGCCGGTACCGCCCGGCAAGCAGCCGCCCTTCGGCCTCCCGCCCATAACTCCGCCCACCGGCCCCGCCGGTGCTCCCCTTGGCGGCCACCGCCACGGCCTCCTTCGCGGAAGCCTGCCGCGGCAGACTGACGGCCCGCTGGACGTCGCCACCGGACGGGCCGTCGGACTCGGCATCAGCCGCCGGGTCGGCCTCGGGCCGAGCTGCCGCCCGCGGTTCGGACCGGGCTCCGCCGCGTACGGGCGCACCGGCCTCGGACTCGGCGTCAGCCGCCGGGTCGGCCTCGGGCCGAGCGTCAGCGCCCGCGTCGTCGTCGCTCGCGTCGTCGCTCGCCTCAGTCACGGCCTTCGCCTCAGCGCCCGCTTCGGACCCGGCGTCAGCAACCGGTGCCGCCACCGCTCCCGACTTCGCCGCAGGCTCAGCCTCGGTCTCGGCGTTCGGCTTCGCATCCGACCCTGCCCGGACGTCCGACCCCGTCTCGGGCTCCGGCTTCGCCGCGCGCTCCGCGTCCGAACCGGCTCCGGTCTCGGCGTCAGCGTCGGTCTTCGGCTCGGCATCGGGCTGCGCACCGCTCGGGCCCTCGGCCACCGCAGGCTCCACGTCCGAACCGGTCCCGGCGTCAGGCTGCACGCCGGTCGCGCCCTCGGCCGCGGCGGGCTCCGCAGAGCCCTGCGGAGGGACCGCCTTCCGGGCCTCACCCCCCGGACCGGCCATGTCCCGCTGGGGTTCCCGCGACTGCTCCGCCTCCGACATGCGTCCCCTCTGCGATCCCTGATCTTCGCCCGCGACTGCCGCTCCCGCGCGATGCGGTAACACGCCCTGGCAGAGCCTCCATTGTCCCTCACTCCGGGACCGGCGTTTCTCCCGGGTCCGCCGACCGCCGGGACGGGTCCGGGAGGCCGGGACCACCCACCATGCCACTACTCGGGGCCAAGCCGGCGCCTTGGCTGGTCGTGGCCCTGCCCGGCCACCCCATGCAACCGGCCGCCCACGCAGGCAGAACGGGCCGATCAGAGCGGGTCGATCAGAGCGGCACGATGTCCGGCGCGCCCAGCCGCGCCGCGTCCGCCGTCAGATCGTCCGGCTGCCGCTGCGACTCGCGCTCCGCCTCCACCCGCTTCTCGTAGTGCTCCACCTCCTTCTCGATGTGCTCCTTGTCCCAGCCCAGCACCGGCGCCATCAGGTCGGCGCACTCGCGCGCGCTGCGCGTCCCCCGGTCGAAGGTCTCGATCGAGATCCGGGTCCGCCGAGTCAGCACGTCGTCCAGGTGCCGTGCCCCTTCGTGCGAGGCCGCGTAGACGACCTCGGCCCGCAGATAGTCCTCCGCACCGACGAGCGGCTCGCCGAGCTTCGGGTCGTCGGCGATGAGCGCGAGCAGCTCCTCGACCATGGAGCCGTACCGGTTCAACAGATGCTCCACCCGGACCACATGAAGGCCCGTCTGCGCGGCGATCCTCGCCCGCGCGTTCCACAGCGCCGAGTAGCCCTCCGCGCCGACCAGCGGCACGTTCTCCGTGACGCAGTCCGCGACGCGCTGGTCGAGGCCGTGCACCGCCGCGTCCACCGCGTCCTTCGCCATCACGCGGTACGTCGTGTACTTTCCACCGGCGACGACCACCAGACCCGGCACCGGATGCGCCACCGTGTGCTCGCGCGAGAGCTTGCTGGTCGCGTCCGACTCGCCCGCGAGCAGCGGCCGCAGCCCCGCGTACACCCCTTGGACGTCGTCCCGCGTCAGCGGCACGGCGAGCACCGAGTTGACGTGCTCCAACAGATAGTCGATGTCCGCGCTGGACGCCGCCGGATGCGCCTTGTCGAGGTCCCACTCGGTGTCCGTGGTGCCGACGATCCAGTGCCGTCCCCAGGGGATGACGAACAGCACCGACTTCTCGGTCCGCAGGATCAGCCCGGTCGTGGAGTGGATCCGGTCCTTGGGCACCACCAGGTGAATGCCCTTGGAGGCGCGCACATGGAACTGTCCGCGCTCGCCGATCAGCGCCTGCGTGTCGTCCGTCCACACGCCCGTCGCATTGACTATCTGCTTGGCGCGGATCTCGTACTCCCCGCCGCCCTCGACGTCCTGAACCCGCGCCCCGACGACCCGCTCACCCTCCCGCAGGAAGCCGATCACCCGGGCCCGGCTGGCGACTTGGGCCCCATAGCTCGCGGCCGTGCGCACCAGGGTCGCCACGTAGCGCGCGTCGTCCATCTGAGCGTCGTAGTACTGCAACGCGCCGACCAGCGCGTCCTTCTTGAGGGCCGGTGCCACCCGCAGCGCCTGCCGCCGCGACAGGTGCCGGTGCACAGGCAGCCCTCGTCCGTGTCCCGACGACACGGACATCGCGTCGTACAGCGCGACGCCCGATCCCGCGTACAGACGCTCCCAGCCCTTGTGCTGCAGCGGATACAGGAACGGCACCGGCTTCACCAGATGCGGCGCCAGCCGCTCCAGCAGCAGCCCGCGCTCCTTCAGCGCCTCCCGGACGAGCGCGAAGTCCAGCATCTCCAGATAGCGCAGCCCGCCATGGATGAGCTTGCTCGACCGGCTCGATGTGCCCGACGCCCAGTCACGCGCCTCCACCAGGCCGGTGGAGAGCCCTCTTGTCGCGGCGTCCAGCGCGGTCCCGGCGCCGACCACGCCCGCGCCGACCACCAGCACGTCCAGTTCACGCTCGGCCATTGCCGCGAGCGCCTCGGCGCGCTCCTCGGGTCCCAGTGTCGCTGTCCTCACTGCGCTGCCTCCCGTCGCCCCCGTGTGCCCTGTGCGGTCAGGCTCACAACGTCGATTCTGTCCGCAGTCGACGACTTCAGCCACCGCCTGTGGATAACACTCGGACAGCCACGAGCTCGCAATACGGCATAACGGTCATATTTACGCCTAGTCTGACATTGCGCCTGCCCGTTCTGCCCACAGGGCTTGCGCTATCGCTCCCCTCCGGTTAAGGGAAGGACGGGCCTACAACATGCCCGCAGATCTCGCCGTCATCGGACTCGGTCACATCGGCCTGCCGCTCGCCCAGGCCGCCGTCGCCGCCGGCATCGAGACCATCGGCTACGACGCCGACCCGCGGCAGCTCAGCGACCCGGCGGCGGGACGCACGCCGGCCGACATTCGCCGCATGCTGTCCGGCGGGTTCAGAACCGTCACCGACCCGGCCGAACTCGGCCGCGTACGCACCGCGGCGATCTGTGTCCCCACCCCGCTCGGCCCGGACGGCGGCCTCGACCTCACGGGCCTCGCCGAGGCCGCTCGCACGCTGGCCGCGCGGCTGCGCCCGCACACCACCGTGGTGCTCGAATCGGCGGTCCAGCCGGGCACGACGGAGACCTTCCTGCGGCCGATCCTCGAAGAAGGCTCCGGGCTGCGGGCCGGCCGCGACTTCCATCTCGCCCACTCCCCCAGCCGCGTCGACCCCGGCAGCCGTACGCACGGCTGTGCCAACACCCCCAAGGTCATCGGCGGCCTCACCCCGGCCTGCACCGAAGCTGCCGCCGCCTTCTACGGCCGCCTCACCGACAAGGTGGTCCGCGCCCGCGGCCCGCGCGAGGCCGAGACCGTCAAGGTCCTCGAAACGAACTTCCGCCATGTCAACATCGCGCTGGTCAACGAGATGGCGGTGCTCTGCCACGACCTCGGCGTCGACCTCTGGGACGTGATCCGCTGCGCCGAGACCAAGCCGTTCGGTTTCCAGGCCTTCCGCCCGGGCCCCGGCGTCGGCGGCCACGGCGTCCCGCTGGACCCCAGCTGCATCCCGCACAGCGGCCGCACGCCGGGCCATCCGCTGCGGATCGTCGGACTCGCGCAGGACATCAACAACCGCATGCCGCAGTACGTCATCCAGCGCTGCGCCTCGCTCCTGAACGAGCACGGCAAATCGGCCCGCGGCGCGCGGGTGCTGCTCCTCGGCATCACCTACAAGCCAGACCTCGCCGACCTGGAAAGCTCGCCGGCCACCGAGATCGCCCGCCGTCTGATGGACCTGGGTGCCGCGGTCAGCTACCACGACCCGTACGTCCCGGCCTGGCGGGTCCGCGAACAGCCGGTCCCCCGCGCGGACTCGCTCTACGAGTCCGCGGCAGCCGCCGACTTGACGGTTCTGCTCCAGCACCACCGCACCTACGACCTCCAGGGCCTGGCGGTGAAGGCCCAACTCCTGCTGGACACAAGAGGGGCGACTCCTGCCGGGGCCGCGCACCGCCTGTAAGGCGGTGCCCGACAACCCAGTGCCGCACTGTCCGACTGGGCTGCTAGTGTCCGGGACTTCCGCTCGCACACCCGTGCATGCATTCGTCCCTGGGGGAAGTCACTTATGAGCCAGCCCGTTCCACCGCCGTCCGGCAACCCGTTCGCCGACCCGGGAGCCGCCTACGCGCCCGTTCCGCCGCCGGCTCCCGCGCGTGACAACGTCGGACTCGGCATCGTCGTCGCACTCGTCGCCGCCCTGGCCGGCGCGGCCGCGTACGGCGCACTCGGCGCTGCCATCGAGCGCGAGATCGGCTACGCGGCCATCGGCGTGGGCGCTCTCATCGGCTTCGCCGCCGGCAAGGTCGGCGGCCGCAACCCGGCGCTGCCCTTCGTCAGCGGGCTGCTCGCGCTGCCGGCCGTGTACCTGGGCCAGCTGATCGCCATCGCGGCCATCGTGGCCGATCTCCAGCAGACCGCGTTCGCGGACATCTTCGTCGACCGGTTCGGCGACCTGGTCGACACGTGGAGCAAAGCGGCGGACGGCATGACGTACGTCTTCCTCGTCATCGGCGCCGTCGCCGCCTACGGCGCCGCCAAGAAGGCCAACGCCTGATCCCGCTGTACGTGAAGGGGCCCGGCACCATCACGGTGCCGGGCCCCTTCACGTACAGCGGGAAAACGAAAAAGCGTCAGCGCTTGTGCTGCGAGTCCGCCACCGTCACCTCGACGCGCTGGAACTCCTTCAGCTCGCTGTAGCCCGTCGTCGCCATCGCCCGGCGCAGCGCGCCGAAGAAGTTCATCGAACCGTCCGGCGAGTGCGAGGGACCCGTGAGGATCTCCTCCGTCGTGCCCACGATGCCGAGGTCCACCAGCTTGCCGCGCGGCACGTCCTCGTGGACCGCCTCCATGCCCCAGTGGTGCCCCTTGCCCGGCGCGTCCGTCGCGCGGGCCAGCGGGGAGCCGATCATCACCGCGTCCGCGCCGCACGCGACGGCCTTCGGCAGGTCGCCCGACCAGCCGACGCCGCCGTCCGCGATGACGTGGACATAGCGGCCGCCGGACTCGTCCATGTAGTCGCGACGGGCCGCGGCCACATCGGCCACCGCCGTCGCCATTGGGACCTGGATGCCCAGCACGTTGCGCGTGGTGTGCGCGGCCCCGCCGCCGAAGCCGACCAGCACGCCCGCCGCGCCCGTACGCATCAGGTGCAGCGCGGCCGTGTAGGTGGCGCAGCCGCCGACGATGACCGGGACGTCGAGCTCGTAGATGAACTGCTTCAGGTTCAGCGGCTCCGCCGCACCCGAGACGTGCTCCGCCGAGACCGTCGTGCCACGGATGACGAAGATGTCCACACCCGCGTCCACCACGGCCTTGGAGAACTGCGCGGTGCGCTGCGGCGAGAGCGCGGCCGCGGTGACCACACCCGAGTCGCGCACCTCCTTGATCCGCTGCCCGATCAGCTCTTCCTTGATCGGCTCGGCGTAGATCTCCTGCAGACGGCGGGTCGCGGCCTCGGTCTCGAGACCGGAGATCTCGTCGAGCAGCGGCTGCGGGTCCTCGTAACGGGTCCACAGACCCTCGAGGTTCAGTACGCCAAGACCGCCCATCTCGCCGATGCGGATCGCGGTCTGCGGCGAGACCACCGAGTCCATCGGAGCGGCCAGGAAGGGCAGCTCGAAGCGGTAGGCGTCGATCTGCCAGGCGATCGAGACCTCCTTCGGGTCCCGCGTACGCCGGCTCGGTACGACGGCGATGTCATCGAACGCGTACGCCCGGCGGCCGCGCTTGCCGCGCCCGATCTCGATCTCAGTCACGTTGTGTGGCCTTTCCCTCTACGTCTGCGCCTACCAGTATCCCCGACGCATGCATGAGGGGCGGGGGCGGGGGGCCCCCGCCCCCCCCCCCCCCCCAGCCGCCGCAGCAGAACACCGGGATTTAGCGGCACCGGCCCCCGGACCGATTGGGGGACGGGGGGGGGAGTGTCGACCCCCCCCGCCCCCCCGCCCCCCCCCCCCCCCCCCCCCCCCGCGGGGGGGGGCGCCCCCCCCCCCCCCCCCCCCGCCCCTCCAAGCACGCGTGCGCTACTTACGGCTGTAGTTCGGCGCCTCGACCGTCATCTGGATGTCGTGCGGGTGGCTCTCCTTGAGCCCCGCCGACGTGATCCGCACGAACCGGCCGCGCTGCTGCAGCTCCGGAACCGTCCGGCCGCCGACGTAGAACATCGACTGCCGCAGCCCGCCGGTCAGTTGGTGCACGACCGCGGAGAGCGGGCCTCGGTAGGGCACCTGGCCCTCGATGCCCTCGGGCACCAGCTTCTCGTCGGAGGCGACGCCCTCCTGGAAGTACCGGTCCTTGGAGAAGGAGCGCTGCTCGCCGCGGGACTGCATCGCGCCGAGCGAACCCATGCCGCGGTACGACTTGAACTGCTTGCCGTTGATGAACAGCAGCTCGCCGGGCGACTCCTCGCAGCCCGCGAGCAGCGAGCCGAGCATCACCGTGTCCGCGCCCGCGACCAGCGCCTTGGCGATGTCGCCGGAGTACTGCAGACCGCCGTCGCCGATCACCGGGACGCCGGCCGCCTTGGCGGCGAGCGCGGCCTCGTAGATCGCCGTGACCTGCGGGACTCCGATGCCCGCGACCACTCGGGTCGTACAGATGGAGCCAGGGCCCACACCGACCTTGATGCCGTCGACGCCCGCGTCGATCAGCGCCTGGGCGCCGTCACGTGTGGCGATATTGCCGCCGATGACATCCACCGAGGAGTTCGACTTGATCTTGGAGACCATGTCCCCGACGAGCCTGGAGTGGCCGTGCGCGGTGTCGACGACGATGAAGTCGACGCCCGCCTCGATCAGCGCCTGGGCCCGCTCGAAGGCGTCGCCCGCGACACCGACGGCCGCGCCGACCAGCAGCCGGCCGTCCTTGTCCTTCGCGGCCATCGGGTACTTCTCGGCCTTGACGAAGTCCTTGACCGTGATCAGGCCCTTGAGCACGCCCGCGTCGTCGACCAGCGGAAGCTTCTCGATCTTGTGCCGGCGCAGCAGCTCCATGGCGTCCACACCGGAGATCCCGACCTTGCCGGTGACCAGCGGCATCGGGGTCATGACCTCGCGCACCTGGCGGCTGCGGTCCGACTCGAAGGCCATGTCGCGGTTGGTGACGATGCCGAGCAGCTTGCCGCCGCGGTCGGTCACCGGGACGCCGCTGATGCGGAACTTCGCGCACAGCTGGTCGGCCTCGCCGAGCGTCGCGTCCGGGTTCACCGTGATCGGGTCGGTGACCATGCCGGACTCGGAGCGCTTCACCAGGTCGACCTGGTTGGCCTGGTCGGCAATGGAGAGATTGCGGTGCAGCACGCCCGCGCCGCCCTGGCGGGCCATCGCGATGGCCATCCGGGCCTCGGTGACCTTGTCCATGGCGGCGGAGAGCAGCGGGATGTTCACCCGCACGTTCTTCGAGATGTACGAGGCGGTGTCGATCTGGTCGGGCGCCATGTCCGACGAGCCCGGCAGCAGCAGCACATCGTCGTAGGTCAGCCCGAGTGTCGCGAATTTATCGGGCACTCCGTCGACGTTGGTCATGACACCTTCCCCAATGGCCTTGATCGGTGCGGATGTCCATGCTAACGGGCTCCGCGGCAGTCTCATTCCACGATCAAGATCACCGAGCAGCTTTGTGCGTTCGTACGGACACATTCGTACACACGCGACCGTACGGCTCCGACGAACTCCGCCGCTCGGTTACTGCTCAGCCAGTGCGCGCAGCCGGCTCAGCGCCCTGTGCTGCGCCACCCGTACCGCGCCGGGCGACATCCCCAGCATCTGGCCCGTCTCCTCGGCGGTCAGACCGACCGCGACCCGCAGCACCAGCAGCTCCCGCTGGTTCTCCGGAAGATTGGCGAGAAGTTTCTTCGCCCACTCCGCGTCGTCGGAGAGCAGGGCGCGCTCCTCGGGACCGAGAGAGTCGTCCGGCCGCTCCGGCATCTCGTCGGACGGCACGGCCGTCGAGCCCGGGTGGCGCATGGCCGCGCGCTGCAGATCGGCGACCTTGTGCGAGGCGATGGCGAAGACAAAGGCCTCGAAGGGCCTTCCGGTGTCCTTGTAGCGAGGCAGCGCCATCAGCACCGCGACACAGACCTCCTGTGCGAGGTCCTCCACGAAGTGGCGCGCATCGCCCGGCAGACGGCTCAGCCTGGTGCGGCAGTAGCGAATCGCGAGCGGATGGACATGCGCGAGCAGGTCGTGCGTGGCCTGCTCGTCGCCGTCGACGGCACGGTGAACGAGCGCACCGATGGCCCCCTGGGCACTCGCCCCGTCGTCGTCGCGCATCGGTCCATGGTGCCTTGGCGGCCGTTCGTCCGTGGCACCGCGTCCAATGTTGTGCACCGAAGCGTTATGAGCAGTGTTTTGAGTAGGTGCGCCGGAACTCATGGCCTGCGCCCTCCCCTTCCGCTCGACCGACTCGTCCCCGAGGAACTCCACATCTCAAGGATGCGGCATCCCGAGCGAAACGAGTGCCCGCGGACGTCCGTCTCCCCGCCCACCGTACGGCGGGCGGGGTCCGGCGTACCCCCGCGGCGGCCCACTCGCCCGGTCCTAGCGGACCAGGCCCCAGCGGAATCCGAGCGCCACGGCGTGCGCCCGGTCCGAGGCGCCCAGCTTCTTGAAAAGCCGCCTGGCGTGCGTCTTCACCGTGTCCTCGGAGAGGAAGAGCTCGCGCCCGATCTCGGCGTTGGACCGGCCGTGGCTCATTCCTTCGAGCACCTGGATCTCGCGCGCGGTAAGCGTGGGCGCAGCACCCATTTCGGCGGACCGGAGTCGGCGCGGCGCGAGCCGCCACGTCGGGTCGGCGAGCGCCTGGGTGACCGTCGCCCGCAGCTCGGCGCGCGACGCGTCCTTGTGCAGATAGCCGCGCGCCCCTGCGGCGACCGCGAGTGCGACGCCGTCCAGGTCCTCTGCGACGGTGAGCATGATGATCCGGGCGCCGGGGTCGGCGGAGAGCAGCCGGCGGACCGTCTCGACGCCGCCCAGACCGGGCATGCGTACGTCCATCAGAATCAGGTCCGAGCGGTCGGCGCCCCAGCGGCGGAGCACTTCCTCGCCGTTGGCCGCGGTCGTCACGCGCTCAACGCCGGGCACGGTCGCGACCGCGCGGCGAAGCGCCTCTCGGGCAAGCGGGGAGTCGTCGCAGACGAGGACGGATGTCATGGCCGCCCTCCGCAGCTGATGCGCGTCACCTTGAGCCTCCAGGCTGGGTACGTTTCGTCACCTGTGCGGTTGAACGCTTTCGGACATGTGCCCGAGCGCTTGTTCCTTCAACCGCCTCCGCACTCTCAACGACGGTCACTCGAAAGAGTTACGGGTCGGACTGCCGCCTTCAGCACTCTATGTGAGGGGTCGTGCGCGGCCGAGAGCTTTGCAGGTCAACGGTCCTTCACTCAGAAGCTATGCCCCATTTAGCGGCTTTTCTTCCCTTTATGTGGTGTCTGTGGCTAGATTCGCAATGAGTCATATTTACATCTACTTACACAGTAGATGTACGGTCGTGGGGCATGGTGCGGGTGCCGGATGCGGCTCGTATCCCCGCTCGCACGCGACCTGACCCGTATCCACTCAGCCAGGTTTCAAGGGGCAAGCGCTATGGCAGATTTCTCCCGCCTTCCCGGACCCAACGCCGACTTGTGGGACTGGCAGCTCCTCGCGGCCTGCCGCGGGGTGGACAGCTCGCTCTTCTTCCACCCCGAGGGGGAGCGGGGCGCGGCACGGAGTGCGCGCGAGAACTCGGCAAAAGAGGTCTGCATGAGGTGCCCGGTCCGCGCGGAGTGCGCGGCGCACGCGCTGGCGGTGCGGGAGCCGTACGGCGTCTGGGGCGGACTGACGGAGGACGAGCGCGAGGAGCTCATGGGGCGTGCGCGGCATCGACTGATCCCCGCGACCAGCGTCACCGGCGCCGGGCGGGGCTGACCCTCAAAGCTCGAAATCGTTCGAAGAAACGTTCCTGCACACCACCCTCGTCCGCGGGCCGGACGAGGGTGGTCGCGTCAGCGCGGAGCGGCCAGCACCAGTTGGTTCAGCGTGGCCGCGACGGCGGGCACCTGGGCCAGATCGGGCAGCGTCAGGGCGACGATCTCGCGCTCGACCTTCGGCTCGACGGTGACGGTGCGCGCGCCCTTGGGCCGTACCGACTCCAGCGCGAGCTCCGGCAGCACCGCCACGCCGAGACCCGCTCCGACCAGGCCGATCACCGCCGGATAGTCGTCGGTGGCGAAGTCGATGCGCGGCGTGAAACCGGCCTCCTCGCAGACCTCGACCAACTGGCGGCGGCAGCGCGGACAGCCCGCGATCCACGGCTCGTCGGCGAGATCGCCGATGGTGACGGTGTCCGCGGCGGCCAGCCGGTGGTTCTGCGGGATCAGCCCGACGAGACGGTCGGTGAGCAGCGGCCGGACGATCAGGTCGTCCCACTCCGTGGCCGCGCCGCCGTAGCGGAAGGCGAGCGCCACATCGCAGTCACCCTCACGGAGCATCTCCACCGAACGCGGCGGCTCCGCGTCGACCAGCGAGACCTTGGTGCCGGGGTGTGCCGCGCGCAGTGCGGCGAGGGCGGTGGGCACCAGCGCGGACGAGCCGCTGGGGAACGACACGAGGCGCACCCGGCCGGCCCGCAGTCCGGCGATGGCCGCGACCTCCTCCTCGGCGGCCGTCAGTCCGGCGAGGATGCCGGAGGCGTGCCGCACGAGCGCTTCACCCGCTTGGGTCAACCGCATCTCCCGGCCTGTACGGATGAGCAGCGGCGTGCCCGCCGAGGTCTCGAGTGCCTTCATCTGCTGGCTGACGGCGGGCTGTGTGCAGCCGAGCGTGCGCGCGGCGGCGGAGAAGGAACCGGTGGCGGCCACTGCTCGCAGCACTCGGAGATGACGGGCTTCGATCACGCACTGAATATAAGCGCCGCTTTGGGCTGGAGCGAATTACTGAGTGGATCGTTTGAGACGGTGGAGTTAGCGTGATGTCATGAAGCTTCTGACCGTGAATGTGGGCCGGCCCAAGATCGTGGAGTACTCCGATGCCCCGGGCGGTGCGACGGGAATCGACAAACGGCCGGCCGAAGGCGCCGTTCGAGTGGTCGACCCCGGCCCGAAGGGCGAAGGCGGCAGCGGGCTCGTCGGCGACACTATCTGCGATCTGCGCCACCACGGCGGGACGCATCAGGCGGTGTACGCCTACGCCCGCGAGGATCTGGACTTCTGGGAGCGGGAGTTGGGCCGCCCGATCTCCAACGGCACCTTCGGCGAGAACCTCACCACGGTCGGGCTCGACGTCGGCGGCGCGAAGATCGGCGAGCGCTGGCGGATCGGCGACGACCTGGTGATCGAGGTGACGAGCGGCCGCCTGCCCTGTCGTACGTTCGCCTCCTGGCTCGGCGAGCAGGGCTGGGTCAAGCGCTTCACGCGGCACGGCGCCCCCGGCGCGTATCTGAAGGTCGTGGAGCCCGGCGAGATCCGCGCGGGTGACGCGATCGAGATCGTGCACCGGCCGGACCACGAGGTGACGGTCGATCTGGCGTTCCGCGCCGAGACCACCGAGCGGGCGCTGCTGCCGAAGGTGCTGGCGGCGGGCGACGCGCTCCATCCCGAGCTGCTGCGGGCGGCGCGCGACTACGTGGAGAAGTACAGCGCGTAGCCGCACGGGTCGTAGGGGAAATCCCTTAGTAAGTAAGGGAGTTGTTGGGGGGCGGGCCGGGGTCGGTCCCCGATGCTCCCGCGAGTGGCCTCCGGGACGCTCGTTGTATGCCTCGAACTCCTCGCCAGAAGCCGCCCCGGCCGAAGCGCTCGGTCCTCAAGCGCATCCTCATTGTGCTCTCGACGGTCGTCGCCGTCATCGCCCTCGCGCTCGGCGGCGGCGCCCTGTGGCTCTACTCCAGTGCCACGGTCTCCACCGCCGGCACGGAGTTCAGCAACGAGCTGGCCGTGCCGCCGCTCGCGAAGTCGACGGTGAAGCGCGACGGAACCCGGGTCTTCCAACTGACCATGCAGAGCGGCCAGAAGGAGTTCACGGCCGGCCGGCAGACGCCCACCTGGGGCTTCAACGGCGACCATCTCGGGCCGACGCTGCGCGCCGCGCGCGGCGAGAAGGTCGAGGTGAAGATCAAGAACACCCTCGGCGAGGAGTCCACCGTCCACTGGCACGGCATGCACCTGCCCGCGAAGATGGACGGCGGCCCGCACCAGATGGTCGCCCCCGGAGCGACCTTCACCCCGCGCTGGGCGGTCGACCAGCCCGCCGCCACCCTCTGGTACCACCCGCATCCGCACGGCAAGACGGAAAAGCATGTGCAGCGCGGACTGGCCGGGATGTTCCTGCTCGACGACCAGAAGTCCGCGCGGCTGCCGCTGCCGAAGAAGTACGGCGTCGACGATCTGCCGGTCATGGTCCAGGACGTGAAGTTCGACGGCGCGAAGTTCGACCACGGGAAGGGGTTGCTCCGGGACACCGGCTTCCTCGGTGACCGCACGATGGTCAACGGCACTCTCGATCCGTACAAGGAGGTCGGCGACGAGCTCGTACGGCTGCGGCTGCTCAACGCCTCGACCGCCCGCATCTACGACTTCGGGTTCGCCGACAACCGCCGGTTCGCGCTGATCGGGACCGACGGCGGGCTGCTGGAGAAGCCGGCCCGGACGGACCGGATCCAGCTGTCGCCCGGCGAGCGCGCCGAGATTGTCGTGCGGATGCAGCCCGGCGAGCGCACCGTGCTGCGCAGCTTCCCGCACAAGAGCTACGGCGGCGGCTGGGAGGCGCGGTTCGCCGGCGGCGACGACACCTTCGACGTACTTCAGCTGCGCGCGGCGAACACGCTGCGGCCCTCGCCCGAACTGCCGGGCACACTCGGCGAACTGGAGGTGCCGGACGGCACCGATTCCGTGCGCGAGCGGTTCTTCGGCCTGCTGACGACCGGCATCAACGGCAAGGCGATGAAGATGAACCGGATCGACGAGACCGTCGTCCGCGGCACGGCCGAGACCTGGACCGTACGCAACGAGCACGGCACTCCGCACAACTTCCATGTGCACGATGTGCAGTTCCGCGTGCTGGAGGTGGACGGAAAGGAGCCGCCGCCCGAGCTGCGCGGCGCGAAGGACACGGTATTCGTCCCTCCGCACAAGACCGTGAAGCTCGCGATGCGGTTCGACGGGCCTGCGGACCCCAACACTCCGTATATGTACCACTGCCATCTGCTGTACCACGAGGACCTGGGGATGATGGGCCAGTTCGTGGTGGTCGAGAAGGGCCAGAAGGCGGGGCAGGTGCGTACGCCGCACTCACACGCGGGGCACTAACGTGCCGCTTATGACGACTGCACTGATTACGGGAGCGACCGCGGGCATCGGCGCCGCGTTCGCGCGGCGGCTCGCCGCCGAGGGACACAACCTGGTGCTGGTGGCCCGCGACACCAAGCGGCTGCAGGAGCAGGCCACCGAGCTGCACGACACGCACGGCATCGAGGCGGAGGTGCTGACCGCGGACCTGTCCCTCGACGACGGGATCAATGCGGTCGTCAAGCGGCTGAGCGACCGGAAGAACCCGGTGGAACTGCTGGTCAACAATGCCGGGTTCGGCAACAAGGGACGCTTCCTCGAGGTGTCCATGGACGACGAGCTGACCATGCTGAAGGTGCACGTCGAGGCGGTGCTGCGGCTCACCGCGGCGGCGACGGAGTCCATGCGCGAGCGCGGCCGCGGCGGCGTGATCAACGTGGCCTCGGTCGCCGCGTTCGTCCCGCGCGGCACCTACGGTGCGTCGAAGGCGTGGGTCGTGCAGTTCACCCAGGGCGCGGCGCGGGATCTGGCGGGGACCGGTGTGAAGCTGATGGCGCTGTGCCCCGGATTCGTACGCACGGAATTCCATGAGCGGGCGGGCATGGGGACGGACAACATCCCGGGCTGGATGTGGCTGGACGCCGACAAGCTGGTGTCGGCGGCGCTGGCGGACCTGGAGCGCGGCAAGTCGGTGTCGATCCCGGACCCGCGGTACAAGGCGCTGATGGGTGTGGTGAAGCTTGCGCCGCGCGGGCTGCTGGGCGGCGTCACCTCCAGGACGGGCCGCAAGTACGGCCCCCAGTAGGCACCGCAGTGAGAACCGGAGTGAGCAACGGAGCAAGAACCGAGTGAGCACCGCGGTGCACGCCACTGACAATCCGCCTGCGGTCCTGCTCGCGATGGGGCCGGGCGTCGCCGAGCGCCTGTTCACCGACCGCCACTACGACCGGCTGAGTGCACTCGCCCGTACCGATCCGCGGCTCGTCGCCCATGACCTCGCCGCACCGACGCCTGCCGTCGAGGCCGCGCTCGCTCAGGCCGAAGTGCTGCTGACCTGCTGGGGCGCGAGCCCGCTGACCGCCGGCGTACTCGAATCCGCACCGAGGCTGCGCGCGGTCGTGCACGCGGCCGGAACCGTCAAGAACCATGTCACCGACGCCTGTTGGGAGCGCGGCATCACTGTGGCGTCGGCAGCCGCGGCCAATGCGCTGCCCGTCGCCGAGTACACACTCGCCGCGATCCTCTTCGCCGGGAAGCAGGTGCTGCACTCGGCCCGGCGCTACGGACAGCGGCGCGCCGGCCACGACTGGACTCGCGAGCCGACGGCACTCGGGAACTACCGGCGCACGATCGGAGTCGTCGGCGCATCCAGGATCGGCCGCCGGGTGATCGAGCTGCTGCGCCCCTTCGACGTACAGGTCCTGCTGTACGACCCGTACGTCAGCGCCGCCGACGCCGACGCACTCGGAGTCTTACGGACCGAGCTCGACGAACTGTGCAGCCGCAGCGACGTCGTCACCGTCCATGCGCCGGAGCTGGCGACGACTCGCCACATGATCGACGAACGCCGGCTCGCGCTGATGACCGACGGCACAACGCTGATCAACACCGCACGCGGCTCGCTGATCGACGAAGAGGCGCTGCTGCGGGAGCTGACGACGGGACGGCTGTACGCGGTGCTCGACGTCACCGACCCCGAGGTCCCGGCCGCCGACTCGCCGCTGTACACACTGCCCAATGTGCTGCTGACCCCGCACGTCGCGGGTTCCCTCGGCAATGAGCTGTACCGGATGGCGGACCGGGCGCTGGACGAGCTGGAGCGGTACGGGCGGGGCCTGCCGTTCGCGGATCCGGTGCTCGCGGGGACGCTGCACCAGTCCGCCTGAGATTTCCGCGCCCGAGTACAGGCCCTGTCACATCCTCCGGGTTTCGTTCGTCAGTCGTATGAGAGGCGCAGCAGCCGAGAGGCGCGACGGCGCGACGGAGGAATGGGAGCCGATGGAAGCCATGGACGAGAACGAGTTTCTGGCGGAGCGCTTCGACGCCGACCGGCCCCGTCTGAAGGCGGTGGCCTACCGGATGCTCGGCTCGCTGACCGACGCGGACGACGCAGTCCAGGAGGCCTGGATCCGGCTCCAGCGCTCCGGCACCGGCGAGGTCGAGAATCTCAGCGGCTGGCTGACGACCGTCGTCGGCCGGGTCTGCCTGGACATGCTGCGCACGCGCAAGGCACGGCGCGAGGAGCCGCTGGACGTACGCGTGCCCGATCCGATCGTGCACAGTGCGGGCATCGGCACGGACGCCGGTCCGGGCGTCGGTCCGGGCGTCGGTCCGGGCGTCGCCGATCCCGAGCACGAGGTGCTGTTGGCTGACTCGGTGGGCCTCGCGCTGCTGGTGGTGCTGGAGACGCTCGGGCCCGCCGAACGGCTCGCGTTCGTACTGCACGACATGTTCGGCATGCCGTTCGACGAGATCTCGCCGATCGTGGGGCGCACGCCGACCGCGACCAGGCAGCTGGCCAGCCGGGCCCGCCGCCGGGTGCAGGGCACGACCACGGTCCCGGACGATCTCAGCCGTCAGCGTGAGGTCGTCGATGCCTTCCTCGCGGCCTCGCGCGGCGGCGACTTCGACGCGCTCGTGGCGCTGCTCGACCCGGATGTCGTGCTGCGCGCCGATGTCGGAGCGATGCCCGGCGCGGTGTCGCACGAGGTCCGCGGGGCACGCGAGGTGGCCGGGCAGGCGCTCACCTTCCAGCGCTTCGCGCAGTTCGCACGGCCTGCGCTGGTCAACGGCGGTGCCGGCGTCGTCACGGCGCCGGGCGGCGAGCCGCTGTCGGTCATGGGCTTCACGATCACGGGCGGCAGGATCGTCGAGATCGACATCCTGGCCGATCCGGAGCGGCTGAGCCGGCTCGACCTGGCGTTCCTCAACGACTGACGCTGGTCGTGGTCCGGAAAAGCACCGGGCCCGGTGCCCCCGCGACGGGGGCACCGGGCCCGGCTTCGTACAGCTGCTCAGCCAGTCAGCTGCTGAGCTACTCAGCTAGTCAGCTACTCAGTGGGAGTGGCCGTGACCGTGGCCGTGACCCGCCTCGGACTCGTCCTCGGCCGGCTTCTCGACGACCAGGGTCTCGGTCGTGAGCAGCAGCGAGGCGATGGACGCGGCGTTCTCCAGCGCGGAGCGCGTGACCTTGACCGGGTCGATGACGCCGGCCTTCACCAGGTCGCCGTACTCGCCGGTCGCGGCGTTGAAGCCCTGGCCCTTGTCCAGCTCCGCCACCTTGGAGGTGATGACGTAGCCCTCGAGGCCGGCGTTCTCGGCGATCCAACGCAGCGGCTCGACCGCGGCGCGGCGGACGACGGCGACGCCGGTGGCCTCGTCACCCTCCTTGCCGAGGTTGCCCTCGAGCACCTTCACGGCGTGGACGAGCGCGGAGCCACCACCGGAGACGATGCCCTCCTCGACCGCGGCGCGGGTCGCGGAGATGGCGTCCTCCAGACGGTGCTTCTTCTCCTTCAGCTCCACCTCGGTGGCGGCGCCGACCTTGATCACGCACACGCCGCCGGCCAGCTTCGCGAGGCGCTCCTGGAGCTTCTCGCGGTCCCAGTCGGAGTCCGTGGACTCGATCTCGGCCTTGATCTGGTTGACGCGGCCCGCGACGTCCGCGGAGTTGCCGCCGCCGTCGACGATGACGGTGTCGTCCTTGGAGATCGTCACGCGGCGGGCGCTGCCCAGCACGTCGAGACCGGCCTGGTCGAGCTTGAGGCCGACCTCCTCGGCGATGACGGTGGCACCGGTGAGGGTGGCCATGTCCTGCAGCATCGCCTTGCGGCGGTCGCCGAAGCCCGGGGCCTTCACCGCGACGGCGTTGAAGGTGCCGCGGATCTTGTTGACGACCAGCGTGGACAGGGCCTCGCCCTCGACGTCCTCGGCGATGATCAGCAGCGGCCTGGAGCCGCCGGCCTGGATGACCTTCTCCAGCAGCGGCAGCAGGTCCTGGATCGAGGAGACCTTGCCCTGGTTGATCAGGATGTACGGGTCGTCGAGGACGGCCTCCATACGCTCCTGGTCGGACACCATGTACGGGGAGAGGTAGCCCTTGTCGAAGGCCATGCCCTCGGTGAACTCCAGCTCCAGACCGAAGGTGTTGGACTCCTCGACGGTGATGACACCGTCCTTGCCGACCTTGTCCATGGCCTCGGCGATGAGCTCGCCGACCTGCTGGTCCTGCGCGGAGAGCGCGGCGACGGCAGCGATGTCGGCCTTGTCCTCGATCGGACGGGCGGTCGCCAGCAGCTCGTCGGAGACGGCCTTGACGGCGGCGTCGATGCCCTTCTTCAGGGCGGCCGGGGAGGCACCCGCGGCGACATTGCGCAGGCCCTCGCGGACGAGCGCCTGGGCCAGCACGGTGGCGGTGGTGGTGCCATCACCAGCGATGTCGTTGGTCTTGGTGGCCACCTCCTTCACCAGCTGCGCGCCGAGGTTCTCGTACGGGTCCTCGACCTCGACCTCGCGGGCGATGGTGACACCGTCGTTGGTGATGGTGGGTGCGCCGAACTTCTTGTCGATGACGACGTTGCGGCCGCGGGGGCCGATCGTCACCTTGACCGTGTCGGCAAGCTTGTTGACGCCGCGCTCGAGGGCGCGACGGGCGTCCTCGTCGAACTTCAGAATCTTCGCCATGGGAGCTTTCTGTCCTCTCAAACGAGCTGCGCCCCTGGCCACCCGGCGACATCAGTGCGGGAGCCAGGGGCGCAGATCAAAACGTGGGTGAATTACTTCTCGACGATTGCGAGCACGTCGCGAGCCGAGAGGACGAGGTACTCCTCGCCGTTGTACTTCACCTCGGTGCCGCCGTACTTGCTGTACAGCACGACGTCGCCGGTCTTGACGTCGAGCGGCAGGCGCTCGCCGTTCTCGAAACGACCCGGACCGACCGCAAGGACGACGCCCTCCTGGGGCTTCTCCTTCGCGGTGTCCGGGATGACCAGGCCAGAGGCCGTGGTCTGCTCGGCGTCGAGCGGCTGGACCACAATGCGGTCCTCGAGCGGCTTGATGGCAACCTTGGAGCTGGCGGTCGTCACGATCCGACCTCCCCCTTCGGAGATCTCACGGGGTTAACTGTCTGAGTGGCGACCAGGTGGATCCGTCGTCGCGGGTGCCGGACCTGCCTGTCGCGCGTTGGCACTCTCCAGTGGGGAGTGCCAGAGCCGAGACTATGACCGCGATTAGCACTCGGTCAAGCGGAGTGCCAATCCACTGCGCTGTGCGAGTCCCGCAGACTGCCCGCGAGGGCCGGGGCGCGGGTGCTCGATCATTGTGCGGCGGTGCGACCCCGATGGGGACAACGCGCGTGCGCGCCACTCCGTTCCGCACGAACGTACGGACATGTGCAGCGGCCCGTCGTCACGGCTGCGAGGCGGAATGAATCCCGTGGATACGGCGCAGCAGACGGGTCGTCGGTTCCGTGAGATCGGGGGCCTGAGGGCCGTCGGTGCGAGGTGACAGGCGGGGGCCGTGGTCCTGGCGGGCGTGGTTCTGGCGGGCGTGGTCCTGGCGGGCATGGTGCGCGGGAGGGCCGGGATCCGCGCCCGCGCGCGGCTGGGCGGGGGCGGAGTACCGGACGGGGCGGAGCAACCCTCTGCACGGCCTTGCTGCCGAGCCGTTCGATGGGATCGACGCACGGCGTACAGCCCGAGGAGGCGAGCAGCGCACCGGTCACGACCGCCAGCGCGGCCGGAATCCGGTGCGCGCCGCTCATACGTAGTCCTCCAGCTTCGCCACCGCGTATCCCTTGTCCGTGACCGTCTTCATCACGCGCCGGATCATGTCGGGCATGGTGCCCTTCCAGTCATCGCGCCCGCGGAAGTGCGTGAGGATGATGTCGCCGGGATGCAGGTCCCGGTCCCATTCCCGCCACTCCATGTGATCGGGAAACGCCTCGGCGGCCCACAGGGGCACGGCCTTGACTCCGCACGACTTGGCGGCGCGCAGGGTGCTCTCGTTGTAGTTCCCGTACGGCGGACGGAAGAGCGGCGGCCGCTTTCCGTAACGCTTCTCGATCTTCGCCTGCTGACCGCAGATCTCGGTCTTCTGCTTGGCGTACGAAAGTCCGGGCAGATAGCGGTGGTTGAGGGTGTGGTTGTGCAGCGAGACGCCGAGATCCTGCATCCGCTTGAAGTAGCCGTAGTTGTCGTTGATCACGTAGTCGCTGAGGAAGGCGCTGTACGGGATCTTGAGCTCGCTCATCATGCGGAGCAGGTTGGGGTCCTTCTCCGCGCCGTCGTCGATCGTCAGGAAGACAATCTTCTCCTTGACCGGGACCGTGGTGAAGACCGGTGGCAGGGACTCGCCACCGTCGACCTCGAAGCCCTTGCGGGTGGTGATCTTCGGCTTGACGGCGGGCGGCCGAGGCGCGGCCAGCGGAGTCTTCGCGAGCCCCCACTTCTTGGCGACGGCGGCGCGCGCGACCTGATCGCGCCGGACCTTCTCCGTGTACGCGGCGAGCGCGGCAGCCGGACCCGCCGGCCCTTCGGCCAGCTGACCCGGGGCGGGCTCCGACCCGTCGCGCTCGTCCGAGGGCCCGGCCGCGCAGGCGGAACCGGCCAGGGCGACGAGGAGCACGCCCGCCATCACCCGTACGTGTCGCAGTTGACGAACCGGCGGGCAATTCACCCGGCTTTTCTGCTTTTGTCTTACTAGCTGCATGGCGCCGCATCCTGTCAGCGCCGGACCCGGACGACCGGCCGACACCGCCGCCACAGGCGCACCATCCCCCGCCTGGCCCACAATGGGTCCGGTGAACGACCTCGACTCATTCGCCGCGCTCCGTACCGAGGAAGGCCGGGCCCTGCTCGCCGAGCTGCGGGACTACGACCCCGCACAGGAACTGGCCGTCGCCACCCGCCTGCGCCGCGAGCACCCGGCCGGACTGGTGTCGGCGGCACTGGGCCAGGCACGGCTGAGGCAGCGGGCCGCGGCGAAGTTCGGGGCCGAGGACGCGCAGCGGATGTTCTTCACGCCCAACGGCGTCGAACAGTCCACCCGCCGCACCGTCGCCGCCTACCGCGCCGAGCGCTTCGCCGCTCTCGGCGTGCGCAGCGTCGCGGACCTCTGCAGCGGCATCGGCGGCGACGCGATCGCACTCGCCCGCGCCGGCATCCGGGTCCTCGCGGTGGACCACGACCCGCTGACCGCGGCCGTCGCACAAGCGAACGCCGAAGCGCTCGGCCTGGACGGACTGATCGAGGTCCGGTGCGCGGACGTCATGGAGACCGACTCGGCCGAGTACGACGCCGTGTTCGTGGACCCGGCCCGCAGAGGCGGCCGGGGCCGCATCTTCGACCCGGAGGCGTACTCGCCGCCCCTGTCCTGGGCCATCACGGCAGCCCGCACCCGCCCGCACGCCGCACTCAAGATCGCACCGGGCATCCCGCACGAGGCGGTGCCGGAGGACGCCGCGGCGGAGTGGATCTCGGACGGCGGCGACGTGAAGGAAGCGGTCCTCTGGTTCGGCACGTCCCCGGGCACAATCACCGCGACCCTGCTCCCGGGCCCGCACTCCCTCACCGGCCGCGGCCTGCCGAACCCACAGGTCCGCAAGACGGGCCGCTTCCTCTACGAGCCCGACGGCGCGGTCATCCGCGCGCACCTGGTCGCCGAGGTGGCACAGGAGCTGGACGGCGGACTGCTCGACGAAACGATCGCGTACATCACGGCGGACGAGCTGCGCCCGACGCCGTACGCGACGGCGTACGAGATCACCGACGAACTCCCCTTCAGCCTGAAGAGGTTGAAGGCCCTGCTGCGGGAGCGGGAGGTCGGCGTCCTGACGGTGAAGAAGCGCGGCTCGGCGGTGGAGCCGGAGGAGCTGCGGCGGAAGGTGAAGCTGCAGGGGCGGAATGCGGCGACGGTGTTCCTGACGCGGGTGGCGGGGGCGCCGACGATGCTGATCGGGCAACCGGTGTAAGCGGGTTCACATGTGCCGCGTCGTTTGCAACCGCCGTGCTGTCAGCGGACGTTGTTAGTGTTCATGGTTGCGCGCCGAGGAGGGGGAACCATGGTGGACAACGCGAATCTTGACGTCTCCGACGAGGATCTGACCCGGTTGGCCGGGGACCTCGATGACATGCAACGCCATCTGGACAACCAGGTACGGCGGATGGACGCGATCGTCGACCGTATCGAAGCCGGCTGGAAGGGCGACGCGGCCAAAGGGTATCGGGCGCTGCACCAGGGCGCGGCGGAGGACGCCGTACGGATCCGGGAGACCCTCGTCGTTCTGGAGGAAGCAATGCGGCTGAGCCGGGACGGCTTCAGCCAGCAGGAGCTGGACACCCTGCGGCAGATGCGCCAGGCGGAGAGCCAGGTGGACGTTGCCCGTGAAGCCCGCGAGCTGTCCGAAGGCACCGCGCCAGTCGCTCCCACCAGCCGAATACTTGGCATCTGACGTCGACTCAAACACGGGGACCAAAAAATGGCCGACGACTACATAGGCGTCAGCTTCACCACGCTGCGCGAAGCCGCGGGCGAGTTGGAGGACATCCTCAAGCAGCTCAACCAGCGGCTCGAAACCCTCTACGGCCGCACGGAGAAGGTCGTCCTCACGTGGCAGGGCGACACACGCGAAGCGTTCGTAGAGGAACTCGACCAGTGGGACAAGCAGATGCAGGACCTCCAGGCCGCACAGGCCTGGCTGCATGAGGTGGTCACGACGGGCCACGCCAACTACGCGGAGGCACACCGGGCCGTGCTGCGTGGGTGGGGCGCCGCCTGATGGGTACGCCTCCGCCGCCGTCCCAGAACGGCACCATCGACGTCAAGCCATCAGACCTGCACCGTGTCTCCGGCGGCTTCGCGAGCCAGCAGCCGATTTACAGCCAGGCCGCGAAGACCCTGCTCACGGCGCTCAAGGAGCACCCTGACGCAGGCGGGTACGGCACGGCCGCGCAGTCCTTCGCCTCCGCCTACGTCAAGGTAGGCAACCGCTTCCTCGAAGTCTGGGCCAGGAGCGTTGTGAGCGTCGGCGGCGCCGCCGTCGGCTTCACCACCACGGCCAACAACTACTCCAAGGCAGAGGCGGCCGCCGACCCGACCGGCAAGAAGCAGCCGGTCGTCCAGCCTGCCCCCCAAGTCATCGACAAGGCACCGGACTACGGCCAGGTCCCCAACCTGAAGTGGGGCGACGACGACGGCGGCGACGGCTGGCTGCGGAGCATCCTGGAGTGCATCCCCGAGGTCGTACGGGACCTGATCCGCCCTGTCCTCAAGCATGCCTTCCGCTGGGGCAAGGTCGCGGATGTCTATCCGTATCCCCAGCAGCACTACCTCAACGACCTGTCCAAAGCCTGGCGGGACATGACGATCGCACTCTCGATGACGGAGAGTTCCCTTACCGGCCAGGTCAGCAGCATCACGCAGCAGAGCAACAGCGAATGGCACGACGCCATGCGGCAGTTCTGCAGCTCGCTGTGGGGTACCACCGCCTGGGGCAAGTCCACGGCCGGGTACGAGTGGAAGCACGACTCCGCCTCGTCGAACACAGGCGCCACCCACCCGGTGATGACGGTGCTGTTCGACACGGCTGTCAAGGTCAGCGATCTGCTGTACGAGTTCGCCCAGGCTGCCGTCGACCTCAACGGCAAGGTCTGGGACATCTACATGGAGGCGGTGCGCGAGGCCGTAGGGAAGATCGATCTCAGCGACGGGGTCGGCATGGACGACGTCAAGGAGGGGGCCAAGACGGCGGGCCGCTTCCTCAAGGGCCTGGTCAAGGGCGCGGCCGAGCTCAGCGTGGAGATCACGCTGAACATCGACACCGCCGCGATCAACGCCGTCGTTGATGCGTACAACACCCGGGTGAACGGTCTGGTGCCGAAGCTCGATGCGCTGATGGAGCCGCTGAACGAAGCATTCATCAGTGCTCCCAGCTTCAAGGCCGAAGAGGCGCGCGCTCAGTCTTTCGGCGCTCGCGCACTGCACGAGTTCAAGCCCGAGCACACCTACACCGTTCCGAACGAGGACAGAAACAACCACTTCTTCGCCATCGACCTGGCCGGCCAGGAGGGAATCGAAGGAAGCCACCCGGTCGACAAACACGTCGGCAAGACGGACGAACAGCTGGCTCAGCGCCTCCGTGATCAGCAGACCGTACGGCCCGATGGAACCGTGGCACCGAGAGCCATCTCTACTTTCGCGGACCACGCTTCAGCACAGCGCCTCACACAGACCGTTCTGGACGATGTAAGAAATGTCCTGCTGATCGAGCGATGGATTGAAGGGCAAGAGAACAATTACAACCCGAGATCAAAGCCGAGTTACAGCCTGTCCTTCCCCAACGAGGTGACCGGCCGATCACTCAGCCGGGCCGACTACGACGCACACGGCATGCAAGCGCAAGCCCAGGACGTACACAGTGTCAAGGTGACACTGAAGTACATAGGCAACAATCAGGACCCTCCATTCATCGTGCTGACGTCCATGCCGGAAGCCCCTTAGCATGCACAATGTGACTACTTACACCGGAGCCGTGTTCAACAACGGGGCGATCTCCAGACTCCTTGAGTTGGCCGTCGCGTGCCGCCGCGACAACACCAAGGTTTTCGAGGACGAACTGGCCCGGTTCTGCCGAACCATCAGAAACTCACCGGAAACCGACTGGGCCATGCCCATCGCCACGGTGTCGGCCCTCCTCGATCTCCTCTCCAATCAGCTCGAATCCGAACAACCGCCGACGCTGCCGGTCGGGTTCTCCGAGAAGCTCGACGAGTCCGCCGGCGATCTCCAGGGGCCAGATTTCCTCAGACTGCTTTCCGGCTTGCTCCGATTGCAGGATCGGGAGCTTATTCCGGACTTCGAGAGCCTGCCGATGGCGACCTGGGAAGCCCACCTTAAGTTCGGAAGAATTCAGCAGTTCTGGTGGTGGGTCGACTCGGGAGAGTATGAGGACTTCGATGAAGGGGTGCGGGCAGGAGTTGCGAGCGAGCATCCGAACGGCTGCCGCCAGGAAATGTCTGCACTGGCGGCCGAGTTGCAGGAGGCTCTGTTGCTCTTCCCTACACCGGAGTCGTTCAGGAATGGGCTCGCCGAGGCGGTCCCATGGGCTTCCCGGCCGGTCCTGCATGCCATCCTCGCGGCCATTCATGTCCACTTTGAAGCACAGCACTGAGGTCAATCCCGTGTCGAATCCGAATCGTTCCGCCACCTACCCCGACCGGGAAACGGCCCAGTGGGCGACCCAGCAGGTGGTGACCGCGAATGAGCAGGTCATCCATCGCTGGCTGGCCCAGTCGACCCGTCAGCGCCTGACCATCGAGGCCGCCTGGCCCTCCCGGCTCGAGCCCGTCGGCCGCGTCCTGCTCCAGGCGATGATGTTGGCCGGCCACGAGCCGGTCGATGTGCGCGCCGCCCGCGTCGTCCTCAAGCGCGACACCGCGAGCCCGCACGGCTTCACCGTCCACGCCACCTTCCCGATCTACCTCTAGAGGCAGCAACCCGTGTCCCTGAAGCCGCGCGAACACGACCGTAAGTACGGCGAGTTGGACCAGGTCATCCGCGCCTATCTGGGCCGGACGGCCGACGACGACGAACCGCTGACCGCCTACCTCCGTCACACCTGGCGCACCCGGCCGTGGGCCATCCCGGTCGCCGAGGAGCAGCTCCGGGCGTATGCCGACAATCCGCCCGGGCGACTGCGGCTGCGCCTCGGCGAGTTCTACCCCGTACCCGACGTCGGCCTGCCCGACTCAAAAATCCAGGCGTGGCTGGTGAGCCTCGCGGACCGGCTCAAGGAAAGCATCGAGGCGGGCCATGCACCGCCGCCCGCGACCCCGCAGACCCGCTGGGAATGGCATGCCCGCTTCCCGGAACTGGCTCAGTTCCTCGGCGGATGGTTCTCGCAGGACATGCCGGACGAGTTCGAGGACCACGACGCCGCCGTCCAGGACTACCTCGACACCACCGACTCGGGCCTGATCGCCCAGCTCACGGGCGAGTTGCACGACCTGCTGACGCTGCCTCTGGACGAGTCGGACTACGCCCTCGCCGTGGCCGAGCTCGGCATGGAGGTCGATCCTCCCGAGCCCTTCGCCCCCGGCGGATGGCTCGCCGAACTGGCCAACAGCCTGCGCCGACGGTGACCCTCCAACTCGGCCCCGGCAAGCTCCAGATCAAGAAGCATGGGAGTCCGAGGCTCCTGGACGGCGGGACGTCGACCGACGGCGCCCAGCCGCTCAGCGGTGCGCGTCGTCCGTCTCCCGCGATGCGACCGTGCCCAACAGCCGCACCGCCCACCGATAGTGGATCACCGCCTTCGCCACGCCCATCAGGCCCGTCAGCCACAGGATGAAGCCCGTCCCCACCGCAAGAGTCACACCCGCGTACGTCTGTTCGCCGCGCCGTGCCGTCGCCGGGTAGGCGATGCACAGCCAAAGCCCGAGAGCGCACAGCAGGAACGACGGCACCAGCCAGAACAGGCTCTCGCCCGGAAAGCGGTAGCGGGCGTCGCGGGCAGGGTCGCGGGCCAATGACGCCCACTGGCCCAGGCGTTCGCGCACGACCTTGTCACGGCGGATGCCGAAGCCGATCGCCAGCCCCGTCGGCACCATGCAGCCGAGGCCCAGGCCCACCATGACCGCGATGATCATGTAGGAGAAGACGTCCACGCTCTCTTCGAAGGACTTCAGAGCCGCGCCGATCAACACCCAGCCCACGACGAATCCCGCTGCCGCCAGCCAGAACAGCAGCAATCGCGGCACCCCGATGCTCAGTCGGCCCAACTCGCCCATCGCCCTGGCCCGGTCGGCGAGCAGCGATTCGTGGTCGGGCCAGGCCCGCATCTCGATGGGCGGTGGAGGGGGCGGCAGCGTACGGCGGGACATATGTACGAGGCTATCGCCTGGTCATGCGGCGGATCGCGTCAGCTCCCCGCTCAAGCCCGGATCCCCGCTCAAGTCCCGGACGACGCCTGGGCGGCCCGCTTCAGAAGAAGCTGACGCTCCCGCTCATTCCGCGTCAGCCCCGCCGCCCGCTCGAACTCCCCCCGCGCCTCCGCCATCCGCCCCAGCCGCGCCAGCAAGTCCCCCCGCACGCTCGGCAGCAGGTGGTACTCCTTCAGCGCCGGTTCGGACGCCACCGCGTCCACGACCGCCAGGCCCGCCTCCGGGCCCTCCGCCATCGAGACGGCGACCGCGCGGTTCAGCTCCACCACCGGGGACGGGGTGAGCGTCGCCAACCGGCCGTACAGGGTGGCGATCGTCCGCCAGTCCGTGTCCTCGTAGCGGATCGCCTGTGCATGGCATGCGGCGATCGCCGCCTGGAGTGCGTACGGTCCCGGTGGTCCGCCCGCCGCGTTCGAGCGGCCGAGGGCCGCGAAGCCGCGGCGGATCAGGAGTTGGTTCCAGCGTGTGCGGTTCTGGTCGGCGAGCAGCACCGGTTCGCCGTCCGGGCCCGTCCTGGCCGATGTGCGGGACGCCTGGATCTCCAACAGGGCCGTCAGGCCGTGGACTTCGGGTTCCTTCGCCATCAGGCCCGCAAGTACCCGGCTCAGGCGGAGTGCGTCCTCGCAGAGGGCCGGGCGGATCCAGTCGTCGCCGGCCGTTGCCGCGTAACCCTCGTTGAAGATCAGGTAGATGACTTCCAGGACCGACGAGAGCCGGGCCGCGCGATCGGGCCCGTACGGCACTTCGAACGGGACGCCCGCCTTGGCCAGCGAGCGCTTCGCGCGGACGATGCGCTGGGCGACCGTCGGCTCCGCGACGAGGTAGGCGCGCGCGATCTCCTCGGTCGTCAGGCCGCCGAGCAGCCGCAGTGTGAGCGCGATCCGCGCGTCGGTGGAGAGCACCGGATGGCAGGCGGTGAAGATCAGCCGCAGCAGGTCGTCGTCGATGTCCTCGGCGCCCGCCGGCTCGGGCGGCGGTGCCACGTCCTCCAGTGCCCGTCCGACCTCCGCGAGCTTGCGCGCGTAGGTCTCCTTGCGGCGTACGAGATCGATGGCGCGGTGCTTGGCCGTGGCCATGAGCCAGGCGCCCGGCTTGTCCGGGACACCTGACTCCGGCCACTGCTCCAGTGCGGCGACCAGAGCGTCCTGCGCCAGCTCTTCGGCGATGCCCACGTCCCTCACGATGCGTGCGACACCGGCGATGATCCGCGCCGACTCGATTCTGAATACCGCTTCGACCGTCTCGGTCGCGCTTGCTGCCGTCACGGCCACCCATCAGAGCACCCGCGAAGCGCGGCAGCAAACAGGTCAGCCTTCGACGATTTCGCGGATCTCCGACGTGACCGTCCAGTGCTCCTCGTGCACCTGCAGGAAGCGCTTGGTCCATTCGAGGACCTCGGCCCTGTCCTTGGCCTGCAGGATGGCGTATCCGCCGACGACTTCCTTGCTCTCGGTGAAGGGTCCGTCGGTGTACGACAGCTTCCCGCCGGACCACGTGACCCTGGTGCCCTCGGAGGTCGGATGCAGACCAGCCGTGTCCAGCAGGACCCCGGCCTTGGTCATCTCCTCGATCAGCTGGCCCATTCGTTCCATGAGCTCGGGGCTGGGGCCCTCGGCGGGTGCGTTCTGCTCGTCGATGCGGACCATCGTCAGGTAACGCGGCATGGTGACTCCTCGGTCGGGAGGGCGGGGCTTTCCCGGCCTCTCACCCTTGCGTCGAACCGCCGGCGGCCGGATCGACAGCTCCACCGGAATTCTTCTGAGAATTTTCCGGGACGGCCACCGGTACGGGCACAAGCACGGTCACGGACACCAGCAGGGCCACCGGTCCCGCCCGGTCAGGCGCCGGTGCCGAGGCTCTCGAAGCGCCAGCGGTGCACCGGCCGCGTGATCAAGTCCGCCGCCGGCTCCGGGAGTTCCGGCAGTTCGGCGCTTGCGTCCGCCGCCTCCCACCACGTCATCACGAGCACCCGGTCCTGCGCCGCGCGGAATGTCTCGCGGCGCACCGGCTCGTGCGCCAGTTCCTGGGCACGGGCCCATTCGAGCAGTTCGGCGGAGCGGCCCTGGACCGCCCGGGCCTCCCACATCAGCGCGACCCTCATGAGTACAGGTTGTCCTTGCTGATCTCGTGCACATGGTCGTGCGAGGGGGCGTGAGTGTGCGCGGCGCCCGGCACATGCGGGTCGGTCACCGGCAGGGACGAGTCCGCGGACAGCTCCAGATCCGAGGCCGGGCGGTTGCGGGCCACCATCTCCGCGCCGAGCGCCGCGACCATCGCGCCGTTGTCGGTGCACAGACCGGGCCGCGGCACCCGCAGCCGGATCCCGGCCCGCTCGCACCGCTCCTGGGCGAGCGCGCGCAGCCGCGAGTTCGCGGCCACTCCCCCGCCGATCATCAGGTGGTCCACGCCTTCGTCCCGGCAGGCCCGTACCGCCTTGCGGGTCAGCACGTCGACGACCGCCTCCTGGAAGGACGCCGCCACATCCCGTACCGGCACCTCCTCGCCCGCCGCCCGCTTCGCCTCGATCCAGCGGGCCACCGAGGTCTTCAGGCCGGAGAAGGAGAAGTCGTACGCCGCGTCCCGAGAGCCGGTGAGCCCGCGCGGGAACGCGATCGCCGCCGGGTCGCCCTCCTTCGCCAGCCGGTCGATCACCGGACCGCCCGGGAAGCCGAGGTCCAGCACCCGCGCGATCTTGTCGAAGGCCTCGCCCGCTGCGTCGTCGATCGTCGCGCCCAGCGGCCGTACGTCCGTGGTGATGTCGGGCGCGAGCAGCAGCGACGAGTGCCCGCCGGAGACCAGCAGCGCCATCGTCGGCTCGGGCAGCTTTCCGTGCTCCAGCTGGTCGACGCAGATGTGCGAGGCCAGGTGGTTCACGCCGTACAGCGGCTTGTTCAGCGCGTACGCATACGCCTTGGCCGCCGATACGCCCACCAGCAGCGCGCCCGCGAGGCCCGGCCCCGCCGTCACCGCGATGCCGTCGAGGTCGCGCGCCGAGACGCCCGCCTCCTTCAGCGCGCGCTCGATGGTCGGCACCATCGCCTCCAGATGCGCGCGCGAGGCGATCTCCGGCACCACGCCGCCGAAGCGGGCATGTGTGTCCACGCTGGACGCCACGGCGTCGGCGAGCAGCGTCGTGCCGCGCACGACGCCGACGCCGGTCTCGTCGCAGGAGGTCTCGATGCCGAGTACGAGCGGTTCGTCAGCCATCAGCAAGCCCAGCCATCAGTCGGTTCAGCGTGTCCAGCCATCAGTGAGTCTCTGTTCCTTGTACGTGAAGCCGCATGACGAGCGCGTCGACATTGCCCGGCTGGTAGTAGCCGCGGCGGAATCCGATGGGCTCGAAGCCGAAGCGCTCGTACAGCTTCTGGGCCCTGGTGTTGTCCACCCGCACTTCGAGGAGCACCTCGTCGCACTCGAAGGCAGTGGCGTGCTGCAGCAGTTCGGTGAGCAGCCGGGAGCCGAGGCCGGTGCCCCACTGCTCGCGGGCGACGGCGATGGTCTGCACGTCCGCGAGATCGCCGGCGGCCGCCAGGCCCGCGTATCCGACGATCTTCCCGTCCGTCTCGGCCACCACATAGCGGCGGGTGGACTGCGGTCCGCGCGCATGCGCGAGCTCGGACCAGAACATCCCGGGCGACCAGGCGTCCTCGGGAAAGAGCGTGTGCTCGAGTTCGAGCACCGGCCCGAGGTCCCACCAGCGCATCTCGCGCAGTCCGGCGGTCGGTGGCACGGTCACTTGGGCGTGACCACCTTGTAGTTCTTGGGCACCTGGGCGTCCGGCCGGCGCAGATACAGCGGCAGCGGCGGCAGGAACTCCTCATCGCCCGCCGCCAGCTTCTCGGCGGCCAGCGACGCCAGCGCACCGGCCGAGACGTACTCGGGCTCGCGGGCGTCCGGGAAGGTCTCCGGATAGAGCAGCGCACCGGCGCCGACGGCGGGCAGGCCGGCGACCTGCGCCGCGATGTCGGCGGGCCGGTCGACGGCGGGCTCGCCCACGCGCGTCCGTGCGGATTCGTACCGCGCCCAGTACACCTCCTTGCGGCGGGCGTCCGTCGCCACGACGAACGGCCCTTCCAGGCCGGAGGCGTACGCAAGCCCGTCCAGCGTGCACAGCCCGTACACGGGCACGCCCAGCGCCGAGCCGAAGGTCGCCGCCGTCACCAGACCGACCCGCAGTCCGGTGTACGGGCCGGGTCCGACGCCGGTCACCACGGCGGTGACGGCGTCGAGTGTCACACCGGCCTCGGCGAGGACGCGGTCGACGGCGGGCAGCAGCAGTTCGCCGTGCCGGCGGGCGTCGACGCTGCTGGACTCGGCGACGACGGATGCGCCGTCGTGGAGGGCGGCGGTGACGGCGGGCGTGGCGGTATCAACAGCGAGCAGGAGCACGCAAACAGCCTACGGCTCCCGCGCCCGGGCCACGGCGCCCCGAAGGACCGTTGGGCTGCTGCTACCGTCACATCTGATACGTCAACCAGAGAGGTGGGCACGGTGGCACGGAGCAGCTCGGGACTGGTGGCCGGGCTCACGGCAGCCGCTCTGGCAGGCGTCGGATTCCTCGCCTACCAGGCGTCGGCGAGCGCCCCCGACCAGCTCGGCAAGCCCGCGACACCGAGTTCGGCGCCTTCGGCGCAGACTCCCAGGGAGAACGCGAAGAACCCGCTCACGCTGCCCGCGAAATCGGGCGTCGGTGTGCGCGTGGTCTATGCGCTGGGTGACCGGCGCGTGTGGCTGGTGGGCCCGAAGGCGAAGGTCACGCGGACCTTCGCGGTCATGCCGTCCACGGTGAGCCCGCCGCCCGGTTCGTACACGGTGACCTCGCGGTCGGGGAAGGTGCCCGGCTCGGACGGCGTGTCGATCGAGCATGTGGTGCGGTTCGCGAACGTCGACGACGTGTCGATCGGCTTCAGCGCCGCGGTGAACGGGTCGATGGCGAGCCCGGACCCGAAGAGGAAGACCGGCGGCGTACGGATGGCCAGGGCGGACGGCGACGCGATGTGGACGTTCGCGACGATCGGCTCGAAGGTCGTCGTCGTTCCGTAGTCGGTCGCGTTCCGCGGCCGGGCGCTGTCCGTGTCCGGGCTCCGCGGATTCCGCTCGTACGAATTACGCGGCGTCGCGCCGTGGTTCACGCTCGCCCGCGTGCTCGTCGCGCGGCGGAGTGGAGACCGCGCTGGCCGCGGCGCAGGACGCCAGCAGATCTCGCATCGACAGGGCCGACGGTGCCGGCGGCATCGGTCTGGCCGACTCCTGCCGTGGCTGGGTCTCGCGCTCGGACGCCGACATGGATGCCTCCTGGGTCTCTCCGGGGGCAGGCCTGGTTAGGTAGACCTAACCAGATCTCCGTACCATGTGACCACGCGCGGCACGGCCCGCGCAACATCTTGCCGACGTCTTGTCGGAACATCCACAGTCCGGATGTACGGACCGGCTCCGAACGGACCTGGCCGCGCTCGGAAGCCGGCGGCTCAGGCTCCCGCCGCTGCCAGGTCCACAGCGGCCCAGCGCGCGCCGAAACCGGTCAGCGTCACGTGTCGGCGGTCGTCGTCCGTATGCGCGACGACCCGGTGGATCACCACATGCAGCCGGTCGTCCGAGAGGTCCTCGACCTTCCCGTCGCCCCACTCCACCGCCACCACCGAATCCGGCAGCGAGACATCGAGATCGAGGTCCTCCATCTCGTCCAGGCCGCCGCCGAGGCGGTACGCGTCCACATGGACCAGAGCGGGACCGCCGGTCAGCGACGGATGCACGCGGGCGATCACAAAGGTCGGGGAGGTGACGGCGCCGCGGACTCCGAGGCCCTCACCCAGGCCCCGGGTCAGCGTCGTCTTGCCCGCGCCCAGCTCGCCCGTGAGCATCACCAGATCGCCGGGGCGCAGCAGCTTCGCCAGTCGCCGCCCCACCTCCTGCATCTGCTCCGGGGTTTCGACGGCGAAACGGGCGACGGCGACGGCCTCAGCCGCCGGGCTGTGCGGTGCTTCCATACGGGCCAACGTTAGCCGGTGCCGGGACCGCTCCGACCCGGGCCAGCAGGTCCGCCAGCCGGTCCGTGACGGCCTCCGGATGCTCCAGCATCACCAGGTGCCCGCCGTCCGGCACGATCACCAGCTCCGAGTCCGGCAGCAGGTCCGCGATGGCCTCGCTGTGCGAGCTCGGTGTCACCAGATCCTTGTCACCCGCGAGGACGAGCACCGGCACCTCGCGGAAGACGGCGAGCGACTCGGCCTTGTCGTGCTCGACGAAGGCCGGGTAGAACTCCGCGACCACGTCGATCGGCGTCGACTCGATCAGCCGCTCGGCGAACCGCGCGACCGCCGGGTCCACATCCCTGGACGAGAACGAGTACCGCTTGATCAGGCCCGCGAACAGGTCGGCGGTGGCACGGCGGCCACGCTCGACCAGCTCGGCCTGCGAGCCGAGTGCCTTCAGCACGCCGGGCAGCACCCGCCGCACCGCGTTCACCCCGGCCAGCGGCAGGCCGTAGTTCACCTCACCGAGCCTGCCGGCCGATGTGCCGACGAAGGCGGCGCCGACGACCCGGTCCCGGATCAGCTCCGGATACTGGTCGGCCAGGGCCATGATCGTCATGCCGCCCATGGAGTGGCCGACCAGCACCAGCGGCCCCTCGGGCGCCGCCGCGTCGATCACCGCCTTCAGGTCACGGCCGAGCTGATCGATGGAGACCGGCACGGCGTCCGGGCCCGCCTGTGCCGCGCCGCGGGCCGACCGGCCGTGGCTGCGCTGGTCCCAGTGCACCGTGCGCACCAGCCCGCGCAGGGCGGCGCGCTGGAAGTGCCAGGAGTCCTGGCTCAGGCAGTAGCCGTGGCTGAAGACGACGGTGACCGGGGCCGGGGCCTTGCGGCCGAAGAGCCTGCGGCGGCGCGGGCCGCCCGCCTCCGGGTCGACCTCGTCCGCCTCGTAGTACAGCTCCGTGCCGTCGTCGGAGTACGCCTTGCCCGGCATTCCGCGCAGCGCGCCGTACGGGCCCGACGCGTCCAGCGCGAGCCTGGCCTTCTTGCGCATGCCGCGGCCCACGGTCAGCCGCTCTATGGCGACGCCCGCGGCCGCGCCCGCGGCGATGACGCCTATCGCGGTGCCGGCGATGCCCGCCTTGCGCCAGTTGCCCGTCGTGGCGGCCGCTGCTGCGGCAACCACGGCGTCCCCCGTGCTGGTCTCGCTCACCGTGCCGCTCCTACTCGTCGGAGTACTCGTTCAGGTAGACGCGCGGAACTCTCGTACCGATGCGGGTGACGATCTCGTACGCGATGGTGCCCGCCGCCTCGGCCCAGTCCTCGGCGGTCGGCTCGCCCCGGCGGCCCGGTCCGAAGAGCAGTGCCTCGGCGCCCTCCTGGACCTTCTTGCCGCCGAGATCCACCACGAACTGGTCCATGGCGACGCGGCCGGCGATCCTGTGCCACTCGCCGCCGACCAGGACAGGTCCCCGGCCGGAGGCATGGCGCGGGATGCCGTCCGCGTAGCCCAGCGGGATGAGGCCGAGAGTGGTCTCGCCCGCCGTGACGTAGTGATGCCCGTAACTGACGCCGTGACCCGCAGGAACGCGCTTGACCAGGGCCACGGAGGCGGCCAGGGTCATCACCGGCCACAGGCCGAGCTCCTCGTGCGTGCCGAGCTCGGGGCTGGGCGAGATGCCGTACATCGCGATGCCGGTGCGCACCAGGTCGAAGTGGGCCTCCGGGAGGGTCAGCGTCGCCGGCGAGTTGGCGATGTGCCGGACCTCCGGCTCGATGCCCTCCTTCTCGGCGTACGCCAGCATCTCGCGGAACACGTCCAGCTGGGCGGCGATGGAGGGGTGTCCCGGCTCGTCGGCGCAGGCGAAGTGCGACCAGAGGCCGGTGACCTTGACGGTGCCTTCGGCCTCGGCGGCGAGCGCGGCGGCGACCAGTTCGGGCCAGTCGGCAGGCTGGCAGCCGTTCCGACCCAGGCCGGTGTCGGCCTTGAGCTGGATACGGGCCGGGCGCCCGGCCTCCCGCGCGGCGGCGGTGACCTCTGTGAGCGCCCACAGGCCGCTCACGGACATGTCGAGATCAGCCTCGATGCCTTCGCGCCACGGGTCGCCGGGAGTCCACAGCCAGCACAGGATGCGGGCGTCGATGCCCGCGGCCCGCAGCGCGAGCGCCTCCTGCGGCGTGGCGGTCCCGAGCCAGCTCGCCCCGGCTTCGAGCGCGGCCTTGGCGCAGGGCACCATGCCGTGTCCGTACGCGTCCGACTTCACCACGGCCATCAGGGCAGCACGGGGCGCGCGGCCACGAAGCGCACGCACATTGGCGCGCAGGGCCGCGAGGTCGATCTCGGCACGGGCTCGAAGAGGCGTTGACTGACTCATCGCGCCCAGTGTCTCAGAGGGGTACGACAGGACTCGTACAACAGGTCGCCGTTTCAACGAGCGAGCGCTGTGCGGTTCCTCACGAGTACGCGGCCTCAGTCCCGTACGTCACGCCAGGCGGACGCGAGCGCGGCGGCCACTTCGTACGAGGTGATCGGCGTGCCTTCGGACGCGGCGTGCCGGGCCGCCAGGCCGTGCAGATAGGCCGCCACCGACCCCGCGTTCCGTGCCTCGAGACCCGCGGCCAGCAGCGAGCCGGCCAGGCCCGAGAGGACGTCGCCGCTGCCGGCTGTCGCCAGCCAGGGAGTGCCCATCGGATTCACCCGCACAGGCGTGTGGTCGGGCGCCGCGACGAGTGTCGTCGAGCCCTTGAGCAGGACCGTCGCGCCGTACCTCGCCGCCAGTTCGCGTACGGAGGCCAGCCGAGCCGACTCCACCTCCTCGCGCGGGACGCCGAGCAGCGCCGCCGCCTCGCCCGCGTGCGGAGTCAGCAGCGTCGGCGCGGACCTGCCTCGTACCGCCGCCGGATCCAGCAGGCGCAGGCCGTCCGCGTCGATCAGCACCGGGACGTCGGACGCCAGCACGTCCTGTACGGGATCGAGTTCGTCGCCGAGGCCGGGACCGACGACCCACGCCTGCACCCGGCCCGCCTTCGCGGGAGGTCCGGCGTGGACAAGCGCCTCCGGGAAACGGGCGATCACCGCTTCGGCCGCGGGCCCGACGTACCGCACGGCGCCGGCGCCTCCGCGCAGCGCACCCGCCACCGCGAGCACGGCCGCGCCCGGATAGCGCGAGGACCCGGCGGCAATGCCCACCACGCCGCGCCGGTACTTGTCGCTCTCCGCGGCGGGTACGGGCAACAGCTGCGCCACATCCACGTGTTGCAGCGCCTCGAGATCGGGCACGGACGGCAGATGCTCCTCGAGCCCGATGCCGACGAGCCGCACCGTCCCCGCGTACTCCCGCGCGGGATCGATCAGCAGCCCCGGCTTGTATGTGCCGAAGGTGACCGTCGCGTCGGCCCGCAGAGCCTCGCCGCGCACCTCGCCGCTGTCCGCCTCGACGCCACTGGGCAGGTCGACGGCGACGACGGCCGCGTTGGAGCCGCGGGCCGCGCGGGCCACCGGCACCGCGTCCGCGCGCAGACCGCCCTGTCCGCCGATCCCGGTGACACCGTCCATCACCAGATCCGCGACGGCCAGCACCTCGAACGGATCGTCCGCGACCCGCCCGCCCGCGCCGAGCAGCGCCGCGAGCCCGGCTTCGTGCGTACGCGACCCGAGCAGCACCGCGGACACCCCGGCGCCCCGGCGGGCCAGCCGCGCGCCGGCGTACAGCGCGTCGCCGCCGTTGTCCCCGCTCCCGACGAGCAGGACGACTCTCGCTCCGTACACCCGGCCGAGCAGATCCGCGCAGGCGGCGGCCAGTCCGGCGGCGGCGCGCTGCATGAGCGCGCCGTCCGGCAGCCGTGCCATCAGCTCGGCCTCGGCGTTCCTCACGGTCTCCACGCTGTACGCAGTACGCATGTCCACGAGTCTGCCGCACCGCACGCTCCCGGGCGCGGAGTTGCGGCCGGGCCCGGTCACGCGCGCTAGGGCCTTTCGTCTGGGTCAGGCCGGATCAGTGAGCCGGTCTGGTGCCATGGGGCCTCCCCGGGCCCCCAGGGCCCAGGGGACGGATCGCAAGGCGGAGGAGGGAGGCATGGCGGAGCCATGCCGACCTACGACAACGCGGCGAGGCGCGGTGCCAGGGCACGCGAGCCCGGCAAGACCCAGACGACAGGCCCTACCCCTCCGCGATCACGACCGCGGAGGCCACGCCCGCGTCATGGCTCAGCGAGACGTGCCACGACCGCACGCCGAGCTCGGCCGCGCGCGCCGCGACCGTCCCGCGCACCCGCAGCCGCGGCCTGCCGCTGTCCTCGACGTACACCTCGGCGTCGGTCCAGTGCAGCCCGCCGGGCGCGCCGAGCGCCTTGGCGACCGCCTCCTTGGCGGCGAACCGGGCGGCCAGCGAGGCATAGCCGCGCCGCTCACCGCTCGGCAGCAGCAACTCCCGCTCCAGGAAGACCCGTTCGGCCATCCGCGGGGTACGTTTCATCGACTCGGTGAACCGGTCGATCTCGGCGACATCGATCCCCACCCCAATGATCATTCGACGGTGACCGCCGTACTCAAGAGCCCTGCTCCGCTCGCTGTGCTCACTCCACCGTCACCGACTTCGCCAGGTTGCGCGGCTGGTCGACCTCGTTGCCGCGGGCCGTCGCCAGCTCGCAGGCGAAGACCTGCAGCGGCACCGTCGCGACCAGCGGCTGGAGCAGCGTCGGCGTGGCCGGGATGCGGATGAGGTGATCCGCGTACGGCACAACCGTCTCGTCGCCCTCCTCAGCGATCACGATCGTCCTCGCCCCGCGCGCCCTGATCTCCTGGATATTGGAGACGATCTTGTCGTGCAGCACCGAGCGCCCGCGCGCCGACGGCACGACGACCACCACCGGCAGGTCCTCTTCGATCAGCGCGATCGGCCCGTGCTTGAGCTCGCCGGCCGCGAACCCTTCCGCGTGCATGTACGCCAGTTCCTTCAGCTTCAACGCGCCTTCCAGCGCCACCGGATAGCCGACATGGCGGCCCAGGAACAGCACGGTGTTCTTGTCGGCGAGCGACCGGGCCAGCGCGCGCACCGGCTCCATGGTCTCCAGGACCCGCTCGACCTCGTCGGAGATCCGCGCCAAGTCCCGGATGACGGCCCGGATTTCGTCGCCCCACTTGGTGCCGCGCACCTGGCCCAGATAGAGCGCCACCAGATAGCAGGCCACCAATTGCGTCAGAAAAGCCTTGGTCGACGCGACGGCGACCTCGGGCCCGGCGTGCGTGTACAGGACGGCGTCCGACTCACGGGGAATCGTGGAGCCGTTCGTATTGCAGATGGCCAGCACCTTCGCGCCCTGCTCGCGTGCGTGCCGCAGCGCCATCAGCGTGTCCATGGTCTCGCCGGACTGCGAGATCGCGATCACCAGCGTCCGCTGGTCCAGGATCGGGTCGCGGTAACGGAACTCGCTCGCCAGCTCCACCTCGCACGGGATCCGGGTCCAGTGCTCGATCGCGTACTTGGCGATCAGCCCGGCGTGGAAGGCCGTTCCGCACGCCACGATGACGACCTTGTCGGCCGCGCGCAGCACGGAGACGGGGATCCGCACCTCGTCGAGCGTGAGCGAGCCCGCCGCGTCGATCCGGCCCAGCAGGGTGTCGGCGACCGCCTTCGGCTGCTCGGCAATCTCCTTGAGCATGAAGTAGTCGTAGCCGCCCTTCTCGGCCGCCGACGCGTCCCAGTCCACGTGGTACGCCCGCACGTCCGCCGGCGCTCCGTCGAAGTCGGTGACCGTCACACCGTCCCGCCGCAGCTCCACCACCTGGTCCTGGCCGAGCTCCAGCGCGGAGCGGGTGTGCGCGATGAACGCGGCCACGTCGGAGGCGAGGAACGACTCGCCCTCGCCGACGCCGACCACCAGCGGCGAGTTCCGCCGAGCGCCCACCACCACGTCCGGCTCGTCCGCATGCACGGCGACCAGCGTGAACGCGCCCTCCAGCTGCCGGCACACCTGGCGCATCGACTCCGCCAGATCACCGCACGACGAGAACGACTCGGCGAGCAGATGCGCCACGACCTCGGTGTCGGTCTCCGACGCGAGTTCGTGTCCGCGCTCGGCCAACTCGGCGCGCAGCACGGCGAAGTTCTCGATGATGCCGTTGTGCACGACGGCAACACGGCCCGCGTTGTCCAGATGCGGATGGGCGTTGGCGTCGGTCGGCCCGCCGTGCGTCGCCCACCGGGTGTGCCCGATGCCGGTGGAGCCGCTCGGCAGCGGCCGGCCCACCAACTCCTTCTCCAGATTGACGAGCTTGCCCGCCTTCTTCGCCGCGGCAAGCCCGCCGTCGGCGAGTACCGCCACACCGGCCGAGTCGTAGCCCCGGTACTCGAGCCGCTTGAGGCCCGCGATGACCACATCAAGCGCCGACTGTCCGCCGACGTAACCCACGATTCCGCACATGTCGGCAGCCTACGGCGTGCACCGCGCGGTGCCCCGGACCCCGGTCGGAAGACCCCGGCTACACCTTCGCCCGGTACGCCCGCATCGCCAGCGGGTAGAAGACGGCGGCTATGCCCGCCGCCCAGAGCAGCGACCAGAGCACCGGCTCGGCCACGGGTCCGCCGACCAGCAGCCCGCGGTACGCGTCCGACAGATGCGTCACCGGGTTGACGTCGCTCCACGCCTGGAGCCAGCCCGGCATCGTGTCGACCACCACGAACGCGCTGCTGGTGAAGGTGATCGGGAAGATGATCGTGAACGCGAACGCCTGCACCTTCTCGGCGTCGCCCGCCAGCATCCCGATCAGCACCGCGCTCCACGACACCGCCGCCGCGAACACGACCAACAGCACCGCGCCGAGCAGGAATCCGTCGAAGCCGCCGGTGAGGTCGAAGCCCAGCACCAGGCCCAGGCCGATCATCAGCAGCATCGCCCAGACATGCTTGGCGAGGTCGGCGGTGATCCGGCCGATGAGCGGCGCGGAGCGGGCTATCGGCAGGCTGCGCAGCCGGTCGAAGACGCCTTTGGTCAGGTCGGTGTTGAGCGCCATCGCGGTGTACATCGTCATGAACAGCGTGTTCTGCACGATGATGCCGGGCAGCGCGTACTCCAGATACGCCTCGGGCGAGCCGGCCATCTGGCCGCCGAGGACGTACGTGAACAGGAACACGAACATGATCGGCGTGATGCTGTAGTCCACCAGCTCCAGCGGGTTGTGCTTGACGGCCACCAGACTGCGCCAGGCCATGGTCAGGGTCTGCTGGAGCCCGGCCAGCGGACGCACCCGGCCCGATTTGGTCAGCGGCGCGGTGATGGTCGTGGCCGTCATGCCGAACTCACCTTCTCGAACTCGCTCTCGTCCACGTCGGTCTCCTCCGGCGCCTCGGGCTCCGCCCGGTGCCCGGTCAGTGTCAGGAAGACCTCGTCAAGCGAGGAACGACGCAGCGTCAGCTCACCCACCGCTATCCCGGCCCGGTCGAGCCGCCGCACCACCGCCGGCATCAGCTCCGGATCCTTCACCGGGGCCGTGACGGACTCGCCCTCGATCCGGGTCAGCCCACCGGCCGCCTCGGTCACCAGCTCGTGCGCCGTCACCAGATCCGCGGAATTGACCGGCCTGAGCTCCAGCACCTGGCCGCCGACCTGCGACTTCAGCTCGTCGGGCGTGCCGTCGGCGATCACCCGGCCCTTGTCGATCACCACGATGTCGTCGGCGAGCACATCAGCCTCGTTCAGATACTGCGTGGTCAGCAACGCGGTGGCGCCGTCGGCGACCAGGCCCCGCAGCATGTCCCACACCTCACCACGGCTGTGCGGGTCGAGACCGGTCGTCGGCTCGTCGAGAAAGAGGATCCGCGGCCTGCCCACCAGGCTCGCCGCCAGGTCCAGTCGGCGCCGCATGCCGCCGGAGAACGTCTTCACCGCCCGTCCGGCGGCATCAGTGAGCTGAAAACGCTCCAGCAGCTCGTCCGCCCGCGCATGCGCCGCTCGTCTGGACAACCCGAGCAGCCTGCCGATGAGCAGCAGATTCTCGGTGCCGGTCAGATTCTCGTCGACCGCCGCGTACTGCCCGGTGAGCCCGACCAGCGAGCGCACGGCCCCGGCTTCCTTCACGACGTCATGACCGGCCACCAGCGCGCGTCCGGCATCGGGCTGGATCAGCGTGGCGAAGATCCGGACCGCCGTCGTCTTCCCCGCCCCGTTCGGCCCCAGCAGCCCGAGCACGGTTCCTGCCCGTGCCGCCAGATCCACTCCGGCCAGCGCCTGAGTGTCCTTGAATCGCTTGGCCAGGCCCTCCGCCTGGATCGCATACGTCATCGGTTTTCCCCTCGCGGGTCCGTGAACGTCAGGCCGGCGCCCACTCCTCACATAACTGTGACCCACGCCACTGACATTCCTCATCGGCCGCCCACAGGACGGGGTGAGAACGGGCGGGAACGAGTGAGGGACGCCACTCCGCGCACGGACCGCCCAGCGCCGACAATGTCCTTGTGATCACTTCGCCGCCACGAAGCAGCCATCGCAGGGCAGAGCCGACGCCGTACGTCGATCTGACCCGCTCCGAATGGAGCGCGCTGCGCGACAAAAGCCCGCTTCCTCTCACCGCCGAGGAGGTCGAGCGGCTGCGCGGGCTCGGCGATGTCATCGACCTCGACGAGGTACGGGACGTCTATCTGCCGCTGTCGCAACTGCTGAATCTGTACGTCCAGGCGACCGGCGAGCTGCGCGGAGCGCTGAACACCTTCCTCGGCGAGGCGGGCAACGGCCACGGCACCCAGCGCGGCACCCCGTTCGTCATAGGCGTGGCCGGCTCCGTCGCCGTCGGCAAGTCCACCGTCGCCCGTCTGCTGCAGGCCATGCTCGCCCGCTGGCCGGAGCACCCGCGCGTGGAGCTGGTCACCACCGACGGTTTCCTGCTCCCGATGAAGGAGCTCCAGTCCCGCGGGCTGATGTCGCGCAAGGGCTTCCCGGAGTCGTACGACCGGCGCGCGCTGACCCGTTTCGTCGCCGACATCAAGGCGGGCAAGGACGAGGTCACCGCGCCGGTCTACTCGCATCTGATCTACGACATCGTGCCGGGCGAACGGCTGACCGTACGCAGGCCGGACATCCTGATCGTCGAAGGGCTGAACGTCCTGCAGCCCGCACTGCCCGGCAAGGACGGCCGCACCCGCGTCGGTCTCGCGGACTACTTCGACTTCTCCGTGTACGTCGACGCGCGCCCCGAGGACATCGAGACCTGGTACCTCAACCGCTTCCGCAAACTGCGCGAGACGGCCTTCCAGAACCCGTTCTCGTACTTCAGGAAGTACACACAGGTGTCCGAGGAGGAGGCGCTGGACTACGCCCGTACGATGTGGCGCACCATCAACAAACCGAACCTGCTGGAGAACGTGGCGCCGACCCGTGGACGCGCCACGCTGGTGCTGCGCAAGGGCCCGGACCACAAGGTCCAGCGCCTGTCCCTGCGCAAGCTGTGAACCCCTGAGGAGCCGACGGCGTGCTGCATCTCCGCCTGATCACCCCGGCCGACCGCACCGCCGAAGTCGTCCAGCTGGTCGAGCAGACCGTCGGCACCGCGCATCTCGCCGTCATCCCCGGCGCCGCCCGCAATCCGCGCGGCGACGTGGTGATGTGCGACGTGGCGCGCGAGGCGGGCGACGGGCTGATCGGCGGCCTGCGTGCGCTCGGCATCGACGAGACCGGCTCGATCGCCGTCGAGAACATCGGCCTCTCGCTGTCCCGGCGCGCCGACAAGGCGGAGGAAGAAGCCCCGGGCGAGGGCGCGGACGCGGTGCTCTGGGAGCACCTGGCGGACGCGACGCACGAGGAGTCCACGCTCTCCGTCACGTACATCGCGTTTCTGACACTGGCGACGATGATCGCGGCGTGTGGCGTGGTGCTCGACAACGCGATCCTGATCGTGGGCGCGATGGCGGTCGGCCCGGAGTTCGGCCCGCTGGCCGGCCTGTGCACGGCGCTGGTGCAGCGCGCCCCTCGGCTGGCCTGGCGCTCGTTCCTGGCGCTGATCGTGGGCTTCGCCGCGGCCATGGTGCTCACCGTGGTCTTCAGCCTCTTCATGGACTGGGTGGACCTCTTCAGTGCGGCACAGCTGGACGCCGACCGCCCCAACACGGCCTTCATCTACAACCCGGACTGGTTCTCGTTCGTGGTCGCGGTGCTCGCGGGCTCGGCCGGCATGCTGTCGCTGACCTCGGCGAAGTCCGGCGCGCTGGTGGGCGTGGCGATCTCGGTGACAACGGTCCCGGCTGCGGCGAACGCGGCGGTGGCCTTCAGCTTCCAGCGGTACGACCAGGCCTGGGGCTCGACGGAACAGCTGCTGCTGAACCTGCTGGGCATCGTGCTGGCGGGCATACTGACGCTGGTGATCCAGAAGCTCCTGTGGGCGCGCCACCAGGAACGTACGGCGTCCAAGGCCACATACCTCTGAGCTCAGTGCCCCCGGGCGCTCGGGAACTGCGCGCCCGCCCGCCTGCCGGCTCGGGGCCCCGAACCGGGCCGGGGCCCAACGCCCCACCCCCGAGGGTGGAGCGCAGGGCCCCCGTCCCCGCGCAGTACTAGCCCAGCGCCGACTTGACCGCGTCCGCCAGCCGTCCCGCCACCGACCGCGCCTGCTCGATGTCCGCCGCCTCGACCATCACGCGGACCAGCGGCTCCGTGCCCGACGGACGCAGCAGCACGCGCCCTGTCGCGCCCAGTTCCCGCTCCGCCTCGGCGACCGCGCCCGCCAGCTCCGCGGAGGTCTTCACTCGCGACTTGTCGACGTCCGGCACATTGATGAGCACCTGCGGCAGCCGCTCCATGACCGCCACCAGATCCGCCAGCGAGCGCTTCGTCGTAGCGACGCGCGCCGCCAGCATCAGGCCGGTGAGCGTGCCGTCGCCGGTCGTCGCGTGGTCCAGCACGATGACGTGGCCCGACTGCTCGCCGCCGAGCGCGTAACCGTGCTCCTTCATCGACTCCAGGACGTACCGGTCGCCGACCGCGGTCTGCACCAGCTGTACGCCCTCCCGCTCCATCGCGATCTTGAAGCCGAGGTTGGACATGACGGTCGCCACCACGGTGTCGCCGCGCAGCGTGCCCGCCTCGCGCATGGCGAGCGCCAGCACCGCGAGAATCTGGTCGCCGTCGACCTCCGCGCCAGCGGCGTCCACGGCCAGGCAGCGGTCCGCGTCGCCGTCGTGCGCGATGCCGAGGTCCGCGCCGTGCTCGGTGACCGCGGCCTTCAGCAGGTCCAGATGCGTCGATCCGCAGCCGTCGTTGATGTTGAGCCCGTCCGGGTCCGCGCCGATCGTGATGACCTCGGCCCCGGCCCGCGCGAACGCCTCCGGCGACACTCGCGCCGCCGCGCCGTGCGCCTCGTCGAGTACGACCTTCAGCCCGTCGAGCCGGTTCGGCAGTACGGCGATGAGATGCGCGACGTACTTGTCGAAGCCCTCGTCGTAGTCCCGGACCCGCCCCACGCCCGCGCCGGTCGGCCGCTCCCACGGCTCACCCGTGCGGTGCTGCTCGTACACCGTCTCGATGCGGTCCTCGAGCTCGTCGGCCAGCTTGTGCCCGCCGCGCGCGAAGAACTTGATGCCGTTGTCCGGCATGGCGTTGTGGCTGGCGGAGAGCATCACGCCGAGGTCCGCGCCGAGCGAACCGGTGAGATACGCCACCGCCGGCGTCGGCAGCACGCCGACGCGCAGCACGTCCACGCCCGCGCTTGCGAGACCCGCCACGACGGCGGCCTCCAGGAACTCTCCCGACGCACGCGGGTCCCGCCCGACAACGGCGGTCGGCCGGTGCCCTTCAAAGGTGCCCGCTTCGGCGAGCACATGCGCCGCCGCGACCGAGAGGCCGAGCGCGAGCTCCGCCGTCAGATCCGCGTTGGCAACACCGCGCACGCCGTCCGTGCCGAAGAGTCGTCCCACAGTTGTCCTCCGAAAATGCTCCGAAAATGCAAACCTCGAAACGCGTATGCCCGTTATACGCCCGAGGTGGTGGAAAGACGTACGCCCCGGCAGCACGGGAGTGCCGCCGGGGCGTACGTAAAAAGCAGACCGAGCAGGCGATTTAGCGCTTGCTGTACTGCGGGGCCTTGCGGGCCTTCTTCAGACCGGCCTTCTTGCGCTCGACCGCACGGTCGTCGCGGGAGAGGAAGCCGGCCTTCTTGAGCGCCGGGCGGTTGTTGTCCACGTCCGCCTCGTTCAGCGCGCGGGCCACGCCGAGGCGCAGCGCGCCGGCCTGGCCGGAGACGCCGCCACCCGAGATGCGGGCGACAACGTCGTAGCGGTTGTCGAGCTCGAGCACCTTGAAGGGCTCGTTGACTTCCTGCTGGTGCACCTTGTTGGGGAAGTAGTCCTCAAGGGTGCGACCGTTGATCTTCCACTTGCCGGTGCCCGGAACGATCCGGACGCGGGCAATGGCGTTCTTGCGACGGCCCAGGCCGGCAGCCGGCTGCGGGTCGCCGAAGCGGGACGCCGTGGACTCGGAGGTGTACTCGCCCTCGACAGGGGCTTCCGACTCGAAGGTCGTCACCTCGGCGAAGGTCTCTTCGCCCTCGACGGGGGTCTCTGCAGTGGTCTCGGCCACGATTCTCCTCAGATTTTTCTTTATGTCTTAGGGGGTGGCCGGAACTACTGCGCGACCTGGGTGATCTCGAACGGGACCGGCTGCTGAGCAGCGTGCGGGTGGTTCTCGCCCGCGTAGATCTTCAGCTTCGAGAGCATCTGACGGCCCAGGGTGTTCTTGGGGATCATGCCCTTGATGGCCTTCTCCACGGCCTTCTCCGGGCTCTTGGCCAGCAGCTCGTCGTAGCGGACGGAGCGGAGACCACCCGGGTACCCGGAGTGGCGGTACGCCATCTTCTGGGTCTTCTTGTTGCCGGAGAGGTGAACCTTCTCGGCGTTGATGATGATGACGAAATCGCCCATGTCCATGTGGGGGGCGTAGGTCGGCTTGTGCTTGCCGCGCAGGAGGTTGGCGGCAGTGGTCGCCAGACGGCCCAGGACGATGTCCTGCGCGTCAATGACGTGCCACTGGCGAGTCACATCGCCGGGCTTGGGGCTGTACGTACGCACTTCGCAGCCTTCTTCTTCAGTGGATGGGTGCTGACACATGGCATCACTGAAGCGATCGTGCAGCTGGGGACGGCAATGCCGGGAACACTGCCCGTATGCCGCCCACTGGTAACTGCTCCAGGGAACCTACGTAAGGGCCTCTCGTGTGAGAACGACCAAGCCGATACGCATAACGAACTCGAAGAGTACCCGCGGTGCCCTGTTCGGGTCAAAACCGGTGGACAGGCCCGACGCGGCCCGGGCTCGGCTACCTCGCCCGCTCCACTCGGCGCTCGTCCCACACCGGGCCGTCGGTCTCGCGCACCCGCCCGTCCGTGCCGAAGACCAGATAGCGGTCGAACGACTTCGCGAACCACCGGTCGTGCGTCACCGCGAGCACGGTCCCCTCGTACGCCTCCAGGCCGTCCTGGAGGGCCTCCGCCGACTCCAGGTCAAGGTTGTCCGTCGGCTCGTCCAGAAGCAGCGCAGTGGTCCCCTGAAGCTCCAGAAGGAGGATCTGGAAGCGGGCCTGCTGTCCGCCGGACAGCTTGTCGAAGGGAAGGTCGCCGGAGCGCTCCAGTTCGTACCGCCGCAGCACCGACATCGCACCGCCGCGGTCCTTCGCGTGTTCCGTCCACAGGATGTCGACCAGTGTCCGTCCCAGCAGCTCGGGATGCGCGTGCGTCTGGGCGAAGTGCCCGGGCACCACCCGCGCGCCCAGCTTCCACTGCCCGGAGTGCGCCACCGGCTCTCCTGCGAGCAGCCGCAGGAAGTGCGACTTCCCGGAGCCGTTCGACCCGAGGACCGCGACCCGCTCGCCGTAGAAGATCTCCAGGTCGAACGGTTTCATCAGACCCGTCAGCTCAAGACCGGCGCAGGTCAGCGCCCGCACCCCGGTGCGTCCGCCGCGCAGCCGCATCCGGATGTCCTGCTCACGCGGCGGCTCCGGCGGCGGGCCTGCCTCCTCGAACTTCTTGAAGCGGGTCTGCATCGCCCGGTACCGCGAGGCCATGTCCGGGCTGATCGCCGCCTGCTGCCGCAGCCGGAGCACCAGCGCCTTCAGCCGGGTGTGCTCCTCCTCCCAGCGCCGCTTCAGTTCCTCGAACCGCGCGAACCGCTCCCGCCGGGCCTCGTGGTACGTACCGAAACCGCTTCCGTGCACCCATACGTCCGATCCCGCGGGCCCCGGCTCCACGCTCACGATCTTCTGTGCCGTACGCGACAGCAGCTCCCGGTCGTGCGAGACGAAGAGGACCGTCTTACGGGTCTCCTTCAGCCGCTCCTCCAGCCATCGCTTGCCGGGCACGTCCAGATAGTTGTCCGGCTCGTCCAGCAGCAGCACCTCGTCGGGACCGCGCAGCAGCGCCTCCAGCGCCAGCCGTTTCTGCTCGCCGCCGCTCAGCGTCTTCAGCTCACGCCACTGCGCCCGCTCGTACGGAACACCCAGCGCGGCCGTCGTGCACATGTCCCAGACGGTCTCGGCCTCGTATCCGCGCGCCTCCGCCCAGTCGCTCAGCGCCTGCGCGTACTGCATCTGAGCCGACTCGTCGTCGACCGTCAGGATCAGGTGCTCGGCCGCGTCCACGGCCTTGGCCGCCTCGCGGATCCGCGGCTGGGCGAGCGACACCAGCAGATCCCGTACGGTCCGCTCGTCCCGCACCGAGCCGATGAACTGGCGCATCACACCGAGCCCGCCGCTGACCGTGACCGAGCCTCCGTGCGGCTGGAGCTCGCCGGCGATCAGCCGCAGCAGGGTCGTCTTGCCCGCGCCGTTCGCCCCGACCAGGGCGACCACCGCGCCATCCCCGACCCGGAACGAAGCGTCCCCGAGGAGCACCCGCCCGTCCGGCAGGTAGTACTCCAGATGCGCGGCCTCGAGATGTCCCATGCTCCGCATTCTCACTGCCGACACCGCTCTCGCCCAACAGGTTTAAGATGCGCGGCATGAGCTTTGGGCAGGGGGGTCCTCAGTGGAGCCCCGGTGGACAGAATCAGGATCCGTACAACTCCGGTCAGAGAGTGCCGGATCCCTTCGGGCTGCGCGCTTCCGCCCAAGGGGACACACCTGACTGGGCCGCGATGGCCGACGCCTCCGCCTCCAGAGCCCGCCGCAGGCGCTGGCTGCTGATCGGCGGCGGCGGACTGGCGACCGCCGCGGTCGCCGCGATCGTGGCGACCGCGATCGTCTCCTCCAACAGCGACTCCGGCAACCAGTCGTCGGACAAGACCGCGAGCCAGTTGCCCGGTGCGCCCGATCTGCCCAGCGACACCACGCAGCCCGAGCCGTCCTTCTCCTCGGTCGCGCCGCTGCCGCCGCCGAACCCGAAGGACTTCGTCTCCAACGAGAAGAAGGACACGGCGCCGCTGACCGCCGAAACCCTCTTCCCGGGCAAGAAGCTGACCATGGGTGACCGGGTCTACGCCAAGGGCGCCACGGCCCGTACCGGCAACTGCGCATCCGCCACCCAGGGCGCGCTCGGCGCGATCCTCGAGAGAAACGGCTGCGACCAGGTCTTCCGCGCCACCTACAGCAAGGACGGCATCGCGGTCACCGTCGGCGTCGCCGTCTTCGGCACCGAGCCGGAGGCCAAGAAGGCGGCAGCGCAGGCGGACGGCAATGTCACCCCGCTCACCGGCGCCGGTGTCCCCGCGTTCTGCAAGGGCGGCCCGGTCTGCCGCTTCACCGCCAACTCCTACGGCCGCTACGCCTACTTCACCGCCACCGGCTACACCAAGGCCAAGTCCGTCACCAAGGGCGACAGCAAGGCGTTCCAGACCGGCGACGACCTGGCGGAGTTCACCTTCCGTCAGATCGTGCGCCGCGGCGAGGCCCAGGCCTCAGAAGCAGCCACCGCTCCCGCCGGCTGACCCCGGCAGCGACCGCTTGTTGCGCGCCTCCCGGTTCCGGGCGGCGAGCAACTCGTCGGCCGGGTAACCGACTTCCTCCAGCGTGAGGCCGTGCGGCCGTACGACATGGACTGCCGAGTCCCGTACGCCGCCGGCCAGCACCTTCGCCGGCCACTCCACCGGCCGGTGCCCGTCGCCGACGAACAGCAGCGCGCCGACCAGCGAGCGCACCATGTTGTGGCAGAAGGCGTCCGCCTTCACGGTCGCGGTGATGACCCCGGACGCGTCCCGCTCCCAGGACAGCCGCTGGAGCGTACGGATGGTCGTGGCGCCCTCGCGCTTCTTGCAGTACGCGGCGAAGTCGTGCTCACCGACGAGCCGTTCGGCGGCGGCGTTCATCGCCTCGACGTCCAACGGCCAGTCGTGCCACAGCACATGGCCGCGCAGCAGCGGGTCGACGCCGCCGGGATGGTCGGTGACGCGGTACGCGTAGCGCCGCCAGATCGCCGAGAAGCGCGCGTTGAACCCCGCCGGAGCCTCGGCCAGCCGCCAGATCCGCACATCGCGCGAGAGCCGCCCGGCGAGCCGCTTCAGCAGCTTGTCCTGATGCTCGGCCCAGACACTCTCGGGCAGATCGACGTGCGCCACCTGCCCGCGCGCATGCACCCCGGCATCGGTACGCCCGGCGACGGTCAGCTCGTACGTCTGCGAGGACCGCGTCACCGTACGCAGCGCATCCTCGATCTCCCCCTGGACGGTCCGCCGCCCGCCGGCCTGCTTGGCCCACCCGGAGAAGTCTTTCCCGTCGTACGACAGGTCCAGCCGCACCCGCACGAACCCGGCCTCAACTTCGTCACTCACGAAACAGTCCCTTTCACGGCTGTGGGCGGACGCGAAAGCGGGCCCACCCCGCAGGGGGTGGACCCGCTCAACACGAGGCGAAGCCTCAGGCGTCCTTGGACTCAGCCTCGGCGTCAGCCGGAACCGCGTCCTCGACGACCTCGTTCTTCTTGAGGGCGTCTTCCTTGACCGCGCGCTTCGTCGCGGCCTCGGCCTCGTCGACCGTCGCCTTCTTGGCGATCTCACCCTCGACCAGCTCGATCACAGCCATCGGGGCGTTGTCGCCACGACGGTTGCCGATCTTGGTGATGCGGGTGTAGCCACCGGGCCGCTCGGCGTACCGGGGAGCGATCTCGGTGAAGAGCGTGTGCACGATGCTCTTGTCCGTGATCGTCGCCAGCACCAGGCGACGGTTGTGGATGTCGCCCTTCTTGGCCTTGGTGATCAGTCGCTCCGCGACCGGACGAAGGCGGCGGGCCTTGGCCTCGGTCGTGGTGATGCGGCCGTGCTCGAAGAGCGACTTCGCGAGGTTCGCGAGAAGGAGCTTCTCGTGCGCAGCGCTGCCGCCCAGACGGGCGCCCTTGGCGGGCTTCGGCATGGTGTTTCTCCTTGTGATCTGCACCGGCCGTATCAGGTACCGGTGTCAGGACCCCGCAGGCGGACGCCTACGGGCAGCAATCAGTACTGCTCGGTCTCGACGAAACCGGCGTCCGCGTCGTCGTCGGCGCCAAAGGCGTCGGCGGCGGCGGTCGGGTCGAATCCGGGCGGGCTGTCCTTGAGGGCCAGGCCCATGCCGGCCAGCTTCGCCTTGACCTCGTCGATCGACTTCGCACCGAAGTTGCGGATGTCGAGCAGGTCGGCCTCGGAGCGCGCCACGAGCTCACCCACGGAGTGGATGCCCTCGCGCTTGAGGCAGTTGTACGAGCGAACGGTGAGCTCGAGCTCCTCGATCGGCAGCGCGAGATCGGCAGCGAGCGCGGCGTCCGTCGGGGACGGGCCCATGTCGATGCCCTCGGCGTCGATGTTGAGCTCGCGGGCCAGACCGAACAGCTCGACCAGGGTCTTACCGGCCGACGCCATCGCGTCACGGGGACGCATGGCCTGCTTGGTCTCGACGTCGACGATCAGCTTGTCGAAGTCGGTGCGCTGCTCGACACGGGTCGCCTCGACCTTGTACGTGACCTTGAGCACCGGCGAGTAGATGGAGTCGACCGGAATACGGCCGATCTCCTGGCCCACCTGCTTGTTCTGCACGGCGGAGACATAGCCGCGACCGCGCTCGACGGTCAGCTCCATCTCCAGCTTGCCCTTGCCGTTCAGCGTCGCGAGAACGAGGTCCGGGTTGTGGACCTCGACGCCGGCCGGCGGGGCGATGTCAGCAGCGGTGACCAGGCCGGGACCCTGCTTGCGCAGGTACATCACGACCGGCTCGTCGTGCTCCGAGGAGACGACCAGCTGCTTGATGTTCAGGATGAGGTCGGTCACGTCCTCCTTGACGCCCGGCACGGTGGTGAACTCGTGCAGGACACCGTCGACCCGGATGCTGGTGACAGCGGCGCCGGGGATCGAGGAGAGGAGCGTACGGCGAAGGGAGTTGCCGAGGGTGTAACCGAAGCCCGGCTCCAGCGGCTCGATCACGAACCGGGAGCGGTATTCGTCGACGACCTCTTCGGTCAGCGACGGACGCTGAGCGATAAGCATGAGAAATGCCTCCAGTCTTGGCACCCGCTATTTGATGCCAACGGAACAAGGGTACGGGCGGTACGGCACCGAAGCGCCATACCGCCCGCCAAACCATCCCCTGACGGGGACAGAAATCAGACGCGGCGACGCTTCGGGGGGCGGCAGCCGTTGTGCGGGGTGGGGGTGACGTCCTGGATCGAACCGACCTCGAGGCCCGTGGCCTGGAGGGAGCGGATCGCGGTCTCACGGCCGGAGCCGGGACCCTTGACGAAGACGTCGACCTTGCGCATGCCGTGCTCCTGCGCGCGGCGGGCGGCCGACTCGGCGGCCATCTGCGCGGCGAAGGGGGTGGACTTGCGCGAGCCCTTGAAGCCGACGTGGCCGGCGGAGGCCCAGGAGATCACGTTGCCCGAGGGGTCCGTGATCGAGACGATCGTGTTGTTGAACGTGCTCTTGATGTGCGCGTGGCCGTGAGCGACGTTCTTCTTTTCCTTGCGGCGCACCTTCTTGGCAGCGCCCTGACGACCCTTGGGGGGCATCTATTACTCCTACGGGAGGTGGTCGGTCCTACAGCGAAGACCGCTGATGAGCGTCCGGCTGAGGACTACTTCTTGCCCGGCTTCTTCTTACCGGCGATGGCGCGACGCGGGCCCTTGCGGGTACGCGCGTTCGTGCTGGTGCGCTGACCGTGGACCGGCAGGCCACGGCGGTGCCGCAGACCCTGGTAGCAGCCGATCTCGATCTTGCGGCGGATGTCGGCCTGGATCTCGCGACGGAGGTCACCCTCGGTCTTGAGGTTGGCGTCCACGTACTCGCGGAGCTTGACCAGGTCCTCTTCGGGCAGATCACGAACGCGGGTGTTCGGGTCGACACCGGTGGCCGCAAGGGCTTCCTTGGACCGGGTACGCCCGATGCCGAAGACATAGGTGAGGGCGATCTCGACGCGCTTCTCGCGCGGGAGGTCAACGCCGGAAAGGCGTGCCATTCATGGCTCCTGTTTGATTTCGGAGGTCTTCCACAGAGCCGTTCCGTGGCCGCCGACCCTTGGTGAAAGCGAGGGTGGTACGGACCAGGTCCCCGGCCTCCACCGGGGGTATCGCCGGCCGAAGCCAGGCGGACTCTGCGTATGTGCTTGCTTTACGTGCGTCGCGCGATGAACTGCGAGTCGTGCAGATGGTCGTGCGTCAGCCCTGGCGCTGCTTGTGGCGCAGGTTGTCGCAGATGACCATGACCCGGCCGTGACGGCGGATCACCTTGCACTTGTCGCAGATCTTCTTGACGCTCGGCTTGACCTTCATGGGATGTGAGGTTCTCCGGGTCAGTGCCTTCACCCCGGGAGCGGGGTGCGGGCAAGATCTACTTGTATCGGTAGACGATCCGCCCACGCGTCAGGTCGTACGGAGAGAGCTCCACCACGACCCGGTCGTCCGGAAGGATACGGATGTAGTGCATCCGCATCTTGCCGGAGATGTGCGCGAGGACCTTGTGACCGTTCTGGAGTTCCACCTTGAACATCGCGTTCGGGAGGGACTCGATCACGGTGCCCTCAATCTCGATGGCACCTTGCTTCTTGGCCACGCTTCGCCCTTCGAATCGGCTACCTTGATCAGCTCCCGGAAACGCGGTGTCCGAATGAGGACACACGGGTACACGAGAGCCGACGCATCAGTCTACGTCAGGCCATCCGAAAAGACGAATCCGCCAAGTTTGCCCATTGACGAAGATCGTTAAGCAGAGGCAACCGTTAAGCCGGGGCAACAGGACCGGGCATCGGTCAGCCGAGCGGGTCCGGCGCGGCCGTGATGCCGAGCTCCGCCAGCTTCGCCTTACCGCCGTCGGGAGCCGTCAGGACCACCAGGCCCTCTTCGGTCAGCGCGACCGAGTGCTCCCAGTGCGAGGACCAGGTCCCGTCGGTCGTGATGACCGTCCAGTCGTCCTCGAGCACCTCGGTGTGCGGGGTGCCCAGCGAGACCATCGGCTCGATCGCCAGGCAGAAGCCGGGCACCAGCTTCGGGCCCTTGCCCCGCTTCTTGGAGACGTAGTTCAGCAGGTGCGGGTCCATGTGCATCTCGGTCCCGATGCCGTGGCCGCCGTACTCCTCGATGATCCCGTACCGGCCGCCGCCCGGCTTCGGCTGGCGGCGGATGTACGTCTCGATCGCCCGGGAGACGTCCAGCAGCCGGTTGCCGTTCTTCATCGCGGCGATGCCGGCCCACATCGACTCCTCGGTGACCCGGGAGAGCTCGATCAGCTCCGGAGCGTGACCCGTGCCGACGAACGCCGTGTACGCGGCGTCGCCGTGCCAGCCGTCGACGATCGCGCCGGCGTCGACGGAGATGATGTCGCCGTCCTTCAGGACGGTCTTCTCGTCCGGGATGCCATGGACGACGACCTCGTTGGCCGAGGTGCAGATGGTCGCGGGGAACCCGCCGTAACCCAGGAAGTTCGACTTCGCACCGTGATCGGCGATCACCTTGCGTGCGACCTCGTCCAGATCCTTCGTGGTGGCGCCGGGCACGGCCGCTTCACGGGTCGCCGCATGGATCGCGGCGACGACCAGCCCCGCCTCGCGCATCTTCGCGATCTGTTCCGGGGTCTTGATCTGCACCATGCCCTCTGCCTTCCTGGGTCGGTCGCTGCTCGACAGTTCTGCTCAACAGTACGGCCGCGGTGCCCGTCGGACACCGCGGCCGTACAGAAGGTACTGCGGGTACTGCTCAGTCCTCGTCGCCCTCGTCGGGCTTCTTCAGCGCGTCCATCGCACGCTTGGTCACCTCGGTGACCTTGCCCAGCGCGGAGATGGTGACCACCAGGCCCTGGGCCTTGTAGTGATCGATGATCGGCTCGGTCTGCGTGTGGTAGACGTCGAGCCGGTTGCGCACCGTGTCCTCGGAGTCGTCCGCGCGCTGGTAGAGCTCGCCGCCGCAGGCGTCGCAGACGCCCTCCTTCTTCGGCGCCGAGTACGTCACGTGGAACACATGGCTGGAGTCGTTGCGGCAGATGCGGCGGCCCGCGATACGCCGTACGACCTCGTCCTCGGGGACCTCCAGATCGAGCACCGCGTCCAGCTGCATGCCCTCGGACTTCAGCATCGCGTCCAGCGCCTCGGCCTGCGAGACATTGCGCGGGAAGCCGTCCAGCAGGAAGCCGTTCTCGGCGTCCGGCTGTTCCATGCGGTCCTTGGCCATGCCGATGGTGACCTCGTCGGGCACCAGGTCTCCGGCATCCATGTAGGACTTGGCCTTGCGGCCCAGCTCGGTGCCCTGGCTGATGTTGGCGCGGAAGAGGTCGCCCGTGGAGATGTGCGGGATCGACAGATTCTCGGCGAGGTACGCAGCCTGCGTTCCCTTGCCGGCACCCGGCGGCCCGACGAGGACGATTCGCATCAGCGGAGGAACCCTTCGTAATTACGCTGCTGGAGCTGGCTCTCGATCTGCTTCACGGTCTCCAGACCCACACCCACGATGATCAGGATGCTTGTCCCGCCGAACGGGAAGTTCTGGTTTGCGCCGCCGAAGCCCGCCAACGCCATCGTTGGGACAAGAGCAATCAGACCCAGGTACAGCGAGCCCGGCCAAGTGATCCTGTTGAGCACGTAGCTCAGATACTCGGCTGTAGGTCGACCAGCCCGGATACCCGGGATGAAGCCACCATACTTCTTCATGTTGTCGGCGACTTCCTCGGGGTTGAACGAGATAGCCACATAGAAGAAGGCGAAGAACACGATCAGCAGGAAGTACGTGACGATGTAGTACGGGTGATCGCCCTTGACGAAGTGCTGCTCGATCCAAGTCTTCCAGCCGGACTGCTCGTTGGAGAACTGCGCCACCAACGCCGGGATGTAGAGCAGGGACGAGGCGAAGATGACCGGAATCACACCGGCCTGGTTCACCTTGAGCGGGATGTACGTGGACGTACCGCCGTACGACCGCCGTCCGATCATGCGCTTCGCGTACTGAACGGGGATGCGGCGCTGGGCCTGTTCGACGAAGACGACCAGGGCCACCATCACAAAGCCGATCAGGATGACCGTGCCGAACTCGATCCAGCCCTTGGCGAGCTTGCCGCTCTCCTTGATCGCCCAGAGGGCGCCCGGGAAGCCGGCGGCGATCGAGATGAACATCAGGATCGACATGCCGTTGCCGATGCCGCGGTCGGTGATCAGCTCACCGAGCCACATGACGGCCGCGGTGCCCGCGGTCATGGTGACCACCATCACGATGGTGGTGAAGATCGATTGGTTCGGAACGATCTGGTCGCCGACCGGGCATCCGCTGAACAGCGCTCCGCTGCGGGCAGTTGCCACCAGTCCGGTGCCCTGCAGCACGGCGAGCGCGACCGTGAGGTAACGGGTGTACTGAGTGATCTTCGCGGTGCCGGACTGACCCTCCTTCTTGAGGGCCTCCAGCCGCGGAATGACCACGGTCAGCAGCTGCAGGATGATGCTCGCCGTGATGTACGGCATGATGCCCAGCGCAAAAATGGTGATCTGCAGCAGCGCCCCGCCGCTGAACATGTTCACCAGGCCGAACAGGCTGTTGTTGCCCTTCGACGCCTGATCGACACAGATCTGCACGTTGCCGTAGTCGACACCCGGGACGGGGATGTGCGACCCGAGGCGGTACAGCACGATGATGAAGAGTGTGAAGAGCAGCTTCTTGCGCAGGTCGGGCGTCTTGAACGCCCGGGCGAACGCGGTGAGCACGGTGCCTCCTGCGACCCCCGCGCTACTGCGTCAGAGGTGACGGTATTGAGGATCGACGAATACGTAACAGGCAATCCGCACGATCTTACTTGGACAGACCGCGCGGTGAAGGGGCAGAACCCCCATTGTTCACAGCAACAGTGCACGCCACCTTACCGGCGGATGTGCCCCCCTAGGAACGACCAACCGGGGATGCCCCTTTTGGGAGGCATCCCCGGTCGTGTTCAGCTTTCAGCCATCGAACTCGTCTCAGACGAGCTCGGTGACGGTGCCGCCGGCAGCGGCAATCTTCTCCTTGGCGGAGCCGGAGACGGCGTCAACCGTCACCTGCAGCGCCACGGAGATCTCGCCCTGGCCCAGGACCTTGACGAGGCTGTTCTTGCGAACCGCGCCCTTGGCGACCAGGTCGGCCACCGTGACCTCTCCACCCTCGGGGTAGAGAGCGCCGAGCTTGTCCAGGTTCACGACCTGGTACTCGGTGCGGAACGGGTTCTTGAAGCCCTTGAGCTTCGGGAGACGCATGTGGAGGGGCATCTGCCCGCCCTCGAAGCGCTCCGGAACCTGGTAACGGGCCTTGGTGCCCTTGGTGCCACGACCAGCGGTCTTACCCTTGGACGCCTCACCACGACCCACACGGGTCTTGGCGGTCTTGGCGCCCGGGGCGGGCCGGAGGTTGTGGACCTTCAGCGGGTTGTTTTCCGCCATGTCAGTCGACCTCCTCAACCGTGACGAGGTGGCGGACGGTGTGCACCATACCGCGGAACTCGGGACGGTCTTCCTTGACAACCGTGTCGTTGACCTTCTTGAGGCCAAGCGAACGCAGGGTGTCGCGGTGGTTCTGCTTGCTGCCGATGTACGACTTCGTCTGCGTGATCTTGAGCTGAGCCATGATTACGCACCCGCTCCCGCACGTGCACGAAGGAGAGCCGCGGGGGCGACGTCCTCGAGGGGCAGACCACGGCGAGCCGCGATCTCCTCGGGACGCTGCAGGCCCTTGAGGGCCGCCACGGTCGCGTGCACGATGTTGATCGCGTTGTCGGAGCCGAGCGACTTCGACAGGATGTCGTGAACGCCGGCGCACTCCAGAACGGCGCGCACCGGGCCACCGGCGATAACACCGGTACCGGGGGAAGCCGGCTTGAGCAGAACGACGCCCGCAGCCTTCTCGCCCTGAATCGGGTGGGGGATGGTGCCCTGGATACGGGGGACCTTGAAGAAGTGCTTCTTGGCCTCCTCAACACCCTTGGCGATGGCGGCCGGCACCTCCTTGGCCTTGCCGTAACCGACACCCACGGTGCCGTCACCGTCACCCACCACGACGAGCGCGGTGAAGCTGAAGCGACGACCACCCTTCACAACCTTGGCGACGCGGTTGATCGCGACAACGCGCTCAACGTACGCGGTCTTCTCGGCGGCAGCTGCGCCGCCGTCACGGCCCTTCCGGTCCCGCCGCTCGCCGCCACCGGCACCGCTTCCGCGGCGCTGGGGTCCAGCCATTGGATTACCTCTCTCTGTTACGTCCGCTAGCTCCGGAACCGGGGCCTAGAACTTCAGCCCGGCTTCGCGGGCGGCGTCGGCCAGAGCGGCAATCCGCCCGGCGTACTGGTTGCCTCCACGGTCGAACACGACGGCCTCGACACCGGCGGCCTTGGCGCGCTCAGCGACCAGGGCACCGACCTGCTTGGCCTGGGCGCTCTTGTCGCCCTCGCCACCACGGATCGACGTGTCCAGGGTCGACGCCGACGCGAGCGTGTGGCCCGCGATGTCGTCGATGACCTGAGCCACGATGTGGCGGTTGGAACGCGTCACGACCAGGCGCGGGCGCTCCGGCGAACCGGAGATGCGCTTGCGGACGCGGATGTGGCGGCGCTTGATGGCGGCGCGCTTGTACGCGTCACCCTTGGCGATCTTCACACCGTATGCCATGGCTTACTTACCCGCCTTTCCGACCTTGCGGCGGATGACCTCGCCCGCGTACTTGACGCCCTTGGCCTTGTACGGGTCGGGCTTACGCAGCTTGCGGATGTTTGCGGCGACCTCGCCGACCTTCTGCTTGTCGATGCCCTCGACCGAGAACTTGGTCGGCGACTCGACCTTGAAGGAGATGCCCTCGGGCGCCTCCACCAGGATCGAGTGGCTGTAGCCGAGCTGGAACTCCAGGTTGGAGCCCTTCGCGGCAACGCGGTAACCGACACCGCTGATCTCGAGCGCCTTGACGTACCCCTGGGTCACGCCGGTGATCATGTTCGCCACCAGCGTGCGGGACAGGCCGTGCAGGGCCTTGTTCTGACGCTCGTCGTTCGGGCGCAGCACCTGAAGGGTGCCGTCCTCGCCCTTGGTGACCTCGATCGGCGCCGCAACGGTGTGCGAGAGGGCGCCCTTGGGGCCCTTCACCGCGACCGTACGGCCATCGATGGTGACGTCCACACCAGCGGGAACCTGAATGGGGAGCTTGCCGATACGCGACATTGGCTATTCCTCCGTTCCCGACTACCAGACGTAGGCGAGGACTTCCCCACCCACGCCCTTCTTCTGCGCCTGCTGGCCGGTCAGGAGGCCGTGGGACGTGGAGATGATCGCCACGCCGAGGCCACCGAGAACCTTGGGCAGATTGGTGGACTTCGCGTACACCCGGAGACCCGGCTTCGAGATCCGCTTGATGCCCGCGATGGAGCGCTCACGGTTCGGGCCGAACTTGAGCTCGAGGACGAGGTTCTTGCCGACCTCGGCGTCCTCGACCTTCCAGCCCGTGATGAAGCCCTCCTGCTGGAGGATCTCCGCGATGTGCGACTTGATCTTGCTGTGCGGCATGGTCACGGAGTCGTGGTACGCCGAGTTCGCGTTCCGCAGACGCGTAAGCATGTCTGCGATTGGATCAGTCATGGTCATGAATTGGCCTTCGGCCTCTCTCGCCGGGGTTTCCTGTATGCGCCATCCCTCTCCCCACTCAGTGGCGGGACGGGTGCGGTGCGGGGACCTACGGCGTAGTAAGTCGTACGGGGCGGCGGGCGCCCAACCCTCCAAGCCTACGGCATGAAAGGCGGGCCACCCTACCGACCCATTGCTTACCGAGAGTCTCCGGTAGTCCCAACTAGGGGATTACCAGGAGCTCTTGGTCACGCCCGGCAGCTCGCCACGGTGAGCCATCTCACGAAGGCACACGCGGCACAGGCCGAACTTGCGGTACACGGAGTGCGGGCGGCCACAGCGCTGGCAGCGGGTGTAGGCACGCACACCGAACTTGGGCTTACGAGCAGCCTTGGCAATAAGAGCCTTCTTCGCCATCTCGCTTACGCCTCCTTGAACGGGAAGCCGAGGTGACGAAGGAGCGCGCGGCCCTCAGCGTCGTTGGTCGCCGTGGTGACCACGGTGATGTCCATACCCCGGACGCGGTCGATCTTGTCCTGGTCGATCTCGTGGAACATGACCTGCTCCGTGAGACCGAAGGTGTAGTTGCCACGGCCGTCGAACTGCTTGGGGGACAGACCACGGAAGTCGCGGATGCGCGGAAGCGCGAGCGACAGGGTGCGGTCCAGGAACTCCCACATGCGGTCGCCACGAAGCGTGACGTGGGCACCGATCGGCTGGCCCTCACGCAGCTTGAACTGCGCGATGGACTTACGGGCCTTGGTGACGGCCGGCTTCTGGCCGGTGATCGTGGTGAGGTCCTTGATGGCACCATCGATCAGCTTGGAGTCGCGGGCGGCGTCGCCCACACCCATGTTGACCACGATCTTGACGAGGCCGGGGATCTGCATGACGTTCTCGTAAGAGAACTCCTCACGCAGCTTGCCCGCGATCTCCTCGCGGTACTTCGTCTTCAGACGCGGAGTCGTGGTGGTAGCCATCAGATGTCCTCACCCGTCCGCTTGGCAACGCGGATCTTGTTGCCTTCGTCGTCGAAGCGGTAACCGACGCGCGTGACGACCTTGTTGCCGTCCTTCTCCACGACGAGCTGAACATTGCTCACGTGAATCGGGGCCTCGGTCGTGACGATGCCACCGGTCTGCGAACCGCGAGCGGTCTGACCGGCCTTGGTGTGCTTCTTGACCCGGTTGACACCCTCGACCAGGACGCGGTCCTCGCGGGGGAAGGCCGCAATGACCTTGCCCTGCTTGCCGCGGTCCTTACCGGTGATGACCTGAACCAGGTCGCCCTTCTTGATCTTCATGCTTACAGCACCTCCGGCGCGAGCGAGATGATCTTCATGAACTTCTTCTCGCGCAGCTCACGGCCCACCGGGCCGAAGATACGGGTGCCGCGAGGGTCGCCGTCGTTCTTCAGAATGACGGCGGCGTTCTCGTCGAAGCGGATGTACGAGCCGTCCTGGCGGCGGCGCTCCTTGACGGTGCGAACGATGACCGCCTTGACGACGTCACCCTTCTTCACGTTGCCACCGGGGATCGCATCCTTGACGGTGGCGACGATGACGTCACCGATGCCCGCGTAGCGGCGACCGGAACCACCGAGAACACGGATGCAAAGGATCTCCTTGGCACCAGTGTTGTCGGCGACACGCAGTCGCGACTCCTGCTGGATCACGTCTATCTCCTGATCGTCTGCCGGTTCCCGGCGCGAGCTCATTCCGAGGAAGGAGCTCGCGCCGAGCCTGGCGGAACTTGTGCTGGGGCCGGAGCCCCAGCGGGGGGCATGCAGGGTCTCCCGTCAGGGAGAACCCCGCAAAATTACTTGGCCTTCTCGAGGATCTCGACGATGCGCCAGCGCTTCGTCGACGACAGCGGACGCGTCTCCATGATGAGGACGCGGTCGCCGACGCCGGCAGCGTTCTGCTCGTCGTGCGCCTTGAGCTTGTTCGTACGGCGGATGACCTTGCCGTACAGCGCGTGCTTCACGCGGTCCTCGACAGCGACGACGACGGTCTTGTCCATCTTGTCGCTGACGACCAGACCCTCACGGGTCTTGCGGAAACCGCGGGCGGCCTTGGTCTCTTCAGTCACATTGCTCTCGCTCATCAGGCGCTCTCCACCGTCTCGATGCCCAGCTCGCGCTCACGCATCAGGGTGTAGATCCGCGCGATGTCCTTCCGGACGGCCTTCAGCCGACCGTGGTTCTCGAGCTGACCGGTCGCCGCCTGGAAGCGGAGGTTGAACAGCTCTTCCTTGGCCTCGCGAAGCTTGTTGACAAGCTCCTCGTTGCCCAGCTCGCGCAGCTCGGACGCCTTGGTACCGGCCGACATCACGACTCACCTGCCTCGCGCCGAACGATCCGGCACTTCATCGGAAGCTTGTGAGCAGCGCGGGTGAGCGCCTCACGAGCAATCTTCTCGTTCGGGTAGGACAGCTCGAACATCACCCGACCAGGCTTGACGTTCGCGATCCACCACTCCGGGGAACCCTTACCGGAACCCATGCGGGTCTCGGCGGGCTTCTTGGTCAGCGGGCGGTCCGGGTAGATGTTGATCCAGACCTTGCCGCCACGCTTGATGTGGCGGGTCATCGCGATACGAGCCGCCTCGATCTGGCGGTTGGTCACGTACGCCGGAGTGAGGGCCTGGATGCCGTACTCGCCGAACGCAACCTGCGTACCACCCTTGGACATACCGCTGCGCTTCGGGTGGTGCTGCTTGCGGTGCTTGACCCTACGGGGGATCAGCATTTCGGTCAGGCCTCCGTTCCGGTGCTCTCAGCAGCCGGAGCAGCGGAAGCGGCGGGAGCGTCGGCCTTGGGGGCCTCGGCTGCCGGCGCAGACTGCTGCGGCTTGCGGCCGCGACCGCCACCACGCTCGCCACCACGGCCACCGCGGCCGGCCGGGCGGTCGGTGCCGCCTCGGGCCGGACGGTTGCCGGCACGGGCAGCGGCGTTCTCGGCGCGGACCTCGGCGATGTTCTTGACGTCGCCCTTGTAGATCCAGACCTTCACACCGATACGGCCGAAGGTCGTCTTGGCCTCGAAGAAGCCGTAGTCGACGTTCGCACGGAGCGTGTGCAGGGGCACGCGGCCCTCGCGGTAGAACTCCGAGCGGGACATCTCGGCGCCGCCGAGACGGCCGCCACACTGGATCTTGATGCCCTTGGCGCCGGCCTTCATCGAGCTCTGCATGCTCTTACGCATGGCCCGACGGAAGGAGACGCGGGAGGACAGCTGCTCGGCGACGGCCTGAGCCACCAGCTGAGCGTCCACCTCGGGGTTCTTGACCTCGAGGATGTTCAGCTGAACCTGCTTGCCGGTCAGCTTCTCCAGCTCGCCGCGGATACGGTCCGCCTCGGCGCCGCGGCGACCGATGACGATGCCCGGGCGGGCGGTGTGGATGTCAACGCGGACGCGGTCGCGGGTGCGCTCGATCTCAACCTTCGAGATACCGGCTCGCTCCATGCCCTTCGTCATCATGCGACGAATGGCGACGTCTTCCTTGACGTAGTCCTTGTACAGCTTGTCGGCGTACCAGCGGGACTTGAAGTCCGTGGTGATGCCGAGCCGGAACCCATGCGGGTTAACCTTCTGGCCCATTACCGGGTTCCTTCCTTGCTGCTGACGACCACGGTGATGTGGCTGGTCCGCTTACGGATCCGGTAGGCACGGCCCTGAGCACGCGGACGGAACCGCTTCAGGGTCGGGCCCTCATCGACGTACGCCTCGCTGATGACCAGCGAAGAGGCGTCGGTGTGGTCGTAGTTGTGTGCAGCGTTGGCAATGGCGCTGTCCAGCACCTTGCCAACCGGCACGCTCGCGGCCTGCGGGGCGAAACGCAGGACCGCCTGAGCCTCCGTGGCATCCATGCCACGGATGAGGTCCACCACTCGGCGGGCCTTCATGGGCGTGACGCGGATGTACCGCGCCTGGGCCCTGGCTTCCATGGTTGTCCCTTCGGTGTAAGTCATAGTCGTTCCACCCCGCCTTAGCGGCGCTTCGACTTCCGGTCGTCCTTGACGTGGCCGCGGAAGGTGCGAGTCGGCGAGAACTCGCCGAGCTTGTGGCCGACCATCGACTCGGTGACGAACACCGGGACGTGGGTCTTGCCGTTGTGCACCGCGATCGTGTGGCCCAGCATGGCCGGGACGATCATCGAGCGACGGGACCAGGTCTTGATGACGTTCTTGGTGCCGGCTTCGTTCTGAACATCCACCTTCTTGATGAGGTGGTCGTCGACGAAGGGCCCCTTCTTGAGACTGCGCGGCATCTAAACCCGCTCCTAGCGCTTCTTGTTCGTCTTGCGGCGGCGGACGATGTACTTGTTGCTCGCCTTCTTGGGAGAACGAGTACGACCCTCCTTCTGACCCCACGGGGAGACCGGGTGGCGACCACCGGAGGTCTTGCCCTCACCACCACCGTGCGGGTGGTCAACCGGGTTCATCGCGACACCGCGGACGGTCGGGCGAACGCCCTTCCAGCGCAGACGGCCGGCCTTGCCCCAGTTGATGTTCGACTGCTCGGCGTTGCCGACCTCGCCAATGGTGGCGCGGCAGCGGGCGTCGACCAGCCGGATCTCGCCGGACGGCATACGAAGGTGGGCCATCGTGCCCTCCTTCGCCAGCAGCTGCACGGAGGCACCCGCGGAACGGGCGAACTTCGCGCCGCCGCCGGGCCGCAGCTCGATGGCGTGGATGGTCGTACCGACCGGGATGTTGCGCAGCGCCAGGTTGTTGCCGGGCTTGATGTCGGCGGACGGACCGTTCTCGACACGGTCGCCCTGCGTCAGGCCCTTGGGCGCGATGATGTAGCGCTTCTCGCCGTCTGCGTAGTGCAGAAGCGCGATGCGCGCGGTGCGGTTCGGGTCGTACTCAATGTGAGCGACCTTGGCCGGCACGCCGTCCTTGTCGTGACGACGGAAGTCGATCACGCGGTAGGCGCGCTTGTGGCCACCGCCCTGGTGACGGACGGTCACACGACCGGTGTTGTTACGGCCGCCCTTGCTGTGCAGGGGGCGGACCAGCGACTTCTCCGGCGTGGACCGCGTGATCTCGACAAAGTCGGCGACGCTGGAGCCACGACGGCCCGGGGTCGTCGGCTTGTACTTGCGGATACCCATTTCTCAGTCCTCGTCCGATTCCGGACGACTCGACCTCCGTCAGGAGGTCGGGCCGCCGAAGATGTCGATACGGTCGCCCTCGGCGAGGGTCACGATGGCGCGCTTCGTGTTGGAGCGCTTGCCGAAACCAGTGCGGGTGCGCTTGCGCTTGCCCTGCCGGTTGATCGTGTTGACCCCGGTGACCTTGACCGAGAAGACCGCCTCGACGGCCTGCTTGATCTGGGTCTTGTTCGCGCGCGGGTCGACGATGAACGTGTACTTGTTCTCGTCCAGCAGCGCGTAGCTCTTCTCGGAAACCACCGGCTTGACGAGAATGTCGCGCGGGTCCGAGTACGTCTTGCTGGTGACGACGGCCTCAGTCATCAGGCGTCGCTCCCTTCGGTCTCATCGTTCCGGCCAGCAGGCGCGCCGGACACGAAAGACTCGAAAGCGGCCTGAGTGAAGACCACGTCGTCGGAGACGAGCACGTCGTACGTGTTCAGCTGGCCCGGCTCCAGGATGTGCACCTGGGGCAGGTTGCGGGCGGACAGCCACGCGGCCTCGTCCGAGCGCTCGACGATCAGGAGCAGGTTCTTGCGCTCCGAGATCTTGCCGAACAGCGTCTTGGCGGCCTTGGTGGAGATGTCACCCTCGACCACGCCGGAGACGACGTGGATGCGGGAGTTGCGGGCCCGGTCGGTGAGGGCACCGCGCAGGGCGGCGGCCTTCATCTTCTTCGGGGTCCGCTGCGAGTAGTCACGCGGCGTGGGGCCGTGGACGACGCCACCGCCGGCGAACTGCGGCGCACGGGTCGAACCCTGACGGGCGCGGCCGGTGCCCTTCTGGCGGTAAGGCTTCTTGCCACCACCGCGGACCTCGCCACGACGCTTGACCTTGTGCGTGCCCTGACGGGCGGCGGCCAGCTGCGCGACGACGACCTGGTGGATCAGCGGGATGCTGACCTTGGCGTCGAAGATCTCGGCCGGGAGCTCAACGGTCCCGGACTTGTCGCCCGCGGGCGACAGAATGTCAATGGTGCTCATAGTCCTCAGGCCCCCTTGGCCGCAGTGCGGACCAGGACCAGGCCGCCGTTCGGACCAGGAACCGCGCCCTTGATCAGGAGCAGGCCCTTCTCCGCGTCAACGGCGTGAACGGTCAGGTTCTGGGTGGTGACCCGCTCATTGCCCATACGGCCCGCCATGCGCATGCCCTTGAAGACACGCCCAGGGGTGGCACAGCCACCGATGGAACCGGGCGAGCGGTGCTTGCGCTGGGTGCCGTGACCGGCGCCGAGGCCCTTGAAGTTGTGACGCTTCATGACACCGGCGAAGCCCTTGCCCTTGCTCTTGCCCGTGACGTCAACCTTGACGCCGGACTCGAACACCTCGGCAGTGATCTCCTGGCCGAGCGTGTACTCGCTGGCGTTGGAGGTACGGAGCTCCACCAGGTGGCGGCGGGGGGTCACGTCGGCTTTGGCGAAGTGGCCCTTGAGGGGCTTGTTCACCTTGCGCGGGTCGATCTCGCCGAAGGCGATCTGGACCGACTCGTAGCCGTCGACGTCATTCGTACGGACCTGGGTCACAACGTTCGGACCGGCCTTGACCACAGTCACCGGGACGACACGGTTGTTCTCGTCCCAGACCTGGGTCATGCCGAGCTTCTCGCCCAGGATGCCCTTGATCTGCTTAGCCATCTCTTCCGCGCCTCTCAGAGCTTGATCTCGATGTCGACGCCGGCCGGAAGGTCCAGGCGCATCAACGAGTCAACGGTCTTGGGCGTCGGGTCGAGAATGTCGATCAGGCGCTTGTGCGTGCGCATCTCGAAGTGCTCGCGCGAGTCCTTGTACTTGTGCGGCGACTTGATGACGCAGTACACGTTCTTCTCAGTGGGCAGCGGCACCGGGCCCGCGACCGACGCACCAGTGCGGGTCACCGTCTCGACGATCTTCTTCGCCGATGAGTCGATGACCTCGTGGTCGTAGGCCTTGAGCCGGATGCGGATCTTCTGTCCCGCCATGGCTACTCAGTAGTCCTGTCTCTAGAAACGCTCTGGAACTCGGTCGGTCCTGCGTTTTTCTCCGACCCCCGCGGTCGGGCGTGTCGCACTCCCTCTACGAAGATCTCCCGAAGGATTTCCCAACCAAGGGGGTGCGGGCCTGAGCCGCGCGTCGGGGGAAAACACCCACCGAGTGCCTGGTCGGTACCGCGCTGACACTTCCCGGAAGATTCCCGTACGTCCGCTCCAGCGCTGCCTTACGGCAGATGGGGCGACGAGTACTGTGGGACTCGCTTCCGGTCCTCCCGGCGGGAGGCGCGCAGCATCGGCACTCAACCGAGCAACCTGGTTAGTGTGCCACAGCGGCCAGGGCCAGCGCCAATCGAGCCGAGAAGGTTACCCCGCGCCGGTCGGCTGTCAAACCGCGGCACGCACTGGACTCGTACGGACGCCTCTTACCTCCGTGCAAGATCACCCGCCGGCAGCCTCCGCCCCCTGCTCCGTCCCCGGTCACGCCGGTGTCGTGCTCGTCACAGTCGACCCCCGCCCGAGCCGCAAGGGCAACCCGGAGCGCCCAAACCCCGTCTAGTTGAGCGCGGTTGGCGGCTCTGACCACCCCTTCCGCGTGGTGGGGAGATCACGGTACGCAGACGGGGGCACGGCCCGCCCGCTGCGGGGGAAGCGGACGGAGCTCGACAAGTGAACGACAGCGCTGCGCGCACGCAGAGCGGTATGCCCCTGGCAGGTACCTCCGGCATACCCGGGCTCCGCCGGCGCAGTGTCGTCGCCGCCGTGGCAGTCGCCGCCGGTGCCACCGCCCTCGGAGCCTGTTCCGTCCCCGCACCCCGCCGTGCCGGGCCCGTCGCCGACCCCGCGCCGGGGATGGCCATCGCCAGCACCCGCCGCGCCCAGCTGATGCAGATCCTGGCGCACCCCGACGACGATCTGTACTTCATGAACCCCGACACCCAGCGGATGCTGGCCGCCGGGGTCCCGCTGGTCTGCGTCTATGTCACCGCCGGCGAGCACGACGGCAAGAACCGAATACCCGGCGACTGGGACGTCGAGGCCGACAAGAGCGGCTACTCCTCCGCCCGCCACCAGGGGCTGCGCCAGGCCTACGCCTCCCTGCTCGGCCTCGACCGCTTCACCGACTGGACCAAGGGCGTCGCCTCCCTGAACGGCGAGCACCGCGCGGAGATCAACACGCTCACCAACGGCAGCCGCCGGGTCGAGCTGATCTTCCTCAATCTCCCGATGCACACAAGCCGCCGCTATATGGCGCTGCCGAGCCTCTGGCGGGACCGCGCGCTCGGCCTGAACACCGTGATCTCCGCGGACTCTCCGCTGCGCAGGACGGTCTCGTACGACCACGACGAGCTCATCGACGTACTCGTCGGGCTCATGGAGCAGTACCGGCCCACCGTGATCCAGACGCTGGATCCCGACCCGGACATCCAGCACAGCGACGAGGCGACCCGCAAGAGGGACAGCGAGCAGCGCGGCTACTCGGATCACGCCGACCACACCGCCGTCGCCTGCTTCAGCTGGGCGGCCATGGTCCGCTGGGTCGCCGAGGCCACCGAGGACGGCGGTGAGGTGCCCGGCTTCGTCGCCACCTCGTTCCGCGGCTACTACAACCGCCACTGGCCGAAGAACCTGCCTCCCGCGGTGCTCCAGGAGAAGGCCGCCAGCCTCGTTCCGTACGGCGGCGACCCGGACTGGCAGTGCGGCAACCCGGCCGGCTGCGGCGACTACAACGTCGGCGGCACCCGCCCGCTCAAGAACAAGAAGGGCTGGGTCCGCTCCACCCACTACCGCTATCCGGGCGCCCGCCCCGCCGTCGCCGCCGAGCCCTCCGGCGGGCTCGTCGCATACGGAGTGCTCGGGCTGCGTGCCGTCCGCTGGCGCGAGACCCGGCCCGGCAGCGGTCGCTGGGGCAACCCGGACGATCTCGGCGGCGGCCCGCTCGCGCCGACGCTCGGCTCGGCCACGCTCGGCGACGGCCGCCAGTTGCTGTTCGCGCTCCGCTTCGCCGCACTCGACGGCCGGGGCGGGCCCAACCGGCGCGAGGTCGTGCTGCTCGAACAGCGCTCCCCCGGCGGCGAGTTCAAGGCCTGGGAAGGGCTCGGCAACCCGGAACGGGACGACGACCGGGGCCGCCGCATCGGCGTCCCGGTCGCGATCGCCTCCCCCGACGGCCGGGTGCACCTCTTCGTCCGCAACGCCGACCAGGGCATCAGTACCCGGGTCCGCGACAGGGACGGACGCTGGGACCGCTGGCGCGACCTCGGCGGGTCCGAGATCCAGGACGGCCTGTCGACCGTCGTCGACGGCGCGGGCCGGGTCCATGTCTTCGGCGCGGGACGCGACACCGTGCACCACTGGACGCAGGACACGATGGGGCTGCCGCTCACCTTCCGCCCGGGCGGCGATCTGCCGGCACCCGGCGACCCGCTCGCGCCACTGCCGACCGCGGACGGCGGCATCGAGCTGCTCTACCGCAGGCCGACGGGCGCGGCCGTGCTGGCCGTACGCCCCGGCGGCGCACCGGCCAGGCCGCGCAAGGAGGGCTTCGACGGCTACGGCCACCTCAGCGCGGCCGCGGCTCCCGGCGGTCCGGTGCTGCTCGGCAAGGACACCCGCGGACGCGTCCAACTCCGCTACGACAGAAGGCTTCTGACACGCACTCAAGGCACCGCTCCGCTGGACTCCCCCGCACTCCACCTGCGTGAGTCGGGCAGTCCCACGGCGGTCGGCATGGGCGCGGACGCGCACCCGTGGCTCTGGTCGCCCGAGGGCGCCACAGCCGCCGGCTGACCCGAATCCCAGGGCCGCACGGACACGCGGACAACGCGAAGGGCCCCGCACCAGTGGTGCGGGGCCCTTTGCTGCTGCTTCAGGAGCAACCAGGCCGGATCAACAATTACTTGTTGATCTTGATGACCTGGCCGGCGCCGACGGTCCGGCCACCCTCACGGATGGCGAACTTGAGGCCCTCCTCCATGGCGACCGGCTGGATCAGCTGGACGTTCATGGTGGTGTTGTCGCCCGGCATGACCATCTCGGTGCCCTCGGGGAGGGTCACGACGCCGGTCACGTCCGTGGTACGGAAGTAGAACTGCGGGCGGTAGTTGTTGAAGAACGGGGTGTGACGGCCACCCTCGTCCTTCGACAGGATGTAGGCCTGGGCCTCGAACTCGGTGTGCGGCGTGACCGAACCGGGCTTGATGATGACCTGGCCGCGCTCGACGTCCTCGCGCTTGATGCCACGGAGGAGCAGACCGACGTTCTCACCGGCCTGGCCCTCGTCGAGCAGCTTGCGGAACATCTCGATGCCGGTGACCGTGGTGGTGGTCTTCTCGGTCTTGATACCGACGATGTCGACGGTCTCGTTGACCTTGAGGATGCCACGCTCGATACGGCCGGTGACGACCGTGCCACGACCGGTGATCGTGAAGACGTCCTCGATCGGCATCAGGAACGGCTTGTCGACGTCACGCTCGGGCTGCGGGATCGCCTCGTCGACGGCGGCCATCAGGTTCAGGACCGACTGGCCCCACTCCTTGTCGCCCTCGAGAGCCTTGAGCGCCGAGACGCGCACGACCGGAAGGTCGTCGCCCGGGAACTCGTACTCGGAGAGGAGCTCACGGACCTCGAGCTCGACGAGCTCCATGATCTCCTCGTCGTCCACCATGTCGGCCTTGTTCAGGGCGACAACGATGTACGGAACGCCGACCTGGCGGGCCAGGAGCACGTGCTCCTTGGTCTGCGGCATCGGGCCGTCGGTGGCGGCGACCACGAGGATCGCGCCGTCCATCTGCGCGGCACCGGTGATCATGTTCTTGATGTAGTCCGCGTGACCGGGGCAGTCGACGTGCGCGTAGTGACGCGACTCGGTCTGGTACTCGACGTGCGCGATGGAGATCGTGATACCACGCTGGCGCTCTTCGGGCGCCTTGTCGATCTGGTCGAAGGCCGAGGCCTCGTTCAGGTCCGGGAACGCGTCATGCAGCACCTTGGTAATGGCGGCCGTGAGGGTCGTCTTACCGTGGTCGATGTGACCGATGGTGCCGATGTTGACGTGCGGCTTAGTCCGCTCGAACTTCGCCTTCGCCACTGGGGTCCTCCTGTGGAGTGGTTCTGTACGCCTTACTCATCGGCGCCAGGTGATCTTTGCTGGGGTGCCAGCCGCCAGGGTTCTTGCCTTGCGGGGTCGAACCCCGGCGGATGGTGTCAAGCCTAAAGCGTGAACTCGGGTGAGTTACTCGCCCTTGGCCTTCGCGATGATCTCCTCGGCGACGTTCCGCGGAACCTCGGCGTAGGAGTCGAACTGCATCGAGTAGCTTGCGCGACCCGAGGTCTTGCTGCGGAGGTCTCCGACGTAGCCGAACATCTCCGAGAGGGGCACAAGGCCCTTCACGACGCGAGCGCCGCTGCGCTCCTCCATGGCCTGGATCTGGCCACGGCGGGAGTTGAGGTCGCCGATGACATCGCCCATGTAGTCCTCGGGCGTGGTGACCTCGACGGCCATCATCGGCTCGAGGAGCACGGGGGACGCCTTGCGAGCACCCTCCTTGAACGCCTGCGAACCAGCGATCTTGAACGCGAGTTCGGAGGAGTCGACCTCGTGGTAGCCACCGTCGAGAAGGGTGACGCGGACGCCCACCATCTCGTAGCCGGCCAGGATGCCGAACTGCATGGCTTCCTGCGCACCCGCGTCCACCGAGGGGATGTACTCACGGGGGATGCGGCCACCGGTGACCTTGTTCACGAACTCGTAGGTCGCGTCGCCGCCCTCGATGGGCTCAAGCGCGATCTGCACCTTCGCGAACTGACCGGTACCACCGGTCTGCTTCTTGTGCGTGTAGTCGATACGCTCGACGGTCTTGCGGATCGTCTCGCGGTACGCGACCTGCGGCTTGCCGACGTTCGCCTCGACGCGGAACTCGCGCCGCATGCGGTCGACCAGCACCTCGAGGTGAAGCTCGCCCATACCACCGATGATGGTCTGGCCGGTCTCCTCGTCCGAGTGGACCTGGAAGGAGGGGTCCTCCTCCGCGAGACGCTGGATGGCGACACCCAGCTTCTCCTGGTCACCCTTGGACTTGGGCTCGATCGCGACCTGGATGACCGGCGCCGGGAAGTCCATGGACTCCAGGATCACCGGGTTCTTGTCGTCGCACAGCGTCTCACCGGTGGTGGTCTGCTTCAGGCCCATGACGGCGACGATGTCACCGGCGCCCACCGACTCGATCTCCTCACGCTTGTTCGCGTGCATGCGGTAGATCTTGCCGATGCGCTCCTTCTTGCCCTTGGTGGGGTTCAGCACAGCAGTGCCGGACTCCAGGCGACCCGAGTAGACCCGGATGAAGGTGAGCTTGCCCAGGTGCGGGTCGCTCGCGATCTTGAAGGCCAGGGCGGACAGCGGCTCGTCGTCGGACGGCTTGCGCTTGACGACCGTCTCCGGGTCCTTCACGTCGTGGCCTTCGATGGCCTCGACGTCCAGGGGAGAAGGCAGGTAGCGCACGACCGCGTCGAGCAGCGGCTGAACACCCTTGTTCTTGAAGGCGGTACCGCAGAACACCGGGGTGACGGTGGTGCCGCCGCCCTTGCCGGACGCGATGGTGATACGACGGATCGCGGCGTACAGCTGCTCCTCGGTGGGCTCGACGCCCTCCAGGTACAGCTCCATGACCTCTTCGTCGTTCTCCGCGACGGTCTCGACCAGCTTGCCGCGCCACTCCTCGGCGGCCTCGGTGTGCGTGGCCGGGATGTCGACGACGTCGTACATCTCGCCCTTGGTGGCCTCGGCGGACCAGACAAGAGCCTTCATACGAACGAGGTCGACGATGCCCTTGAAGTCCATCTCGGCGCCGATCGGCAGCTGCATCACGATCGGGGTCGCACCGAGGCGGTCCACGATCATGTCGACGCAGCGGTGGAACTCGGCGCCGGTACGGTCGAGCTTGTTGACGAAGCAGATGCGCGGAACGCCGTAGCGGTCCGCCTGACGCCAGACGGTCTCGGACTGCGGCTCAACGCCGGCGACACCGTCGAACACCGTGACGGCACCGTCGAGCACGCGGAGCGAACGCTCCACCTCGACCGTGAAGTCGACGTGACCCGGGGTGTCGATGATGTTGATGGTGTGATCGACGTCCTCGAGCGGCCAGTGACAGGTCGTCGCGGCGGACGTGATCGTGATGCCGCGCTCCTGCTCCTGCTCCATCCAGTCCATCGTGGCAGCGCCGTCGTGGACCTCACCGATCTTGTAGCTCACACCGGTGTAAAACAGGATGCGCTCGGTGGTCGTCGTCTTGCCCGCGTCGATGTGGGCCATGATCCCAATGTTGCGGACCTTGGCCAGGTCAAGCGAAGTGGTGGCCATAAGGCTCAATCTTCTCTCGGTCTCGATGTGGGTAGCGACTACCAGCGGTAGTGCGCGAAGGCCTTGTTGGACTCGGCCATCTTGTGCGTGTCCTCACGCTTCTTGACCGAAGCGCCGAGGCCGTTGGAGGCGTCGAGCAGTTCGTTCGTGAGGCGCTCGGTCATGGTCTTCTCGCGGCGGGCGCGGGAGTAACCCACGACCCAGCGGAGCGCGAGGGTGGCGGCGCGACCGGGCTTGACCTCGATCGGCACCTGGTAGGTGGCGCCACCGACACGGCGGGACTTGACCTCGAGAGACGGCTTGACGTTCTCGAGGGCGCGCTTCAGCGTGATGACCGGGTCAGCGCCGGTCTTCTCGCGGAGGCCTTCCATGGCGCCGTAGACGATGCGCTCGGCAGTGGAACGCTTGCCGTTGAGCAGAATCTTGTTGATGAGCGAGGTCACCAGAGGAGAACCGTAAACCGGGTCGATGATGACCGGGCGCTTCGGGGCGGGGCCCTTACGAGGCATTCTTACTTCTCCTTCTTGGCGCCGTAGCGGCTGCGGGCCTGCTTGCGGTTCTTGACACCCTGGGTGTCGAGGGAACCGCGGATGATCTTGTAACGAACACCCGGCAGGTCCTTCACACGGCCACCACGCACGAGCACGATGGAGTGCTCCTGCAGGTTGTGTCCCTCACCCGGAATGTAGGCCGTGACCTCGATGCCGGAGGTCAGACGCACACGCGCGACCTTCCGCAGCGCCGAGTTCGGCTTCTTCGGGGTGGTCGTGAACACACGCGTGCAGACGCCGCGACGCTGAGGGGAACCCTCGAGTGCGGGCGTCTTGTTCTTCTCGACCTTGTCCTGCCGGCCCTTACGGACCAGCTGCTGGATCGTAGGCACTACTTCTCCGGTTTCTGTGTGCCGTTAGTGAAACTAACCTGGAACGTCTCCGACCCACGCGGTCGGGTGTGTCGAATACTGCAGACTCCCGCCGCAAGGCGAAGAGAGGCGCAGATTACGGTGGCCGATTTTTCAGACTCGCCGTGCGGCTGAAGACACGCACACGAGCCCAGGCACACCCCAGGCACAAGGTCAGAGCGTACCTACCGCATCGGCTCCGGTCAAAACAACTGCACACGCGCAGGACACACCTGCCCGCAACATACGGCACAGGGCGGCCATCCCGCGAGGGATGACCGCCCTGTGGCCGGTTGCTACTGCTTACTGGTTGTACGGACCGTAGTCGTAGTCCTCCAGCGGAACGGCCTGGCCGGAGCCGGTACCGAACGGCGAGTAGTCGATGTCGTCGTAGCCGACGGCCGAGTACATCGCGGCCTTGGCCTCCTCGGTGGGCTCCACCCGGATGTTGCGGTAACGGGCCAGGCCCGTTCCGGCCGGGATGAGCTTACCGATGATGACGTTCTCCTTGAGGCCGATCAGGGAGTCCGACTTGGCGTTGATCGCCGCGTCGGTCAGAACCCTGGTCGTCTCCTGGAAGGACGCCGCCGACAGCCACGACTCGGTCGCCAGCGAGGCCTTGGTGATACCCATCAGCTGCGGACGGCCGGAGGCGGGGTGACCGCCCTCGGTGACCACACGACGGTTCTCGGTCTCGAACTTCGAGCGCTCGACCAGCTCGCCGGGCAGCAGCTCGGCGTCGCCGGACTCGATGATCGTCACACGGCGCAGCATCTGCCGGATGATGATCTCGATGTGCTTGTCGTGGATCGACACACCCTGCGAGTTGTAGACCTTCTGGACCTCGCCGACCAGGTGGACCTGGACCGCGCGCTGACCGAGGATCCGCAGCACGTCGTGCGGGTTGGTGGCACCCACGGTGAGCTTCTGGCCCACCTCGACGTGGTCGCCCTCGCCCACCAGCAGACGGGCACGCTTCGAGATCGGGAACGGCGTCTCGTCGCTGCCGTCGTCCGGAGTGACGACGAGCTTCTTGGTCTTCTCGGTCTCCTCGATACGGACGCGGCCGGCCGCCTCCGAGATCGGGGCGACACCCTTGGGCGTACGAGCCTCGAAGAGCTCGACGACACGGGGCAGACCCTGGGTGATGTCGTCACCGGCCACACCACCGGTGTGGAAGGTACGCATCGTCAGCTGCGTGCCGGGCTCACCGATGGACTGGGCGGCGATGATGCCGACCGCCTCACCGATGTCGACCAGCTTGCCGGTGGCCAGCGAACGGCCGTAGCAGTACGCACACGTGCCGACCGCGGACTCACAGGTCAGGACCGAGCGGGTCTTGACCTCCTCGACCCCGGCGCCGACGAGAGCGTCGATGAGCACGTCACCGAGGTCGACATTGGCAGGCGCGATGACCTTGCCGTCGACGACGACGTCCTCGGCGAGCATCCGTGCGTACACGGACGTCTCGACGTCCTCCGCCTTGCGAAGAACACCGCCGGCGTCCTTCTCGGCGATCCGCAGCTTCAGACCGCGGTCGGTGCCACAGTCCTCTTCGCGGATGATGACGTCCTGCGAGACGTCCACCAGACGACGGGTCAGGTAACCCGAGTCGGCGGTACGCAGGGCGGTGTCCGCCAGACCCTTACGGGCACCGTGCGTGGAGATGAAGTACTCCAGCACGGACAGGCCCTCGCGGAAGGACGCCTTGATCGGACGCGGGATGGTCTCGTTCTTGGCATTGGACACCAGACCACGCATACCGGCGATCTGACGCATCTGCATCATGTTTCCGCGAGCACCCGAGTTGACCATCATGAAGATGGGGTTGGTCTTCGGGAAGTTCGCGTTCATCGCCTCGGCAACCTCGTTGGTCGCCTTGGTCCAGATGGTGATGAGCTCCTGCGTGCGCTCCTGCTTGGTGATCAGACCGCGCTCGTACTGCTTCTGGACCTTCTCGTCCTGCGCCTCGTAGCCCGCGACGATCGCCTTCTTGGCCTCGGGGACCACGACGTCGGAGATGGCCACGGTGACACCGGAACGGGTCGCCCAGAAGAAGCCCGCCGCCTTCAGGTTGTCGAGCGTCGCCGCCACGATGACCTTGGGGTAGCGCTCGGCCAGGTCGTTGACGATCTCGGAGAGCTGCTTCTTGCCCACCGAGTAGTCGACGAACGGGTAGTCCTCGGGCAGCAGCTCGTTGAAGAGCGCGCGGCCCAGAGTCGTACGCAGCCGGAAGCTGTCACCCTGCTGCCACTCCGGGTCGCCCTCTTCCTGCGCCGGCGGGGTCCAGCCGCGCGGCGGGATGGTGCCCACCGGGAAGCGGATGTCGACCTTCGCCTGGAGCGAGAGCTCGCGGGCGTCGAACGCCATGATCGCCTCGGCCGTGGAGCCGAAGGAGCGGCCTTCGCCGATGACCTTGCGCTCTTCCTCGTCGGTCGTGAGGAAGAACAGGCCCAGCACCATGTCCTGGGTCGGCATGGTGACCGGACGGCCGTCGGCCGGCTTCAGGATGTTGTTCGAGGACAGCATCAGGATGCGGGCCTCCGCCTGCGCCTCCGCGGACAGCGGCAGGTGCACGGCCATCTGGTCACCGTCGAAGTCCGCGTTGAACGCGGTGCAGACGAGCGGGTGAATCTGAATGGCCTTGCCCTCGACCAGCTGCGGCTCGAAGGCCTGGATGCCGAGGCGGTGCAGGGTCGGCGCACGGTTCAGCAGCACCGGGTGCTCGGCGATGACCTCTTCGAGGACGTCGTACACCACGGTGCGACCGCGCTCGACCATGCGCTTGGCCGACTTGATGTTCTGCGCGTGGTTCAGGTCGACCAGACGCTTCATCACGAACGGCTTGAAGAGCTCCAGCGCCATGGCCTTGGGCAGACCACACTGGTGCAGCTTCAGCTGCGGGCCGACGACGATGACGGAACGCGCCGAGTAGTCGACTCGCTTGCCGAGCAGGTTCTGACGGAAACGACCCTGCTTGCCCTTGAGCATGTCGCTCAGGGACTTCAGCGGGCGGTTGCCGGGACCGGTGACCGGGCGACCGCGGCGGCCGTTGTCGAACAGCGCGTCGACGGCCTCCTGCAGCATCCGCTTCTCGTTGTTCACGATGATCTCGGGGGCGCCGAGGTCAAGGAGACGCTTGAGGCGGTTGTTGCGGTTGATCACACGGCGGTACAGGTCGTTCAGGTCGGAGGTCGCGAAGCGGCCACCGTCCAGCTGCACCATCGGACGCAGGTCCGGCGGGATGACCGGCACGCAGTCCAGCACCATGCCCTTGGGGCTGTTGCTGGTCTGCAGGAACGCGGAGACGACCTTGAGGCGCTTGAGCGCACGGGTCTTCTTCTGGCCCTTGCCGGTACGGATGATCTCGCGGAGGCGCTCGGCCTCCTCGTCGAGGTCGAAGGACTCCAGGCGCTTCTGCAGCGCCGCAGCACCCATCGAACCGTCGAAGTACGTGCCGAAGCGGTCACGCAGCTCGCGGTAGAGCAGCTCGTCGCCCTCCAGGTCCTGGACCTTGAGGTTCTTGAACCGGTTCCACACCTCGTCGAGACGGTCGATCTCGCGCTGCGCACGGTCGCGCAGCTGCTTCATCTCACGCTCGGCGCCTTCGCGCACCTTGCGGCGCACGTCGGCCTTGGCGCCCTCGGCCTCGAGCTCGGCCAGGTCGGTCTCGAGCTTCTTGGCGCGGGCCTCGAGGTCGGCGTCGCGGCGGTTCTCGACCTGCTGGCGCTCGACGGAGACATGCGCCTCCAGCGACGGCAGATCGCGCGTACGGCGCTCCTCGTCCACGAACGTGATCATGTACGCGGCGAAGTAGATGACCTTCTCGAGGTCCTTCGGCGCCAGGTCCAGCAGGTAGCCAAGACGCGACGGAACGCCCTTGAAGTACCAGATGTGGGTGACGGGCGCGGCCAGCTCAATGTGGCCCATCCGCTCACGGCGCACCTTGGCGCGAGTGACCTCGACGCCACAGCGCTCACAGATGATGCCCTTGAAGCGGACACGCTTGTACTTGCCGCAGTAGCACTCCCAGTCCCGGGTCGGACCGAAGATCTTCTCGCAGAAGAGTCCGTCCTTCTCGGGCTTGAGCGTGCGGTAGTTGATGGTCTCCGGCTTCTTTACCTCGCCGTGCGACCACTGTCGGATGTCGTCCGCGGTGGCAAGGCCGATCCGCAGCTCGTCGAAGAAGTTGACGTCGAGCACTTGTCGTCAATCCCTCTTTCGGGGTCGTGTCTCAATCATGGTCTGTACGGGTCCGGGGCACGGCCGGGGCTCCTTGCGAGAGCCCCGACCAGACCCGTCAGACCTCTTCGACGCTGCTCGGCTCGCGCCGGGACAGGTCGATGCCGAGCTCCTCCGCTGCGCGGAAGACGTCCTCGTCGGTGTCGCGCATCTCGATGGACATGCCGTCCGAGGACAGCACCTCCACGTTCAGGCAGAGCGACTGCATTTCCTTGATGAGCACCTTGAAGGACTCGGGAATGCCGGGCTCGGGGATGTTCTCGCCCTTGACGATGGCCTCGTAGACCTTCACGCGGCCGGTGACGTCGTCGGACTTGATGGTCAGCAGCTCCTGGAGGGCGTATGCGGCGCCATAAGCCTCCAGCGCCCACACCTCCATTTCACCGAATCGCTGGCCACCGAACTGAGCCTTACCACCCAGCGGCTGCTGGGTGATCATCGAGTACGGGCCGGTCGAGCGGGCGTGCAGCTTGTCGTCGACCAGGTGGTGGAGCTTGAGGATGTACATGTACCCGATCGAGATCGGGTCCGGGAACGGCTCGCCGGAGCGGCCGTCGAACAGGTTCGCCTTGCCGGACGGCTGCACCATGCGGCTGCCGTCGCGGTTCGGGATCGTGGACTCGAAGAGACCGGAGATCTCGTCCTCGCGCGCACCGTCGAAGACCGGGGTCGCGACATTGGTGCCGGCGGCGACCTCGTCGGCGCCGATCGCCTTCAGCCGCTCCATCCACTCCTCGCTGCCCTCGACCTTCCAGCCCTGGCTGGCGAGCCAGCCGAGGTGGATCTCGAGGACCTGTCCCGGGTTCATTCGGGACGGGACGCCCAGCGGGTTGAGGATGATGTCGACCGGGGTGCCGTCCTCCAGGAACGGCATGTCCTCGATCGGCAGGATCTTCGAGATGACGCCCTTGTTGCCGTGACGGCCGGCGAGCTTGTCACCATCGGTGATCTTGCGCTTCTGCGCGACGTACACGCGAACCAGCTGGTTCACGCCCGGCGGCAGCTCGTCGCCCTCCTCGCGGTCGAAGACGCGTACGCCGATGACCTTGCCGGTCTCGCCGTGCGGCACCTTCAGCGAGGTGTCACGGACCTCACGCGCCTTCTCACCGAAGATCGCGCGGAGCAGGCGCTCCTCCGGGGTCAGCTCGGTCTCGCCCTTGGGCGTGACCTTGCCGACCAGGATGTCGCCGGCCACGACCTCGGCGCCGATGCGGATGATGCCCCGCTCGTCGAGGTCCGCGAGGACCTCCTCGGAGACGTTCGGGATGTCCCGGGTGATCTCCTCGGGGCCGAGCTTGGTGTCACGGGCGTCGACCTCGTGCTCCTCGATGTGGATCGAGGAGAGGACGTCGTCCTGCACGAGGCGCTGCGACAGGATGATCGCGTCCTCGTAGTTGTGACCCTCCCACGGCATGAACGCCACGAGCAGGTTCTTGCCGAGCGCCATCTCGCCGGCCTCGGTGGCCGGACCGTCGGCGAGGACCTGGCCCTCGACGACCCGCGAGCCCTCGTCCACGATGACCTTCTGGTTCACCGAGGTGCCCTGGTTCGAGCGGGAGAACTTCGCGACGCGGTACGTGGTGTACGTGCCGTCGTCGTTGGCCACGGTGATGTAGTCCGCGGAGACCTCCTGGACCACACCGTCCTTCTCGGCCTTGATGACGTCACCGGCGTCGACCGCACAGCGGTACTCCATGCCGGTGCCGACCAGCGGCGCCTCGGCCGTGATCAGCGGAACGGCCTGGCGCATCATGTTCGCGCCCATGAGGGCACGGTTGGCGTCGTCGTGCTCGAGGAACGGGATCATGGCGGTCGCGACCGACACCATCTGGCGCGGCGAGACGTCCATGTAGTCCACGTCGGAGCCCGGCACGTAGTCGACCTCGCCGCCACGACGGCGGACCAGGACACGCGCTTCGGCGAAGCGCATGTCGTCGGTCAGCGCGGCGTTGGCCTGCGCGATGACGAACCGGTCTTCCTCGTCGGCGGTCAGGTAGTCGACCTCGTCGGTCACCTGGTCGTCGGCGACCCTGCGGTACGGCGTCTCGACGAAGCCGAACGCGTTGACCCGGCCGTACGAGGCGAGCGAGCCGATCAGACCGATGTTCGGGCCTTCAGGGGTCTCGATCGGGCACATGCGGCCGTAGTGCGACGGGTGCACGTCACGGACCTCGAAGCCGGCCCGCTCACGGGAGAGACCACCCGGGCCAAGAGCCGACAGACGGCGCTTGTGGGTGAGACCCGACAGCGGGTTGTTCTGGTCCATGAACTGCGACAGCTGGCTGGTGCCGAAGAACTCCTTGATGGAGGCGACGACCGGCCGGATATTGATCAGGGTCTGCGGCGTGATCGCTTCGACATCCTGGGTCGTCATGCGCTCACGCACGACGCGCTCCATACGAGCCAGACCCGTACGGACCTGGTTCTGGATGAGCTCGCCGACGTTGCGCAGACGGCGGTTGCCGAAGTGGTCGATGTCGTCGGTCTCGACGACGATCTGGGTGCCGCTCTCGCCGACCGTCTCGGTCTCCCCGGCGTGCAGCTTGACCAGGTACTTGATGGTCGCAATGACGTCGTCGGTGGTGAGCACGCCGGCGTCCAGCGGCTCATCCGCGCCGAGCTTCTTGTTCACCTTGTAGCGGCCGACCTTCGCGAGGTCGTAGCGCTTCGGGTTGAAGTAGAGGTTCTCGAGCAGCGTCTGAGCAGCCTCACGCGTGGGCGGCTCGCCCGGGCGCAGCTTGCGGTAGATGTCGAGCAGCGCGTCGTCCTGGCCCTGGGTGTGGTCCTTCTCCAGGGTGGCGCGCATCGACTCGTACTCGCCGAACTCCTCGAGGATCTGCTCGGTGGTCCAACCGAGAGCCTTGAGCAGTACGGTCACGGACTGCTTGCGCTTGCGGTCGATGCGGACACCGACCATGTCGCGCTTGTCGATCTCCATCTCGAGCCAGGCACCCCGGGACGGGATGATCTTGGCCGTGAAGATGTCCTTGTCGGACGTCTTGTCGATGGAAGAGTCGAAGTACACACCCGGCGAGCGGACCAGCTGCGACACCACGACACGCTCGGTGCCGTTGATGACGAAGGTGCCCTTGTTGGTCATGAGCGGGAAGTCGCCCATGAAGACCGTCTGGGACTTGATCTCGCCGGTCTCGTTGTTGGTGAACTCGGCAGTGACGAACAGGGGCGCGGCGTATGTGAAGTCGCGCTCCTTGCACTCGTCGATGGAGTTCTTCGGAGGCTCGAAACGGTGGTCGCGGAAGGTCAGCGACATCGACCCGGAGAAGTCCTCGATCGGAGAGATCTCCTCGAAGATCTCTTCCAGACCGGACTTCGTGGGGACGTCCTGTCCGCTGTCCAGAGCCGCCTCGACTCGAGCCTTCCAAGCGGCATTGCCGAGCAGCCAGTCAAAGCTCTCGGTCTGCAGCGCAAGGAGGTTCGGAACCTCGAGGGGCTCCTTGATCTTTGCAAAGGAGATGCGCAGCGGGGCGGTGCTGGCGCCGTTGTTCGTATTCGCGGTCGAGGCGTTGCGCGAGGCGGCCAAGAGGGGGTCCTTCCGAGGGCTCGGACTCACTACGCGCGTACCGGTCCCATGCCGGGCACAAAGACAGACGCTCCCGATCCGGTCAAAAAGGCCAGGTCAGGGATGCTTCGGTCAACAATGCTCATGCGTGGGGATGCCCCTGGTGACGGGCAGGGGGCAGTTAACAGGCAGCGCAAAGGGTCAGTGTAGCCACTTGGCACACTGATGTCCAGTGCGGGTTTTCGAGACCCTCGTTGTTCTCAACTCCGCGTAAGCCCTCGCGCCAAGAGGCGCACATCCTTACTGCCCGTTCGGTCGTCGATCCATGCCTCGGATCCGGATCGTTGTGACGACGCGTCCTGAGAATTGCGCGCTGCGTGCGGTTCGTCAAGGCCCCCCAACCCAAACTCGCTGCTGAGATCGTCACTGGCCAGGGTCGGCGGCGCACGGCGAAGATCACGATACTCGCCGCCGCTCGAAGAACAAGAGAGCACTCGCACAACGCCGAAGGGCGACCACCCGGATGGGTGATCGCCCTTCGCTGTGCCTCTCGCGGCCCCTCTCGGAGCCGTGTCAGAGACTCAGAGGGTCACTTGACCTCGACGGAGGCGCCGGCGCCCTTGAGGGACTCGGCAGCCTTCTCAGCGGCCTCCTTGGCGACCTTCTCGAGGACCGGCTTCGGGGCGCCGTCCACGAGGTCCTTGGCCTCCTTGAGACCCAGCGAGGTCAGCTCACGCACGACCTTGATGACCTGGATCTTCTTCTCGCCGGCGCCGGTGAGGATGACGTCGAACTCGTCCTGCTCGGCAGCGGCCTCGGCGACCGGGGCACCCGGGCCCGCAACGGCAACGGCGGCCGGGGCGGCAGCGGTGACGTCGAACTTCTCCTCGAAGGCCTTCACGAACTCGGAGAGCTCGATGAGGGTCATCTCCTCGAACTGCGCAAGCAGGTCGTCCTGGCTGAGCTTCGCCATGATGGCGGTCCTTCCACTAATTCGGCTGGTGCCGGATGTATATGTCGGCGGGCGTGCGGCCCGCTGCGACCAGCGACGTCAGACGCTGATCAATGCGCGAGCCGAATTACTCGGCACCGCCCTGCTCGGCCTTCTTGGCACGAAGCGCCTCCGCGGTGCGGACGAACTTCGAGGGAAGCGCCTGGAAGAGCGCGGCAGCCTGGGACTGCTTGCCCTTCATGGCGCCCGCCAGCTTGGCGAGCAGAACCTCGCGGGACTCGAGGTCCGCAAGCTTCTTGATCTCATCAGCGGTAAGCGCCTTACCGTCAAGGACACCGCCCTTGATGATGAGGTTGGGGTTGTCCTTGGCGAAGTCACGAAGACCCTTCGCCGACTCCACCGGGTCACCGGTGACGAAGGCAACCGCCGTCGGACCCGCGAACAGGTCGTCGAGCGTGTTGATCCCGGCCTCGTTGGCCGCAATCTTGGTCAGCGTGTTCTTCACCACGGCGTACTGGGCGTTCTCACCGAGTGAACGGCGCAGCTGCTTCAGCTGAGCCACGGTGAGACCCCGGTACTCGGTCAGCACAGCGGCGTTCGAGCTGCGGAACTGGTCCGCGAGCTCGGCTACCGCGGCAGCCTTGTCGGGCCTTGCCATAGAGCGTCGGCCTCCTTCCGGGTGATGAGGACCGCTCAGAAGGGGCTGGGCAAAACGAAACGCCCCGGCGCAGGCGCACGGGGCGTGGCTCGACCGATCGCGCTCTTGAAAAAGAGCGGCACCCGGGAACTCATCCACAGTCACCTGCGCAGGACGTCCGCAGCTAGCGGATCCTTCGGCCGCCGCACCCTCTTACGAGGACACAGCAACGACCAGCGGTCTTTGGCTTCTGTGGAAGAGTACGGGACGGGTTCCCGGTCAGGCAAATCGGGCCATCCGGGGGATGGCCGTCAGACCTTGTCGGCGTCCTTCAGGCCCTCGCTGAGCTCCTTCAGCATCTCCATGAGGTCGAAGGTGTCGGCGGCCGGCGGCGCCTTGACCGCGGCCTTCGCGCCGTAGTCCGAGTAGTTGGCGACGATCTTGACCTTGCCCTCGGGGCTGTCCATGCCGACGTCCATCTTGACCGGGTAGTCGTCCTCGTTGACCCAGACCTCGGTGTCGTAGCCCTTGATCCCGGACTTCTTCATGTTCGCGAGAAGGTCCTTGCGCTCCTGCGCGGTCAGGGCCTTGAGCGACTCGTTGGACGCCACCATCTCGTCGAGCGTGAGCGTGCCCTTGTAGTGCTGGGCCTCGACTCCGTCGATCTTCTCCGAGCCCAGGTGCTTGAGGTTCGGCGAGTCGAGCAGCATCGCCAGCTGCTTGGCCGGGTCCTGGTTCATGCTCTCCAGGCTGCCGGTCATCTGCTTCTGCATCGCCTTGTTCCCCGATGCCTCGGCGGCCGCGCCGAGGTCGAGCTTCATCCAGCGCTTGCCGTCCATGTTCTTGGCCATCTTCGGGCCCATGTCCATGAACATCACGTCGTTCAGCCACACCATGCGGATCTGCTCCGGTGCGTCCGGATCAGCCTTGAACATGGAGCCCTTCATGGTCATGTCCATCACCGTGGGGTCCCACCCCATGACTCCGGACATCTCCATGGTGCCGCCGCCATCCATCGTGGCCGGCATCGACATCGTCATACGGACCTTGGCCGACTTGGCGGCCGACGTCTTCTTGAACGCCGCTGTGAGAACCTGCGTCACCGCGTCGCGGGACTGCGTCTCAGCCTTCTGCGGCGCGTCCGCGGCCTTCTTCTCCCCGTTGCCGCCCTGACAGCCTGCCACCGCGGCAATGACGGCCACAGCCGTCAGCGAGACGCCGACGCGCCTCCATGCGGACATGGTCATGCCCCACCCCTTGTTGTCTACGAACTCTCGAACCGTAGCGCACACGTACGACACGGGGACAACAGAAAACCGGCCCCCGCGCCTTGTGAGAGGTGCGGGGGCCGGCTTCGGTTCGCGAGACCCGCGACTGCCGTCAGAAGACTCAGACGGCGGCCGGGTCCTCCTCGACGAGGAGGTTGCGGGTGCGGTTGGAGTCCAGCGGGATGCCGGGGCCCATCGTCGTCGCCAGGGTCGCCTTCTTGATGTAGCGGCCCTTCGCGGCGGACGGCTTGAGACGGAGGATCTCCTCCAGCGCCGCGGCGTAGTTCTCGACCAGCTTCGTCTCGTCGAAGGAGACCTTGCCGATGATGAAGTGCAGGTTCGAGTGCTTGTCGACGCGGAACTCGATCTTGCCACCCTTGATCTCGGTGACAGCCTTGGCGACGTCCATGGTGACGGTGCCGGTCTTCGGGTTCGGCATCAGACCACGCGGACCGAGCACGCGGCCGAGACGGCCGACCTTGCCCATGAGGTCCGGGGTGGCGACGACGGCGTCGAAGTCCAGTCGGCCCTTCGACACCTCGTCGATGAGCTCGTCGGCGCCGACGATGTCGGCGCCCGCGGCACGCGCGGCCTCGGCACGGTCACCGGTCGCGAAGACCAGGACCCGGGCGGTCTTGCCGGTGCCGTGCGGAAGGTTCACGGTGCCACGGACCATCTGGTCGGCCTTGCGCGGGTCAACGCCCAGACGCATGGCGACCTCGACGGTGCCGTCGAACTTCGTGCCGGTGGTGTCCTTGGCAAGACGGACGGCCTCGAGCGGGGCGTACAGCTTCTCCCGGTCGATCTTGGCGTCCGCAGCGCGGAGAGTCTTGCTGCGCTTCACTGCTGCTCCTTGGTTCAGGTATGGAGTCGTGGTGCGGACCAGCGGGGTCCTACCACAGGTCTTACGGGGGCTGTCAGCCCTCGACCGTGATGCCCATCGAACGGGCGGTGCCCGCGATGATCTTCTCCGCGGCGTCCAGGTCGTTGGCGTTCAGGTCGGGCATCTTGGTGGTGGCGATGTCACGGACCTGGTCGCGCGTCAGCTTGGCGACCTTGGTCTTGTGCGGCTCGCCGGAGCCCTTGTCCACACCCGCGGCCTTGAGGATCAGCTTGGCGGCCGGCGGAGTCTTGGTGACGAAGGTGAAGGAACGGTCCTCGTAGACCGTGATCTCCACCGGCACGACCATGCCACGCTGCGACTCGGTCGCGGCGTTGTAGGCCTTGCAGAACTCCATGATGTTGACGCCGTGCTGACCGAGCGCGGGGCCGACCGGCGGAGCCGGGTTGGCCGCGCCGGCCTGGATCTGGAGCTTGATAAGCCCCGTGACCTTCTTCTTCTTGGGAGGCATTCCGGGTCCTCTTCCTAACTTCCTGATTTCTTGTTGCCCAAAGGCAACCGCACCACGATAGCTGGCATCGTGGTGCGGGGTGAAACCGAGCAGGTCAGCCCGGCTGCAAGAGCCGACCTGACCTGGACGGAAAAGCGCGCCGCGAGCTAGTTCTTCTGGATCTGGTCGAAGCTCAGCTCGACGGGGGTCTCGCGGCCGAAGATCTCGACAAGGCCCTTGACCTTCTTCGAGTCGGCGTTGATCTCGTTGATCGTCGCCTGCAGCGTGGCGAACGGGCCGTCCGTGACGGTGACCGAGTCGCCGACCTCGAAGTCCAGCACCTGGACCTCGACCTTGCGAGCGGGAGCCGGCTTGCCCTCGGCCTCGGCTGCCTCGCGGGCGGCCTTCTCCTCGGCCTCCGGAGCGAGCATCTTGACGATCTCGTCCAGGGTCAGCGGGTACGGGTCGTAGGCGTTGCCCACGAAGCCGGTGACGCCGGGGGTGTTGCGGACGACGCCCCAGGACTCGTTCGTCAGGTCCATGCGGACCAGGACGTATCCGGGAAGCTTGTTCTGGCGGACGTTCTTGCGCTCGCCGTTCTTGATCTGGACGATCTCTTCCTCGGGCACTTCGGCCTGGTAGATGAAGTCCTCGACGTTCAGGGAGACGGCGCGCTGCTCAAGGTTGGCCTTCACGCGCTTCTCGTATCCGGCGTACGTGTGGATGACGTACCACTCGCCGGGCAGAAGGCGCAGCTCGTCGCGGAGCGCCTGGATCGGGTCGACCGGGGCCTCGGCCTCCTCGGCGGGCGCCTCCTCGGCGACCTCGGCCTCGTCCGCGGGCACGTCCTCGGCGACCTCGGCTACGGCCTCGGCCTCCTCGTCGACGTCGATCGCGGTCTCTTCGGCCGGCTCGTCCGCAGCGGCGTCAGCAGCTTCCGCCTGGTCGTCGTCGGCCGCCTCAACGATGTCGAGCTCGTCCTCGGCGGACTCAGGGTTCTCGCCTGGCTCAACGGCCTCGTTCAGGTTCGGGTCAGACACGGTGGCTGCTTCTTCCTGGATACAGATGGGTGGAACATGCGAAAAGGGCCGCCGTTACCGGCCGCCCTTCGCGGGATCAGCCGAAGACGTACTTGACGGCTTCCTGGAACCCATAGTCAATCACGGTCACCAGACCAATCATGACGACAACGAAGACAATCACCACTGTGGTGTACGTCGTCAGCTGGTTCCGAGTGGGCCAGACGACCTTGCGCAGTTCGGCGACAATCTGCCGGTAGAAGAGCGCGAGGCGGCCCAGAGGGCCCTTCTTCCCGCGCTTCCCGCCCTTGCGCGACTTCTTCGACTGGGGCGCCTCGTCCTCGGCATCAGGCGTGTCGATGGAGCCCACGGCGTCCGTCACGTTCTTTCACCTGATTCCGGGTCGTGGCCGCGCCGCGCCCTATCGAGCCGCACGGCGGTTCATTGAATGTACGTACATGCGCACACATCCTCGCGAAGGCGTGTGTAGCAGGGCCGGAGGGACTTGAACCCCCAACCGCTGGTTTTGGAGACCAGTGCTCTACCAATTGAGCTACGACCCTTTGTGGCTTCACCCAACCTACCCCATCCGAAGATGTGGTTGGTGTGGGCCAACGACGAGTGAGTGTACGTGGTCGCAGGCCCGGCGTCGAACAGATAGCTCCCAAGCGGTTCTTGTCCGCCACCACGGCCACCATCCCGTCCGCTCCGTCCCGCTCCTGCACCCCTTCTTTTGTCCGCTCCCGCCCGCTCCTGTCCGCTCCTTGTCCGGTCCTTGTCCGCGACTCGGAACTCGTGTGCCGGGCGCGTTGGCCGTCTGGGAGCATGGGCCGTATGAGCGCTGCAACCTCTCCCACCGAGCGCCGGGTCTCCGTGCGCATCGGCGCGATCTCCGAGTCCGCGACCCTCGCCGTCGACGCCAAGGCCAAGGCCCTCAAGGCCGCCGGACGTCCGGTGATCGGCTTCGGCGCCGGTGAGCCTGACTTCCCGACCCCGGACTACATCGTCGAAGCCGCCATCGAGGCCTGCAAGAACCCGAAGTACCACCGCTACACCCCGGCCGGCGGGCTCCCTGAGCTCAAGAAGGCCATCGCGGCCAAGACGCTGCGCGACTCCGGGTACGAGGTGGATCCCGCGCAGATCCTGGTCACCAACGGCGGCAAGCAGGCGATCTACGAGGCGTTCGCGGCGATCCTGGACCCGGGCGACGAGGTGATCGTCCCGGCTCCGTACTGGACGACCTACCCCGAGTCGATCCGGCTCGCGGGCGGCGTCCCGGTCGAGGTGGTGGCCGACGAGACGACCGGTTACCGCGTCTCCGTGGAGCAGCTGGAGGCCGCGCGCACCGAGCGTACGAAGGTCGTGCTCTTCGTCTCCCCGTCCAACCCGACCGGCGCGGTCTACAGCCGTGAGGACTCCGAGGCGATCGGCCGCTGGGCCCACGAGCACGGCCTGTGGGTGCTGACGGATGAGATCTACGAGCACCTTGTGTATGGCGACGCCACCTTCGCCTCGCTGCCCGCGCTGGTGCCCGAGCTGCGTGACAAGTGCATCGTGGTCAACGGTGTGGCCAAGACCTATGCGATGACCGGTTGGCGGGTGGGCTGGATCATCGGCCCGAAGGATGTGGTCAAGGCCGCGACCAACCTGCAGTCGCACGCCACGTCCAACGTGTCGAACGTCGCGCAGGTCGCCGCGCTCGCTGCCGTCTCCGGTTCGCTGGACGCCGTGGCCGAGATGCGCACCGCCTTCGACCGCCGCCGCCAGACGATCGTGCGGATGCTCAACGAGATCGACGGCGTGCTGTGCCCGGAGCCGGAGGGTGCGTTCTACGTCTACCCGTCGGTCAAGGGCCTGCTGGGCAAGGAGATCCGCGGGAAGCGTCCCGCGACCTCGGTGGAGCTGGCGGCGCTGATCCTGGACGAGGCCGAGGTGGCGGTCGTCCCGGGCGAGGCCTTCGGCACTCCGGGCTATGTGCGGCTGTCGTACGCGCTGGGCGACGAGGACCTGGTGGAGGGCGTGGCCCGTCTCCAGAAGCTGCTCGCGGAAGCGCGCGACTAGCGGATCCGAAGTCACACGGGCTCCTGGCTGAGGCCAGGGGCCCGTTTCTTCGTTCGGGCAAGAACCCGATCGAGGAATCCGGCTTTCCGACGGCGCGGCCGTACGGCAAGATCCTGGGATGGACCGCGTACGTGACCTGACCCAGCTGCCCAAGGCTCATCTGCATCTGCATTTCACCGGTTCGATGCGGCCCAGCACCCTGCTTGAGCTGGCCGACAAGTACGGCGTCCATCTGCCCGACGCTCTGACCGGTGGCGAACCGCCCAAGCTGCGGGCCACCGACGAACGCGGCTGGTTCCGCTTCCAGCGGCTCTACGACATCGCGCGGTCCTGTCTGCGCTCCCCCGAGGACATCCAGCGCCTGGTGCGCGAGGCGGCCGAGGAGGATGTGCGGGACGGCTCGGGCTGGCTCGAAATACAGGTCGACCCGACCTCGTACGCCCCGATGCTGGGCGGCCTGATCCCGGCGCTGGAGATCATCCTGGACGCGGTGGACAGCGCGGCCCGGGAGACCGGTCTCGGACTGCGGGTGCTGGTGGCCGCCAACCGTATGAAACACCCGCTGGACGCCCGCACGCTGGCGCGCCTCGCCGTGCGGTACGCGGACCGCGGAGTCGTCGGCTTCGGCCTCTCGAACGACGAACGCCGGGGCCTGGCACGGGACTTCGACCGCGCCTTCGCAATCGCCCGCGACGGCGGCCTGCTCGCGGCGCCCCACGGCGGCGAGCTGACGGGCCCCGCGTCCGTACGGGACTGCCTGGACGATCTGCATGCCTCCCGGATCGGGCACGGCGTGCGCGCGGCCGAGGATCCCCGGCTGCTGCGGAAGCTGGCCGAGCGCGGCGTGACGTGCGAGGTGTGCCCGTCGTCGAATGTGGCGCTGGGCGTGTACGAGAAGCCCGCCGATGTGCCGCTGCGGACGCTGTACGACGCGGGGGTGCCGATGGCGCTCGGGGCGGACGACCCGCTGCTCTTCGGCTCCCGGCTGGCCGCGCAGTACGAGTTCGCACGGAAGCACCACGGCTTCACGGACCCCGAACTGGCGGAGCTGGCACGCCAGTCGGTGCGAGGGTCGGCCGCTCCGGACGAGGTCCGCGCCAAGCTGCTGGCCGGGATCGACGCCTGGCTGGCGAGTTAGTCAGTCGGCCTGCCGATTCCGCTGAGCAGGGTACGGGCCAGGCCCTCGGCGAACTGGTCCAGCGGCTGCGGCGGCTGTCCGTCCTTGGTCGCGTCATAGGCAAAGGCGCGCTGGGCACAGGCACCGAGAAGCAGTGACGCGGCGGCGAAGGTGTCGGCCTCCGCGTCGATACGGCCGGCGTCCTGCTCGGCGCGGAGATATTCGTCCAGCCGGTGGATGGGCATGTGCGGCCCTCGGCCCAGCTCGCGCATGGCGGCGTCGTGACGCTGCTTGAGCTGGGGCTCGGCGTAGAGCGAGGCGGCGATCGGGAAGCTCTCGGCGTAGAACAGCGCGGCCTCGCGGGCGATCTCGGTCAGGTTCTCCTCGACGCTCCGCTCCCCCGGGTTCTCGATCAGCCTGCCCAGGAGTGGGTTGAGCCCGGGCAGCCGCTCCTTGAGCACGGTGACAAACAGTTCCTCCTTGCTGGCGAAGTACTTGTAGAGCGCCGCCTCCGAGCAGCCGGCCGCCTTGGCGATCTCCTTGGTGGTGGTGCGCGCGAGGCCGAGGCTGAGCATGAGCTCGTGCGCGGCATCGAGGAGGCGGGCGCGGGCCGGCTTCTGCATCGATCCTCCGACGGGTCTTGACTAGTGAGTGAATACTTACCCACTCTAGAGGTGAGTGAACACTTACCCACCTTGGAGGTGCGGGCGATGAGGCTCACGGTTTTCGGAGCGACGGGCAGGATCGGCCAGGAGATCGTCCAGCAGGCGCTGGCGGCAGGCCACGAGGTGACGGCGGTCGTGCGCGACCCGTCCTCGTTCACGATCGCAGGTCCCGGCCTGCAGGTCTTCCGGGCGGACTTGAAGGAGGGCGAGTCGCTGCGCGAGGCGGTCGCCGGACGGGATGCGGTGCTGTCGGGTCTCGGAGCCCGCAAGCGCGGGGACGCCGGGATCGCGGCGAAGCTGACGCGCTCGGTGCTCTGGGCGATGGAGGCGGAGGGCACCCGCCGCCTCCTGGTGGTGAGCGCCGCCCCGCTCGGCGAGACCGCGGAACACGAGCCGCTGCTCGACCGCGCGATGCTGGCGCTGATCAACTCACTGCTGAAGCCGGTGTACGACGACCTGCGGGCCATGGAGACCGACCTGGCCGCCAGCACCACTGACTGGACGTCGGTACGGCCGCCACGACTGCTGAACAAACCGCTGACGGGCACGTACCGGACGGTGGTCGGCGCGAACCCGCCGAGCGGCCGGACGATCGGGCGGGCGGATGTGGCGCACGCGATGCTGTCGATGGTGGAGGACGGGGGGACGGTCAAGCAGGGGGTGGGCGTGGCGTACTAGCGGCTACGAGCACATAGGGGGCTCTCCGTCGGCCGACGTGGTTGGCCGGAATTCAATCGGAGCGAGCCCAGGGGATTCAAAGCGGAGCGTGTCCCCCGACATCTTTATGAGGCCGGTCACGATGGTGTGCCTGCCGCTGCCGTCTATGCCGGTTTCCTGCGCGTAGTCGCGGACGGTAATCCACCCGCGCCCGTCGAAACCGGTGAATCGGAGACCGCAGTGAACGTAGAGATCATGCGGATACCAGAACCCGTCCACTGCCTCCTTGGGTGACTGTTCGAGGACCGGCGGCTTGTCCGGGTTCGGTGGAGGGAGGATGGGACAGTGCCCGCCGCCGGAGACAGGATGGAAGGTTAGGGACTGCTTCATGGGCCCGGATCCGAAGTCGAAGCGGGCGACGTCCTCCGAGATCAGGGTCATCCGGCCGGACACGCGGTCGCCGTGGCGAGTGAGCTCCGAAGTGGCCGCGGCGGAGCCGTCCTTCGCCGACCTTCCAGTGCTGGCCCACTTCCCGCCGCCGAACACCGCAAATTTCAGACCGCAGCTCTGGACCAGGTCGTACGGGTAGGCGACACCGATCTTCGGTTCGGTCGGCCCCAGCCGCAGAGGTGGGTCGTTGGCGACGCTCGCTGCGGTGGAGGGGTCAGCAGTCCCCGGCGTCTGGTCGGTCAGCCGCACGGCCAGCCCCGAACCTCCTGCAACCAGCACCACCGCGCAAGCCACCGCCGCCACCCTGCGCCGGGCACGAGCCCTGTGCGCCTTCGCCAGGAACGATTCCACCGGCGTCAGGCCACCGGCCCGGCCGCCGTCCAGCTCGGCCAGGTCCCGCAGGCCCTGCCTCAGCATTTCTTCTTCGTCGTTCACCGCGTCCCCCTTCCTGCGTAACCGGCGAGCGCGCCTGCCGCGCGCAGCCGCTCCAAAGCCCTGTTGGTACGGCTCTTGACCGTCCCGGGCGAACAGCCGAGCAGGTCGGCCGTCTGGTCCACCGACAGGTCCTCATAGAAACGGAGCACCACCACCGCGCGCTGGGCACGCGGCAGGCCGGCGAGTGCGCGGCCCAGTTCCAGCCTTGCCTCTGCGTTGCCTGCCATGTCGCCGCCGTCCGGGGCGAGGTCGCTTTCCGGGCGGACGACTTCCGTGTGCCAGCGACGCCGCCGCCAGGTCGCGTACAGATTGACCACGACCTTGCGCGCATACGCCTGAGGAGAATCCCAGCCCGCCGAGCGGCCCCAGTGCGTATAGACCCGTATCAAAGCGGTCTGCACAAGATCCTCGGCCGCATGCGGATCACCCGTCAGCAGACGAGCGGTCCGCAGCAGCGACACATGTGACGCCGTCACGAACTCCGCGAATTCGGAATCGCGAGCCGAGCTGCCCTGACGCATCGGCGCTCCCCCCGAGCAGTGTGTGGTCCGAAGACCCTGTCACCCACTCGACAACCTGGTGAGCCCGGCAGGTTCCATCCGATTTCAGCGGCAGTTGGCGGACGTGGCTCGCGGCTGTTGAGGCTGCTCAGGACGTCAGAGACTGACGCCGACCGTCACAGGCTCATTGACCAGCGTGACCCCGAACGCCTCCCGCACCCCGGCCGCGACCTCGCGGGCAAGAGCCAGCAGATCCTCCGTGGTGGCCTCGCCGCGGTTGGTGAGGGCGAGCGTGTGCTTGGTGGAGATGCGGGCCGGGCCGCTGCCGTACCCCTTGGTGAAGCCCGCCTTGTCGATCAACCAGGCCGCAGACGTCTTGGTGCGGCCGTCGCCCGCCGGGTACGCGGGCGGGGCGACGTCGTCGCCGAGCCGCGTGCGGACGCGGCTCAGGAAGGTCTCGTACTCCTCGGCCGTCAGGATCGGGTTGGTGAAGAACGAGCCGGCCGACCAGGTGTCGTGGTCCTCGGGGTCCAGCACCATGCCCTTGCCGGCGCGCAGGTCCAGTACCGCCCGGCGTACCGCCGCGAGCTCAACCCGGTCGCCGGCCTGGACACCGAGCACGCGAGCCGTCTCGGCGTATTTGATGGGTGCGGACAGCCCCTCCCGGTCCTCCAGCGCGAAGCGGACGCGGAGCACGACGAACCGGTCCGGGTGCTGCTTGAAGCGGCTGTGGCGGTAGGAGAAGTCGCACTCGGCGTTCGAGAGGGTGACCGTTTCGCCGCTGTGGCGGTCGTAGGCGATCACCTCCGTGATCGTCGACGAGACCTCCTGGCCGTAGGCGCCGACGTTCTGGATCGGGGTCGCGCCCGCCAAGCCTGGGATGCCGGCCAGGCACTCGATGCCCGCGAGACCCGCCTCGACGGTGCGTGCGACGGCGTCCGTCCAGACCTCACCGGCGGCCAACTCGAGCGTGGTGCCGACCAGTTCGAAGCCGCGCGTGGCGATCCGCAGCGCGGTGCCCTCGAAGCCCTTGTCGCCGATGACCAGATTGCTGCCGCCACCGATGATCAACAGCGGCGTGCCCGCGGTGTCCGCCTCGCGCACGGCGGAGATCACCTCGTCGTCGGTCGTGGCCGTGACGAGGCGGGTCGCTGGGCCGCCGAGCCGGAAGGTGGTCAGGGGGGCGAGGGGGGCGTCGTGGAGTTCCTGCACGGGGACAAGGGTACGGTCCGTGGCCCGCCGCTCCGGCGGGGCCACGGACCGACTGTGTAAGGACCGGGTGACGAACGGGGCCGCGGACACGGGACCCGCGGCCATCAGGCCACGGCCGGCTCTCGCTCCTCGGCACTCTGCGCCGACTTCTTCGTCGTCGCCCCGGCTCCGCTCCCGCCTCGACGGCCGGGGATCAGCAGCGCGGAGAGCGCTGCCAGGGCCACGGCCCCCGCGCCGATCCACAGGGCCGGGACGGTGCCTTCGGTGAAGGCGTCCGGAGTCTCGTACCCGCCCTGGGCCGCGAAGACCGCGCCCAGGATCGCGATGCCGAGCGCTCCGCCGACCTCGCGCAGCGCGTTGTTGGCTCCGGAGGCCATGCCCTGCTCGCCCGGGCGGACGCTGGACATGACCACACTGGCCGCCGGGGCGAAGTAGAGCGCCATGCCGACGCCACTGAAGATCAGCGCGGGCAACTGGGTCGCGTACGACACACCCGGCTCCAGGACCATGGCGAACATGGCGAGACCGATCGCCTGCAGGGCGAGGCCGGTGGCCACGACCGGGCGGCCGCCGATCTTGTCGGAGAGATATCCGGCGATGGGCGCGACGAGAAGCGGCATTCCGGTCCAGGGCAGCATGCGCAGCCCGGCCTGGGTGGGCGAGTAGCCGGCCACACCCTGCAGGAACTGGCTGAGCAGGAAGATCGAGCCGAACATCCCCAGGAACATCAGCAGGCTCGCCGCGTTGATCCCGAAGAATGCACGGTCCCTGAAGAGCCGCATCGGCAGCATCGGGTTCTTGCTGGTGATGCCGTGGCGTACGAACGCCAGCAGAAGGACCGCGCCCAGTATCAGGCTGCCCAGGATCGGCGTGCTGGTCCAGCCGTCCGCCTGGCCGTTGATCAGCGCGTAGACGATGCCGAAGAGACCGCCGCTGACGAGCAGGGTGCCGGGGACGTCGAGCCGGGCGTGCGGCGCGTAGGACTCGCCGAGGCGCGTCCGGGCGAGTGGCAGCAGGACAAGGCCGATCGGCACGTTCAGCCAGAAGATCCACTGCCAGGAGATGTGCTCGGTGAGGGTGCCGCCGATGAGCGGGCCGCTCGCCACGGCGAGACCGGTCACGGCGCTGAAGATGCCGAGTGCGGCACCGCGGCGGGCGGCGGGCACGGCGGCTGTCAGCAGGGTCAGCGTGAGCGGCATCATGACCGCGGCGCCGACGCCCTGGACGGCCCGCGCGGCGATCAGCGCGTCGATTCCGGGCGCCAGCGCGGCCGCCGCGGACGCGCCGGTGAAGATCGTCAGACCGACTATGAAGAGCCTGCGGCGGCCGAACCGGTCTCCGAGGGCCGCGCCCAGCATCAGCAGGACGGCGAAGGTGAGGGTGTACGCGCTCACCGTCCATTCGAGGTCCGCCAGGGCGCCGCCGAGGTCCTTGCGGATCGAGGGCAGGGCGGTGGTCACGACGAGGTTGTCGAGGGCCGCCATGAATCCGGCGACGCTGGTGATGACGAGAGCCCAAAGGGCGCTGCCGCGGCGGGCGGTTTGCTGGTTCATCGCTTCCCTCAGATGGTTAGTTATTGATTACTAACTTTCGCGGACAGACGTCACCCACCCGCCCAGGAGGCGGGCCGCTGCGACTAACGCGGAGCCTTCACCTTGGACATGTTGAGCCCGGACCAGACACGGTGATCCTCCGGGTAGCCCAGCGCCACCAGGACGTTGATCAGCATGCCGCAGCCGAGGAAGTCGGTCGTGCCCCTTACGTCCCCGGCGAACGCGACCTGCGCCTGGTCCCAGATCTCGGCCCAGCCTTCCCGGATCGCGTCACCGAACTCGTGGTCGCCCGCCGCCTCGGCGGAGGCCACCGCGACATACGTCTGCATCTGCATCAGCAGCCGGTCGCGGTCGTCGATCAGCCCCATGTAGGCCGACGCCATCGCCTCGCGAGGAGGCCGGTCGGACTGCAGAGCGTCGGCGAAGGCCGGTGGGGTCTCCTCCAGGCAGCGCATCGCGGCCGCCAGGAACAGCTCCCTCTTGTTCTTGAACAGCCGGAAGAGATACGGCTGGGAGACACCGACCCGCTTGGCGATCGCCTCCGTGGAGGTGCCGTCGTAGCCGCCGCGCGCGAACTCGGTGATCGCGGCACGGATGACGCTCTCTCGTCGCTCTTCTGCGCTCATCCTGACCATGCAGACTAAGTTAGTGACCAATCACTATCGAGTCAAGGCCTCGGCCCGTTTCCCGCGCGGGAGGCGCGCGTAAGGGGCACCTGCAATGACGGGGTGCCCCTTACTCAGCCGCACGACCGCTGCTTGCGTCAGGCGAGCTGCACTACGGCGCGGGACATCCCCAGCACCTTCTCGCCCTCGCTCGTCGCCGTGAGATCCACCCGCACGCGGTTGTCCTCGAGGAGCACCGCGACCTTGCCGCTGACCTCGATCACCGCACCCTTCTCGTCGTTCGGCACGACGACAGGCTTGGTGAAACGGACGCCGTACTCGACGACCGCACCCGGGTCGCCGACCCAGTCCGTCACCACGCGGACCGCCTCGGCCATGGTGAACATGCCGTGCGCGATGACATCCGGAAGGCCGACCTCCGTGGCGAACTTCTCGTTCCAGTGGATCGGGTTGAAGTCGCCGGAGGCGCCCGCGTACTGAACCAGCGTGGCCCGCGTCACAGGAAAGCTCTGCGCCGGCAGCTCGGTGCCGACCTCGACATCCGCATAAGAGATCTTCGCCGTCATCACGCCTCCTCGGCGGCGCGCGCCACCAGCTTGGTCCACGCGGTCACCACATGCCCGCCGGCCTCGTCCTGCACCTCGCCGCGGATTTCCACCACGTCGTTGCCCGCAAGGGACTTGATGCTCTCGATGGTCGAGACAACGGTCAGCCGGTCCCCGGCCCGCACCGGCCTGGTGTACGCGAACTTCTGGTCGCGGTGCACCACGCGGTCGTAGTCCAGTCCCAACTGCGGATCCTGAATGACCTCTTCCGCAGCCCTGAAAGTGATCGCAAAGGCGAAAGTCGGCGGAGCGATCACATCCAGGTGGCCGAGCTCTTTGGCGGCCACCGGGTCGGTGTACGCGGGATTGGCGTCGCCCACCGCCTCGGCGAACTCGCGGATCTTTTCCCGGCCGACCTCATAAGGCGAGGTGGGCGGATAAGTCCGCCCTACGAAGGACTGGTCGAGCGCCATGGACTGGCTCCCTCCTGACAGATGGACCTCAACAAACGACACGAGGCCGCCCCCGAGTCGGGGGCGGCCTCGTATACGAGCCTGATTCAGCGCGTTTCGCGGTGCGCCGTGTGCGAGTTGCAGCGCGGGCAGTGCTTCTTCATCTCAAGACGGTCCGGGTTGTTACGCCGGTTCTTCTTGGTGATGTAGTTCCGCTCCTTGCACTCCACGCAGGCCAGCGTGATCTTCGGGCGGACGTCGGTGGCAGCCACGTGAGTGCTCCTTGGACGGACAGATTGACGGATGAACGCATAAAAGAGTAGCCGATCGGAGGACCGACCCCGCAATCGGCTACTGTCTGTAGCGGTGACCGGACTTGAACCGGTGACACAGCGATTATGAGCCGCTTGCTCTACCGACTGAGCTACACCGCTGCGATACCGGATCTCCTCGCCCGAAGACGAGGATCACCGACATCAGAGCCCCAATACGGAATCGAACCGTAGACCTTCTCCTTACCATGGAGACGCTCTACCGACTGAGCTATTGGGGCGAGCGATGAAGACATTACACGGTCGGTCGCCGATCGCCCAAATCCGTTTCGCCGCCCCTCGTCCGGCCTCCGCCACTCCTCCGGCACTGCTGTGCCGGCCCGCTGGCCTGCCACGAGGTGCTTCACTCTCCGGCTCCTCACCACCCCTGTCCCGTACGCCACTCGTGGCCACACCGGTACGACTATTTCGCTCCTCCTCGAAGCGTGCTCGGAGCACCCCTAGGCTCGACCACACGCTGCGTGATCTTGCCTCTTCACTACGCGGCCCGAGCCCCACGCAGGAGCGCGATGCCCGACAGCCAGCCGCAGCCCCCCGACGGCGCCACCGCTGACACCACTGCGCTGCTGCTCTGCGGCGCCCGGCTGACGGACGGCCGCACCGTCGACGTACGGCTCAGCGGCGGGCGCATCGAGGCGGTCGGCACCGCCGGCAGCCTCACCCCGCACTCCACCCGTGTGGATCTGAGCGGCTATCTGCTGCTGCCCGCGCCGGCCGAGCCGCACGGCCACGGCGACACCGCGCTCACCGCGGACTCCCCCGGCCCGGTCTCGTACGACACCGAGGACGTCCAGCGGCGCGCCACCGAGGCCGCGCTGCTGCAGCTCGGACATGGCGCGACGGCGCTGCGTTCGCACGTACGGATCGGTGATGTCCAGGGCCTCGGACCGCTGGAGGCGGTGCTGCAGGCGCGGCGTTCGCTGCGCGGGCTCGCCGATCTGGCGGCGGTCGCCGTGCCACGGCTGCTCACAGGGGTCGCCGGGGCGGACGGTCTGGCGATGCTGCGGGACGCGGTGAAGATGGGCGCGGGAGTGGTGGGCGGATGCCCGGACGCCGATCCCGATCCGACCGGCTACGCGGAGGCCGTGCTCGAGGTCGCGGCCGAGCACGGCTGCCCCGTCGATCTGCACACGCACGCCGACGATCCCGCGCGGCTCGGGCGGTTGGCGGCGATGGCCGGCGGGCTGCGGTCCGGCGTGGTGATCGGGCCGTGCGCGGGCCTCTCGCGGCAGCCGCGCGAGGTGGCCTCCAGGGCCGCGGACCAGCTCGCGGCGGCCGGCGTCACCGTGGTCTGTCTGCCACAGGGCGGCTGCGCGGGGGTGGAACACCGCGGCAACGCGCCGGTGCGTCTGCTGCGCGCGGCCGGGGTGCGGGTCGCGGCCGGCGGCGGGGCACTGCGGGACGTGTCGAACCCGGTGGGCCGCGGCGATCCGCTGGAGGCCGCATATCTCCTGGCGTCGCAGGGCGGAATGCGCGCGCACGACGCGTACGGGGCGGTGGCGACGGCCGCGCGGGAGGCGATGGGGCTCCCTGAAGTACGGGTGGAAGCCGGGTTTCCCGCGGAGCTGCTGGCTGTGCGCGGCGAGCGGATGTCGGGCGTGCTGTCGCTCGCGTACAGCCGGATCGTCATCCACCGTGGGCGTGTGGTGGCGCGGACGAGCGCGGTGCGTGAGTACTGCGACTCGGCCGCGGCGGTGGCGCTCGAACTGCCGCGTCAGGGGCGGCCGGACACCTGCCCCTGACCTCGTTCTGGCGTATGGACGCCGGAGAAGGCCCGTCCGTGAGCGCGGTCGGCGCCGGGGACGTACCGTCGTACTCATGCGCATTGTCATCGCTGGAGGACACGGTCAGATCGCACTCCGACTCGAGCGGCTGCTCTCGGCCGGCGGGCACGAGGTGGCGGGCATCATCCGCAGACCGGAACAGACCGACGACCTGCGCGATGCCGGAGCGGAACCGGTTGTCCTGGACCTGGAGTCGGCCTCCGTCGAGGAGGTGGCGGCGGTGCTCCAGGGCGCCGACGCGGCGATCTTCGCGGCGGGCGCGGGCCCCGGCAGCGGCGTCGCCCGCAAGGAAACGGTGGACCGCGGGGCGGCGGTGCTGTTCGCGGACGCGGCGGAACGGGCAGGCGTACGGCGCTACATCGTGGTGTCGTCGATGGGCGCGAACGCGCAGCACCCGGGCGACGGGCAGTTCGACGCCTATCTGCGGGCGAAGGGCGCGGCGGACGACGACGTACGGTCCAGGTCCGGACTCGCCTGGACGGTTCTGCGCCCGGGCGCACTGACGAACGACGCGGGCACCGGTCTCGTACAGCTGAAAGCTTCGACGGGGCGCGGGGCGGTGCCGCGTGACGATGTGGCGGCGGTGCTCGCGGAGCTTGTCGAGACACCGGGCACGGCCGGGCTGACGCTGGAACTGATCAGCGGTGCGGTGCCGGTGACCGTTGCCGTGAAGGACATCGCCGGAAACTGAACGCGCCGCGGCGCCCGGATGCCGGGGCACCGATGAATTCCGGGTCTCCATGCGGCCCTTGATGTCATGAGGGAAAACATGAGTGAGCTCAAACCGGCGATCGTGCAGCGTGCGGAGCAGCCGTATGCCTTCATCCGTGGATCCGTGCGCATGGACGCGTTCGCCCTGATCGCCGACCGGCTCGGCGAACTGATCGGCTGGGTGGCCGGCCAGGGCGTGGAGTTCGCCGGCGCGCCCTTCTTCCGCTTCAACAGCATCGACATGGAGGGCGAGTCGGAGGTCGAGGCGGGCCTGCCGGTCGCGTCCGTTCCGGAGCCGGAGGGTGACATCAGGGTGGCGGTCCTGCCCGCCGGCCGCTATGTGACGGTCACTCATCTCGGCCACCCGGACCAGTTGTTCGGGGTCATCACGTCGCTGCGGGAGTGGGCCGCCCGGGAGGGCCTGACGTGGGACATGACGGAGGTGGACGGCGCGGAGCGCTGGGCGTGCCGGCTGGAGTCGTATCTGACCGACCCGCGCGAGGAGCCGGACATGAACAAGTGGGAGATCGAGCTGGCGTTCCGGCTGGCCGACTGAGGGCGAGCGGCGTGGCCGGGGCTGAGAGCCCGGGTCCGGCGAGACGCGGGCCCGGGCGGGAGACGGCGGCTACGGGCTCGCCGGCTTGTACGCCAAGAGGTGCGCCTGCGGGGTTTTCTCGGTTCCCTCGGACTCGCGCACCAGCCGGGCCCGCACGGTGAACCCGGCCCGGCTCAGCTGCTCGGCGATCCGGTCGGGCGACAACCGATGGAAGTCGAGCGCGACTTCGTGACCGAACGCCTCGGCGAAGTGCCGCGGTTCGTCGCCAACCTGGAAGGCGAGCAGCAGATGGCCGCCAGGCGCCAGCACGCGGTGGAACTCGGCGAACACCGGCGGCTGCCGCTCCGGCGGGATGTGGATGACGGAGTACCAGGCCACGAGGCCGCCGAGGGTTCCGTCCGTCAGATCCAGGGCGGTCATCGAACCCTCGTCGAACCGCAGACCGGGGTGCTCACGCCGGGCGAGCGCGACCATTGCCGGCGACAGGTCGACGCCGGACACGGACAGCCCGAGCGAGTGCAGGTGAGCCGCAATGCGGCCGGGCCCGGAGCCGACCTCGAGCACCGGACCGCCGCCGTCGGCCTGAACGAGTTCGGCGAACACGGCGAGCATCGCGCGGCCCAGCGGATTGGCCTCGAGCTCGCTGCGGACGCGCTCGGCGTAGTCGACGGCGATGGCGTCGTAGCCTGCGCGGGTGGTGCTCAGGTAGGTCGCTTCGATCACGGCCGAGGACGGTAGCCGGTGCGACCGAGGCGCGTCAGTGCGCCCGTCCCGCCACGCATACGACGATGGCCCCTGGTCAGCGTTTCCGCAGATCAGGGGCCATCTTTTCGCGTGGCGGCGCCAGGATTCGAACCTGGGTAGGCTAAGCCGACGGATTTACAGTCCGCTCCCATTGGCCACTCGGGCACACCGCCATGGGATGTCGCCTTGGGAAGGACCGCTGTTGTGGCGGTGCTCCGTGGCAACGACGTAAACGATACCTGATGCCCAGGGGTGCTTCGCCACCGGATTGATCAGCACTCTGGGCAGGTACGGGTGGCTAGGCTTGCCGGAGCGGTTCGGTCTTACCGGCCGCGACTCCACGCACCCGATACAAGGAGCCACAGGACATGGCCGACTCCAGTTTCGACATCGTCTCGAAGGTAGAGCGGCAGGAGGTCGACAACGCCCTCAACCAGGCCGCGAAGGAGATCTCTCAGCGCTACGACTTCAAGAACGTCGGGGCTTCGATCGCCTGGTCCGGCGAGAAGATCCTGATGCAGGCAAACTCCGAGGAGCGGGTCACCGCCATCCTCGATGTCTTCCAGTCCAAGCTGATCAAGCGCGGGATCTCGCTGAAGGCGCTGGACGCGGGTGAGCCGCAGCTGTCCGGCAAGGAGTACAAGATCTTCGCCTCCATCGAGGAGGGCATCTCCCAGGAGAACGCCAAGAAGGTCGCGAAGATCATCCGCGACGAGGGCCCGAAGGGCGTCAAGGCGCAGGTCCAGGGCGAGGAGCTGCGAGTCAGCTCGAAGAGCCGGGACGACCTGCAGGCCGTGCAGGCGCTGTTGAAGGGGCAGGACTTCGACTTTGCTCTGCAGTTTGTGAACTACCGCTGATCCGGGCGGGAGCGCCGGGGCGGGGGGGGGGGGGGGGGCGGGGGCGCGCCGGCGCCGCCCCCGGTCCGGCGGCCCCGCGGCGGCGGGGGCGGGCTGG
>NZ_JBIRTX010000013.1:0-256357 GCF_044334895.1 Streptomyces sp. NPDC020681 | reverse complement strand
CGCCCGCCGCCCCGGGGCCCCCCCCCCCCCCCGACCCCCCCCCCCCCCCCCCCCCCCCCCCCCCCCCGCCCGCCCCCCCCCCGCCCCCCGGCGCGCCCCCCCGCCCCCCCCCCCCCCCCCCCCCCCCCCCCCCCCCCCCCCTCCACCGGCTGAGCACTGGAGCGCAGTGGCAGGACGCTGCCCGGTGGTCCTAGGCCTGTCGCCTCTGAACGGGCGTCAGCCGGAGCTGCTGCGGAGCCGACTTCAGCTGGGTCGAGAGGTCCGGCAGGCGCGGTGCCTTCCCCGCCGTGAACCAGAGCAGGACATCCTCGCCGGTCCGGACCGGTAGTGCGGGGAAGGTGTTCTCCGCGTGCTCGGAGCGGTGTACCGCCTGCGCGGGGGTCCCGGCGGCGGTCAGCGCGGGGCGCAGGTGCTGCTCGAAATGGTCGGCGAAGGCCGTAGGGTCCAGGGGGTGGCAGATGGTTGCGACGACCGGCCCCGCGGTGTCCGGGGCGGCGAAGCCCGGTCCGCGCAGCAGGAGCACGTTGTCCGAGTCCACCATGGTTGCGTTGGCCCTCTCGCGATGGGCCTGCCAGACGGGGCCGCCGTAGAAGGCGTGCAGCGCCCGGGCCCGTGCCGCCATGTCCGGGAAGCTGCGTAGCCAGACGAAGCGGTCCGGGTCGTCCAGGTCCTGGAAGCGGCCGCCTACGGTGATGCCGGCCGCCTCCTGCCCGGTGACGAATTCCCGCTCGAAGAGGTCGACGAGGGTGTCCCGGGCGCCCGGGTGGAGGGTGTACTGCCGGAGTTCGACGATGACGTTCATGGCCCGGATGCTAGGGCCGGTTCACTGACATCTGCTGTCAGTGAACCGGCAGGAGTCGCAGGAGTACGCAGGCCACCGTCGGGCGGCAGGACATCTTCCTTGGGCTGCGCGCCAACTACCCTTGCAGCATGACGATGCACAAGACCGTCGATGTGAGTGTTGACGCGATGATTGACGACCTCAGGACACTCGTCGAGATCGAGTCTCCGTCGCGCGATCTCGACGCCTTGCAGGCATCGGCCAAAGCCGTCGCCGCTGTCATCGAGAGCCGCCTTGGCGGGCAGGCCGTCCTCGTGGCGAGCGAAGCCGGGCCGCACGTGCACTGGTCGGCCGGTGGCGATCCCCAGGTACTGATCCTCGGTCACCATGACACGGTGTTTCCGCTCGGCACTCTTGAGCGCCGGCCGTTCATGGTCGAAGACGGGCATGCGACCGGCCCCGGGGTCTTCGACATGCTTGGCGGGTTGGTGCAGGCCGTTCATGGCCTGGCGACGCTCGATGACCGGTCGGGCGTCGAGATCCTGGTGACCGCCGACGAAGAGGTTGGCTCCCGCTCTTCTCGAGCTCTCATCGAAGAACGAGCCCTCGCGTGCGGCGCTGTTCTTGTGGTCGAGGGTGCCGCTGATGGCGGAGCTCTGAAGACCGGCCGTAAAGGCTGCGGGACGTTCCAAGTCTCTGTCGCGGGCCGGGCGTCGCACGCAGGTCTTGAGCCCGAGGCCGGGGTCAACGCCCTGATCGAAGCATCACACCAGGTACTGGACATCGCCGCGCTCGGCCGGCCCGAAATCGGCACGACGGTCACCCCGACCGTCGCGTCTGCGGGAACGTTGGACAACGTCGTTCCCGCAGAAGCGACCGTCATCGTCGATGTCCGGGTCGAGTCAGCCGTCGAGAAAGAACGCATCGAAGCTGCGTTTGCGGCACTGGCCCCGCACCTCGATGGGGCCGAGATCGCGGTTCAGGGAGCTGTCAGTCGACCCCCGATGCCTGAGTCGGCGTCGGCCGGGCTCTTTGCGGTGGCCAAGCAACTCCTTCCTGACCTCGACGGCAAGGCGGTCGGCGGCGGAAGCGACGGCAACTTCACGGCCGCACTGGGAGTGCCAACACTCGATGGCCTTGGCGCAGTTGGGGGCGGCGCCCACGCCGACCACGAGTGGCTGGTGGTCGACGCCATGGCCGAGCGGGCGAACCTGGTTGCCGGACTGGTGAACGCGATTCGCAACACCTAGGAGAGCGCCGGCTCCCATCGGGTTGCGGTGTCATCGGCGCGGCCGTCACGAAGGGTGCGTCTGAGTTGGTCGGCCGGCGAAGCGGTGCGTCCCCGAGCCCACGGCGAAGACAGCGCAGCCGTCCTGTGCGCGCAGGAACTTCGCGCCCTCATGGGTGACGTGCTCCGGGGCGGCGGCGGGGATCCAGACCTCCGCCGTGGTGTTGGCGGGCAGGGTGAGAGCGAGCCGGAATCCTACGGAGTCCGTCTTCCAGTGTGTGGTGATCGGGCCGCGGACCGAGTCGAAGCGGCCGCGTGCTTCGGTGACTTCGCTGCCCGGTCGCGGCCGGACGAGCACCTTCTCGAAGCCTGGTGCGGCCGGTGCGATCCCGGCGAGATGGGCGTACATCCACTCGCCCACCGAGCCGTACGCGTAGTGGTTGAAGGAGTTCATGTCGGCGCTCTGGAAGCTGCCGTCCGGCTTGATGGAGTCCCAGCGCTCCCACATGGTGGTCGCGCCCCGGTCGATCTGGTAGCCCCAGCTGGGGAAGGACCGCTGGAGCAGGAGCCGGTGGGCGATGTCGGTGTGGCCGGTCGCGGTGAGCACGGGCAGCAGGCGCGGTGTGCCGAGGAAGCCGGTCGACAGATGCCAGTCCTTGGCCCTGATCAGCTCCACGAGACGGTCGGCGGCCGGACCTCGGTCGGTCTCGGCGAGCAGATCCATCGACAGGGCCAGGACGCACGCGGTCTGCGTATCGCCCTTCACCCGCCCGCCGGCGCTGACATACGCCCGCCGGAACGCGTCCCGCACACTTCCGAACAGCGACTGGTACGGGGCCGGATCCTTCCCCAGCGCCTGCGCGATCCGGGCCACCAGATCGGCGCTGTGCGCGAAATAGGCGGTGCCGATGACGTCCTTGGGTGTCTCGTCCTGGACGTTGAGCCAGTCCCCGTAGCCCGTGGCAGGCCGCAGATAGCCGCTGCTGTGCGTCCGAAGGTAGTCGAGCCACTTCAGCATCGACTCCCAGGACTGTTCGAGGACCCGTACGTCGCCGTACGCCTGGTACAGCGCCCAGGGCACGGTCACCCCGGCGTCCCCCCATCCCGCCACGCCCTTGCCGAGCGGGCTGATGAACGGCGCCACATCGGGGAACGCGCCGTCCGCCGACTGCCCGTCACGCAGATCCTGCAGCCACTTGGTGAGGAACCGGGCCGACTCCATCGTGTACGCCGCGGTCGGCGCGAAGACGTTGATGTCGCCGGTCCAGCCGAGCCGCTCGTCGCGAGCCGGGGTGTCGGTGGGGACGGACAGGAAGTTGCCGCGCTGCCCCCAGGTGATGTTGCTGTGCAGCTGGTTGAGCATCGGGACATTCGTCTCGAAGTCCATGGTGAACGGCGCCGACGTGTGGATGACATGTCCCACCACCGCGGCCAGCGGCGGCCTGCCCGGGTATCCGGTCACCTCGACATAGCGGAAGCCGTGGAAGGTGAAACGCGGCTCGTAGGTCTCCTGGCCGCCGCCTTTGAGGATGTATGTGTCCGTGGCGCGGGCCGAGCGCAGATTCGCGGTGTAGAGCGTGCCGTCGGGGTTCAGCACCTCCGCGTGGCGCAGCCGTACCGCCGTACCGGCACTGCCGGAGACGGTTAGCCGGACCGTTCCGACCATGTTCTGGCCGAGATCGAAGACGAAGACTCCGGGTTTCGGCTCGGTCACCTTCCGGGCGGGCAGCTCACCTGCCACGCGGGAGGCGCCGCCCGCCTCGGCCACCAGGGACGCGGTCACCTTGTCGACGGCGTCGGCCGCCGGCCAGTGCGCGTCGTCGAACCCGGGGCGCGTCCAGCCGGCGGTCTCGAGCCGGGCGTCGTACTCCTCGCCCGCCATCAGGTCGGCGCTCGTCACCGGCCCGGTGGTGGTGCGCCAGTCGGTGCCGGTCCCGATCCGTTCGGTGGTGCCGTCGGTGTACGTCACCTCCAGCTGGGCGAGCAGTGCGGGCCGTTCGCCGTACTGATGCGGCCCGAACCACGCGATCGTGCCGGCGTACCAGCCGGCCGCGAGCGTCACCGCCAGGGCGTTGGCGCCGGACGTGAGGAGCCGGGTCACGTCGTACGTCTGGTACTGCACCCGCTTGTGGTAGTCGGTCCAGCCGGGGGCGAGTCGGTCCTCGCTGACCCGCTTGCCGTTCAGGTGTGCCTCGTACAGGCCAAGCGCAGTGGAGTAGAGCCGGGCCCGTGCCACCGGTTTGCGCCGGAGGCGGAACTCATTGCGCAGCTGGACGGCGGGGGAGTGGCTGGGGGAGACCTTGCCCCAGGGGCCCGCGCCCCACTTGGCCAGCACCTTGGCGGCGGGCCACTCGCGGTCGTCGAAGTCGGTGGACCGCCAGTCTGCGGACGGTTCCTTGTCGGCGGCCTTCCACGAGGCGTCGGTGACCCATGTGCGGCTGCCGCCCGCGGTGGTCAGTTCCAGGATGCCGAGCAGACCGGCTGGACCTGTCGAGGCATTGGTGGCCGTGACCGCCAGCACGGCCGGCCCCGGACGCAAGTGGGCGGTGACATCGACCAGGACGGGGCGCCGCCAGTTCTCCGCCGGGCCGTCGGCGTCGGTGTGCGCGATGCGGGTGCCGTTCACATGGGCCGTGAAGCCGTCGTCCGCGGTCATGACCAGACGGGCGCGGGTCACCCCTTCCGGTATCTCGACGGTGCCGCGGAACCAACGGGTGGCGGCGGGAGCGCTGTTCGCGGGATCGCCTTCGGGGAACCAGATCCAGGACGCGGTGTCCAGGGCGGGCGTGCCCACCAGCGTCGCGGGTGCGCCGATCCATCGCGCCGACCAGTCCTCCGCGGTGGTGAGACCCGTCTCCCACCAGGAGGGCTCACTCCATTCGGAGACCCGGTCCGAGGTGTCCCAGGCCCGCACCTGCCAGTGGTAGCGCGTACGCGACTTCAGTGCGGGACCCGCATAGGGGACCAGAACCGATTCCGGCGACGTGACCTTCCCGCTGTCCCACACATCGGGCGCGTTGAGGCGGTCGCGGGCTGTCGCCACTCGCACCTGATAGGCGCTCTGCGCCTGACCCTCCTGGTCCGATGCCAGGGGCCAACTCAGCCTGGGGCGCGGCACGTCCAGGCCGAGCGGGTGCTGCACGTACTCGACGGACGGAACGGTGACGCGCAGCGTCTTCGCGGTCCGGGCTCTTGCGGCGGGGGTCGCGGCGGCGGGTGTCGCCTGTGGGAGAGCGGTTGCCAGGGCGGCCGTGGCGGTGGTGCTGAGCAGTCGTCTTCTGCTGATCACAACTCGGCTCCGTAACGACTCGACGATGAATCGTTTCACGCGAGGGGAAGTTAGGGCCGCCGAGGATTGATGTCAAGAGGCCTCGGTGCGCATCGAGTTGATGGGTGGCAAGTATCTGGATTCATTGAAATGAACTGAAACCATTCACGATTGATCGATGCGGTCCGACGGGCGCAAAACCCACGGGCCCCCCGCGGCCGAAGTCGCTTATCGTCAACGTGATTTCCGGGGCCGGCCGGCTTGACCCGGACGAGAACCACGACATGGAGGCGAACTGTGCGCTATCGCAAGCTGGGACGCAGTGGATTGTCCGTGTCCGAGATCGGTTACGGCGCGTGGGGCATCGGCGAGTCCGCCTGGGTGGGCGCCACGGAGGACGAATCCGTACGAGCCCTGCACCGTGCGATCGACCTCGGCGTGAACTTCATCGACACCGCACGCGGCTACGGCGAGAGCGAGCGGATCGTCGGCCGGGTCGTCCGCGAGCGGGCCGGCGACGAGGTGCGTGTCGCGACCAAAGTGCCGCCGAAGAACCGCGTATGGCCGGCGCCCGAAGGCCTGGACCCCGCCGAGACGTTCCCCGGCGCGCACATCCGCGAAAGCCTGGAGACCAGTCTGCGCACCAGCGGCCTCGACCACTTCGACGTACTGCAGTTCCACGTCTGGAGCGATGACTGGGTCGGCCGCGGCGACTGGCTGGAGACGATCGCCGAACTGAAACAGGAGGGAAAGATCCGCCTGTTCGGTGTCTCCATCAACGACCACCAGCCCGACAACGCACTCGCACTCGTCCGCAGCGGCGCCGTGGACAGCGTGCAGGTCATCTACAACATGTTTGACCAGGCGCCCGCCGACGCGCTGCTGCCGGCCTGTGAGCAGCACGGCGTCGGTGTCATCGTGCGCGTGGCGCTGGACGAGGGCGGCCTCACCGGTCGGATTACCGCAGGCACGACGTTCCCCGAGGGCGACTTCCGCAGCCGCTACTTCCGCGGTGACCGCCCGGCGCAGGTCGAGGAGCGAGTGGGCGCGATCGTCGCCGACCTCGGCATCGCCCACGATGCGATGGCTGAAAACGCGTTGCGGTTCGTGCTGAGTTCGCCCGCGGTCTCCACCGTCATCCCCGGCATGCGCACCGTACGCAACGTCGAGCGCAACACGGCCGTGAGCGACGGGCGTCCGCTCACCGCCGACCAGCTCGCCGTGCTGGCCAAGCACCGGTGGCAGCGCAACTTCTACAGCTGACCGGCGGGAGCGCCATGGCTGCCGGAGGGCGACGTTCACCGGCTCTTCGGGCTCGGGTCTGTTTCCGGTCATCCGCGCGTACAACCTCATGGGCGGGCGGAGTGTCCAACTTGCGAGGACCAGCGCCTGACGGGCCGCCGCGGACCCGCCCGCCCCTACCGGGGGCCGGCGGCCGAGGTCAGTGGCCCGGCGCCGTCGGAGAGGCCGGATCATGAGACCGAGACTGACCGCCGGGGCGGCGCGCGCCGCTCTGGCCGGGTGTGCCGCGATGCTGCTTGGCCTGGGCCTGGCCGCCGCGCCGCCCTCCGCCGCCGCCCCCACACCCAGCCCCACACCCGCCCCCGCCCCCGCCCCGGAGGGCTCCTTCGCGGTCTACGCGCCGCCGAAGCACGAGGTGGCCCGCGCCGGCGCAGTACCCAACGACGCCCGGTTCAAGGATGTCCAGATCCAGTTCATCAACGCCCGCCCCCAGCAGGATCTGGTGAAGGACGTCGAGCTGGTGATCGACACCACCGGTGCCAAGGATGTCGCGGAGTTCCGCTTCGCGCCGGACTGTGTCGTGGCGGGGACGGTCGCCACCTGCCCGGTCGGCGATGTCGAGGTGCGCTGGAACGCCGAGCCCAACGTCACGTACTCCTACAAGGTCCGCGCCAAGGCCGGCGCGGCGAACGGCGCCACGGGAAAGGTCACGTACACCGCCCGCTCGGCCAACACCCCGCTCGGGAGCGAGAGCGAGCTCACGACGGCCGTCACGGTCACCGAGGCCGCCGACCTGATACTGACGCCGCCGGCGCAGTACCGGATCCGGGTGCCGGCCGGCGGCAGCGTCCCGTTGCCGCTGGAGGTGTCCAACGCGGGCAGCCAGACCGTGCCGCGCACCTATCTGGCGATCTGGGGCTTCGACGGCGACAACCGGGCGGAGCTGCTCGGCAGCTACACCAACTGCTGGTACCAGACCCGTGACCCCAAGAACGCCAAGTCCCCGAAGGTGGGGGCCGTGTGCCTGCTGGACACTCCGCTCCCTGCCGACTCGCAGCGGCACGTACTGTCCCCGCCGCTGAAGATCGGCATGGGCAAGTACGAGGAGTTCAGCAGGCTGGAGTACCTGGTCCTGCCGTACGTCCCGGAGCAGCCCCGCGGCGTGCGCGGCACCTCGGGCGTACTGAAGCTCGTGCCCAAGCCGCAGCCGAAGGCTGCGCAGGCCGCCCCGCCGCCGCGCGAGGTCGACGGCTCCGACAACTCCGTGATCGTTGCGTTCGACACGGGTCAGGTGGCCGATCTGGCGGCTGCGGGCGCGACCGTCAAGACGCGTGTCGGCGAGCGGTTCACTGCCGTCGTCGGAGTGACGAACCGGGGCCGGGCGACGTATCGCGGCCCCGGGGAGGCCGTGATGGTCGAGATCCCGCGCGGACTGAAGGTGGTGGGGTTCGACAAGCGGTGCAAGGCGGTGCCCAACACCTGGCACTGGGAGAACTACACGGACCCCACGTTCGGTGACGGTCCTGATGATGACGCTCCCGTCCCTACGGGCGCGCTGTACCGGTGCAGGGTGCCCGGAGAACTGATGCCGGGCATCAAGCCCGTGCTCGGCTTCACGCTCACGGCTGCGCGGACGCTCGACGCAGCGCGGGGAGTGGTGTTCCTCAGTGAGGGGAGGGCGGCTCCCGGGCGGAACAACCTCGGCTTCCTGACGGTCACCGCTACTGCGGCCGTCGGCGGCACCGGCGGAGGTGGTACGGAGACGTCCGGAGGCTCCGGTGCGGCCGGTGGAACTGGGGGCGTGACCCCCAGCGGCTCCGGTGACCTCGCGGGGACCGGGTCGGGCTCGACGGTTCCCGTCGCGCTCGCCGCGATCGGGGCGACTGGGCTGGGCGTGATCGTGATCGTCGTCGCAAGGAGACGCCGACGTACCTGACCCACCACACGGCCGGAGCCTTTCCTCGGGTACTGAACGGCTCGTCTGTCCGCGGAAATTAATCGTTTCCCGGCTGCCGCCGCGTTCACTACACTCACCGCATATCGCGCGCTGCGACGAACTCGCAGCGCGCGCCGTGACGAGTAGAGGGGAGCCCGGCCGTGCGTTACCGCACCGATGTCGTTGTTCCCTCGTCACGGTACGAGGTGATCCTGGTGTCTTCGTACGTCCGGTGCCCGCTGCGCGGCCGGTACCGGATGTCCGTGACGAGCATCTGACCCCTGTCTGCCCGGTGTTGACTCAGCCTCTCGGGAATTCCCGATGAGGTCGCACCGCATGAGGGGTTTCACATGGCCTGACCACAGGCCGTTTCGTCCGGCAATCGCGCTGCCCCCTTCGGGACCACCCTGAAAGGCCATGCGCCGTGCGTACCAACCTCAACCGTCATCTCACCCGTCAGCTGACCGCCGTCCGCAACCTGGGCATCCTTGCCCACGTCGACGCCGGCAAGACCACCGTCACCGAACGGATCCTGTACGTCACCGGGACCACCTACAAACGTGGAGAGGTCCATGACGGAACGACCGTCACCGACTTCGACTCCCAGGAGCGCGATCGTGGAATCACCATCTTCGCCGCGGCGGTGAGCTGCGACTGGAACGGTCACCGGGTCAATCTGATCGACACCCCGGGTCACGTCGACTTCTCCGACGAGGTGGAACGTTCGCTGCGGGTCCTCGACGGCGCCATCGCGGTGTTCGACGCCGTCGCGGGAGTGGAACCGCAGAGCGAGTCGGTGTGGCGGCAGGCCGATCGGCACGGTGTGCCGCGAATCGCCTTCGTCAACAAGCTGGACCGCGCCGGTGCCGACCTCGACACGGCGGTCGACTCGATCCGGGAACGGTTGCATCCGGCCCCTCTGGTGGTCCAGTTGCCGATCGGCAGCGAGGACGGCTTCACCGGAGTGGTGGATCTGCTGCGCATGCGGTCCCTGGTGTGGGCCGACGGCCGCGACACGTTCGACGAGGGCCCGGTGCCGGACGGTCTCCGCGAGGAGGCACAGCGTCGGCGTCGGCAGCTGGAGGAGGCGGTTGCGGAACTCCACCCGCTGGCGCTGGAGGAGTTCTGTGCCCATTCGACTGTCTCCGCGCAGACTCTCGCGGCGGCGTTGCGCGACCTGACCCGTACCGGTGAAGGCGTGGTGGTGCTGTGTGGTTCGGCCTACCGCAACCGCGGTATCGAGCCGCTGCTGGAGGCCGTGGTGGACTACCTGCCCTCTCCGCTGGACGTGCCTGCCGTACGCGGCACACAGGACGGCACGGAGCAGGAGCGGGCCGCCGACCCGGCGGCGCCGTTCGCCGCGCTGGTGTTCAAGGTGAACTCGACCGCCACGGGCCGGCTGACGTACCTGCGGGTCTATTCGGGAACCATCGAAAAGGGAGAGGCGGTGACGGACGTGGGCGCGCGGCGCACCGAGCGGATCAGCCGGATCCTGCGGGTCCAGGCCGACCGGCACGAAGAGGTGGACCGGGCGGTCGCCGGTGACATCGTCGCGGTGATCGGGCCGAAGGCCGCCCGCGCGGGTGCCACCTTGTGCGTCCCGTCGGATCCGCTGGTTCTCGAACCGCCGACCGTCGCCGATCCGGTCGTCTCGGTCGCGGTCGAGGCCCGCAGGAGCACCGACAGCGACCGGCTTGTGTCGGCACTGGTGCGGCTGGTCGAGGAGGATCCTTCACTGGTGGTGCGGACCGACCCCGAGACGGGGCAGACCGTGCTGTCGGGTATGGGCGAGCTGCATCTCGAGGTGGCGGTGGAGAAGATCCGCCGCGCCCACGGGCTGGATGTCGGCGTCGGCCGGCCGAGGGTCTCCTACCGGGAGACCGTCGGCCGCGGGGTGTCCGGCTTCATGTACCGGCACGTCAAACAGGACGGCGGCGCCGGTCAGTTCGCCCATGTCGTGCTCGACACCGAGCCGCTGGAGCTGCTGGAATCTGCGACTGACGGCAGCGACGGGGACTTTGTGTTCCGGTCGACCGTCGTGGGCGGACGGGTGCCGCAGGAGTACGTCCGGGCCGTCGAGGCCGGTTGCCGGGACGCTCTGGCCGAAGGACCTCTCGGCGGTCATCCGGTGACCGGGCTGCGGGTGACGCTGACCGACGGGGCGACCCACTCCAAGGACTCCTCGGAGATGGCGTTCCGAACGGCCGGCCGGCTCGCGCTGCGGGAGGCACTGCGCGCCTGCGCGATGGTCCTCCTGGAGCCGGTGGTCGAGGTCACGGTCACCGTGCCCGACGACGCGGTGGGCGGCGTGCTCGGTGACCTGGCGGCACGGCGCGGCCGCGTGTCGGGCTCGGTCGCCAGGCAAGGCACAACGGTCATCACCGCGACCGTGCCGCTGGCCGAACTGTTCGGCTATGCGACCCGGCTGCGCAGCCGGACCCAGGGCCGCGGGACCTTCACCACTCGGCCCACCGGCTATGCCCCGGCGCCGAGTTCGGCGTCCAGTGGAGTACCGGTCCACTAGTGGTCCGGTAGCCGCATGATGGCCCCGCCCGTACGCGGGCGGGGCCATTCCCGTCGCGCTCTGTGTGCGTATGCTCGCCCGATGACCGGACAAGAGATCGAACAGGGGAGCCACCAGCGCCTGCTCGCGGGCAAGGTGGCGATGATCACGGGTGCGTCCAGTGGCATCGGAGAGGCCGCGGCGCGACTCTTCGCCGAAGAGGGTGCCGCCGTGGTCCTGATGGCCCGCCGCGAGGAGAGGCTACGGGCCGTGGCCGAGGAGATCACCGCAAACGGCGGCCGGGCGCTGGCCGTTGCGGGCGACGTCTCCGTCTCCGCCGATGTCCGCCGCGTGGTCGAGGCCGCCGTCGAGCACTTCGGCGGCCTCGACTCCGCCTTCAACAACGCGGGATACGCCACGATCGAGACCTCACTGCACGAGACGGACGACGAGGTCTACGACCGCACGATGGACGTCAACGTCCGCGGAGTGTGGAACTGCATGAAGCATCAGCTGCCCGTGATGCTGGAGTCGGGCAGGGGCGGCTCGGTGGTCAACACCAGCAGTACGGCGGGCCGTTACGCCACAGGAGCGTCCGTTCCGTACGTCGCGGCCAAGCACGCGATCCTCGGGATCACCCGCGCCGCGGCCTCCGAGTACGGCGAACGCGGCATCCGCGTCAACGCGCTCGTCGTGGGCACAACCCGCAGCGAGATGATCGACGAGGTGGTACGGCAACTGCCTCACCTGGAGCAGGCATTCATCGCCCCGCAGATCCAGAAGCGCATGGCAACGCCACTTGAGATCGCCGAGGCGGCCGCCTGGCTGTGCAGCGACCGTGCCTCGTTCGTCACGGGCGTGGCCATGCCCGTGGACGGGGGTATCTCGGCCCAGGCGAAGGCCGGTTGAATCCCCGTCGGAGCCTCCGACGGTCAGACGGCGAGCACACCCACCGTCGCGGCCTGGAGATGCGGGCGGGCGAGATTGTCCGGACGAAGGATGAACTCGAGCTCGTCCTTGGTCAGCAGGCCCTTGTCGAGGACGAGTTCATGGACGCTCCGGCCCGTCCTGAGGGCTTCCTGGGCGACGGCGGTGGCCTGCTCGTAGCCGATGTGCGGGTTCAGCGCGGTCGCCAGGCCGATGGAGTGGGCGACGAGGTGGGCGAGGTGTTCCCGGTTGGCGGTGATGCCGGTGACACACCGCTCGGCGAGGGTCATGCAGCCGGCCCTCAGGTGCGTCAGACTCTTCAGCAGGCTGTGGGCGATGACCGGCTCGAAGGCGTTGAGCTGGAGCTGGCCCGCTTCGGCGGCCATGGTTACGGTCATGTCGTTGCCGATGACCTCGAACGCGATCTGGTTGACGACCTCGGGAACGACAGGGTTCACCTTGCCGGGCATGATGCTCGAACCGGCCTGCACCGGAGGCAGGTTGATCTCGGCGAAGCCCGCGCGCGGTCCGCAGGAGAGCAGCCTGAGGTCGTTGCAGGTCTTGGAGAGCTTGACGGCTATCCGCTTCAGCACTCCTGACAGCTGGACGAACGCGCCGGCGTCCTGGGTTGCTTCGACGAGGTCGTGTGCGACCGACAGCGGAAGTCCGGTGATGGCGCGCAGGTGCTGGGAGGCCCGTGCCGCGTATTCGGGGTGGGCGTTGAGGCCGGTGCCGATGGCGGTGCCACCCAGGTTGATCTCGCGGATCAACTCGCAGGCCTCGGACAGGCGCTTGTGGTCCTCTTCCAGCATGACGGCGTACGTGGCGAACTCCTGGCCCAAAGTCATGGGCACCGCGTCCTGCAGCTGGGTACGGCCCATCTTCAGGACGTCCGCGAACTCCTCGGCCTTTGCGGCGAAGGCGCGGCGGAGAACCTCCATGGCGTCCAGCAGGCGCTGGGCGGTGAAGTCGAGAGCGATCTTGACGGCGGTCGGGTAGACGTCGTTGGTGCTCTGTCCCGCGTTGACGTCCTCGAGCGGGTGCAGGCCGGTGTACTCGCCCTTGCGGTGGCCGAGGAGCTCCAGGGCGCGGTTGGCGATGACCTCGTTGGCGTTCATGTTCGTCGAGGTGCCCGCGCCGCCCTGGATCACGTCGACCACGAACTCGCCGTGGAGCTTCCCGGCGCGGATCTCCTCGCAGGCGCTCACGATCGCGGCTGCCTTGCGGCTGTCCAGCAGGCCGAGGTCGCGGTTGGCGAGGGCAGCCGCCTGCTTGACGCAGGCGAGGGCGTTGAGGAGTTCGGGGTAGGCCGAGATGGGGGTGCCGGTGATGGGGAAGTTCTGCACCGCCCGCAGGGTGTGGATGCCGTAGTAGGCGTCGGCGGGGACGTCCAGGTCACCGAGCAGATCGTGCTCGGCGCGGACCTCGGGGTGCAGGTGCGTGGCCATGGAGGTGTGGACTCCTGTCAGATACGTACGGGGGAGGGGCGGGAGGAGACGGGCCTGGGTCTCCTCGGCGTGCCATGCGGCGAGGCGGGGAGACCTGGCCGGCGGCCGTCAGGCCGGCATGAGCTCGGGCGACGGGTCGGCGTCGGCGGACACGGGCTCGCCGAGTGCGTGGCGCAGCACCCGTTCCCGCTCCTGCGGGTCGGTGGCGGCGAGCAGTGCGGTGAGCACCGCAATCCGGGCCTGGCCGGCCCGCAGCGTGCCGGTCGGCACAGCGCCCGCGGTGACGAGGTCGACCGCGCCGCCGTGGGTGTAGATCTCGGTGACGGGTCCGGCCTGGACACGGGTGGTCAGGGCGACGAGCACGCCGCGGGATGTCGCGGAGGCGACGGCCTCGACGATCTCGGGAGTGGCATTGCCGGCGCCGGTGGCTACCAGGACGATTCCCTGGGCTCCTGCGTTCAGGGCCGCGTTCAGCAGGACCGGGTCGGCGTCGCAGTGGTGCATCACCATGTCGATGCGAGGCGGTGTGTCCGGCATGGCGGGCATGGCCAGCGCGGCCGGCCGCTGGGGGTGGCGCAGTACGGAGACCCGGCCGAAGCCGATGTTCCCGATGCGGGCGCCGGAGGGGTCGCCGAATGCGTCGGCGGCCAGCGTCTGGGTTTTGACGGTGCCGCGGGCGGAGTGCACTTTGCCGTCGAAGGCGACCAGTACCCCAAGGCCCCGTGTCGTCGCGGCGGTCAGCAGCGCGTCGTGGAGGTTGCCGGGTCCGTCGCCGTCCGCCGTGTCGAGCGGAAGCTGGGCGCCGGTGAAGACGACCGGGCGCGGGTCGTCGTGGTGGAGGTCGACCAGGAACGCCGACTCCTCCAGGGTGTCGGTGCCATGGGTGACGACGATGCCGTCCACACCGGGGTCGGCGAGCACCTCGTGGACCGTGCGGAGCAGGGTGAGCTGGTGAGCGGTGGTGAGACGCGGGCTGTTCACGCTGAACAGATCGACGACCTCGACGGTGACGCCTTCGGGCACAGCGGCGGTCGCCATGACCTCGCGGCCGTGAGCGGCGGCGGCGAATCCCGAACCTTGCCAGCGGCTGGCTATCGTCCCGCCGGTGCTGATGACGACGACGCGTCCCACAGTGCCCACTCCTTGCTCGTGCCGCTGGTTCTGCGGCGATGTCGACGGGGCACGCGGCCCGGCTTGGCTCGTGGCCCCGGCCGGGCTGCGCCCCACGGCTACTCCGGGGGTTGCCGGAGCGGTCGGACGCAATGATAGTGTCCTTGGCCTGCAATATGATCGCCAATTTCGGCCCGCCTGAGCGCAGACTGTGGTTAATAATTGCGCCATGGATGAGATCGACCGGGATATCTTGCGTGAGCTGCAGAGTGATGGGCGGCTGAGCAATCAGGAGCTGGCGCAGCGAGTGGGTCTGACTCCCTCGCCCTGCATGCGCCGCGTCCGCCAACTGGAGCAGGACGGGGTGATCCAGGGCTATCGCGCGGTGATCGACCCGGAGGCGGTCGGCCGGAGCTTCGAAGTCCTCGTCTCCATCGAGGTCAAGCGCGACCGTGAGGTGGTCGAGGCGTTCGAGGCCGGCCTCCAGGACATCCCCGACGTCATCGAGGCGTACCGGCTCTTCGGCAGCCCCGGATGCCTGCTGCGTATCGCGGTCGCGGACCTGCGCGCGTACGAGCGGCTGTGGATCGAGAAGCTGACCTCGCTGTCCGGCGTGACCGAGGTCAACTCGCAGATCATCATGAAGCGGATCAAGGAGCCTCGGGGGCTGCCGGTGGACGGCTGAGCGTGCCGGATCCGGATCCGGATCAGGGTTGCGTCGTGGAGGCGCGTGAAGTCGACAGCATGAGCCCCAATGTTGTGGACGAACGCCATCTCGAACTCGCTGTTCCAGCCGTCCTGGCACACTGACGGGCGTGGCTGACAACACGTTGTGGGTTGCTGCGTTGACTGCCGGAACTGCCGTGCTCGCCAGCTGGGTCACCAGCCGCGGAAACGCAACTGCGGCACGGCTCCAGGCTCAAGCCGCAACCGAGGCGCAGCGCCTTGCCCGGCAGCGAGAAGCCAGACGAGCAGCCTACGCAGAGGTCATCGACAAGGCCGTCGCCATCGGCGAGCTGTACTGGAAGATCCCCGAAGTAACGCGCATCGCCGAGCCCGATGCCCGCCGTGTCGAGCTTCTGCAGCTGCGCGAACAGATACGGGACGTCTACGCCGCCCTCCTGCGGTGCGTGCAAGTAGTCACATTGGAAGGCCCGGACGACGTCGCCGAAGCAGCCGCCGCCCTCGACAGGGCAACACCTTCCACCGCACGGCTCATGCGTGCCATGGCCGAGGGCGACCAATCCGCCGAGCGACAACTCACCGAAGAAACCCGAGCCTATTGGCCGGCGGTTACCGAATTCATCGCGCGAGCAAGCCAAGCGATCCGCACCATGTGACCGACTGACGACCCCCGGCACTGACGCACCGCGCCCTGAGGTCTGCAACAAACGCAGTCCTCAGGACGTCGGCCCGATGCCGGCTGGACCCAGCCCAGTGTGGAGCCGGTGATCGCAGTCGGAGCGCCGCGCACGGGTCCGGTCTCGGTAAGCAGCGATGGGCCGTGGGGACCGCCCACCGCCCACCGCCACTGGTTCCGATGTCTGTGGATCTATTGGGTGAGCTGCGACGGCATCCACAAGGGCCGTCGGGGCGTGATCCCCGTCGGAGTGCCGCCGTCTCAGCCCACGGGCTCAACGTCCTTGGAGAGGGGAACCTGTCCAGTGTTGCTGACATGGCGGGCCGCGACCCAGGCGTGCTTGTCCCTGAGCAGGTACCAGATGCTGTTGCCGTCGATGTCCTGGGCATGGACCTTGCTCCGCAGACCGACTTCGTCATGTCGGCTGAGCGTTCCGGTGATGGGAGAATCGGTGCTGGGGTACTTGCGCAGGTTGACGCCGATCGAGCTGACGACGGTGCCGAAGGGCTGCTGCGGCGTGGGGGGCATCTCTTCCTCCAGGTGGGAGCCGGACCTGCCGTCATGGCCGCGCCCGGTATGTGGGGCTTTGGGCGCAGACTAGAGGCCTTGGCCGCCGATGAGCCGCAGGCGCACGGCCCACGTCCTCGTAGCCCACGCATGCACCGCAACCACAGGAGTGAGGGTGTCCGGTCTGCGGGTGCTCAGCCGGCAACCGTCTCCGGCTGCGGCTCGGCCTCAGAAGGCTCCGAGGCGGCTGCGGCGGTGTAGAAGACGGACGAGCCCTGCTTGGTGCGGTGAGCGTGGCTCTTGGCGACCAGCCCTTCGAGAGTGGTGCGCACGACGGTGACCTTGATGTTGCGGTCGGGATGAGCCTCCGCGAGCGTGGTGGAGACTTCCGCGGCGGAACGCGGCTCACTCTGCTGCGCCAGGTGACTGCGGATCAGGTCGACGAGGGTCGGCCTGGCTCCGGACTTCGAGGGCTTGGCGAGCTTGGCCGGCTTGGTGGCGATCTTCTTGGAAGTCGTCTTCTTCGGAGCCGTGGCAGCCTTCTTCGGCTTGCTCTGCTTGCGTTCGCCAGAGGCCTGCTGGGGCACGGTCGGCGTAGCCGTGATGTCTGCCTCTGCGACAGGGCTTCCACCGCCGAGTGCCTGCTGCATGTTCACCAGCACGGTGTTGTCGTGCTGCAGGGCACGCAACTGCTCGTGCAGCGCCTCGATCTCCGCGTTGATGCGTGCCTGCTCCTTGGCGTTGCTCTCGAGGTCGCTCGTCACCTGAGCGATGTAATGCGACGTCAGTTCTGTGGTGTGAGCCTGGCTTTCAGACATGACACTGGCCTTTGTTCACTTCGCGACCGGGGTGGAGTGGGAGCGCCCGTGTCCGCGAATGGAGGGTGATGTGTTCCGTGTGCGACGGCTGGATCGCGCGCAGGCCGCAGCTGCTGGGGTCTGCAACGTCCTAGTGATGGTACGCATGAGTGGAACCTGATGGTCCTATCGAGTCATGTCTCACTCTTTCGTTGAGGGTGAGTGGGCCGGCGGGACGGCCCATGGCGCAGTGGCACTGGGGGCGCTGACTGTCGAAGTCCCGCTCCGAGGGGAGTGGGGACGGAGGCACAGGGGAAGACTGGCCGCCGAAACGCTGAACTGATGCATGTCAGGACACGGGGAGCAGCATGGCCGAGACGACATCGGCAGGCAGCGCGCGAAGGACGCGTACTCATCGGGCGGGAGCCCGCGTGGTGCTCGGGGTGCTGGCGGCTCTGACGGCGGTCGGCTGTGGTGGCTCGGACCAGGCCGACGCGCCGTCGCGTGGCGAGGGTGTGTCGAAGTCCCGTTCCGCGCATCCCTCGGGGAGCCCTTCCGCCGATCGCACAGCCTCGGCGACACCTTCGGTCTCGGCGGCGGACGGTCATGACGTCGGCGCATGCGCGGACGGCAACTGTGAGGTCGCGGTGTCCGATCCGGTGACGGTCCGCTTCAAGGGTCCGGCCGGTCCCACGACGCTGTCCGTGACCGAGGTCGGCCCGAACAAGGTCGAGTACACGGTGAAGTCGGGTAACGGCCAGTCCAGGGGCGGGGCCAGCGGTTCGGGGCAGGGCTGCATCACCGTTCTCCGCAGCAACGGCTCCGGCAACTCGTGCGGTGGTCTGGACGGCGCTCGGCCGAGCGCTCAGCCCGACGCCGTCGTGATCCAGATGGCGGGCGGGGAGGACGGCACGGCCATCCTCCATATCGTGTCGGACTGACGCCCCTGCGGCCCCCCACGCGAGGCGGCAACTGGGACGCCCATGAGCCTGCCGATTGACTGTGGCACGACCAACGTGGTTGCTAGTGTCCGGCCGTGACCTTGACTGACCTGAGTAGTGGCTTTCGTGACGACGACCAGCGGCGGAGCGTCCAGGCAGTCATCCATGACCGGCTGGCAGACGACCGAGAGCCTCAGGAGTGCCGCTACCTCATGCGGTTCTGGTGGCAGTTGGGCATGCCGTACCAAGAGGTGTCGATGGAGCAGCTCAGCCTGAACGTCAGCAAGCCGAAGCTGGACGTTCTCGAAGAGCTGATCAGCGCCATCAGGACGTCCCATGACGAGGTCGATGCGTGGGTTGTCACCACGCAGCATGCCTTCCCAGTGATTCAAGATCGTGGCTTCGGGGCCGCCGCCGAGAGTTGACGCAGTGAGCCGAGTTGCCGGTGGACAGTGAGGCAGCAGGCGGGTCTGAGAACCGGCAGTTCCGACTCTGCACCAGCGAGTACGAGCCGACGAGCAGCTCGTCCCTCCCGCAGGCAACGGCAGTTCATGCCCACGCGGGCCCGATCAAACGATCACGTTCGGAAAGTAAGCCACGTCCGTGCGACCTGTGCCCTGTCCCCCACCGCTTCGGAGGGCTGAGAGAGGTCATGGTGCCCAGCGACAACTCTCAGGATGAGTCTCCGTAGCGGGTGGCAATCGCGGCGGCGCGGTTGCGTAGGGATGTGCGCAACGACTGTGGGGCCAGAGCTTCCGCGTCTGTGCTGAGCTGCCACAGCGCCCATTCGGCGTGTCGTGAATCCTGGAAGGTCACCTCCAGCCGCAGCCAGCCGTCTGCGTCGGGTTCTTCTGCGCGGACGGCCAGCGCGGTGTCCAGCAGGTCCTCCCGCCGCGCCGGGTTCACCCGTACCAGCACCGTGATGTGGTCGCCGCCGGTGAGAAACTGCGCGGAGCGTTCCTGCCAGATCCGGTCCAGATCGACCCGGTTCGGTCGCTGTGCCGTTTCGGGGAGTTCCTCGGCGTCCAACACCCGCGACAGCCGGTAGGTGCGGTCCTCGCCGGATCTCGTGGCCAGCAAGTAGCCCCGGTCGCGTACGGTGACCAGGCCGATCGGGTCCACCGTGCGCCACTGTGGTGTCTGGCCCGTGGCCGCGTAGTGGATGCGCAGCTTGTGTCCGGCGAGCACCGCGCGCCGGACCTCGATCATTGTGGTGTCGGGTACCTCCTCAGCGACCAGCCGGCGTGAGAGCAGGTCGGTCTCCGGGTCGACGAGAAATCGCTGGACCGCGTCGCTCGCGGTGGCCCGGTGGCTTTCGGGCAGCGCGTCGACCACCTTCCGTATGGCTGAAGCGAGCGCCGAGCCGAGGCCGAACGCCTGCTCGCCGCGCCCCGATCCGGCGGTCAGCAAGGCAAGAGCCTCGTCGTGGTTCAGACCGGTGAGCTCGGTCCGGAAACCGGGCGACAACGCGAAACCGCCGTGCCGGCCGCGTTCGGCGTAGACCGGGACGCCGGCAGCGGACAGCGCCTCGATGTCGCGCAGCACGGTGCGGGTGGATACCTCAAGCTCGCGGGCCAGCGTGTCCGCAGTCAGCCGACCGCGCTGACGCAGCAGCAGCACCAGCGAGACCAACCGGTCGGCGCGCATGCAAGAACTTTATCGGAATACGTGACTAAGGATGTCGTGATTTGTTGCGAGGCTCGTCCACGCGACGTCGAAGCCGGTGACCACCGAGCCGATGGACGTACGTACTCCCCATGAATCGAATGGAGCTGACGTGGCAATGGAACGAACGGCGGTCAACCCGGTGACGTGGTCGACGGAGTTGGGATTCAATCAGGGTGAGGTCGTCTCCGGGCACACCCGGACCCTGTACATCTCGGGGCAGACCGCGATGAGCGGCGACGGCAAGCCCCAGCATGACGGTGACATGGCGGCGCAGTTGGCGCTGAGCATCGACAACCTGGAGGCCGTGCTCGGCGAGGCCGGCATGTCTCTTGCGAACCTCGTCCGGCTCAACGTCTACACGACCGACGTCGATCTGCTTTTCCAGCACTACGGCGTGCTGGCGGCGCGGTTGGGCGCCGCCGGGGTGGCGCCGACCACCACGATGCTCGGGGTGGCGCGGCTGGCGATCCCCGGTCAGATGGTCGAGCTTGAGGGGACCGCGGTCGCGTGAGGCAACCTCGCCGCCGCCGGGGGCGGACATCGGCTGTCGGCACGTGAAGGAGCTGGCGCCGACGACCGAGCGGCGCCAGCTCCAGTAACCGCGAGGACGACCGCCAGGGCGTGGGCAACCGCAACCGCAACCGTGTCGCGCCGGCGCCCGAGTGCGCCGAGCGCCACACAACGCGTGGCGGAGCTTCCGAGCGACTCGGTGACCGCCCTCCTCTGCGTCGAGCGCGATCCGGAGGCATGCCACCGCTCGCTTGTGGCAGCGCGCCTGCGCGCCGAGTACTGCCCAACTCCTCGAACAGGACCAGCCATGACTCTCCCGCTCGGCACCGACCCGTCACCCTCGGCCTGTGACTTGGCGTTTCAGTTGGCGAGTTGAGTGTTGTGGTCGGCGAGCGAGCCGATCTCGCCCCGACGCGCAAGCTCTCGCCGCCCGAATCCACCGAGACGCCGCAGCGCAACCCACCCGGGGTCATGGCGCATGAGCAGACAGGGCTCATGTGCCGGGGTGTCGTTAAGGCTCCGCGTCAGGACGGGGCGAGGACGCAGAATTCGTGGCCCTCCGGGTCGGCCAGGCACGTCCACGGGACGTCGCCCTGGCCGAGGTCGAGGTCGGTGGCGCCGAGGGCCCGCAGCCGGGCCACCTCCGCCTCTTTGTCGTCACCCGGGTACGGCAGCAGGTCAAGGTGGACGCGGTCCGGCACGGTCTTCGCGTCGGGCGTGCGGAGGAACTCGAGATACGGGCCGACACCCTTGGCGGAGCGCAGCACCGCATGATCGTCGGTCACCTCGTGCAGGGTCCAGTCCATCGCCTCGTCCCAGAACCGGGCCATGGCCCGCGGATCCGCGCAGTCGACGACCACCGCGGCGATCGGCCCGGTGTCCCGGTAGATCTCCCGAGGCTCCAGCACGCAGAACTCGTTGCCCTCCGGGTCGGCGAGGACCGTCCACGGCACGTTGCCCTGGCCCACGTGGGCGGGCGTCGCACCGAGAGCCTTCAGGCGCGCGACCAACTCCGCCTGATGGGCCGCAGAGGTGGTGGCGAGATCGAGGTGCACACGGTTCTTTGTTGTGGTCTTGGGTTCCGGGACGGGAACGACGTCGACGCAGACGGCGACCGGGTCCGGCCAAACGAGGCCGCCGACGGGTCCGACGTAGGTGGTCACGCCGGGGCTGTAGGCACTCCAGCCGAGCGCCTCCGCCCAGAACCGGCCGACGGCCGAGCCATCAAGAGCCTTTATGTTCACCTGAACAGGTCGCAGTGTCATGCCGGCGATCCTGATCTGGCACGAGCAGATCATCAAGATCTTCGCCGAACCAAAGTGCCTGGTTCTGAAGCCCTGGCCGGTCTAAGGTCGGCGGATGACCTTGGAATGGGAACAGGTAATTGTTCACTCGGTAGATCCGGTGGCCTTGGGGCAGTGGTGGGCCGAGGCTCTTGGTTGGGTTGTGGTCCACTCCTCTGATGAGGAGTTCGAGATCCGCCCGGAGCCGGATCGCCTGCCGGGGTTGGACTTCGTCCGGCTAGATGAGAGCAAGAAGGTCAAGAGCCGGCTGCATCTCGACTTCAGGCCTGATGACCAGGACGCCGAGGTGGCTCGTCTGGTGGCTCATGGCGCACAGCGCGTTGATATTGGCCAGGGTGATCAATCGTGGGTTGTCTTGGCAGACCCCGAAGGTAACGAGTTCTGTGTCCTTGGCCAGCGACGTCCATAAGCGGCACGACCGAACCAAATCCTTTCTCTCCAAGGTCCTTTGAGGGGACTCCGGCGCCGGCCGAGTCGTCTCCGGCCCGGCAGGGCCGCGCGCCGAGGGGCCCGAGTCGGCGAAGCCTGTGCTCTCAGGCACGGTGGCTTCGCCGAGCCGGGACTGCTCTGCCCGTGACTGTCAGTCCAGCGGTTCGATCCAGAGGTTCCTGAAGCGGACCTTGTTGCCGTGGTCCTGGAGCCGGATCGCGCCCGCCGCGGCCGATTCGGCGTCGCCGGCGCCGGTCGGGCCGTCCACGGCCACGTTGTCGTGGACCTTCTTGCCGTTCCACACCACGGTGATCCTTGCGTCTTCGGTCTTGTTGCCCGTGGCGTCGAAACGGGCCGCGCGGAAGACGATGTCGTACGTCTGCCAGGTCTCTGGCGCGGTGGCCGCATTCAGGTCGGCGGCCTTCTTGTTGTAGATGGACGCGGCTTCGTTCGCGGCGAGTTTCTCCACTCCGAAGGAGTCCAGGATCTGGATCTCGTACCGCTCCTGGAGATAGATGCCGCTGTTGCCGCGGTCCTGCCCGGTGACGTCGTCCGGCAGCAGCGGCACCCGGAATTCGGCGTGCAGTCTGAAGTCGCCGAAGGACTGCTTGGTGCGGATGTCGCCGCAGCACACCTCGATGGAGTTCTCGGCGGTGTGCGGCCATTCTGCGCTGCGGCCGTCGGTGTGCTGCCAGGCGGTGGAGACGCTGCCGCCGGAGAACAGGTCGATTCGGCTGCCGGGTCTGCGCACCTCGATCATGTCGAGGTTGACGTGGCCGGCGTCCTCGGGCCGATAGGTGTACGTGATGGTGTTGCGGCCCTTGCGGAGGTCGAGCCGCTCGCTCCTGGTTGACCAGCGGTTCCAGGCTCTGGTGGAGGGCAGGCTGGTCTGCTGCGCCTGACCGCCGTTGACGCTGACGCCGATCGTTTTGGTTCCGGCGAACGGGTGGGGGCCGTTGGCATAGCGCAGCCCCACGTCGTAGGTGCCCGTTGCGGGTGCGTCGACCTCGAAGGTGGCGGTGGCGCCCTGGTTGCTGAAGCCGTCGACGAATCCGCCGCCGGTGTAGCCGGCATGTTCGGTGTCGATGTCCGCGCCGCCGGACAGGCGTGCCGATTCGGCGTCGTACGAGGTGGTGGGCTGCTCGGGACCGGGGCGTGCGTTCAGGGTGTACCAGGCCTCGGTGGACCAGAGTTGCTCACCGTCCGCTGAGGCGAACGGGCGCGGCGAGCGCACGTGCACCACCCGGTCGGTCTTCAGGCCGGGGATGGTGAGCCGGACCTTGCGACGGTCGTCGGAGATTCGGGCCGCGGCGACGGGCAGGACCTCCTCGTCGACCTTGGGGCCCCCGTACGCAGGGGTGGGGACATAGCGCCACTGCTCGACGGAGTAGGCGCCGCCCGTCAGCCTGGCGGCGGTCTCCTCCGACAGAGGCTTGGTGTAGGTGAGTTCGAAGCCGTCGCGGGTGGCGCGCATGGTCTTGATGTCGAAGACGCTCTTGCCGTTCGGCGTGAGTTTCTGGAGGCCGAAGCGGAGTTTGCCTTCCTGGCCCCAGTTTCCGTCGGCGCCCAGGCCGCCCGCGTAGATCGCACCGTCCGGTCCGGTGCTGATTCGGGTGATGCCGGCCTCCAGGCCCTGTGTGTGCCGGAACACCGCGCCCTGGTACTCGCCGTCCACCTTTTCCAGGTCGGCACGCTGGATTCCGCCGTAGGTCACGTCGCCGAAGAGCATCTGCCCGGCGAAGGGCCCCTTCTTCAACAGCATCGGTGTGCTGGGTGAGTTGGCTATCTCGTTCTGCGGCAGCCAGAGCACCGGCTTGGTGACTGTGCGGTCGTCGAACGGGCCGTCCGGGTTCGTGTAGTGGTTGAAGAACCGGTCTTGCTTGACGTGGAGCAGTTTGGAGGCGGGCAGCCAGCCGCCCTGGTTGTCGGTGACGAAGAGGTCGCCGTTCGGGCCCCGTCCGATCCCGTTCGGTGTGCGCAGGCCGCCGGCCAGGTAACTGACCTTGCCGGTCTTCTTGTTCACCTTGATGGTGGTGCCGCGGTTCTGGGCAGGCTGCGGATCGGTCGTCGCACCGCCGTAGTTGATGGCGACGGACAGGTTGAGATAGAAGTTCCCGTTCTCGTAGAGCAGTCCGAAGGCGAACTCGTGGAAGTTCCCTCTGTACGGCCACTCGGCGACCTTGCGGATCTCGTCCGCGGTGTTGTCGCCCTCGGTGTCGGACAGCTCGGTCAGCTGGTGCTTCTCCGAGACGTACAGTTTTCCGTCGACGTACTTGATCCCCATCGGCTCCTTCAGGCCCTCGGCGATCTTCTTGTACGTGACTTTCTCCGGACCGGTGTCGCCCGTGACTTGGTCGAGGACGTACACCTCTCCCTTCGTCTCGGTGCTGCCGCCCCACGTGGTCACGGCGAGCCGGCCGTCCGGCAGCCAGTCCATCGCGGAGACCTGCGGCTCGAAGCCCTTCGGGCGCAGATCGGTGAGGGCGTAGCCGGGGTTGACCGAGGTCAACGGGAGGCCGTCGCCGGGGGTGTCGTAGCTGCCTTCGCACTCTTTGCGGCCGGGCGCGGTGACACGGACGACGCCGGCGTCGGTACTGAGCACGGAGTTCGGGACGAGGGTGAAGTCGTCGGCGCCCGGCGGCTTCCATTGGAGCGTGACCTGCTGTTCGCCGCCGCGGTCGAAGTGGTCGATGCGCAGCGGGTGGTAGCCGGGGGTGAGGGTGATCTCGCCGTCCTTGGGTTCGGCGCCGTGCAGTCCGTCGTGGTCTATGACCCGCTTGTCGCCGATGAAGAGACGGGAGCCGTCGTCGCTGATCAGGCGGAAGGCGTAGGTACCGTCGGCGGGGACGTTGAGGTTGCCGATGATCTGCGACATGAAGTTGTCGGTGAAACCGAAGCCCTCGGTGGAGGACCAGTCGACGGTGGGGATCAGCTTGTCGACGTTGGGGGTCTGGGCGGGCTTGAGGTCGCAGAGCTTGCTCAGCGGGGACTGGATGTCGAAGACGCGGAGGGTGACGCCGGGTTCCTGGGGCGGCAGGTCTGCAAAGGGCTTCTCGTCCGCGCCGGCGGTGGGGGCGGCGAAACCGCCGGCGAGAAGGACCGGGAGGAGCAGCCCGGCGATTCTTCGTGGTCTACGGCGGTGGCGACGGAGGCTCGGGTACTGGCGTGGAGTCACTCTTCCTCCTGCTGGGCGCTGCGTGGCGGCGCGGCCGGGGCGGGGCCCGCGTCCGCGGAGTGGAGTTCGTTCACGTACGGGTGATGCGGCGTCATTCCGCCGTGATGCAGGCGGACTTCCGCGCGAAAGCGACGCCCAGCGTACGAACGGCACACCAAACCGTCCATGCTTTGTCCTCAATCAGGAAAAACTCACGGAGAGTTGAGAGCCGACGGCCTGGACGGCGCGCACCGTTGCGACGGCAATCGACTCGGCGCACATCGCGTTCCGGCCGGACAGCAGCGTTCCCTCGCCGTCCGCGACGGCGAGGGAAGCTGAGGTGTTGCGTCGAGGGGCGTAGGGCCCGTCAGTTACGCAGCCGGATTCTTGCGCGGCCACAGCGACGGGGTCCGTTCGGCGGCCTTCAGCAGTGACGGCCGCCGGCTCGCCACGGCCGCAGGGGACGATGAACATGTCGTCCTGTGGGACCTCACCACATCAGGGCACCCGGCAAAACGTGCCACCTGGCGCGCCCACTCCCACCACACGCTCGCCGTCGCCTTCAGTCCAACCGGCGTGCTGGCCACATCCGGCACGGGGGAGCACCCGGTGAAGCTGTGGCAGGTCACCGGGGCGGGACAGCCCAAGGAACTGGCCGCGCTCGACGGGCAGACCGACGCTGTCGGTGATGTGACCTTCAGCGCCGACGGCAGCACACTCGCAGCGGGAAGCGACGACCGTACGACCCGCCAGTGGGACGTCTCCGTCCCTGCGCAGCCGAGGCTGAAGTCCGTGCTCACCGGCTACACGACGGCGGTGGGCAAGCTCCGATACGCCCGGGACGGCAAGTTCCTCGTGTCCGGCGTCTTCGACGGGAGCGTGCGCGTCGCAACGACCGACTCCGCCAGGACGATCGGGAGTGCGTGCGACTTCGCGGGCCGGACGGTCACCCGCGAGGAATGGGGACGGTATCTGAGCAGTGTTCCGTATGAACCGCCGTGCGCGTGACGCGAGGCCTACGGACCATCACCAACCACCGAGTCCGTGGGACCGCCTGCGCGGCCGTCGCCCTCACCGCCCGAGAAGGTGTCAGGTCGTGGGTTGAAAGATGCCGATGACGGTGGTGGACGGGGAGGTCTGTGTGGCGTCGATGAACCATTCCCGTCCGAGGAGTACTCCGAAGACGGGTGCCGGCAGCCGGATGAGCGCCTTCATGACGGGTGCCAGTCGGCCGCTGCCGGTTACCTGGGATCGGTGGGCGGCGAGTGCTCGTTGTTTCTGGCGGGCGAAGCGGCGTGCGTCGACTCTGTGGGTGATGGCTGAACGCGCGCTGTAGGCGGTCCGGGGAGCCACGTCGTGGTGACGCAGGGGGATTCTCAAGCGATCCACCAGCTTGAGCGCTCGGGCGATGAGGTCGCGCGGAAGCGTGGCCTCGAGCACCTGCGTCACCGCGGCGAGGGCGGCTGCGCGTCTGCCGACCTCATGGACTCTCACATGGTCCCGGTGGCCGTAACCGCCGTTGGCGTCGTAGCTGAGGAGCACATCCGCGTCCTCTTCATTGAGGATGGCGGCCAGTCGCTCGGCGGCCTCCTCGGGGTCGGCCCGTACGAAACGCGTCCGGTCCGGCGGGTCGGGATACAGCACATCACCGTTGCCGCTGTCTGCGTAGCCGAGGTGAGCAACTCGAGCGGCGCCCAGGATGGCGGCACTGGCACGCAGTTCCCCCATGCGCGGCGATTCTCCCTGCGACAAGGGACCCATCAGGCCGTCGGTGGCGACAACGATCACCACGCGGTGCCCGTCGGCGGCGATGCGCGCAAGGGTGCCCCCGGTCATGAGCACCTCATCGTCGGGGTGTGCGTGGAAGGCGACAACGGTTGCCATGAGGCCTCATCCTGCACCACCGGGCATCCGTCCCCGAAGCAGGTTCACATCCGTTCCCGGAGCAGGTTCAGCCGAGCGGGACACCACGCTCCGGACCGATCGGCCGAGAATCGCAACGCCGGCGCCAACGTCCACCGCCCGGACCTCCGAGCAGATAAATGCCAGCTTTACCCCGATATGATGCACTTTGTGATCACGCCCGAGCGGCTGCGGCGCCGTCGTTCCCCCTACGGTGGCCGGTGGGACGCTGCCCAGCTGACGCCGGTGATGGTCACCGTCCTCATCGCCGGCCTGGCGTTTTCCACACCGAGGGAGATCGCATTCAGCCGTCTCCTGCCCGCCGCACCCGCCCTCGCCGCCTCGATGTGGCCCGTGCTCCCCACTATCCTGCTGGGATCGTTCTGCCTGCTGATCATGATCAGCCTCAGCTTCTTCTACACCGACCTTGGGACGCCGTACACGGCCGCTGCGATCGTGGCGGTCACCTTGGCGGCCGCATACGCAAGCCATGTCCGACTCCAACGGGAGGAGATGCTCTTCCACGTCCGGCTCGTCGCCGACGCAGCCCAGAAGGTGCTGCTACGTCCCCTGCCGCGCCGCATCTCGTACGTCGAGATCGCGTCGCTGTACCTGGCGGCCCAGGAGCAGGCCAGGATCGGCGGGGATTTCTACGAGGCGGTCGACACGCCGTTCGGGGTCCGGCTGCTCATCGGCGACGTACGTGGCAAGGGCTTGCCCGCGGTGGGGGCGGCCGCGGCGGTGATCAGCTCCTTCAGAGAGGCCGCGTACGACGTGCCCGACCTGAGAGGCATCGTCCATCGCCTCGAGACCAGCATTGCCCGCTACAGCGACGCGTTCCCGGCCCAGGACCTGCCGGAGCGCTTCGCCACGGCCATCATCGCCGAGATCCCGCACGTCAGCGGCCAGATCAGGCTGCTCAACTGCGGGCACCCCCCGCCGCTGCTCGTACACCGCGGGAGGACGCACGTCCTGGAGCCCACCGCCGTCTCGCCGCCCCTCAACCTCGCGACGCTCATCGGAAACCGCTACTGCGTCGACACCGTCGCCTTCACCCCGGGTGACCAGCTCCTGCTCTACACCGACGGCGTAACGGAGACCCGGGACCGCACCGGCGAGTTCTTTCCACTGCCGGACTGGATGCGGCGGCAGGGCCCGGCGCGGCCCAGCGAGCTGCTCGACCGGCTTCACAGCGAGCTGCTGCACTACAGCGGCGGAAGGCTCGACGACGACATCGCGGCCCTGGCCGTGCGGTACCCGAACGTCAAGGCTGAAGAACACCCCGGCCTAGGTGGCCGGTAGCCGTGGGGCTCGCCGGAAGGACCGCGGCGACCGGACTGTCGAGGGCCCCAAGCAGGTCACGCCACCCAAGGCGTCCACCAGCGGCTTTCTCGGCTTCGCTGAGCCGTCGCTTGTGCGGGAGGGCCGGGCGGGCTCATGCCTGTGGCCGGTCAGGTCCGATGGCCGCTCCACTTGGGTCCGACGAGGGCCCATTCCTGTTCCCACTCGGCCATGCGGTGCCGGTCGGCTGTCCAGCGGACGGTCAGCCGCACGATGAGGACGATGGCGGCGGTTACTGCTGCGGCTCCGGAGCCGATGGCGAAGGCGGCCAGCCAGATGTCGGCGTCCGGCTTCGGCGACGCGGTCACCCGGCCCTGGGAGTCCAGCCAGATGTCCGTACGGTCTCCTCGCTCCATGCCCGCGTCCACCAGTGCGACGCCGGTGCGGTAGCCGGTTCCGGCGGTGGGCCAGCGGACCGGGACCCGGTGCTTTTCGACGCCTCCGCCTTCGTCCGCCGACGGGATCGCTTTCGGCGCGTCCTTCGTGAGTTCGGCGCGTACGCGATGCTTCGACGCCGCCTCCTGGACGGCCGCCGCCTTGTTGGAGGCGTACGCCGACCAGCCGGCGGCGAGGCCTGCTGCCGGTGCGCCGAGGATGAGGCAGATCCCGAGGACGAGCGTGGTCCAGGCCCTGACGGCATCCGACCTGCGGCGCAGCGGGTTGGCCCGCCGTTGCCGTCGCTGTCCTCGTCGTGTGGTGCTCATCGGCTCAGCGCCGTTCTGCTTCGGCCGCCTGACCGGCTGCGATGCCTGTGGCCCAGGCGGCGATACGGTCGAAGTCGCGGAAGTCTCCTCTGCGTCCTTCCTCCAGAATCGCGCGGGGAACGCTTCCCCGCGCTCTGGCCATGACCCGGCCGCCGAAAGTGACGTGTCCTCGGCGTTCACCGGCTGGCTCGGCGCGTGAAGCGCCTGGCACCGGAGAGATGTCGCGTTCCGCCGTCGATCTACCGAGCGGTCGGCGGTTGAACAGCCACGCCGCCCCACGTGAAGCACGTCGCCGAGCAGGACGAGGCCGTACGGGCGGGCATCGCTGGCATCGCTGACATCGGCTCCCGACCGCACTCAGGGCCTGGCTGCACCGCTTCTCCGGCCGCGGCAGACGGCCTGCGCCCGGCGAGCAACGTGGAGCCTGCCAGGGCCGCCGGTCAGTGAAGCGGCCACTGCTCGTTTGCCGCCCGCCCGTCCCGGAACCGCTGCCCTGCCGCGACCGAACTCAACAACCTGGACCGTCTGTTCACGCTTCTGCGCCGCGGTCTCATGATGGTCCAGGGCGGTCGGGGATCGTCCTCTCCGCCGCCGACCGCTCCGGGCTGTCTTCTGACGCCTCCTCACCCGCCCATGACGGAGAGTTTCGGTGAATTTCTGAGTGCGTTGAACACACCAGGGGCCACTTCCGTATGTAACACGGCGCAGCCCCCACTGCCGATCGGCAACGACGCACAGGAGTTCCCGTGACACGTACCTCACGAAGACGCTCGAGGACCGGCGGCAGAGCATTCGCTGCCGCGATCGCGCTGATGCTGGGCGGAGGTGGACTGATCGCGGTCAACTCCTATGCCGCCGCAGGGGAGGGATGGGGGCAGTCCGACGGCCGCAACGAGCAGACGCAGACCCTTGGTGCCGGACCTTCCACCATCAAGTGCCCCGAGGTCGCGAACGGGCTCCCCGAGGTGCCGGAGGCGGCGCGGCCGGAGGTCGACCGCGAACTGGCCACGCTGGACAGCCAGATCACCGAGGCGTACGAGCAGTTCGTCGACCAGAAGGAACAGATCGAGCGGGACCCGGAGTTCGCACAGAAGGCCGTCCTCGAACCGCTGAAGGCCAAGCGCACGGCGAGCATCGACCGGATCGCCACAGCCATCGGCCGTGTGGCCGGTCAGCGCCCGCAGGGACTGGAGGCGATGGCCCCCTGCACCCTGCAGGTGGATGACGCCGACGGCGGTGACGGCAACGGCCAGGACCAGGACCAGGACCAGGAACAGGACCAGGGCCAGGACCAGGGCGACGGGCAGAACAACGGCGACGGTGGCCAGAACAACGGCGACGGCAACGGCGACCAGGGCAGCGGCGGTCAGGCCGGCAACGGGCCCGAGGCGTCCGACTTCGTCGACATCGCATCCGTCCAGCCGAATGTGCGAAACCCCCGTGAACTCGGCGACGCCTCGCGCGGCACTTTCGCCACGGACTGCGGCCGCAACGAGAACGGCAAGTTCAACCCGGACAACGTGATCGTCGCTCCCGGTGTGAGCAACGGCGCGCACCACATGCACGACTACGTGGGCAATCAGGCGAACGACGCGTTCGCGAGTGACGACGATCTCGCCGGCGGTGCCACCACCTGCCGTGACCAGGGCGACAGGTCGACGTACTACTGGCCGGTCCTGCGACTGCAGAACGGACAGGACGAGAAGGACGCCGGGGCCGACGGCGGCGGCAAGGACAAGAACGTCGGAAAGATCCTGACTCCGGCCCAGGTCACACTCAACTTCGTCGGAAGTCCGGTCTCCAAGGTCACGGCGATGCCGCGATTCCTGCGGATCATCACCGGTGACGCCAAGGCTTTCGTCAATGGCAACGCGAACGCCAACGCGTCCTGGAGCTGCACCGGATTCGAGGACCGTCAGCTGAAGGACAAGTACCCGCTCTGCCCGCAGGGCAGCAAGGTGGTCCGGTCGTTCAAGTTCCAGAGCTGCTGGGACGGCCAGAACACCGACAGTGCCAATCACCGCACCCATGTCGCCTTCGCGGACGAGAACGGTGGCTGCCAGAACGGCTTCCGGGCCATTCCGCAGCTGGTGCAGCGCATCGTCTACGACGTTCCGCCTCCGGTCTTCGACGGGGACAACCGGTCCGCGTTCGCGGTGGACTCGTTCCCGGAGCAGTTGCACAAGCCGGTCACCGACCACGGTGACTTCATCAACGTCTTCGACGACAGCCTCATGCGGGAGTTGGTGGACTGCATCAACGAAGGCCGCGAGTGCGGGCCCGACGGTCCTGCGGAACCAGCTGAACCCAGCGAACCGGCTGAGCCCAGCGAACCCGCGAAGCCCAGTGAACCCGCCGACCCGGCCGACCCCGTTGAGCCCGGGAACCCCGCGGATCCCGGCGATCCCGCTGAGCCCGGCGAGACCGAGGCCCCTGGGAACCCCGGGCAGCCCGCCGAGCCCAGTGATCCCGTAGAGCCCGGCAAACCGGCGGATCCCTCGGCCGACGGTGGCGATGGTGGCACAACCGGCGGGCAGGCCCAGCCGGACGCCCCGGGTGACGGGCAGGAGCCGGGCGGCTCGACCGGCTCGGATGGCACAACTGGCGGTCAGGCCCAGCCGGACGCGCCGGACAACGCTCAGCAGCCCGGGGTACTCACCGGGTCGGCCAAGGCCACTCCCGGTACGCAGGCCACACCGCAGACCGGTGAGAACACCCCGGCGCCCGGCGTCGGCAGTGAGGCCCAGGCCGGCAGCCAACCGCAGGGCAGCGGCGGCGGACTCGCCGCCACCGGCGCTCAGCTGTGGCCTTCCGCGGCCGGAGCCGTGCTGGTGATCGTGGGCATCGTGCTCCTGCGCACGCGCAACCGACGTGGGCCCGCCGGGCATTGATGTAGCCGGCCGTGCCTTGGCCCTGGCCGGACCCGCAGTTCGCGGGTCCGGCCAGGGTTGTTCTCGTTACGGTCTGGTGGAGCGGGTGTTCAACTGGCTGAGCTCGTGAATCGTCAGCTCCATCATCAGCCGACGCACTGCCATGGCCTGCTGATCGCGTTGTCAGAGCCGGCGCTTACCCTTTCCCGCATGTCCGACGCGCGGCTGCTGCTGAGCAGCGAAATACCGTCCATGACCGCGATCACCGATCTCGCGGTGGTCGATGCAGGCAGTGGCCCGCTGGTGATCTGCGCCGACTCCAATGGGCATGCGTGGACCTGGGATCCGCTGCAGGATGTATGGCAGAAACGGCCGTTGGCTTACGCCTTCGCCGAGGATCCGCTCGCCGCCCAGTATCCCGACGCCGAGAACGAGATCGACACGGTGGCCGCGGCCGTCTCCAACGGGCGCGTTGTGCTGGCGGCTGGTGATGACGAGCAGGCACCTGCTCTTTGGGATCTGGAGAGCGGCAAGCTGCTCCGTGGGACGACCTATGAGGAGCCGTACACCGGGGCGATCGCCGCCGTACGGGGCGAGGGGGCACCGCGGTTCGTGACGGGCTCGCAGTACGTTGGCCGACTCCAGGTGTGGGAAGCCTCGGGCCAAACTCCCCCAGAGGAGCTGCCCAACGACCAGTACGACATCACGAGCCTCGCCACGGCATCGATCGACGGCCGTTCGCTGGTCGCGGTCGGCGGTGACTGCATCGATGTTTGGGACCTGACGCGGAACGAGCAGCTGGCATCGTTCTCCCCCTATGACGGCGCCGTCCAGGCTGTCTCTCTGGCCCGGCTCACCGACCGCCGCCCGATCGTGGCGGCGGCCGCCGAGCCGGGGGAGCTGTACGTATGGGAGTTGTCGGAGGACGAGGATGATGAGGATGATGAGCCGATCCACGACCCGATCACCGGCCACGAGGACCGTATCCTCGCCATGGACACCGCCACAGTGGGTGATCGGCTCCTCGCAGTGACCGCGGCCGAGGACGAAAGCGTCCGGATCTGGGACCTGGCGGGAGCCGCGATCGGTGTCCCGCTGATCGGCCATCAGGGCAGTGTCGAGGCCGTGCTCGCCACCAGCCTCCGTGGCCGGCAAGTCGCCCTCAGCGCAGGCCGGGACGGCAGGATACGTGTCTGGGATCTTGCCGCCCTGCTGTGATGAGCACCTACGCTCGTCGTTCAGCTGGACAATCAGCCGAGGACGAACGGGAGTTTCGCGGCCAGCTCGCCAAGTTCGGCCTTTTCCTTGTCGGTCGGGGCGCGGCGTCCGGTGCCGACCAGCAGCGCGTCCTTGTCGGAGAACGACGCGGGGAACGCGCTCCCGGCGATCTTCTCCAGCATTGCGCGGGACCGGGCGAGCCCCTCCGCGGGCGGTTCCGCCGAGTCCGGGAGGTGCGCGACCAGGTCGAGGTGGTGCAGCGTCCACTCCAGGACGTACGCGCAGAGGTAATCGCCCGCGGTGAGGACCTCGTCGCGGGTGCCGACCCGCAGGTCAGGATCGGCGAGTTCGGCGGCGCGGCCGGCGGCGGAGCCGACGTCGTCGAAGTGGAACTTGAGCAGCCAAGGCTCCTCGTAAGCGGCGGCCAGCCGGACGATCAGCGCGTCGAGCGGGTCGTCGCCGGTCGGCGGCGTTTCGGCGACGTCCCAATAGGTCACCGCGTCGCGGGTCGGTTGCGTTTCGGCTGGGGTCACGAGCGTGATCAGGACGTCCTGAGCATCGATGACCAGATGGCACACCAGGTCCCGCACAAGCCAGCCGGTACAGCCGGACGGCTGCGCGAAGGCCTCGTCCGGGAGTTCGGCGACGGCCGTGCGCAACGCCGTCCAGGAACTTGAGAAGAGATCCACATCGGCAACGTAGTGCGGTGCCGCGAAGGCGGACAAACGCGTTTGGCCGACAGGGTCGCCCCGAGATGTTGGGCTCGGGACACTGCCTCGCGGCCGCCGAGGTGCTCGTGGCGAGGGCCCTCCCCGACCGGCAGGCGTCAGGCGCCCGAGACCGTCGCGGTGACGGGCGTGCCGATCTCGACCGTGCGGCTGACGGTGCAGAGCCGGTCGTGGGAAGTCTTGACCGCCCGGGGGAGGATCGCGCGGGCGCGGTCGCCGGATTCGCCGTCCGGGAAGGCGACGGAGAAGGTGACCGCGAGGTCGGTCATCCGGTTGCCGAGCTCGTCACTGATCTTGTTGCCGGTCACGGTGACGGTGAACCCGGCGGGCTCCACGTGGCGGGTGGTGGCCACATCGACGTCGGCTGCGGTGCAGCCCGCGATGGCGGCGAGCAACAGCTCGACCGGGGTGAAGTCGGTGCCGCCGCCGGCGTCGGAACTGGTGCCGAAGTTGATCGTGCCGCCACGAGCGTTCGTCGCGGTGAAGTGGCCCGTGCCGGTCCGCTCGATGGTGACGGAGCGCAGGGTGTTTTCGGTCATGCCGACGACACTAGTCGTGAGGGGTGTTGGGCGTCGTGGATGTCCTGCGATGTCGTTCGCCGGTGTCGAGGGCTGTCCGGAGCCGAGCCGTACGGGCCGATGTGGGTGTCTGGCGGCAGCGGCCAGCGCCGTGATCGGCTCTCCGGACTTGCGCAACTAGCCGCCGGGTCAGGGCCGTGCGCGGTTCGGCTTCGCGGATCCATCGTCAGGCGGCCCACGGCGAGCGGTCGGAGCGGTCGATCGGCCGACCGACCGACCGACCGCTATTCCGCCTCCGTCACGGTGTGGTGTGCCTCGTGGCGTACGTCGGGGTGCGGGTGCCTGCGCAGCAGGCGCAGCAACGACCGCCACTCCTCCGGCCAGCCGAGGCTGTTGCCCGTCCCGGTCACCAGCCCGGCCGCGAGCAGCCCGGTGGCCGCGCCGCCGTCCCGGGCCAGCCGGTCGGTCACGGCCAGCAGTGTCCCGGGGTGCTGCGGCAGTGCGCGGTGGGCCCAGGAGGTCCGCAGTCGGGCGGCGGTCTGCACCGCGACGGTCACTCCGGCGTTCTCCAGGGCGTCTGCAAGGTCCCGCAGACGTGCGAGGAGCACGGCCCGCTCGGCGTTGCGGTCGACCAGTCGGCGCAGTAGGTCGGCGCGTTCGGCCGCCAGCAGTGGTTCCGTTGCCAGCTGCGAGGCGAGCGCCTCGAGCATCTCCGGTTGCTCGCCCTGGTCGGAGCTTGGTGACACCAGGGTCCGCAACCGCTGGAGCGCGGGCAGGTCGCGGTCCTCCAGCGCGTCGCAGCAGCCCTCGGGTTCGTGCATGGCGGCCAGGAGTTCGGCCACGGCGCAGTGGTACACACTGCCCTGGGCCGCACCGCCTGCGGGGTGGGGGAGCTCGGAGGCGGCCAGGTCGCGCAGCACCCATGCCGCGTACGCCCAGTGAGTGCGGCTGCCGAGATCGCAGACCGTACGGGAGAGCCGGCCGGCCAGCGCGGGGGCGTAACGGGACCACACACCCACGGCCCGCAGTGAGCCGTAGCTCGCGAAGCCGTCGAGCGATGCCAGGCACGCGTCGTACGCCGCGCCGACCACGGTGGCGTACCGGCGGCGATGCGCATCGGCCAGTTCCCAGGGCGTGACTGCCAGGAGAGCCTCGAGCACGGGCGAGGCGTCGTCGCGTGCGGCCTCCTCGAGGAGGCGCCAAGCGTCGGGGACGCCGAGCAGCGGCGGCAGCGCGCGGACGACGGCGGAGCGCACGTCCGGGTGGCGGTCGGGGGCGTGGAAGGCACGGGTCAGCAGGGCCGCCGCCTGCTGCGGGGGCAGGAAGCGGGCCGCGAGCCGTACGGCCTCCTTGCGGGAGGTCACCTTCGCGGCCTGCTCCCCGGTCAGCAACGCGCCGAGCGACAGGGCGAGTTCGGACGGGGCGGTGAAGCGTGCGGCGCGTGCCGCCGCGTACACGGCGACCCGCGCCCGGTCGCTGCCGGCCTGCTCCAGCAGCACGGGCAGGGCGTCCTGAGGACGGTCGGTCCAGGGCAGCGCGCCGAGCGCCGCCTCGGCGACGACCACGTTTACGTCGTCCTTGTGCTTCATCGCCAGGGCACGTCCCAGCTCCGGGACCGGTGCGGCGGCCCTGATCGCGGCGGCCCGGTCGTCGAGCGGAAGGGAGGCGTCAGCGGCGGCGTGCCCGGCGAGCCGTGCCGCCGCCCGTTGTTGGCGCGGCAGCCAGCGGTCGCTGTCGCCGAGGTCCGGCAGCGGGCGCCGGGCGCCGCTCACCAGGAAGCGGCCGTACGGCGGGGTGTCGTCGAGCAGCGCGTCCAGCAGATCCGTGCGCCGCCGGGCCAGCACGCGCCGTACGGGCGCCAGGACGACCGCCGACGGTTCGAGCGCGACGATGTGGGCCGCCCTTTCGTCGCGGGTGGCCGGTGCAGCCAGCCACAGTTCCGCAGCCGCCTCGAACGTCTCGTCGTCGCCGCGCTCTACGGCAGTGGCCAGCATGTCCTGAAGTTCCGGCATCAGCCGGGCACGCGGCCCCAACGCGTGGGCCAGGCCCAGCAGCAGCCGGAAGTCGGCCCGTCCTGCCGCGGCCTCGAGCCATGGGCGCAAGGCCTCGAACACCTGGTGCTCCTGGCCACGGCGCAGGACACGGTGCAGCGGGCCGAAGGCGGGTACGCCGACGCGGCCCGCGATCCGCTCCAGAGTGCGCAGCGCCCACGGCCGCAGGGCCGTTTCGCCGTCCGTGGCGTGCTCGACCAGCACGCGCTCGGCGAGCGTGCGTACCGCCGCCCGGCTCTCGTCCGAACAGTCCCGTGCCTCCAGGGCGTCGACGGCGATCCGGTCCAGCAGCGCGGCGTCATCAGAGGTGAACAGCCGCGGGTGCACTTCGGCGAGCGCGCCGAGCGCCGCGGCGCGCACCGGGTCCTGCTCGTTGCGCAGGCGCCCCATCGCGGTCAGCAGTTCGGTGACCACCTCACGGCCGCCGTCCCGGCCGGCGCACGCCACCAGCAGCGGCCAGGCGGCGGCCCGGTCGTCGGCGTCGGGCCGGCCGGCCGCGGCGAGCAGCGCGGTACGCGCCTCGCCGAACGGCCCGTGCGCGAGCGTGTCCAAGTCGTCCCAGAGGCACCAGGCTTCGCCGGTGAACTCTGCCGCCGCGCGCCGCACTTCCGCCCAGCGTCGTTCGCGGGGCAGCAGATCGAGCACGCTCAGCGCCGGCTCCCCGCTCCCGCGCGTCCCGTCGGCGGTGACCGCGTCGAGGAACGCCGGACGCCCGGCGGGTGCCATGGCTTTGAGCAGCGCGGCGAAGTGGCCGCCGCGGTGCAGCCAGTGGCGGCCCAGCGCGGGAAGCGACACCGGCGCGGCCCGTACCAGCCTGCGCAGGACTCCCGGCGGCGGTATCGGCTCGTAGCGCTGCTCGTGGCGGTCGGGGGAGGTGATCCAGCGGACCACACGGTCGGCGTCGGCGGTGACCAGTGCGCCAAGTCCGCTGTTCAGCGAGGCCGGCAGGCTGTGGGGCCCGTACTGCTCCAGGAGTGTCAGTACCCGCTCGGGGCGCAGCGGGGCGAGCGCTGCGACCGTCGTGGCGTGCAGGCGCCACCAGTCCTCCCGCTGCTGTCCGCCGGCACGGTCGGCCAGCGCGGCTTCGGCGTGGTCGAGCACCGGGTCGGGATGCCGGCGTGCCAACCGGGTCCAGCCGTCGACGGCGTGCGCGAGCCCTGGCAGTTGCTCCGACACGAAGGACGCGGAGCAGGCCGGCAGCAGCCGCGCGGCCTCGGCGTCGCCCCACTCCGCGCGCAACCGCACCACCAGCCGCTCGGCGAGCGCGGTACGGCCACCGGAGGTCAACAGGCGTGCCAGCCGGTGCCGCAGGACCTCCGGTGCGTCGTCGTACGCCGCCTCCACCGCGGCATCCGGCACGGGCAGGACACGTGTGGCGCGCTGGGCATACCCGGCGACAACCGGATCGGAGTCGGCCAGCCTCCCGGCGAGGAAGTCGGCATCCCGTCCTACGGACGCGGCCAGCGCCGCAAGCCGCCGCTCGTACGGCCCCCGCGCGTCCAAGTCGGTGAGCAGCGCCCTGAGTTGCCCGTCGTCCGCCAGCCGGCGGGCGGTTTTCGCGGTGAGGGAGAGGCGGGCGGGGAACGGCAGCGGTTCAAGTGCGGAGAGCAGGTGCTCCGCGGCGGTCGGCATGCGCCGATTGTGCCCGGTGTGATCCGTTCGTGCGATCGATTATGCGAGCAGGCCTCTGTGTGAGCCGTGGCCGCTGGGCCGGGTCGCATTGATGAGGTTACGGTCGCCGGGGAGGTGGGCATGTGTCCTGGCCGTCTGTGATCATCCTTGCCCCGGCGGAGCAAGGCCCGTCGCTTGAGGCGCGGATCCGTTCCTTCGGTCTCGTGCCGGAGCCGGTGACGGGTGGCGAACGCCTGTACTGGCAGGGGTATTCGTACTTCTTCGATCTGTCGGGCGGGATTCTGGCCGACTTCGAGCCTGAGGAACTGGAGCAGATCACGGCCCAAATCGGGAAACCGTACGGTGCCTACGTCTCATGCGAGTCGATGGACGCGGCCCGAGCCTTCCTGGGGCAGGTTCTACGCGGTTTCGACGGGCTCCTCGATACCAATCACTTCGAGGTTCTTGCGGCCTGCGAGTTTCTTGATCTGCTCGCCCGTCACCCACGATGGGATTGGCGCCGCACGCCAAGCGCCGACCTTCAGCAGGACGGCTTCATGCAAGGCGGGAGGCGTCACCGGTGAAGGTCAGGGCGGCGAGCGAAGGCCCTGTCGGTGGCTCGTGAGACAGTCGGACCCTTGCCGGGCACTGGGGGAGGAGTTGCATGAACGCGCTGCCTGAGATTGTCGGGCGTGATGAATTTGACGCCCTGGTCATCAGGACCGACTACGGCGACGAGGCCGCATGGCAGGCAGTGGTGGTGGACCTGGCTCAGCCGTGGGGAGACGACGGCGAGTTTGAAGCCGCCGTTCACGTCATCGACGATCCTGCCTGGGCCGGACTCAAGCCCGATGAGGTCCTCAACGAGGTGAGGCGGGACGAGAATCTGAGCGTGGTGTTCCTCGCCGACCGCATCACCATGCAGTCTGCGCATCGCGCGCTGCTCGCGCTCGACATCACCGAGGACGAAGACCTCGACCCGGTGTACTACAAGGAGCTCACCGACTCCCCGCCGCCTCGCGAGTTCCGGACCCTTCCGGCTGGCGTCCACGACGTGCACGCAAATCTGGCGATTGCCAACATGGACTTCGCTGAGTTCGCCGAGGCGGCCTTCGCCGATCCCGACCGCATCTACCGGTCCTTCTGAATCTGCCGCGGGCGTACTCGCCAAGTGCCCAGTTCGGTGCGGGCGATTGCTGCGGTCCAGGAGCCATTGTCGTACCCGACCGGAACGGGCACAGGATGTCGGGTCCGGCAGGGTGGGTCCTTCCTAACGTGAGGGAGCGAAAGGGAAGGAGGCCGGGGTGCTGGAGCGGCTGAACCAGGCCATGGAGCACATCGAGCGCCACCTCGATCAGCCGATCGAGGTGGCCGACCTGGCGCGGATCGCGATGACGTCGGAGTACCACTTGCGGCGGCTGTTCTCCGCGCTGGCGGGGATTCCGGTGTCGGAGTACATCCGGCGCAGGCGGCTGACGGTCGCGGGTGCCGAGGTGCTGGCCGGCGAGCGGACGCTGCTGGAGGTCGCGGTGCGCTACGGCTACAGCTCGGGGGAGGCGTTCGCGCGTGCGTTCCGCGCGATGCACGGCGTCGGTCCCGGCGAGGTCAGGCGGGTCGGTGCGAGTCTGCAGTCCCAGCCACGGATGTCCTTCCGCCTCATCGTCGAAGGGAGCAGCAGCATGCGGTACAGGGTCGTGGAGAAGGAGGAGTTCCGTGTGGTCGGCAGGAAGGCGCGCGTCCCTCTCGTGCACGAGGGGGTCAACCCGGACATCGCCGCGTTCATCCGGAGCATCGGCCAGGAGACGCTGCAGCGCATCCAGAGTCTGTCCGATCAGGAGCCGGAGGGAATCGTCTCGGTGAGTGACAATCTGGACGACAGTCGCGCCGAGGGAACCGAACTCGACTACTACCACGGTGTGGTGACCCGGGCGCCGGTGCCCGAGGACATGGACGCGCTCACCGTCCCGGCCGGGACGTGGGCCGTTTTCGAGAGCTCCGGGCTGTTTCCGCAGGCGCTCCAGTACCTGTGGCGGGACGTGTTCACGCAGTGGTTCCCGTCCAACCCGTACCGGAGCCGGCCAGGGCCCGAGATCCTGCGGACCCGGCTGTCGCAGGACGCGGCGCAGGCCGACGCGGAGCTGTGGATCCCCGTGGAGCGGACTGCGGGCGGATAGGGAGGATGCAATGCGCACACCCCCGCGGCATTCAGGAGCCGCGGGGGTGGCATCCGCGGGGGTGGCATCCGGGACGACTTACCCGCGGAAACACCTTTCCCTGCGCATCCGGCTGCATCACTATGGGCTCTTGTTTCCTGCTGGTAACAACCGGCGTGTTCCGTCTGGGCGTGCGGGTCGGTCACGCCGCAGTGCACGAGGAGTCAAAGGGTGCGACAGCTCCGCCAGGCCGGTCCGGATCCCGCGGACGAACAAGCGCTCTACGCCGCCCTGTCGGACGCGAGGCTCATCGAACGCATCCGCTCCGGTGCCCCCGCCGCCCGTCCGGCCGTCCAGGAACTCAAACGCCGCCACCTGCCCGCCGTCCTGAGCTACGCCCGGCTCTGCGCACGCGATCGGGCCGCCGGCCATCAACTGGCCGTCCAGGCCTTCGGCCTCGCCGCCCAGGAGGCCTGCCGGGGGATCGAGCCCCGTGGCAACTGGCGCCACCATGTGCTGAGGCTTGTTCAGCGGGCCGGTGCCGGCTGGGCCCTCGGCAGCCGTCGCGATCGGCTCTCACCCGGCTTCGCCGCATGGGCCGACGAGGCGGCCGACGTCACGGCCGCGGACATTGTGCCGGGCCTGGCCGAGGCCCCCGGCCTGCGCTCCGAAGCCGCCTCCGCCATGCTCACCGGCTTCTATCGGCTGCCCGGGCTGACGCGTGGCATGCTCTGGTACGCGGTGGTGGACCAAGAGCGGGACGCCACGGTCGCCACCTTCCTCAGTGTCCGGCCCGAACACGTTCCTGAGCTGCGGAGCAAGGCGCAGGACGCCCTCCGCGAGGCGTATCTCCGGGCCCATTTGGAACGCGGCTCGGATCCCAGATGCCTGGGATTCCGCCGCATCATCGAGGCGGCGGCCCGGCCGGGGGACCGGCGGCGCAGCGAAGACCTGACGCTCCACCTCACCCAATGCCCCAGCTGCACCTGGCTGATGGCCCAGCTGACGCGGATGGCCGAGGATCCACGGACCGTGTTCGCCGAGGGTCTGCTCGGATGGGGCGGAGCGGCCTACGCCGCCCAGGGTCCCGCGGGCGGTTTCCTCGACGCCGTACCGGCGCAGCCGGACCGGTCCCCGGCCACGGCCGGCATGCCGGTGTTCACTGCCTTCCCGCAGCCGGCGTACACCGACGTGACAGCGCGCAGCGGTGCGATGAGTGCGATGGGTGCAAGGGGCGCGAGACGGCCGTCGCGGAATCTCGTCCTCATCGCCGTGGTGGCCGCGGGCGCCGTTGCCGCCGGCACGTTGCTGGCCACCGCCTCCGAGGACACGGCCCCGGTCCGCGACCGCGCCCAGACGCCCCTTCCTCAGCAGGCCTGGCCCACCGACGCTCTGCCCGCCCCTGCCGTTCCGTCGCCGAGTCCCACGGCGGAGGCGTCGAAGAAGCCCTCGCCAAGCCCCACCGCTTCGCGCGTCCCCAAGCCCTCGGTGGCCGCCCCGGCCAAGAGCGTCCCGCGTCCGCCGGCGCCGATTGCACCCGGAGCCGGCTACACCCAGGTGGTCAACGTGGCGTCGGGGCTGTGCCTGGACATCGTCAACGGCGTGATGGCGAACCGTACGGACGTAGTCACCGCCACCTGCAGCGGCGCCGAAACCCAGCGCTGGTCTCTGGACTCCATCGGCCTCCTGCACAGCAGCGCCGACCCCGCCTACTGCCTCGACTCACGCGGCGCGACCGACCGCGGTGCCGGCATCTGGTCCTGCGCCTCGGTCAACGGCAAGAACGGCCTGAACCTGCTCTTCACCGTCGACGGCGCAGGAACGATTCATCCCCGGATCGCACCGGACTTCGCCCTTGAGCCCCTGGCAGGCTCCCAAGGCAGCCTGCTCGGCTTCGCGCCGTCCGGCGGGGACAGTGACCAGCGCTGGAACGTCGGCCCATCCCCGTCCTGATTGGTGCGCGCACGGACGCCGCTGCGGCACGGGGGACCGTTGCGCAGCAGCCCCGGCGCCGTGGCGGTCGCACAGGGGCCTCGGCCGGTACATGTTGCATGGCTACGACACTCATCGCCTCTTCGCCCATCCCTGTCTGCCCGATCCGCAGATGCATCCTGTATGGCGCGCATACGCGGCACATGCGAGAGAGTGCCGTGGTTTCACCTGGTTCATGCGTGACTCCGCTCGATCTCACACTGCTCGTCCAGCAGGTGTGTGACGCGCGTTACCGCCCATGATCGGCCGTGGTCACACCGACGTAATGGGCATTTCGTACCGTCGGGGGCACGATCCGATCCACAGAGAGGCCACCCGGTGACCACACAGGAGTCGCGGACCGGCAGCGCCCAGGTTCGGACGGTCTGCTCGTACTGCGGTGTGGGCTGCGGCATGGTTCTCGACATCGCGTCCGGCCCCGACGGCCGCCGCAAGGTCGTCAAGGCATCGGGCGACAAGACGCACCCCGCCAACTTCGGCCGGCTGTGCACCAAGGGCGCGACAACGGCCGACATGCTCGCCGCCCCCGGCCGGCTGACCACCGCACTGATGCGTCCCGAGCGCGGGACGGAGTCCATACCCGCCGGTGTGGACGAGGCGATCACCGGCACGGCACGGCGGCTGCGGGCCATCATCGACGAGCACGGGCCCGATGCCTTCGCGTTCTACGTGTCCGGGCAGATGAGCCTGGAGGCGCAGTACCTGGCGAACAAGCTGGCCAAGGGTTTCATAGGCACCAACCAGATCGAGTCCAACTCCCGGCTGTGCATGGCGAGCGCGGGCACCGGTTACAAGCTCTCCCTCGGCGCCGACGGTCCTCCCGGCTCCTACCAGGACTTCGACTACGCGGATGTCTTCTTCGTCATCGGCTCCAACATGGCGGACTGCCATCCGATCCTGTTCCTGCGGCTCATGGAGCGGGTGAAGGCGGGCGCGAAGCTGATCGTCGTCGACCCGCGGCGCAGCGCCACCGCCGACAAGGCGGACCTCTTCCTCCAGATCAAGCCGGGAACCGACCTGGCTCTGCTCAACGGACTGCTGCACCTGCTCGCGGAGAACGGCGACACGGACGCCGGTTTCATCGCGGAGCGCACCGAGGGCTGGGAGGCGATGCCGGAGTTTCTCGCTGACTATCCGCCGGCCACGGTCGCCGAGATCACCGGGATCCCGGAGGCGGACATCCGCCGGGCGGCGGAGTGGATCGGCGCAGCCGGGGAGTGGATGAGCTGCTGGACCATGGGGCTCAACCAGTCCACTCACGGCACGTGGAACACCAACGCGCTGATCAACCTGCATCTGGCCACCGGTGCGATCTGCCGTCCGGGCAGCGGCCCGTTCTCGCTCACCGGCCAGCCCAATGCCATGGGCGGGCGGGAGATGGGTTACATGGGGCCGGGTCTGCCCGGGCAGCGGTCGGTGCTGGTGGACGAGGACCGCGCCTTCGTGGAGGGGTTGTGGGGCCTCGAGCCCGGCACCGTACGCAAGGACGGATCGGGCAAGGGCACCGTCGAGATGTTCCGGCGGATGGCGGACGGCGAGATCAAGGCCTGCTGGATCGTGTGCACCAACCCGGTCGCCTCGGTCGCCAACCGTAAGACCGTCATCGAGGGCCTGGAAACGGCCGAACTCGTCATCACGCAGGACGTGTTCGCCGACACCGAGACCAACGCGTATGCCGACGTCGTGCTCCCCGGCGCCCTGTGGACCGAGACCGAGGGCGTGCTGATCAACAGCGAACGCAACCTCACCCTCGCCCAGCCTGCCGTCGACCCGCCGGGAGAGGCACTCGCGGACTGGCGGATCATCGCGCGCATCGCGTGCGAGATGGGATACGCCCATGCCTTCTCCTACGCCGGCGCCGAGGAGATCTTCGAGGAGATCAAGCGCGCCGCGAACCCGAAGACCGGCTACGACCTCCGGGGCGTGACCTACGAACGGCTGCGCGCCACGCCCGTTCAATGGCCCGCCGCGACCACCGATGGCCCGGACCGCAACGCGATCCGCTACCTGGGCGACGACGGCGGTCCGGTGTTCCCGACGGCGAGCGGACGGGCAGCCTTCTTCGCCCGCCCGCACATTCCGGCCGCGGAGATGCCCGACGACGACTTCCCGTTCGTTCTCAACACCGGACGGCTCCAGCACCAGTGGCACACCCTCACCAAGACCGGAAAGGTCGCCAAGCTCAACAAGCTCAACCCGGCGCCGTTTGTCGAACTGCATCCGGAGGATGCCCGGCGGCTGGGGATCGGGGAGGGCGACTCGGTGGAGGTCGCGTCCCGGCGCGGCCGAGCCGTGCTGCCGGCCGTCGTGACGGACCGGGTGCGGCCGGGCTGCTGCTTCGCGCCGTTCCACTGGAACGACCTGTTCGGGGAGTACTTGAGTATCAACGCGGTGACCAGCGACGCCGTGGACCCCGTCTCCTTCCAGCCCGAGTTCAAGATGTGCGCGGTGACACTGGCGAAGGTCGCCACTCCAGTAGCCATTACTCAGGCGCCCGTTGCCGTCCCTGCCGAGGAGCCGGCCGCGATCGTGCCGACCGCCGTCCAGCCAGGCGCGGCCACGGTCTTCGGGCTGGAGAGCACACCGCCGCCCGTGCTCGCCGAGCATGAACGCCAGTACCTGGTCGGCTTCCTGGCCGGGCTGGAATCCGGTGCGCCCGGTGTTCCGGTGCTGCCGGCCGGTGCGCCGTTCCGCGAGGAACACGCGCGGTGGGTGAACGGTGTGCTCGCCGGCATGTACTCGCGTGCCCCGCAAACCGCAGAGGAACCGGCGGTACAAGCAACTACCCAGGGCCGTGAGGTGGTGGTGCTCTGGGCCTCGCAGACCGGCAACGCCGAGGAGTTCGCAGTGGCCGCCGCCGACCGGCTCACCGCAACCGGCCACCGTGCCGCGCTTGTCGGCATGGACGACGCGGATCCCAGGTCCCTCCCGCCGGCCGCCGACCTGCTGTTGATCACCAGCACCTTCGGTGACGGCGACGCACCCGACAACGGATCCGGGTTCTGGGACGCCCTGACCGCCGCCGACAGCCCGCGCATGGACGGCAGGCGGTACGCGGTCCTGGCCTTCGGGGACTCCTCGTACGACGACTTCTGCGGCCATGGACGTCGCCTGGACCAGCGTCTGGACGAGCTGGGGGCCGTACGCCTGGCCCCGCGCACCGACTGCGAACCGGACTACCAGCCTTTTGCCCACGCATGGCTCGACCACGTCCTCAGCAACCTCACCGCACCACCGACGACCGGCTCGGCCCCCGCTCCGACAACCGCACCTGTCCGCAGCGCCAAGCCGGCCCCCGTCGCCGCCCGGCTCACCGGCAACCGGCTCCTCAGCCTCCCCGGCGCGGGCAAGGAGGTCCGCCGGTTCACCTTCGACAGCAGCGACAGCGAGACTCCGCTCGCCTACGAGGCAGGTGACGCTCTCGGCGTGCACCCCGTCAACTGCCCCGATCTCGTGGCCGAATGGCTGGCCGTCACCGGTCTCGACCCCGCCGCCGCTGTCGACGTCACAGGAATCGGCCGGATTCCCCTGGCCGACGCCCTGCACCGGCAACTGGACATCACCAAGCTCACCCCGGCCCTGCTGGGTTTCGTCACCGAGCGCACCGGCGATCGCGACCTGAAGAAGTTGCTGCGACCCGACAACAAGGGCGAGCTCGCCCGGTGGTCCTGGGGCCGTCAGGCCGTCGACGTCATCACCGAGCACCCCGTGCGAGCCACACCGCAGGAGTGGGCGGGCGTCCTCAAGCGCCTGCAGCCACGCCGGTACTCGATATCGTCCAGCCCTCTCACCGACCCCCACCAGGTGTCGCTGACGGTCTCCGTCGTCCGGTACGAGAACCTCAACGGCCGTCTCCGCAAGGGCGTGTGCTCGCCGTTCCTCGCCGATGCCACGGACGACGCCACGGTGCCGGTCTTCGTCCAGCGCTCCCCGCACTTCCGGGCTCCGGCGGCCCCCGCCACACCGATGGTGATGGTCGGGCCCGGGACCGGAGTGGCTCCCTTCATCGGCTTCCTCGAGGAACGCCGTGCCCGTGGCCACCGAGCCCCCAGCTGGCTCTTCTTCGGCGAACAGCACCGTGCCACCGACTTCTACTACGAGGACGAGCTGACCTCCTTCCTCGCCGACGGCACCCTCACCCGCCTCGACACCGCCTTCTCGCGCGACCAGCGCGCCAAGATCTACGTCCAGGACCGGATGCGCGAACACGGTCCGCAGCTCTGGTCATGGCTCCAGGACGGCGCACACTTCTACGTCTGCGGCGATGCCGAGCGGATGGCCAAGGACGTCGACCAGGCTCTGCGCGACATCGCCGTCACACACGGAGGGTTCGACCAGGACGCAGCGGCTCTGTACGTCAAGCAGCTCGCCGCCGACAAGCGGTACGTCCGCGACGTCTACTGATCCGCGTCGGTCGACCAGGAGTGTGCTCCGGTTCTCGCCAAGGGCACCCGGGTCATCGTCCGCCCGGTTCGCACGCGACGGACCGGCTCAGAGGGCCACCACGGTTGCCTCGGTCGCTTTGACGCTGGTCCAGACGGGAATGCCGTCGGCGAGGCCGAGTTCGGCGACAGCCTGGGGAGTGATCTCGGCGACGAGGTCCGGTGCCTGGTCGGAGGTGATCAGGATACGTAGCCGGCTGCCGCTGGTGGTGATCTCCCGTACGGTGCCCGGCCAGATGTTGCGAGGGCTGCCGCTGGGCCTGTCGCGGTGCACGGCGACGGCTTCCGGAGCGATGATCGCGAGTGCGCCCGTGCCGGCCGGGAGCGGGTCCGCGACGACGAGCGTGCCGCCGCTGGTGAGTTGGATGCCTTCGGCGGTGGCGGTCCCGGGCCAGGCGTTGCGGCCGAGCATGCGGGCCACCCAGGGGGAGCGGGGGTGTCGGGTGACTTCGGTGGGCGGGGCGTCCTGCAGGGCACGTCCCTCGTCGAGTACGAGGACACGGTCGGCGAGCGCGACTGCTTCCACCGGGTCGTGAGTGACGATCAGGCAGACACCGCCGAAGCCGTCGAGATGACTCCGCAGGGTGTGCCGGACCTGGGCGCGGGTGGTCTGGTCGAGTGCGGCAAGCGGCTCGTCGAGCAGGAGGAGCCGGGGGCGTGCGGCCAGCGCACGGGCGAGCGCGACACGCTGGGCCTGACCGCCGGAGACCTGAGCCGGTTTGCGATGGGCGAGATGGCCGACGCCGAGCCGGTCCAGCCAATCCTGGGCGCTGCGACGGGCCTCCGCGCGCGGGACGCCGTGAGCGCGAAGCCCGTACGCGGTGTTGGCCAGCGCGCTCATGTGCGGAAAGAGGGCGCCGTCCTGCGGGACCCAGGCCACGCCCCTGCGGTGCGGGGGGAGTTCGGTGACATCGTGGTCGGCGAGCCGGAGTTCGGCGTGGGCGCGTGGGGTGAGGCCGAGGAGGGCGCGCAGCAGCGTGGTCTTGCCGGCGCCGTTGGGGCCGACGACGGCGATGGTGGTGCCGGGTTCGGCGTCCAGGGTGAGTCGGTTGAAGCCGGTGACGTCGGCGTGCAGCGACCACTGCTCCTGCGGGGCCGCGCGCTGTGCGCCGGCGGGCTCGGGGACCGGGGCCACACCTGGTTCGGCTTCCTCCACCTGAAGCTTTGGTTCCTGCGAGCGGACGTCGGGCGTACCGGTCCAGCGGCCGCGCAGCGCGACAAGCACCAGCATCGCGATGGCGAGCAGCAGCAGAGAGACCGATGTCGCTGCCTCCGGCTCGTCCTGGAGCAGCAGGTACACCTGCAGGGGCAGTGTCTGGGTGGTGCCGGGGAGGTTGCCGGCGAAGGTGATGGTTGCGCCGAACTCGCCCAGTGCCCGAGCCCAGGTGAGGGCCGCTCCCGCGATGAGGCCCGGGGCCACCATGGGCATCGTGACCGTGAAGAACACCCGTACCGGAGAGGCCCCGAGGGACGCTGCGGTCTCCTCGTAGCGGGGTCGGAGTCCGCCCAGTGCGCCTTCGAGGCTGATGATGAGGAACGGCATGGCGACGAACGTCGCGGCCAGTACGGCCCCGGAGGTGTGGAACGGCAGGGTGATGCCGAAGGTGTTCTCCAGCCAGGGGCCGAGCAGCCCGCGGCGGCCGAATGCGAGGAGCAGTGCCACACCGCCGACGGTCGGCGGCAGCACCATCGGCAGCAGCACGAGGGAGCGCACGAACGCCTTGCCGGGAAACTGTACGCGGGCCAGCAGCCACGCCAGCGGCACACCGAGCAGCAGTGAGAGCCCGAGCGCCCAGAACGAGACCAGCAGCGAGAGCCGCAGTGCCTCGATGGTCCCCGGAGTCGTGAGATGGTCCGCGAGTTCGTCCCACTGAGTCCGTACGAGGATGCCGATCAGCGGCAGCAACAGGAACGCGACGGCCAGCAGGGCGGGGACCGCCAGGGTGATCGGCGTGCGAGGGCCTGGTGCGCGACTGCGGATGCGTTTCATCGGGGATTCCTGGGACTCGGTGTTCTGGATGAGTGAAAGGGGCTGTCCGTTCCCCCGGAACGGACAGCCCCCTCACGGCAGTCGCCAGTGCTACGGCTTCTGGAAGCCCGCGTCCTGGAGGATCTTCTGTGCCTCGGGTGTGGACAGCCATGCGACGAACGCCGCGGCAGCTTCGGCGTTCTTGGACTGCTTCAGCGCGGCGGCCGGGTATTCGGCGATGGCGTTCTGCGCGTCGGGGATCTCGACCGTGTCGACCTTGTCCGGGGCGGATTCGGCGTCCGTCTTGTAGACGAGACCCGCGTCGGCCTCGCCGAGCTCGACCTTGCTCAGCACGGCCCGGACGTTCGGCTCCTGGGAGACGGGCTTCACCGTGATCTTCTGGGCGTCGAGGATCTTCTTGCTGTACTTGCCGGCCGGCACCTCGGGTGCGGCGAGGACGACCTTCAGCTTCGTGTCCGCGAGGTCCTTGAGTTCGTCGACCTTGTGCGGGTTGCCCTCGACGGTCGCGATGACGAGGCGGTTCTTGGCTATGACGGCCGGGGTGCCGGTGTCCGCCTTCACGCTGTCCATGCTCTTGGTGTCGGCGGTGACCAGTGCGTCGGCCGGGGCGCCCTGCTTGACCTGGGCCACCAGTTCCTGGGACCCGGCGAAGGAGAAGGTGATCTTCGTTCCGGGGTTCTTCTTCTCGTAAGCAGCGCCGGCGGTCTTGAACACGTCGGTCAGTGAAGCGGCTGCCAGCACCGTCAGGTTGGCCTTGGGAGCCCCGGTGGCGGACTCGGTGGCCTTGGCGGCGCCGCCATCCTTCTTGGAATCGCTGCTACCACAGGCGGCGATCGGCATGAGGAGGGCAGCCGTCAGCACGGCCGCGGCGGCGCGGCGTCTGGTGAACGTGAGGGACATGAGGGCGGATCTCCTCGGGGACATGGTCGGCTGGCGCCGTCCGTTGCGGTTGGTGATGAGCCGCGCCGGTGACGGGCGACGCCGCTGGTTCGCGAGGGGTCAGGTGCGATCGATGTGAACGCTGGTCGACTTCACGCGGGCGGTGGCCTGCATGCCGACCTCCAGACCCAGTTCCTCCACGGCCTCCCGGGTCAGGAGTGATACGAGCCGGTGCGGGCCTGCCTGGATCTCGACCTGGGCCGCTACGTCGCCGAGCGTGACCGCGGTGACGATTCCGGGAAAGGCGTTACGGGCCGAGGTGTAGGGCGCGTCGTCCTCGTCCTTGGCTCCCTGGGCGACTTCGATGGAGAAGGCGGCCAGATCCCGGCCGTCGATGAGGCGGCGGCCACTGTCGTCGCGATGGGTCGCGACCCGGCCGGCGTCCGCCCAGCGGCGCGCTGTGTCGGGACTGACGCCGAGCAGACGTGCCGCCTGTCCGATGGTGTAGGACTGCATGGGCGCCACGTTAGAACGATCCACCTGGCATCTGCAAGTCTATATGCGATTATCCATTGCAGATGCCAGTTGACTGGAGGAAGTGCCAGTTGATTGGACTCCGACTCAGCCGTGCGCACCCACGGGCTCGTCGGGCAGCCGGCAGGTGCCGATCCAGATGCTGGTGACGGCGCTGATGTAGCGCGCGCCGCAGCGGTCGGTGGGCACCACGAGCTGAGTGCCCGTCGCGTCGAGGTCCTCGTCGTCCAGGCGGGTCGCCAGCAGCATGGGCGTGTTGCCGAAGTCGGCATCGATCTCCGCCCACGAGTCAGGACGCGGTCCGAACCCCTCTCAGTCCAGTGCCGACGGCCCGAGATCCGGCCGAACCCGGCGGTGTCGCCGAGCCACATCTACTGGAAGTACGGCGCGCACAACCTGAACAACCAGTACGGCGGCGGGTCACGGCGAGTACGTGGACCTGACCCCCATCAACTCGCTCCACCTGCGGCCGCACTACCAGTAGGCCGTACGCCGAGCACATCCAAGAAGCCCGGCCCGGAGCGAGGAACGTTCGCTCCGGGGCCGGGCTTCGTGGATGCTTCTACGGGATGTGCACGGAGCCGTCCCGCTGCGGTGGGATGGCCACGCCGTTCTGCTGGAGAGCGACGGTGCGCGCCGGAGAGGGAATGCGGATGCCTTCCAGGCGGTACCGCTTGTGCAGCTGCTTGATGAACTCGTGCTTGATCCGGTACTGGTCGCTGAACTCACCGACGCCGAGGATCACGGTGAAGCTGATCCGCGAGTCGCCGAACGTGTGGAAGCGGATGGCGGGTTCGTGCTCGGGGACCGCCCCCTCGACCTCCGTCATGACCTCGGTCACGACCTCGGAGGTGACGCGCTCCACGTGCTCCAGGTCGCTGTCGTAGCCGACGCCGACCTGCACCATCAGGGTCATCTCCTGTTCCGGGCGGCTGTAGTTGGTCATGTTGGTGCTGGAGAGCTGGGCGTTCGGGATGATGACGAGGTTGTTGGAGAGGCTGCGTACGACGGTGTTGCGCCAGTTGATGTCGACGACGTACCCCTCCTCCCCGCTGGTGAGGCGGATGTAGTCGCCGGGCTGGATCGTCTTCGAGGCGAGGATGTGGATGCCCGCGAAGAGGTTGGCGAGTGTGTCCTGCAGGGCCAGGGCGACCGCGAGACCGCCGACGCCGAGGGCCGTGAGCAGCGGGGCTATGGAAATGCCCAGTGTCTGGAGGACGACCAGACAGCCGATGGCCAGAACGACGACACGGGTGATGTTGACGAAGATGGTGGCCGATCCGGCGACGCCGGACCGCGATTGTGTGACGGCCCGCACCAGGCCGGTGATCACGCGCGCCGCGGTGATCGTGGCGGCCAGGATGAGCAGCACCGTCAGGACCTGGTTGACGGTGAGGTTGACCCGGCCGGTCAGCGGCAGCGCCGCCGCGGCCGCCCACACCCCGCCCGCGAGCGCCGCGACCGGCACCAGTGCGCGCAGCGCGTCGACGAGGACGTCGTCGCCGTTCCAGCGGGTACGGGTCGCGTGCTTGCCCAGCCAGCGCAGGAGAAGGCGCAGCAGGATGCCTGCCGCGAGCCCGACGGCCACCCAGATGCCCGCGACGATCCAGTCGTGCAGTGTGAGGTCTCTGTTCACCAGCTGCCTCCCATCGTGCCGAGAAGGGGGCGTGTGCCCGGTATGTGATGTGTCGTCACCTTGTTGTCACCTGCTGCTCGGTTCCAGGATGTGCCCAGCCGCCGGACACGACGCGTCGTTGACCGGCGGGTCCGCTCATCTTGCTACACGTGCGGGGGTGCTTCGTGGCCCGGTCGTTCGGTCAGGCAGTCTTCTCATGTGCACTGCCGCCAACTCGCCCCGCTCACTGCTGCGTTGACGCAAGGCGTCGGCCGAACGGCATCAGAGTTCGCTGAAGGACCCGTGCCGCCCCGCCCCGGCCGAAAACCGGGCCGCGCCTTCCAGGCTCTGCGCGAGCACGCTCGTCCCGTGGCGCAGTTCACCCTGCATGGCGGCCTGCTCGCTCAGGCCCTCCTGCTCGAGGACGGAGCTGCGGTCGCCCCGGAGGCAGGCCTGCGGGAAGCGGGCGATCGAGGCGGCCAGGGCCTCGGCCTCCGCGCGTGCCCGGCCCGGTGGGACGACACGGTTCGCGAGGCCCATCTCGTACGCCTCGGGGGCCGCGACGGGACGGCCGGTCAGGATCATGTCCATCGCGCGGCTGGTGCCGATGAGGCGGGGGAGTCGTACGGTGCCGCCGTCGATGAGCGGTACGCCCCAGCGGCGGCAGAAGACGCCGAAGACCGCGTCCTCCTCGGCGACCCGCAGATCGCACCAGAGTGCCAGCTCCAGGCCGCCGGCGACGGCGTGGCCCGCCACCGCCGCGATCACCGGCTTGGACAGCCGCATCCGCGTGGGACCCATCGGACCGTCGCCGTCCTCGGTGACATGGTTGCTGCGTTCCGTGCCGAGCGCCTTGAGGTCGGCGCCCGCGCAGAACGTGCCGCCCTCGCCCCACAGCACCGCCACCCGGGCCGTCTCGTCGTCCTCGAACGCCCTGAATGCGTCGGCGAGTTCGGCAGCCGTCGGACCGTCCACCGCGTTGCGGACCTCCGGGCGGGAGAGAACGACGGTGGTGACGTGTTCCTGGCGTTCGATCCGGACCGGCATCGCGAGGACCCCTTTGTGTGGCGACGCGAGCAGGTTACTCCCGGGTCACTCCGGGCGGTCGGACGGCCTGGACGGGTCAGGCTGAACCAGGTCCTTGATGCGCCGCTCCGTCCAGTGGCCGACCGCGCCGGGGCGGGCAGCCAGATAGGCCGTGATGGCGTCGACACCCCATGCGCCCGCCTCCACGAGCCCGGAGGCGAGGGAGCGCATATAGGCCGGAGACGGCTCGGTCCACGACACGTCGTCGACGCCCCAAGGGGCCGTAAAAGTGAGCACGGGCAGTCCGTCCACAGCTCCGGCGCAGACGAGGGTTTCGTATCGTCCGGTGCCGAGGGCGGCAATCCCGACGTTGAGTACCTCGGTGAGGTCGAGGTCGGTGCCAGGTTCCTTGTACATCTCCTGTGCCGCGATGTCGGCGAACTGGCCGGCTGAGACGAGATGTGCGCGGGCCGGCACACGGTCATCGCGCCGCGGGTCGTAGAACGCTCTGCCTCCGCCCCACACCGGCGATTGGGTGGCGAAGTACAAGGTGCCCCGGAGTTCCACCGGGATGGAGCGTGCGGGCAGGCTACGGTCCCTGCATCCCGGATACGCCCTGGCCGCACCCGGTGGCTGTCCGCCGACGATGTACTGGGCAAGCCGGTCGAGGTGCATGTTGGAGCCGTAGGAGGCGTACCAGACTCGCTGTGGCGGGGGCCCGCTCACAGGCCCCGGCTCAATACGGTGTGCGATGGTCATGCTTCATCCAGCCGATGTCGACGATCTCAGAGGGCCGGGAACTCCGCCGGTACGTCGAGGGTCCCGGCGACCGCACCCCAGATGGCAGTCTGAGCGGCCTTGAGAGTGACCTGGGGGTCGCCCAGCATCAGGCGGATCCCGAACCCGTCACACAGGGCGAGCAGGAGTGTGCTCGTCGCGTCGACGTCGCAGGGTGCGAACTCTCCCGAGTCGATGCCGCGCCGCAGCGCCTGGCCGACCCAGGCGTGCAACTGCTCGTACAGGTCGACGGCCAGTTGCTGTGCCGTCTCGTCGCGCAGGGCCCGCACCCACAGCTCCTGCCAGAGCTTCCAGTCCTGACGGAGCTCCGGGTCCGTGGGGAGGAGGGTGTGGAGGATGCGCGCCAGGATGACTGCTGCGGGCACTGTGTCCGCGTCCCGTTCGAGCTCTGTGCCGGTCTGCGCGAACGAATGCGTCATCGCTTCCGTGAACAGCTTCTCGCGGGTCTCGAAGTGGTAGTGCAGCAGCGCCGTGGAAACTCCTGCGTGCTCGGCGACCATGCGCATGCGGATCTTCTCGAAGCCGACCTCGGCGATCACTTCGCACGCGGCGGCGAGAATCCGCTCGCGCGTTTCGCGAGTGCGTTCGGCCTTGGTCACGTCGGTGCTCCCGGGGTTGGTGCGTGTCGGTCCGGTCGGCGGGACGGCATCGGCTCCCGCTGTGTTCATCTTCCCGTATCCGCTCGGGCCGCTGCCGTTGCGGCTGCCGGCCAGTGTGCGCCGGTTCATCGGTAGGTGTGGAAGCCGCGGCCCGACTTGCGGCCGAGCAGGCCGGCGTCGACCATCCGGGCGAGCAGCGGCGGAGGTGCGTACAGCGGCTCGCGGAACTCCTCGTACATCGACTCCGCGATGGCCTGGGTGGTGTCCAGTCCGATGAGATCGGTGAGTGCGAGCGGACCGAGCGGGTGGGCGCAGCCCAGGGTCATGCCCCGGTCGATGTCCTCCACCGACGCCGTGCCCGACTCGGCCATCCGTACCGCGGCCAGCAGGTAAGGCACGAGCAGGGCGTTGACGATGAATCCGGACCGGTCCCTGGCTCGGACGACCTGCTTGCCCAGTACGTCCGAGGCGAAGTGCTCCGCCCGACGCGCCGTGTTCTCGCCGGTCAGCAACGACGGCACCAGCTCGACCAGGGGCAGTACCGGGACGGGGTTGAAGAAGTGCAGGCCGACGACCTGCGCGGGGCGGCCGGTGGCGGCGGCCAGCCGGATGACGGGGATCGAGGACGTGTTGGTCGCCAGGATCGCGTCCTGCCGCTCCACGGTCGCGTCGAGGCGCGAGAAGATGTCCACCTTTGCCGCTTCGTCCTCGGCGACGGCCTCGACGACCAGGTCCCGGTCGGCCATCCGCTGCATGTCCGTGGTCGTGGCGATCCGGGCCAGTGCGGCGTCGCGGTCCGCGCCGGACAGCTTTCCGGCGGCGGTGGCGCGATCGAGGGAGCCGGTGATGCGGCGGAGCCCGGCCTCGGCTGCCGCCGTGCTCGTTTCGAGCACCACGACCTCCCGTCCTGACCGGGCGCACACTTCGGCGATGCCGGATCCCATCAGGCCGCAGCCCACGATCCCGATCCGGTCGATGTCGGTCATGGGTCCTCCTGTGACAGCGTGTTGGGGGTGAGTGGGTCCCGGCCGCGGGGTGATGGCCGCGGCCGGGAGACCGGCCGGCTCGGGCGGCTCAGGCGGACTCAGACGAGGACGGTATCTGCAGCACGCCCGTGCCGCGCTTCACCAGTTCGCCCGCGACGATGAGGCGCTGGATTTCTGAGGTGCCTTCCCAGATGCGGTCGACGCGCAGCTCGCGGTAGAGGCGCTCGACGGGGTAGGAGCGGTCGTAACCGCGTCCGCCGAAGATCTGCACGCAGCGGTCGATGACCCGCCCGGCCGCCTCGCTCGCCGACAGCTTTGCGATGGCCGCCTTCGCGTGGAGGGTCTTGCGGTCGGACAGTCCCGCGTCCACCTCCCAGGCAACCTGGTGCATGTAGGCGCGGTTGACGGCGATGTCGACGGCGCAGTCGGCGAGCATGCCCTGGATCAGCTGGAAGTCGGCGATGGGGGAGCCGAACTGGCGGCGTTCCACGGCCCAGTCGCGCGCCAGCTCCAACGCGCGTTCCGCGGCGCCTGTCGTACGTGCCGCGATCATCAGCCGCTCCTCGGTGAACCAGGAGCGGGTGATGTCGTACCCGTTCCCGATGCCGCCGAGCACGGCGTCCTCGGGTACCTGGACGTCGGTGAACGTGAACTCGGGGTGCTCGTAGACGAAGGTGTGCATGAAACGCGGCACGCGCGTCATCTCGATGCCGGACGTCTCCTTGTCGACCAGGAACAGCGTCGGCGCACGCTCCTCGCCGGCGGCGGCCAGCACGATCATGAAGTCGGCGTGGTCGCCCACGGTGACGAACCACTTCTCGCCGTTGAGCACCCAGCCGCTGCCGGTGCGCACCGCTGTGGTCTGCAGGTTCTGCGGGTCGGACCCGGCCTCGGGCTCGGTCACGGCGTAGCAGTCGCGACGCTGTCCCCGGATGACGGGGACGAGGAACCGCTCGCGCTGTTCGGGAGTGCAGAAGCTCAGGGCGTTCGCCGGGCGCCACACCATGTCCCACAAGGCGCCCGTGAGCCGCCCCAACTCCTCCTGGACGGTGGCCTGCTCCAGGATCGAGAGGCCGGCGCCGCCCCACTCCGCGGGCATGTTGACCGCCTGCAGCCCGCTGTCGAGCACGGCGTCGCGGATCTCTGCGTGGGCCTGCGGGGGCAGGCCATTGTTCTCCTCGCAGTCCAGCTCGTACTTCATGATGAAGTCGGTGAGACCTCGCGCGGTGCTCTTGAGCTCCTGCTGACGGGCGGTGAGACGGAAGTCCATGTCGGTCCTCGGGGTTGTGAGTACGAGCGGGTGCGGGAAGGTGCGGGCGGGTGTCAGAAGGTGGGCAGCGCGAGCGCTCCGGTGCCGCGCTTGATGAGCTCGTTGGCGACGATGAGGCGCTGGATTTCTGAGGTGCCTTCCCAGATGCGGTCGACGCGCAGTTCGCGGTAGAGGCGCTCGACGGGGTAGGAGCGGTCGTAGCCGCGTCCGCCGAAGATCTGCACGCAACGGTCGATGACCCGCCCGGCCGCCTCGCTCGCCGCGAGCTTCGCCGTCGACGCCTTCGCGTGCAGGGTCTTGGGGTCGGTGTGCGGCTGGTCGGCTTCCCAGGCGACCTGGTGGGTGTAGGCGCGGTTGACGGCGATGTCGACGGCGCAGTCGGCGAGCATGCCCTGGATCAGCTGGAAGTCGGCGATGCGGGAGCCGAATTGGCGGCGCTCCACGGCCCAGTCGCGCGCAAGCTCCAGCGCGCGTTCCGCGGCGCCTGTCGTACGTGCCGCGATCATCAGCCGCTCGTCCGTGAACCATTCCTTGGTCAGCTCGTAGCCGTTGCCGACCCCGCCGAGGACGTCGTCGTCGGAGACGAAGACGTTGGTGAAGGTGAACTCGGGGTGCCCGTTCACGGCGGAGTGCATGAAGCGGGGCACGCGCGTCATCTCGACACCGGGGGCCTGCTTGTCCACGAAGAACAGCGTGGGCGCACGCTCGGGACCCGCGTCGGCCTGGACCAGCAGGAAGTCGGCGATGTCACCGCAGGTCACGAACCACTTCTCGCCGTTGAGCAGCCAGCCGCCCATGGTGCGATCGGCGGTGCTGGTGCCCGAGCCGGGGTCCGAGCCGGCGCCGGGCTCGGTGACCGCGAAGGCGTCGAAGCGCTCACCCCGGATGACGGGGAGCAGGTACTTCTCCCGCTGCGCCTCGGTGCCGTGGGCGAGGACGTTGGCGGGCCGCCAGGGAATGTCCCACAGGCAGTTGGTGACCTTCCCGAACTCCTCCTCGACGATGACCTGGTCGAGCAGGGACAGACCGGCTCCGCCCCATTCGGCGGGCATGTTGATCGCGTAGACGCCGGCGTCGATCGCGGCGCGCGTCAGCTCGCGGACCGTGTCGACGGGCAGCGGTCCGCCCGCCTGCTCGGACTGGTCCTCGTACTGCATCAGCAGCCGGGCGTACGCGGCGGACCGCGCCTTGAGGTCGGCCTGCTCGGGTGTGTAGCGGAAGTCCATGGTGCTGTCCTTCGGAGTCGGCGGGATGGGGGCGGGGGAGTGGGCGCGGTCAGGCCAGTACGGCCCGGGCGTCCAGGGCCAGTACGCCGTCCGGGCGGACCAGCAGCGGGTTGACCTCGAGTTCGGCGATCTCGGGGTGGGCGGCGGCGACGGCGGTGATGCGCTCGATGACGGCGGCCGCGGCGGCCACGTCGACGGCGGGGCGCCCGCGGACGCCGTCCAGGAGCGAAGCGGTCCGCAGACTCCGCAGCAGCTGTTCGGCGCGGTCGGCGGGTACGGGCGCCAGGGAGAAGGCGACATCGTGCAGCGCCTCGGTGAGGACTCCGCCGAGCCCGACCATGGCGACCGGACCGAACCGGGGGTCCTGGTTGACTCCCACGATCAGCTCGATGCCGTCGGTGAGGTCGGCCATCGCCTCGACCGAGTAGGCGGACGCGCCGAGTCTGGCGTCCATCTCCCGGTATGCGGCGAGCAGCGCGTCCCGGTCGGCGAGCTTCAGCGCCACTCCGCCCGCGTCGGACTTGTGCAGGACGTGCAGGGCCTTGAGTACATACGGACCGCTGAACTCCTCGGCAGCGGCGAGCAGTTGGTCCTCGTCCGCGATCTCGCGCGCCTCGGGAAACGGCACGCCGGCGGCACTGAGCAGGGCCCGGACCGCGTGGTACCCGACGTCCCGCAGGGGCGTGGCGGCCGCGGGCAGCGGGGCGATCCCGGCTGGACCGGCCGCCTGGGAAGCTGTCATCGCCGCGAGAGCGCGGGCGGCGTCCTCCGTTGCGCCGAACACCGGTATCCCCGCGTCGGCCAGCGTCCGGCAGCTCGGCGAATGCGGGTACATGGACTGCACGACCAGGGGCTTGGGTGTCGCCCGCCAGTGCGTGACGATTTCCCGCGCGGCCTGTGCCTCGCCCTCCCCGAGCGTGGCACCTCCGCCGCCGAGTCCACCGCCGGAGGCGGCGTAGCCGCCGAAGTATCCCGTCATCAGGACGGTGTCGACCTCGTCGGTGGTGAGCAGCCCGCCGACGGTGGTGGCGTACGACAGCGGGTTCTGCTCGCCCATCCCGGCCAGGTCGACCGGGTTGCCCACCGCGGACTGCTCCCACAGCAGGGCCCTGAGCCGTTCCTGCGCCGGGGCGCCGAGTTCGGGGACGTCGAGGCTCGCGGCCTCGGCCGCGTCGGCGGCGATGACGCCGTGGCCACCGCCGTCGGTCAGCACCGCGGTACGTCGGCCGGTGGCGCGGGAGCCCGCGTTGAGTGCCGCCAGGACGACGGTCATCTCGCGTGCTGTGGCGACGAGTTCGACTCCGGCGTCGCGGCACGCCGCGGCCACCACGTCGGACGAGGTGGTGAGCGCGCCGGTGTGCGACTGGGCGCTGCGGGCGGAGGCGGAGCCGCGCCCCGCGGTGAGCAGCACGACCGGCTTGCCCGCCGCGGCGGCGGCCCGGGCGAAGGCGCGGCCGTCTCCGAAGTCCTCGGCGTACACGGCGATGGCCGAGGTGGCTTCGTGGCGCGCGCAGTCCTCGACGAGGTCGACCAGGGTGACATCGGCCTGGTTGCCGAGGGAGACAAAGCGGGAGAATCCCAGTCGGTGCGGTGCGCAGCGGAGCTGGAGTTCCAGCGCGAGGTTGCCGCTCTGGCTGAGCAGGGCGATCCCGCCGGCCGTGAAGGTGTCGGAGGCCAAGTAGAGCTCCGTCGTGTTGTCGGCGATGCCGAGGCAGTTGGGGCCGACCAGCACCGCTCCCGCGTCCTGTACCCGGGCGGCGATCGCCCGCTGCCGGGCCAGTCCGGCTGCGCCGGTTTCGGCGAAGCCGGCGGTGATGCCGACGATCGCGCGGGCTCCGCAGGCGAGCGCGTCGTCGACGGCGGCTTCGAATCCCCGGCCAGGTACGGAGATCACGACCAGGTCGACCGGTTCACCGATCTCCGCGAGGCAGGTGGCCGCCGTACGGCCGAGGACCGTACCGCCGCGGCGGTTCACCAGGTGGACGGGCCGCCGGTCGGGGGCGCGCAGTGCCTGTGCGGCCACGGAATGGCCGTACTTTGCGGGGTCGTCGCTGGCGCCGACCACGGCGACGGACTTGGGGTCGAAGAGCGCGGTCAGATCACGTCCCATGTCAATTCTCCAGCCGGAGGGCGGAGTTGGGGCAGGCTGCCGCGCAGTCGCGGGCGGCCGCTTCGCGGCCGTCGGGTACCGCTACGGCGATGATCGCCGCGTAGCCCCACTCGTCGAGGTCGACGAGGTCGGGAGCGTGTTCCTGGCAGAGCCCGTAGCCCTGGCAGAGAGTGGAGTCGAGAAGGAGTTTCACGGTGTTCCTTTCAGCGCGGGCACAGGAGTCGCAAGGGAGGCGGCGACCGCGGGTACGGCCACGGCGAGCCGACTGCCGCCGTCGGGGGGCACGGCGGAACAGGCTCGGCAGGGGGATTCGACGTGGGCCCGGGTGATGTCCGGGAAGGCGCGCAGGAGGCTTCCGGCCGTACCGGCTGCGGCGTCCAGCAAGCCGCACGCCCCGCGTCCGGGAAGGCCGGCGGACCAGCGGAGCAGTTTGGTGACGGCGTCGGGGTCCGGCCTGCCTGTGGCGAGTGAGTGCAGGGTGTCGCGGACCGCTGCCGTGCCCGCGACGCAGACACCGCACTGCCGGGCGCTCTCGGCCGCGAGATGGCTCACGGCGTCGGCGGCCGCGGTGACGGGGCATTCGCCGGGAGCGAGGAAGCGGATCGCGCCGCAGCCCACCGTGGTGCCCGCGGCGGCCAGCGCTTGGCGTTCGAGAGGCAGGTCCAGCGAGCCGTCCGCGATCAACCCGCCGAAGAGGCCGCCCATCAGGGCGCCGGTCGCCTCGGCAGTGCCTTGGGCGGCGGCCAGTGCGCGCAGCGTGGTGTCGCACGAAACTTCGGTGAGCAGTGCATGACCGCTGGTGCCGGAGAGCGTCACCAAGGTGGAGTCGGCGATCTGCCGGCGCAGGTCCGGCCGGGCGGCGATGAGTGCGATCCGGGCGAGTGTCTCCACATTGGAGACGAGGGTCGGCTTGTCCCCGACGCCCTGTTGGAACGGACGGGGTGGCTTGGCCGTGGGCAGGGCCGGTCCGCCGTTGATCCTTCGCACCACCGCCGTCTCCTCGCCGGCGACGTAGGCGTGCTCGGTCTCGATCACCTCGACGGGCAGTGCGGGAACCCACTCGGCGAGCGCCCGGCGGACGCTTGCTGCCGCCACCGGGTCGGAGACATAGACGTAGCTTCGTGTGGCGCCGGTGATCGAGGCCGCGCGGGCGAGGCCGTCCAGGACGAGATGGGGCCGGGCCCGCAGCAGCCACCGGTCCTTGACCGAGCCGGGTTCGCCTTCCTCGCCGTTCGCCACCACGACCGGGGGCCCATCGCCGTCCCGTACGGCCGCCAGCTTCACGGCGGCCGGAAACCCGGCCCCGCCGCGGCCGCGCAGCCCGGCGGTGGCGATGTGCTCCAGCAGTTGTTCCGGCCCGCAGCCTGTCCCGTAGCCGCCTGCGGCCTCGTACGCTGCGGCGTCCTCCATGCTCTCCGGTGCCGTGCCGAGCAGGGTGGCCGGCCGCCCCGGCATCAGGGATCGGATCGCCGTCATCGTCGACCTCCGTCGGGTGATGCGGCGCCGGGCGCCGGGTCGAGGGTGGCGGTGCGCAGAGTCCGCACCGCCGCGTCCAGGGCTCTGCGGTCGGCCGCTGTCCGGTCGTAGCCGGGGCCGGGTAGGCCGATGAGCATGCGGTGGTGGTCGAGCACCACCTCGCCCGCGAGTAGCGCTGCCTGCCGGTCGCCCGGCCGGGAGCCGTCGGCGACAGCGGTTACGAGCTCGGTGACCTCGGCGAGATAGCGCAGCCAGGTGCGCTCGGTGCCGTGCAGGACCAGACGCTCCACGCGGCGCCGCTCGGCGGCGGCGAGTTCCGGGGGTGCGGTTGCCGTGCTCCGCGCACGGTTACGCAGGGCAGCGACGCTCGGGGGAAGTTCCCGCTCCGGCTCGGGGGTGAGCCCGAGCCAGACCAGACTCCGACGACCGCTCATGCGTGCCTCCGGGAGGGGGGTGGGAGGTGGCCGGCACGGGCGGTGCCGGTTACCGAGGTGAATCGGGATACGGCGAGCGTTTGCTGCGGCTCGCTGCAGGGGGTGGACGCCGCGGCGGGCTTTCGCTGGCCGGGCGGTCGTCGCCCGTGACGCTGCCGCATCCGGGTTGACGGGCTGCGGCGCATGTCGGTGTGCGACGACGAGAGCTACGCTAACTAATCAATCAGTTAGTCTGCAAGCCTTGACAGCAGGGAAACCTCCACGCAATCTAACTGACCAATTAGTCAGCGTGGTTTCCCGGGGCACACCGGGGCCCCGCAGGCACCCGCTGGGCCGCCTCGACACCGATCGCCGCGCAGGCGGCATGGAGGAGTCAGCCGAATGCAGCAGAAAGCCCACGCGCCCACCGCTCCGCCGGAGCGGCAGGGCACACCGAGCCCGCCAGGGCAGGCCCCGCCCGAGCAGGCCCCGGTCGGTCACGCCCTGGCCGGCCGCTACTACACCGATCCGGACACGGCCACCGCCGAGACCCGGCACATCTTCGCGAAGTCCTGGCAGCTGGTCTGCCATGAATCGGACCTTCCCGGGCCCGGCTCCCGGCTCGCCGCCACCGCAGCGGGCCGCGAGGTCCTGGTGGTCCGCACCGAGGACGGAGGCCTGGCGGCGCACCTCAACGTCTGCAGGCACCGCGGAACCCGGCTGGTCACCGCCCCCGAGCCGGCGGGCAAGGCGATCCGCTGTCCCTACCACGGCTGGACCTACAAGCTCGACGGAAGCCTGGTCGGCGCCCCCGAGGCACGCCAGATCCCCTGCCTCGACAAGCCCCGGCTCGGGCTCTTCCCGGTCCGCGTCGAATCGTTCCTCGGATTCGTCTTTGTCAACCACGACCCCGACGCCGTACCGCTCGCCGAGCAGTGCGCGGGCCTCGCCGAGGCGGTCGGCCACTACGCCGGTACCGATCTGGTACCGATCGGCCGCAGCCGTATCCATGATCTGGCGGGCGCGGAGGTCCAGCACGCCAACTGGAAAGTGGCCGTCGACAACTACCTGGAGGGCTACCACGTCCCGGTCGCCCACCCCGGTCTGATGCGGCTGCTCGACTACCAGCGCTACACCTGCGAGATCGAGGAGTCCTACGCGCTGTTCGCCTCGCCCCTGCGCGACAAGCCGTCCTCGAACTGGGCTGAACGCCTCTACCAGCGCATTACCGCACCCATGCCCGGTCTCACCGAGGCCGACCGCCGGGTCTGGCGATATGCCGTGATCTACCCCAATACACTCATCGACTTTTACCCCGACCATGTGCTTGCCTGGACCGCAATCCCCACGGCCGTGGACCGCGTGGCCGTACCCGGCGCGTTCTACACCCGCCGCGGGACCGGGCTGCGTACCCGCCTCGCCCGGCGGCTGAACATTCACATCGGCTGGATCACCAACGACGAGGACGCCGAGTTGGTGGCCAGGGTGCAGAAAGGACTCACCACCCCCGGGTTCGAGCCCGGCCCGCTGTCCCGGCGCGAGTCGGCCGTCGGCTGGTTCGCCGGCCGCGTGCGGGCCGATCTCGACGGCGCGGAGACCTGAGCCGTCCCCCTCCACGCAGGCCCGGAGCAGTGAACCGCCGAGCCCACCCCGCAGTCGAGCCACTATGGCGGTGCCCCCGCACCGGCAGCGGCTCCCCGGTCCCGCACGGAAACGGAATCAGCGAATCCGTGCACAGGACAACCCACCCCGAACAGCCGTCCGTCCCCCCGCACGGACCCCACGGAGAGGACCCCTTGATGTCCCCCGAGGCACCCCGATTCTCCCGCCGCTCATTCCTCCGCACCGGCTCCGCCACGGCCGTCGGACTCGGCCTGGGCCTGACCGCGGCCGGCTGCGGATTCTCCTCCGCAGGCACGGCCGACAAGAAGGCCCAGGAGGAACCCATCGACGTCAAGGTCGACGGCGACCTCGTCTATTTCAACTGGGCGGACTTCGTCGACCCGGCCGTCTTCGCCGGATTCCAGAAGGAGTACGGCGTCAAGGTCATCCAGTCGAACTTCGACTCCATGGAAGGCATGGCAGCCAAGCTCAACGCGGGGAACCGCTACGACATCATCTTCCCCACCGCGAAATGGGCCCAGCGACTGACCGCCGGAGGCCGGCTGCGCAGCATCGACCACAAGCAGCTCAAGAACGCCGAAGCGGTCTTCGGCAGCTACGACTACTTCGCCGACCCCTGGTACGACTCCGGATCCCGGCACACCGTCCCGTTCACCATGTACAAGACCGGGATCGGCTGGCGGAAGGACAAGATCGGCGGCGACCTGGCCGGCTCCTGGGACGACCTGTGGAACGCCCGGGCCAAGGGCAAGGTCTTCGTACTCGACGACCGCGACGAGGTCCTCGGCATGGCGGCGCTCAAGCTCGGCCTCGACGTCTCCACGTCCGACGTGGGCGAGCTGGGCCGTATCACCAGCACCCTGCGTTCCCTGCGCCCCCATCTGCGCGGTTTCTCGAGCGACAGCTACAACAACCTGCTCAACGGCAACGCGGTCATGACGCAGGCATGGAGCGGCGACATGGCCGCCATGCTGGGCCAGGCGAAGGACCCCTCGGTCTTCGGCTTCGAAGTCGCGAAGGAAGGGGCTCCGGTCAACTCCGACTGCTACGCCATACCGTCCGACGCACCCCACCCCGGCACAGCGATGCTCTTCATCGACTACATGCTCCGCCCGGAGAACGTGAAGAAGAACATCGAGTACATCGGCTATCCGATGCCGGTCGCCGGCAGCGAGGACACCTACTCCGCGCTCGTCGAGCCCTTCCCCGAGTGCCTGGTCTCCGCCTACGACCTGAAGGACGACCTGTACTTCCGCAACGGCACGGCGAAGGGCGAGCGCGCCCGGGACACCGCCTGGACCCAGGTGAAGGCCGGCTGACGACGTGAAACGACGCACGGATCACCCGTCGCCCGGGGCGCGCAAAGCGCCGACCGCAGCCGGCAACCGGCTGTGGACCTGGCTGATGATCCCGGGCACTCTCTGGATGTCCGCCTTCCTCATCGGCTCCCTCGTCCTGGTCGCCACCCTGTCGCTCGGCACCACCGACCCGCTCGGCAATCCGCAGTTCGGACTCAACTTCGAGAACATCGCGGCACTGGCCGAGCCCGCCTACCGGGCCGTGCTGCTGCGTTCCCTCGGCTACTCACTGCTCACCTGCGTCATCTGTCTGGTCGTGGCCTACCCGGTCGCGTACGCCATCGCCTTGTACGGCGGACGCTTCAAGAACCTCCTGATCGCCGCCATCGTCGTCCCGTTCTTCGCCAATTACCTGGTGCGGATGTACGGCTGGTCCGTCGTCCTGTCCGACGACGGCCCGCTGCTGAAGGCGCTGCGCGCCATGGGACTCGCCGACGGCGGTACCAAGATCCTGCAGACCGGCGTGGGCGTCATCGCCGGACTGGTCTACGGCTTCATCGTGTTCATGATCATCCCGCTGTACGCGGCGCTGGAGCGCATGGACGTGTCCTTGATCGAAGCAGGCCGTGACCTCTACGGAGGTCCCCTGCGGACCTTCTTCTTCGTCACCCTGCCCGCCACCCGGCAGGGCGCGGCCGCCGGCTGTGTCCTTGTCTTCCTGCCCGCCATGGGCGACTTCGTCAGCGCCCAACTGATGGGAGGCCCCGACCAGATCATGATCGGCAACCTGATCCAGGACAAGTTCTTCCAGGGCCAGAACTGGCCGCTCGGCTCGGCACTCACCATGCTGATGATGGCCGTCCTCTTCATCGGGATGCTCGGCTACCTGCGGCGGGCCCGCAAGGACGAGGCGGAGGCGGTCCGATGACGCTGCGCCCCGCCCTCAAACCGCACCGCCCCGCCGCCCGTCCGGCCCCACGCGCGCACAGCGGCCCGACCGCCGGCGCGTCCGGCAGGGCCGCCGCCCCGAAGCGCCGCCGTCGCGGCACCGACCGCAGGCCCCGCTTCGCCCTCGGAGTCACGGCAGCGTTCTTCGCGCTCCTCTACCTGCCCATCGGCGTCGTCATCCTCTTCTCCTTCAACTCCCAGAAATCGCTCACCGTCTTCAAGGACTTCAGCTTCCGCTGGTACTCGGCCTTCTTCCAGGACCAGGCCCTGCTCGACTCGCTCGGCATGAGCCTGCGGGTGTCCCTGGTGGCCATGGCCGGGTCGCTGATACTCGGGGTGGCCCTGGCCCTCGGCCTGGTGCGCTGCCGCAGTCGCTTCGGCTCCCTCGCGGGCCTGATCATGCTCGTCCCGCTGATCACGCCCGAGATCGTCACGGGCGTCGCGGCGATGATGCTCTTCAAGGGCATGGGCATCACCCTCTCCACCGGCACGGTGATGCTCGCCGAGATCACCTTCTCCATCTCCTACGTGACGGTCATCCTGCGGTCGCGGATCGCCGCCCTCAACCCGGAGGTCGAGGAGGCCGCGATGGACCTCGGAGCCACCCGCTGGCAGGCGCTGCGCCTGGTGACCCTGCCCGCTCTGCTCCCCAGCATCCTCGCCTCGGCCGTGCTCGTCTTCGCGCTCGTCTTCGACGACTTCGTCCTCGCGTACTTCACCACCGGAGTCGACCCGCAGCCGCTGTCCGTACGGATCTACTCGGCGATCCGGTTCGGCGTACAGCCCACCATCAACGCCGTCGGCACGCTGATGCTCGCCGGCTCCATCGGCCTCATCGCCCTGGCCCTGTTCATCCCGCGTCTGTTCGGCCGTCGCGGCGGCCTCGACCTCCTCTCCGGGAAGTGACCCCGTGACCTCCACGACCACCAAGGCAGCCGGCGCGACGACGCACACCACGTCCGCCGTCCGGCTCGACGGCATCAGCAAGAGCTACGGCGACTCGTACGCCGTCCAGGACCTCACCCTGGACATCGCGCCCGGCGAGTTCTTCTCCCTCCTCGGCCCCTCCGGCTGCGGCAAGACCACCTCGCTGCGGATGATCGGCGGCTTCACCGATCCCACCGAAGGCGCCATCCTGCTCGCCGGCGAGGACGTCACCGGCCTGCCGCCGAACAAGCGCAACGTCAACACCGTCTTCCAGAGCTATGCCCTCTTCGACCACCTCTCGGTCGCCGACAACGTGGCCTTCGGCCTCAAGCGCAAGGGCATCGCACGCGCCGAGATACGCGAACGGGTCGCCACCATGCTCGACCAGGTGCAACTCGCCGACCTCGCCGACCGCAAGCCCCGTACCCTCTCCGGCGGCCAGCGCCAGCGCGTGGCCCTGGCCCGCGCACTCGTCAACCGTCCCCAAGTCCTGCTGCTCGACGAGCCGCTGGCCGCCCTCGACCTCAAACTCCGCCGCCAGATGCAGGTGGAGCTCAAGCAGATCCAGCGCGAGGTCGGTATCACCTTCGTCTTCGTCACGCACGACCAGGACGAGGCGCTGACCATGTCGGACCGGCTGGCGGTGATGAACGAGGGCCACGTCGAGCAGTGCGGAACCCCGGAGGACGTGTACGAACGCCCGGCGAGCAGCTTCGTCGCCTCCTTCATGGGCACATCCAACCTCGTCCCCGGCACCTACCGCTCCGGCGAGGTCGTCATGGACCAGGGACCCGCCCTGCCCGTCGGACCCCGCACCGGCATCACCGACGGCAGCCGGGTCAGCCTCGCCATCCGGCCCGAGAAGATCTGGCTCTCCGACCTCGGACCGGACATGGCCCGGGTGAGCGGAGTGGTCCGGGAGACCGTCTACTCCGGCCCGACCACCACGTACCTCATCGAACTCGCCCCCGGCGTCACCGTGTCAGTGCTGGAGCAGAACACCGACCGCTCCCGTATGGAGGACCGCTGGAGCGGCGGCGAGAGCGTCGAGATCGGCTGGCGGCCCGAACACTGCCTGGTCCTCGACTGACCGCCCCGCCGCAGCAGCCAACCCAGCGAAGGAACGCCCCATGAATCACGATGTCATCGTGCTCGGCGCCGGGCTCGCCGGACTCGCCGCCGCACGTGACCTGGCCGCAGGCGGGGCCGACGTCCTGGTCCTGGAAGCCCGCGACCGCGTCGGCGGACGCGTCGAACAGACCGAACTCCCCGACGGCCGGCTCGTCCAGCTCGGCGGCGAGGTGGTCGGACAGGCACACACCGCCTACCGCACCCTCGTCGCCGAACTGGGCCTCACCCTGATCCCCAGCTATGTCGCCGAACCCGGAACCATCGCTCGCGCCACCCCGGAGGGGGCCTCGGCCGGTGACCCGCCGCACTGGTTCGGCCCCCGCGACGATGCCTGCCACCAGCGGGTCACCGCCGCCTTCACCGCCCTGGCCCGCACGGTCGACCCGGACGACCCGTGGTCCCACCTCGACGCCGCCGCCCTCGACCGGCTCTCGGTCGGCGCCTGGCTGCGCTCCGAGCACGCCACCCCCGCCGTGGTGCGCCTCTGGGAGATCGGCCAACTCGCTCTCGCGAGCGGCTCGTACGAGCGGACCTCGCTGCTCTCCGCCCTGCGCAAACACGCCGCTGTTCCCGGCGGACAGCACACCGAACCCAACGATCACTACGACTACGAGGACTGGGAAGGACTGCGCGTCGCCGAGGGCTCGGCAACGGTGGCCCTGCGCATGGCGGACGACCTCAAGGAGCGGATACGGCTTCAAGCGCCCGTCGAGGCGATCGACGTACGGCCCGGCGGCTGCGCGGTGCGCCTGACCGGAGGCGAGACTTTCTCCGCCGGTGCCGTCGTCAGCGCGCTTCCCGTCGGCCCGCTCCGCTCGGTCGCCGTCAGCGGGGTCTCCGACGACCGGCTCGCCTCGCTGAACCGCCAAAGGCAGGCGGTCGCCGCCAAGTTCGCCGCCGCGTACGACAAACCGTTCTGGCGCGAGTCCGGCCTCAACGGCCTCTCCGAATCCGAAGGGGTCCTCGGAAGCACCTGGCCGCAGAACGAAGGAATCCTGTCCGCCCTGATTCCCCCCGAGCGCTACGGCGTCCTGCTCGGCATGCCCGAGGCGCGCAGGGAGCACGAACTCCTCAGCGACATCGCCCTTCTCTACGGAGCGGAGGCGCACGACCCCATCAGCTCGTACGTCCGCATGTGGGGCACCGATCCCTGGACCCAGGGCTATGTCACCCAGTGGACCCCTGGCGACGTCATGGCCGTCGGCCCCCTGCACGGAACACATGAACCACCCTTCTACGTCTGCGGATCCGACCAGTGGGTGGCCGGCTACATGGAAGGCGCCGTACGCACCGGCCGCGCCGCCGCGAAGGAGGCGCTGCGCCGTGGCTGAACCCCTAGCCCGCCCGGTCCTCAACCACATCGGGGGAGCGGACCTCCCCGCCGCATCAGGCGCGACGATGCACCTGATCAGTCCCACGACCGGCATGCCACACCGCACCGCCCCACTGTCCGGCAGGTCCGACACCGACGCGGCCTGCGCCCACGCGGCAGCGGCGTACGAGCGCTGGTCTACGACCACGCCCGCCGAACGGCAACGCGCGCTGCTGCGCATCGCCGACGCCATGGAAGCCCATGCCGACGACCTGACGACAGCCGAAGTCGGGGACACGGGCAAGCCCGCCGAGCTGTTCCGGACCGAGGAACTGCCCGCGATCACCGACACCTTGCGCTACTTCGCGGGAGCGGCCCGAAACCTGCCGGGCGCCGCGGCAGGGGAGTACACCGAGGGACGCACCTCACTGCTGCGCCGCGAACCGATCGGCGTCTGCGCCCAGATCACGCCATGGAACTACCCGCTGATGATGGCGGCGTGGAAGATCGCCCCGGCACTCGCGGCCGGGAACACGACCGTGCTCAAACCCGCGGACACCACGCCCTCCTCGACTGCGCTGCTGGCCCGGATCGCCGCTGAACACCTGCCGCCCGGCGTTCTCAATGTCGTCTGCGGCGACCGCGACACAGGCCGGGCGCTCATCGCCCACCCGGCCGTCCGGCTGATCGCCGTCACCGGCAGCGTCCGGGCCGGCCGCGAGATCGCCACTGCCGCAGCCGCCGACCTCAAACGCGTCCATCTCGAACTCGGCGGCAACGCGCCGGTCATCATCCACGACGACATCGACATCGAGACCACCGCAGCACAACTTGCCGCCGTCGCCTACTACAACGCGGGCCAGGACTGCACGGCTCCCACCCGGCTGCTCGTCCACGCCGACATCCACGACACGTTCGTGGACGCCTTCGCCGCACACGCGGCAGCCCTACGACCGGCCTTCGACTTCGGCCCCCTCAACAGCGCGGCCCAACTCGCCTCCGTGGAAGGCCTGCTGAGTCGTCTGCCGGGCCACGCGAAGATCGCGACGGGCGGCTCGCGGCAGGCGGGCCCCGGCTTCTACCACCAGCCCACCGTCGTCACCCATGTCCGCCAGAGTGACGAGATCGTGCAGGAGGAGATCTTCGGCCCCGTCGTCACCGTCCAGTCCTTCGAGGACGAAGCCGAGGCACTGCGGCATGCCGACGACGTACGGTTCGGCCTCGCCGCCGGCGTCTGGACCACGGACCACGACCGAGCCATGCGTGCGACCCGGGCGCTGAACACCGGGATCGTCTGGGTCAACACACACGGCACGACGGTGTCCGAGATGCCGCACGGCGGAGTCAAACACTCGGGCTACGGCAGCGATCTGTCCCTGTCCGGCCTGCTGGACTACACGCAGGTCAAGCATGTGATGCTCTGATCCGCTTGGCCCCCCGCACGGCGCGCCCCCGGCCGTGCGGGCCCAGGCCGGTGGAGGATCGATGGCGCGACGGCCCCGTAGCGAGCCGCTCAGTGCTGTCCCCGGTCGGTGAAGAGGTCCCTGCCATGAAGCTGCTCCACAGCCCGCTGCTCCGGATGCCGGTCAACGGCTTCTTCGCTTCCGTCCTGGCCGACGCATGAGCGCGTCACGGGAGGGCACGGGCGGTGACATCCCTCGCGACGGCCGCTACGGCGAGACGGTGTTCAGGCCCGAGCAGACAGGCGAGGACCAGCGCATCGATCTCGGCGCGCTCACCTACGACGACATCACCCTGACGCGACTCATGAACCTGGGTGCCGGACCGGGCTGGAACTGCCTGGACCTCGGTGCGGGAACCGGCACGGTGTCCCGCCGCCTCCTGAGCCAGGCCCGGGTCGCCAACGTGCTCGCCGTCGACCGCGACGTACGCTTCCTCACCGCCCACCCCACACCCGGGCTGACCGCCCTGGAGGCGGACATCACCGCCCCGGACTTCAACCCTGGTCAATTCCAGCTGGTCCACGCCCGGTTCGTCCTCATGCACCTGCGCTCCTGGCATCGGATGATCACCAAGCTGAGCACCCTCGTCGCCCCCGGCGGCGTGCTGGTCCTCAGCGACGCGATCGACCTGACCACCGCGACAGCCCCCGCAACCCCCTACACGCAGGTGATACGAGCCATGTGGCAGGGGCTCAAGGACACGATCGGCACCGACATCTCCTGGGTGCCCGGATACCCGCAGCTGCTGCGGGGAGCGAACCTTGAATCCGTGGCGGCGGAGATCCATGTGCCTCCTCTGCTCCCGGGAAGCCCCATCAGCCGCTTCTGGGCGCAGACATGGGACCACGCGAGAGAGACGATCGTGGCCACCCGCCTCGCGGACGAACCTGCCGTCGACGCCGCGATCCGCTATCTGGACTCACCCGACTGTGCCGCTCTCTCACCCGGGATGATCACCGCCTGGGGCTGGAAGCCCGACGAAGCCTCGGCATGACGCCATGCCGGTTGGGCTGTGCGACGGACCAGCCCGGAGCGAATCTCCCGGCGCCAACACAACCCGCCCGCCGGATTGGACGAGGACGACCGGCGCGGCCGGGCGCTGGCCGCCGAAGTGGTACGGGCGGCGGAGCGCACTCCTGCCCTGCAAGGGACGCCTATCGCGAGGCACTCCCTCTCGATTCCTACGACCACATCGCCAAGGCCCGCATAGAGCAATTGGAGAACATCGAGCTACCTGAACCGCCGGGTGGGCTCATCACCCACCATCCCCACGGCTTCCACCTGCTGGAGATGACCCACGTCATGGGTGATCCGGGCTGCGCGAGTCACTTGGCCGGACGCCTGAGGGCCGGCCGTTCATCGACTGGTCGAAGGTGCCGCTGCCCGACCCGGGGCGTGATCACCTCCCGGTCGGCCAGCCGATCCGATGGCTCGGACAGCTGCACTTCTTCGGCGGAACCGAGCACGACGACTAGATCGTGTCCGTCGCCTGCTGACGGGAGCCGTGCGCGGTCACGCAGTTTCAGCCGGCACCCCGCCACTGGTCTGCTCCCCACGCGAGGACGTATCCCTCCCCATTGAGGGCCCAATGCAGTGCGGCGGACGGCAGCAGGCTGCCGGATCTGCGACGCAGCTCGCAGAAGACCACGCCGGCCGCCGCGGTGCCCACGACGGCCGCGGCAACAGACAACGTGACACCGAGCGTGCCGTGGCCGAAGACAGTCCCGACTGCACTGTTGGCTTTTGTGATGCCCAGTGAGGGAAGCACATGCCAGAAGCCGAACAGGATCGAGGAGAGTGACGTTGCCCAGCCGACGCCCCATCGCCGCTTGAACATGGCCCACAAGACGCCCCGGAACGCGACTTCCTCAAGCAGCACGGTGCCAAACGGCACACGGATCAGTACCCGGAACAGCAGCTGGGCCACGGACAGGTCGTCGGCACGCTCATCCAGGAACAGCGGGCGGGTGAGCGGAATGGCGAACGCGATGAGATAGCCGACCAGCACCGCCCCGGCCAGGATCAGCCCCCACCGCACTCCGCGGCCCAGCGTGGCCCTGCCGAGTCCGAGGTCGGCCCAGCTGATGCCGTCCCAGCGGGCAATCAGAATCAGGACCGCGGTCGCGGCGAGGCAGACGGGGACGTAGAACCCAGGTACGAGCCGGTTGTTGAGGACGTTCACGACCGCGAGAACGGCGACGGCCAGGAAGATACGCATGGTGATGCCAGGATCGTCGATCGGGCACGGTCACCGCTGGTTTCTCCCGCGTGTCCAGGGACGGCACCCGGATGCGGTGCATTGATCGTTTCGCTCCCAAGGCCATAGGGGCGCTGATCTGTTGCCGTTCATGGCCAGGGTCGGCTCAGGTGCTCCGCGATGCGCGCTCCCCACGTGCGGATGTCGGCGCGTGTCCGGGACACGTGCAGCTCTGCGTGCGGCAGCAGACGGGCAAGCGTTTCCGCGGTCGACAGGGGGTGGCCCGGGTCATCGACCCAGGCAAGAATCAAACTCGGTTGGTGCAGTGTGGCGACTGCCGTGGGGGAGGGGAGATCGGACAGCGCCAGGCCGCGCAGGACGGAAGGCAGTACCCGCTCGGCAGGCGTGGGTGGCGAGTCGGGAACATCGGCCACGACTGCGGGGCGAGGCTGCTTCTCCTTGGCGGCGAGCCAAGCGTCCACTCCCTCTCGTTCGATGGTGTCAGCGGACTCCCGGTTGGCCCGCGCATGCGCCTCCCTTGTCTCCCATGCCGTGGGTGGGATGAGCAGAACGAGTCGGGAGAACCGGTCGGGCGCCTGGACGGCGGCATGCAGCACAGTGCCGCATCCCATCGAAGCGCCCAAGGCGTCGAGGGGCTCGGCGGCGCCCAGGTGATCGAGCAGGGCCAGCAGATCGTCGGTAAGCGAGTGATAGGTGTAGTCCGTATCGACGGGGTCGCCGGTGGACCGCCCGTGCGCCCGAGCGTCATAGCGGACCAGACGATGCCCCGCGTCAAGGACCGGATCCCAGTCGAACAGGCCCATCCGGTCCTCAGCGGCCTGACTGACGAACCCTCCGTGCGCGTACACAGCGAGGGAGCCCTGGCCCGCGTCGTCGTAGACCAGCTCGGCCCCGCGATGCCAGATGCAGCCTTGCTTGACCGTGTGCCTTCCCACCGCACTCATAGCCACGCGCCTCGGCTCGGCATCTCTGCCTCAAGCCTACGACTGCGAGATCCGGGCGGTCCGGGTGTGCCGCTGTAGATTCTCTGTCCCGTCCAGGAGGGCTCGTGACGTCTTAGTCGAGCCGGGAGACCTGATAGTGGCTGATGTACCAGCCCTGCTCCATGCGCTGCACCAGTACGCCGAGGTTCACCCTCAGAGTGGGCCGATCGGTGAACGAGAAGTCGACGTCCAGGTACCCGAATACGAGGTTGTCGGCGGGGCGTCTGGTTTCGAGAATCCGATATGCCGCCGTCAGCCCGACGGGCTGGGAGTCGTAGTAGGCGGCGATGCCCGGCCTTCCGACGCTGTAGGGGCGCAGTCCTTGGAAGATTGCGTCTTCGGTGAACTGGGAGGCGACCTGCTGCGGTTCGTGCCTGTCGACTGCGGTCTTCCACTGGTCGAGGACGCCGCGCAGGATCGCTTCGCTGTCTGTCGTGCTGTTCATCAGGTTCTCCTGTTGGTGAGTCGGCGCAGACATCCGCTGGGCCCGGTGAGCCACTGTGACCGGCGCATTTGGCTGCCAGAGCGGTGCTGTGACCGGTCGGCTTCCTGCCGGTGGACGCGGCCCCCGGGCCGCGCGGCGTCGGCGGTGAGCGCAGGGTCAGTGGCCGGCGCTCATGCCGCCGTCGACGTGGAGGATCTCTCCGGTGACGAACGGGGCGTTCTCCAGGTAGATCACCGCGTCGACGATGTCGCGCTGCTCGCCCATCCGGCCGACCGGATGCAGGGCGGCGAGGGCCTCGTGGGTCTCCTCGGGATGCATGGGGGTCTTGATGGTGCCCGGTGAGACCGCGTTGGTGCGGATGCCTCGCGTGGCGTACTCGATGGCGAGGGACTTGGTGGCGGACTGCAGGCCGCCCTTGGTCAACGAGGCAAGCACGGAAGGGACGTTGGAGTCGGCGTTGTCGACCAGGCTGGTGGTGACGTTGACGATGTGTCCGCCGCCTACGGCGAGCATGCGCTCGATGGCCAGCTGGGTGATGCGGAAGAAGCCCGCGAGGTTCACGCCGGTGACGGCGGCGTAGTCGTCGTCGGTGTAGTCCGTGAACGGCTTGGCGACAAAAAGGCCCGCGTTGTTGACCAGGGTGTCGATACGGCCGAATCGCTCCACGCCGGCGGCGATGACGCGTTCGGCGGTGGCGGGGTCCGCGATGTCGCCCTGGACGGTCAGGATGCCCGCGTCGTCGGCAGGAGCGATGGTGCGCGAGGTGGCTACGACGGCGTAGCCGAGCTTGTGATACGCGTCGACGAGTCCCGCGCCGATGCCCTGGGAGGCGCCGGTGATGACTGCGACCTTCTGGTGCTGAGAGCTCATGATGACCTTCTTCGGTTGGGGTGGGCCTGCCACGACTGATCGTCTAGACGACCGGTCGACTATTCGAACGTAGGCGGCTCGGCACGAAGAAGTCAAAGGGCAACAGGGCCCTGGCCAGGACCGGCATCCTCCCAGTTGGTAGGCGCAGCCTTCCAGCCCATGTCAGCGGGAGCGCGCCGACCCGGGTCGGGCGGCCGCGGCAGGAGCGGCGGAGCGCCCTAGCGCCGGTACGGGTCGCCGTCGGGCAGCCAGGCGCCCGGGGCATGGATGCCGAGGTCGCCCACGGCGTCGCAGAGGGCATCGATGACGGCGAGGACCGCAGGGCGTTCCTCGCCCTCGCGCCAGACCAAGGACCAGGTCCAGTAGATCTCCGGTGCGACGACCGGACGTTGGACGAGGTCGGGCGGCAGCGGTGTGGTCTGGCCCTTGGGGCAGTTGACGATCGGACGGCTGCTGCGACGGACGTGGTCGAAGAAGGCGGGTCCGGTGATGCCGCCGTCGGAGATGCGTACCGCGCGGGCCCCGCTGTCCCGGGCCAGTAGTTCGGCGTAGTCGTTCCAGGACGACCAGGAGGTGGTGTCGTCGTCGAGCAGGACGACGGTGTCCCGGGCGCGCACGTCGCGCGTGTCGTCGCCGGAGGCAACGGCGTAGAGCCGGTCGGCGCCGATGAGCCGGGCGTGCAGGCCGCGTTGTGTCAGGTCCTCCGTCCGCACCCAGCACACCGCAAGGTCCAGGCTGCCGTCGGCGACCCGGGCGGCCTGAGTGTGTGAGGGCGCGATCCACGCGTCGATGTGCACTTGGGCGACCCCCGCCGTGCGGGCGGTCAGGTCTGGCGGGAGCCAGTTGACGTAGCCGAGTCGTACCGATTCCGATCCGGACAGCTGAACGGCACGCCGCTGGAGGTCGTCAGCCCGCTCAAGCAGGGCGCGGGTGTGGGGGAGCAGCGCCGAACCGGCCGGGGTGAGGGACACCGAACGGCGGTCGCGATCGAAGAGCCGCACGCCCAAGTCGCGCTCGAGCGCCTTGATCTGTTGCGACAAGGAGGGGCCCGCGATCAGCAGACGCTGGGCGGCCCGGCCGAAGTTCAGCTCCTCGGCGACCGCGACGAAGTACCGCAGCTGGCGCAGTTCCACACCCGTCATGCTACGGGGGTGAGAGGCCACGGCTCCCAGCAGGGAGGAAGCCGGTTGTGGCATCGTCCCTGGTGGCAGGCGGACGATGAAGCCATGGAAGCTCCAGGCAAGTGAGTCAGCAGCCCTCGACGCCTCCGACAGACGGGTTGAGCCTGTCGGCTCCCGGTACGCCCGGCCGTCCGAACTGACCTCGGCGGCCGGCACCAGGAAGCTCAGGCAACCACCACCAGTTCCGGTGTCCGGTCCTCGCCGGACGCCCCACCGAGCGGAGCAGGACCATGCGAGAGTTCCTGGTGGAGATCACCACCACAGTCCCCGAGGGCACCAGCCAGGACGAGGTCGACCAGCGACGTGCCGCCGAAGCAGTTCGCGCCCGGGAACTGGCAGGTACCGACAACCTGGCGCGCTTGTGGCGCCCGGTCGGCGATCTCCGCAGCATCGGCATCTGGCGGGCCGCCGACGAGGAGGAGCTCCACGAGAAGGTGCTCGGAACCCTCCCGCTGCGCCCGTGGATGACTCTCACCGTCACCGCGCTCGAGTCCCACCCCAACGACCCCGGCCGGACTGACGCCACGCCGTGACAGCAGGCTCGGCAGGCCCACTGGCGCCGGCGCGATCAGACGCCGGCACCGACCTCGTGCGGTGCGCGAGCACCCAGCAGGGCCAGGCAGTTCGGCCACAATGCGCTGAGTCGCTGGGGGTTGTTGTAGAGCTTGGCGAACAACACCTGCCCCTCCAACTGGGCGACCACCGCGCGTGCGGCTTCCCGTGTGTTGGTCGCGGTGACTTCCTTGCGCTCGAGGGCCTCAGCAATGACCGAGTCGACCAACTCGACCTGCGCGTCAAAAATCTCCTGCAGTCGGGTGCGGATGGCCTCGGTGTGGTTACTCATCTCCAGGCTGAGGTTCCCGAACAGACAGCCCGAGACAGTGCCGCAGCTCTGCCGGCCGGCACGCTGGCCCGCCTCGGTCTCCTCGAACAGCCGACGCAGCCGCTGCAGCGGTTCCTCGTCACTGTTCAGGATGCGTGTCCACATGCGCTGTTGATCGACCCAGTGCTCGTCGATCACGGCCAGGCCGAGAGCTTCCTTGGAATCGAAGAAGTAGTAGAAGCTGCCCTTCGGCACACCGGCTGTCTTGCAGATCTCCGCCACGCCCAAGGCAGAGTAACCGCGGAGCTCGATCAGCGATTGCGCAACGCTGAGGATCTTCCCGCGGGCGTTGCTGGTCCGTCCCATGGGGCAAGTGTACGACCGGTCGACTACTTCCTATTGGACCAGTCGCCCACCGCGGCCACCAGCTGGAAGCCGCGCGACGCCAGGGGCCCGGGTAGTGCTGGCCGGCAGCCATCGCGTGACCGGCTTCTGTCCCAGAGCAACTCCCCATCGAGCCGCGGCACCCGCCGGCCGGGGTGGCCGAACCGTATCTCCGGGCCGTAACGTCTGCCCGTCTCAGGTGAAGTAGATCAGGGGGCCAGTGGCAGTGTGGACAAGGTGCTGGAAAGCGGCGACTGCGGTGGTGGCTGCCGGAGTGTTCGTCGTTTCCGGGTGTTCGTCACAGCAACCGGTCGAGGAGGAAAAAGGGGCGGATGCGGCACCGGCGTCCGTGACGCCGTCGCCCTCCGGGTCTCGGCCGCTGACGACCGCACAGTTGAAGTCACTCCTGCTACGGGACGAGGACGTGCCGCAGGCTGACAGTGCGCCCGTTCAGGGCCCGGTTCCCAAGTACGATCCGCGAGTTGTGGTAGCGGGGGGCCCGGACTGCCAGGACGTGTTCGACGTGCTTGTCGCACACGACGCGTCCACGTCCGTGATCCAGGACTTCTGGTGGAACAACAACCGCTGGGGTGCCCGGACCTGGCTGGCCTCGTATGCCGACACCGAGGCCCCAGAGCAGTTCCAAAGACTCAAACGAGGACTCAAGACCTGCGAGGCCCTTCTCGGCGAAACCCCTGAGGGGAAGCTCAACTCCCGCATCACCATGGCGAAGGCCCCCGCGGCCGGTGACGAGGCCGTCGCCTTCGACCTGAGCATGAAGGGCTCAGATGGCACGGTGCTGATCGACCACCACATCATGGTGCGTGTGGGCACCCTCACGGTCGACTTCAGCGACCGCGGCGCGCAGCGCACACACCGATTCCCTCTCGACGTGGTGGTCGACAAGCAACTCGACCGGCTCACGCAAGGGGCGAGCACCTGACGTACCACTGCCCGCCCCCGGCGTTACGGTGCCCTCGTGTGCATCCACTTTCCGGCGTGGTGATCATCCGGTGGGTATGTCGTCCGCCCGTTCGCCTTCGGCCTGCGACGGTTCGGTCCTGGGCACGTCGGGGTGCACCTCCATGGCACTGCGCTCGCCCGGTTCGTCTCGCTCGCCTTCCGCCTGCGACGGAGTGTGTGAATACAGCCAAGTGTCGTAATCCGAATCCGAGGCACCGGATTTCATGACGGGCCTCCTTTACTCGCTCACCTCCAGTCTCCACCTTCGCCGGTTGATGTGGCGAAACGAAGACGAGAGGAATTTCCGCAGGTCAGCGGATTGATCACGCCACGTGTGTGGGGATAGGCGCTGGCCGAGCGTGCCGGGGTGAGCCTGGCTCTTCTCGCCGTGGTCCGGTGGCGCCGGCCACCTCGACCCAATCAAGGAGAGATCCGACGCTCCATCGCTGCCTCGTCGAATTGCTTCGCCGTATCGGGTAGCGCCTGCTCGAACCAGACCATCTTGCCCGTACTCAGCCGCGTCGCCCCCCAATGCCGAGCGAGCTGATTCACGAGGAACAGGCCGCGGCCGCCCTCGTCACCGAGCTGAGCGTGCCGCATTCTGGGCACGTATGGGGAGTCATCGCCTACCTCGCAGCGAAGAGCGCTGGTGCGGATCAGCCTCAGCCACAGCGGACGGGACGCGTATCGCGAGGCGTTGGTCACCACCTCGCTCACCATGAGCTCGGTCGAATCCACCATGGATTCCAGCTGCCAACGGAGCAGCATCTTGCGGGTCAGCCGACGGGCACGGCTCGCTGCTTGCGGATGCGGAGCAAGGTACCAATACGCGACGTTGCCGGCGGCGATGCCGTCGAATCGGGCGGCGAGCAGTGCAACGTCGTCCTTCTGGTCGGTCGGGCCGATGAGTCGGAGAATCGCGTCGCACAGCATTTCGGGCGGCGTGGCGGAATCATGGCCGGCGGCTTGCAGCTGGTCGCGCAGGAATTCCAAGCCTGTCCAGACGTCCCTTGTCCGCGTTTCGACGAGTCCGTCCGTGTACAAAATCAACGTCGCGCCAACCGGTGCGTACAGTTCCACCGTCTCGAAGGTGAGGCCGCCGACACCGATTGGCGGCCCCGGCGGGACCTGTAGCACCTTGGCGCCGCCGTCCGGGGCAACGAGGATGGGCGGCGGATGGCCGGCGTTGGCCAGCTGCAGCCGCTGCGCTATCGGATCGTAGATGGCGTAGAGGCAGGTCGCGATGTGCTGGCTACTGAGCCGCTGAGCCTGTTCGTCGAGGTGGTAAAGGATCTCCTCCGGGGGGAGGTCGAGTCCCGCGAGCGTCTGCACGGTCGTGCGCAACTGGCCCATGATCGCGGCGGAGGTCATGGAATGACCCATGACATCGCCGATGACGAGCGCCACGCGGTTACCGGGCAGAGGCATGGCGTCGTACCAGTCGCCGCCGACCTGAGATGTTTCCGCGGCGGACAGATATCGACTGGCGAGTCGGACGCCGGAGAGTTCTGGCAGTGATACCGGAAGCATGGTCCGCTGTATGGCCGCCGCGCGGACAGCGTCCTGTTCGGAGGCTTCGAGCCTGTCCATGCTGAGGGCCGTGTGCGTGGCGAGCTGAGAGGCGACGAGCAGATCGTTGTCGCAGAAAGGGGGCTGGTCGGGCCCACGGATCAGAAGGGCGACGCCGATGACTTGGCGGCGGCCGACGAGCGGGGCGATGATCACTCGCTCACCGGATGGAAGGTCCTTGGGGCCGCCCACCGCGGGATCCAGCAGTTCCTTAACCCATGATGCGGTTCCTGGGGTGTCCCCGAGGATGGGCAGCCCGGCACGCAGGAGTTCGGCAAGGGGGCCGCTGACCGAGAGTTTTTGCGATCCGATCGGGGTCGACGACCACTGCGGGACGCCGGTCCGGGTGCTGTCCAGCACGGCTGCTTCCGCATGTGCACCCCGGTCGGCGGTATGCGGAAGCAGGATCAGGAGATCGGGTGTCTCGTTCTCTGTCGGCGACCTCTCGCACAGATGAATAAGAACCGCATCGGCAAAGGCGGGAACGACAGCGCTGCGAAGTTCACTCAGCGTTTCGTCCGGGAACATTCCGCGATCGATCTGCCGAATGGCGGCGTCGAGGTAGATCAGATGGTCCGCATGCTGAACAGCGCCGTCAGCCGTGTCTACCGGTCGTTGCGTCCCTGGGCGCTCGGCTTGGCGTCCACCGGCAGGCGCGGGTTGATCGGACTGGAATTGCAGAGACTGCTCGGGGCCACAGCCCGACGCGACACTCCGCTCCCCGCCGGAAGCGTCGGGCCCTTCCGCCCTGCTGACAGCCCCATCGGGGACTTCATCGGGGAAAGGATGTGGCATCACCTTACTGGCTCCATCCTGACCTTTCTGAGGCCGCCGCGTGCTTCATCCAGTCCGTCGGCACCGCAGAAAGATCTGTTCCTCCGGAGGCACGTCAGAGATCGCAGGGGCGTAGGTGTAGGAGTCCTCATCGAGGATCTCGAAGCCGGCCTCCTCGACGACCTGGATCAGGTCCTCCCGGATATAGCCGGAGACGCGGATGTTCGTGTGGAGGAAGGAGATCGTGAAGTCGTCCACGTCGGCCTCGACCATCGACAGGACGAAGAGACCATCGGGAACCAAGAGGTGGTGGATGGTACTCAGGGCGAGCGGGATCTCGGCCCGCGGGAGCATCAGCAGCGAGAAGAATGCGACTGCCGCGTCGAAACGCCCAAGGTCCTGGGGGCCGCCGGGACGGAGGTCGGCGATATCGATCTGGTGGAACGTAGCCTTGGGCACATACTCTCGAGCCAGGCGCACCATCTCGCCGGACAGATCGACTCCGGTGACTTCGAAACCCGCGTCCGACAACTGGCGGGCCGTCGGCAAGCCGGTACCGCATCCGAGATCGAGTACTCGGCTGCCGCGATCCAGGGTCTCGGCCAGAAATTTGCCGGCCGACACCTGCCCTGCCTTGTACGGGAACGCTTCGTCGTACCGATCACCGATGACATCGAATGCCTCTGCCTGGCCGCTGCGATCGATCCGAATGCTCTCGTAGCCAGCTTCTTCGGTGGTTTCGCCCATGGCTTCACCCTTCAGATCACGTGTAAGAGAATACCCACTGGAGCTGTGGGGGAGGTCGTCCCATCGGGCCGAAACTCAGTAGTAGCGAGCGCGCGCCAGGTGGGTGCAGTGCGCAACCGTGGCGTCGTCAAGAACGAGAGCATCGGGGTCTCCGGATGTGCGGGCTTGGGCCTGCCGGACGCGGGGATGATATCGGCCGGCCCGTTGGCGCGGAGCAGTTCCAGCACTCCGGGCCAGGCGGTCAGTGCGGGCAGCTTCTTGCGGTCTGCTGGTGACGCGGCCACGCTCCCGTGCGGGCGGGCTCCGCGTCCCTCGTACGGCGGTGTGCTGGCGGGCCGAAGCCCTGGACACGTGCGACCCTCGACTCGCGAAACGCATGCGCTCGACGCAGGATCGATTCCGGTATCGAGAACCTGACGGCGAGATAGCCGAAGGCTCGCCCGGAAGCGAGCACGGGTCCAGAAGATGGTCGGGTGAGCGGGGAGGCGCAGGCATGAGGGTGCAGGGCAGTTCCGGGCCATTGCGCGTGCAGGCCATCGCCGGTACTCATGCGGTGGCACTGGGCTTCGACCACGACCGAGCTGCCATGAACGGCGTGCTCGGTTTCGGCGTCGAGCGGTTCGATCACACCGAGGGCCGGCACCGTTGGCTCGACAACCGCATCCGGTTCCCGCAGGCGAGGCGCCGATGGGGGTCCAACTGGAACCCCTTCCAGACCTTTGCCTGGGGTGACTATCGCGTCAAGCCAGGCCACACCTACACCTACCGTGTGCACACCATGGCCGGAACTCCGGGGGAGGAACTCACCCCGGTCTCGACCGTCGAGCTGCAGGTGCGGACCGAGGAGCCGGGCGTGCACGGTGTCTGGTTCAACCGTGGCGTGTATGCCTCTCAGGCCTACGCCGAACGCTTCAGGAACCTCCACCCCCGCGACGTCGCCAATCGCGAGGCCTGGCGATGGTTGTCGCGCGGTCTCGAGGAGGCGCTGCTCGCCTTCATCGGCACCGCCGCCGGCGACGGCTCGCAGCTCCACGCCGCGCTGTACGAGTTCGAGTACCTGCCCGTGCTCGAGGCCTTCCGCGTGGCCGCAGACACGGGCGTGGACGTCCAACTCGTCGTGTTCGACCACGAGCACAACCGTGAAGCGGTGACCGCCGCCGGTATCGACGACCTGGTCGTGGCCTGGCGGGCCCGGGCCCAGATCCCGCACAACAAGTTCGTGATCGCGAGCCGCGACGGTGCGCCCCGGGCCGTCTGGACCGGGTCGACCAACATCACCGAGAACGGGATCTTCGGTCAGTCGAACGTCGGACACACCGTCACCGAACCGACCGTCGCCCGGCAGTACCTCGACTACTGGGCGCAGCTCGTCGCGGACCCCACCCCTGGCACCCTCAACAACTGGGTGGACGCCAACAACCCGATGCCCGATCCGTGGCCGGCGGGCATCTCGATCGTGTTCAGCCCGCACACGCGGACGACGGCGCAGGACCGCTACGCCGAACTGTTCGGGTCGGCGCAGGATCTGGTGTGCATCACTTTCCCGTTCAACTTCGATCCTCGGTTCGCCAACCAGCTCCCGGGTGACCACGCCGCGCTGCGTTGGCTGCTGTTCGAGAACGCCAACATCGCCGACGCGCACCGGAACCTGGTCACTGATCCCGACACCGAGCTCGTGGCCTGCGGCCTGGTCGAAGAGGGCGGCCTCGCGGGCTGGGCGGCCGAGCACGACAACCCGTTCTCCAACAACATCGAGTACCTGCACACGAAGTACCTGCTGATCGACCCGATCGGCGACGATCCGATCGTGGTCACCGGCTCGGCCAACTTCAGCAACCCGTCCGCGAACAGGAACGACGAGAACATGCTGGTGATCCGGGGCGACCACGGCCTCGCGGAGATCTACTTCACCGAGTTCTTCCGCCTGTTCAGCCACCACCGCTTCCGCGACTCGCTCCGCCTGGCCGCGCACCAGCCCACACCCGGCCCCGAGACCGGAGTCGAGGCGCCGGTGCCGCTCGCCGCCGGCGACTGGTGGGACAAGTACTACGACGAACCGGCGCGGGACCACCAACGCCGACTGCTGGCCGATTCGCTCTAGAGCGTGCCTCTTTGACGCGGTGGCCGGCTGATCGGATGCGGAGATCACGAAGGCGGGGACAATCCGTCTCCGTTGGTGCGGCGCCGCTCCTGGTAGGCGGCCACCGCCGTGGGCAGCGTCGGGAAGATCAGATCGGGGCCGACGGACTCGGTCAGCCCGTAGGCGTCAAGGTCTTCGCGCAGGTCCTGTTTGACCCGGGCCATCGCGAACACGATCCCGCGCGCGGCCAGTTCGCGGCGCAGCGAATCGACGGAGTCCAGCGCGGTGATGTCCACCTCCACATTGGCCTCGGTGTTGAGCACGAACCACTCCACGGGGCCTTCCTGTTCCGAGACGGCGGCGAGTGCCCGGCGCCGGAAGTCCTCGGCGTTGGCGAAGAACAGCGGAGAGTCGTAGCGGTAGACGACCAGCCCAGGAACGGTGCGGGCCTGCGGATAGTCGTCGATGTCGTGCATGCCGGCGACACCGGGCACGAGGCCCTGGACGGCGTCGTGCGGGCGGGCCACCCGGGTCAGGAGTTCGGCCACCGACAGGCCGACCGCCACCAGCACTCCGTAAAGAATGTCCAGGGCCAGCACACCAAGCAGGCAGCCGAGCGCCAACAGGAGTTCCCGGCGCCTGAAGGCGGCCAGCCGCCGGAAGCCTGCCAGGTCGATCATCCGGACGGCGGCGTAGACGACGAGGGCTCCTAGCACGGTCACCGGAGTGAGGGTCAGCAGCGGGCTGAGGAACAGCAGGACGGCGAGCACAACCGCCCCTGCGGTGAGCGAGTACAACTGGGTGCGGCCGCCCGCCGATTGGGCGAGCGCGGTACGGCTGGCGCTGCTGCTCACCGGGAAGCCGTGCAGCACGCCGGCGCCGATGTTCGCCGCGCCCAGGGCCAGCAGCTCCTGGTCGGCGTCGAGCGGCCGGTCGTTGGGTGAGGCGAAGGCGCGCGCGGTCAGGATCACGTCGGTGTAGCCGACGAGGAGGAGACCCAGCGCCGGCAGGATCAGTTCGGGCAGTTCGCCGAGATCGGGCAGTGCGGGGCGGGGGAGTCCCGACGGGACCTCGCCGATCACCGCGATGCCGTGCTCGTCCAGTTGGAACACCGCCACCACTGCCGTACCGAGCACGACGGCCAGCAGCGGGCCGGGAACGCCGGGCAGCACGCGCGGCGCGGCGAAGAGGAAGACCAGCGCCGCGGCGGCGAAGACCACGGTGGCCACCTGGGCATCGTCCAGATGCCGTACGAAGGACCACAGCTGTGGGAAGAAGCCGGAGCCCGTCGTCTGGACGCCGGTGAGCTTGGGCAGCTGGTCCACGATCATGATCAGCGCAACGCCCGCGAGATAGCCGACCAGGACCGGCCGTGAGAGGAGATCGGCCACGAAGCCGAGCCTCGCCGCCCACGCCACCAGGCACAGCAGCCCGACCGCGACCGCGAGCGCGGCCGCCAGTACCGCATACCGGCCGGGGTCCCCGTCGGCCAGCGGCCCGACCACGGCGGCGGTCATCAGCGCGGTCGTCGACTCGGGACCGACCGACAGCAGCCGCGACGAGCCGAGCCCCGCGTAGAGCACCAGGCCGGGCAGAATCGCCCACAGCCCGGTGACCGGCGGCAGTCCCGCCACGCTCGCGTACGCCATGACCTGCGGCACGAGGTACGCCGCGACGGTCACTCCGGCCAGCAGGTCACCGTGCAGCCAGGAGCGCCGGTAGCCGGCGAGCACGGTGACACCCGGCGCACCGGGTACCAGGCGACGCCACCACGCGTCGTGAGCACCCGCGGGTTGGGACATGGATCTCCTTTCCACGCCTCTTCAGGATCCCGCCGACGGTCGCACAGCCGCGAGGCCGACCAGGCAAGCCACGCCCGTCGCCATGATGCCTCGGCGCGCGACCCTCCGTGGGCGGCAGGGCGCGGCCAGCCCCAACGGGCCCCGCACACAGTGCCGTTCGGCCCACGCCCGCGGTCCTTCGGCCTCTTCGGAAACCCCGCCGCGCCCCGCAACAGTGAGCCACGTCAGCACCCCGCCGCATCTTCCGAAGGGACACCACCATGGCCGTGCATGAGCATCCCCACCGGCGCTCCGGCTTCCACCTGCCCGCCTGGCGCGGGAACCGGACTGTGCCGACGTCCGAGTCCACCGCTGTGGCGGACACGGACACCCACAGCCTGCGCGCCTACTCCTTCGCATCCCTCCGCCTGCTCACCGGCTTCGTCTTCCTGTGGGCTTTCCTCGACAAGACCTTCGGCTTCGGCTACGCCACCCCCTCCGGCAAGGGCTGGGTCGACGGCGGTTCCCCGACCAAGGGGTTCCTCGGCGGCGTCGCTGCCGGGCCGATGGAGTCGACCTTCCATTCCTGGGCAGGCGACGGCTGGGCGGACTGGCTGTTCATGGCCGGTCTGCTCGGCATCGGACTGGCCCTGATCAGCGGCATCGCGCTGCGGACGGCCGCCATTGCGGGGACAGCGATGATGGCGCTGATGTGGATCGCCGAGTGGCCGCCCGCGAAGCATCTGTCCGACGGCTCTCCGAGTATGTCCACCAACCCCGTCGTGGAGTACCACGTCATCTACGCGGCCGTGCTGATCGCCCTCGCCCTGGCTTCGGCCGGCGACACCTGGGGCCTCGGCAGGGCCTGGGCACGGCTGCCGTTCGTGCGCGACAACCAATGGCTGCGCTGACCGGCCCCCCGGACAGGGGCCGGTCGGCCCCTGTCCGGGACCTGCGGCCCCTCCTGCTCGGCGGCCGCGACTACCACGCTGGAAGCCGGATACCCGGATGGATCCACCCCGCTCCCCTGGAGGTGTGCACCATGACCCGCACTGTCACCGTGGGCCTTGACGGATCACCCGAGAGCAGGGCCGCCGCGGAATGGGCGGCCCGCGAAGCGAAGTTGCGCGGTCTGCCGCTGCGGCTGGTCAACGTCTGGGAACCGGTGCCGCCCATGGGGCAGGCCCCGCTGCTCGGCGGAGAGACGCAGCAGCACTGGTCCGAGCGTATTCCGCGCGAGGCGGCCGAGGTCCTCCGGCTGCGGCACCCGGATGTGGAGATCACTGTGGAGCAGCTCGCCGGACGGCCCGGCGAGGTACTGCCGGCTGCGGTTGAGGATGCCGAGCTGCTGGCTCTGGGGTCCCGGGGACTGAGCGGCTTCGGCGGTTACCTGGTCGGTTCTGTGGGGCTGGCCGTCGTGGCGCACTGCGAGCGGCCCGTCGTTCTCGTACGCGCCGGAGACCAGGCCGCCGCGGAGGAGGACGCTCCTGATCCCGACATGGCCGCGTCCGGCACCAGTGCGTACCGGCCCGTCGTGCTGGGCATTGACACGACCAGTCCCGACGACGCGGTGATCGCGTTCGCCTTTGACGCCGCGGTCCGTCGTGGCACGGCGCTGCGTGTCGTCCACGGCTGGAATCTGCCGCCCTACTTCGTCTACGGACTGCCCGCCGACCTCGACCTGAACGCCCGACTTGCGGTCGGTGAGTCCGCCACGCTCACCGAGGTGCTGCGGCCGTGGCGGCAGAAGTTCCCGGACGTCGAGGTCGTGGAGGAGTCCCATTCCGGCAAGGCTGCCAACCGGCTGGTGGACGCCTCCCGCGACGCCTCGCTGGTTGTCGTCGGGCGCCGCATCCGCCGCTCTCCGGTGGGCGCGCACATCGGACCCGTCACCTATGCCGTACTGCACCACGCCACCGCACCCGTCGCGGTGATCCCCCACCTGTGACGTCGGAAGGGCAGATCGCCGTGTCCTGTTCAGCGGCCTCGGTCGACGAGTGCTTCGATGACGGAGTGCGGGGCCAGGCCGACGCCCGGGCCGTGTTCGGATTCCCGGAGGGAGTGTGAGTTCGATGGAGCTGCCCCTGGTCGTGGGCGTGGACGGCTCCGAGCCGAGTCTGCGGGCCGTGGACTGGGCGGCTGCCGAGGCAGGTCTGCACGGGGTGCCGCTGCGGCTGGTGAACGCCTCGCTGTGGGAGCGGTACGAGGGCGCCGCCCTCGCCGACGATCTGGGCAAGCCGTCGGAGCAGGTGCTCGCCGAGACCATCGTTGCCTCGGCCGCGGAACGCGCCCGGCGCCGCAACCCGGACGTGAAGATCTCCACCGAAATCCTGCCTGAGGACGCGGTGACCGCGCTCCTGCGCGAGGGCCGCAACGCCTTCGCGCTGGTCGTCGGCTCGCACGGGCGCAGCGGCATCACCGAGCTGCTGCTCGGCTCGGTGAGCCTGGCCGTCGCGGCCCGCGCCGACTGCCCGGTGATCGTGCTGCGCGGCCCTCAGGATCAGCGGCGCCGCCGAGGAATCCGTCAGCGCATCGTCCTCGGCGTCGACGAACCGCCGCAAGGGTCGGCCGCCGTGCGGTTCGCCTTCCAGGAGGCAGAGGCCCGGTACGCCGACCTGCACGCCGTACGGGCCTGGCGCCGTCCCGCCCACGAGAGCACGGACCACCCCCAGACCGCGGGTGAGCCCGCCGGTCACCACGAGACTCGGGCGGCGGAGACCGTGGAAGCAGCGCTGGGCGAGGCCGTTGCGGACCATCCGTCCGTCCAGCTGCGCCGCCGGACCGTCGAAGGCCCCGCCGGCAAAATCCTGGTGGACGCCTCGGCCACCGCCGATCTGCTGGTCGTCGGCGCTCAGCGCCGCCACGGGCACCTCGGGCTCCAGCTCGGCCGGGTCGCCCACGCGGTGCTGCACCGTGCCGTCTGCCCGGTGGCCGTCGTGCCGCAGCAGGTGTGACCGCGATGGCCGCCGTCTCACTCCGTCAGACCGGCCGCATGATCGGGCACGTAGGTCTGCAGATCACGCGGCGGGCGGACATAGCCGCTGGACGGCGGTCTGGCCGGAAGCTCGAGCACCGGCGGCGACACCTCGTGGTACGGAACGGAGCCGAGCAGATGGGCCATCATGTTCAGCCGTGCCCGGCGCTTGCTGTCGCTCTCGACGACGAACCACGGCGCTTCCGCGATGTCCGTGTGCACCAGCATCTCGTCCTTGGCGCGGGAGTATGCCTCCCACCGGGTGATCGACTCGAGGTCCATCGGCGACAGTTTCCAGCGCCGCGTCGGGTCCTCCAGCCTGCGCCGGAACCGCTGCTCCTGCACGGCGTCGCTCACCGAGAACCAGTACTTGCGCAGCAGGATCCCGTCCTCGACGAGCATCCGCTCGAAGATGGGGCACTGGTGGAGGAACCGCTGGTGCTCCTCCTTCGTGCAGAAACCCATCACATGCTCGACGCCGGCGCGGTTGTACCAGCTCCGGTCGAACAGCACGATCTCTCCGGCGGCCGGCAGGTGCTCGGCGTACCGCTGGAAGTACCACTGGGTGCGTTCGCGCTCCGTGGGCTTGGGCAGGGCCACGGTCCGCGCGACGCGCGGATTGAGATGTTCCGACACCCGCTTGATGGTGCCGCCCTTGCCCGCCGCGTCCCGGCCCTCGAACACCACGACCAGCCGGGCGTTCTCGGCCCGTACCCACTCCTGGAGCTTCACCAGCTCCGTCTGCAACCTCAGCAGCTCCCGCTCGTACGCGGCACGCGACGGCGTCGCCACCGGCCGCTCCTTCTTGCCGGCCATGCCGCCTCCCCAGTTCGTTGACACTACGGAGTCACCCATGCCCGAGGCCCAGCAGCAGGACAGCACCGTACGGACGGAATCGACCGTACTGACCGACGAGGAACTGCGCACCCTGGACGCCCACTGGCGGGCCGCCAACTATCTGGCCGTCGGCCAGATCTATCTGATGGCCAACCCGCTGCTGCACGAACCTCTGCACCCCGAGCACATCAAGCCGAGGCTGCTCGGCCACTGGGGCACCTCGCCGGGGCTCAACCTCGTCCACACCCATCTCAACCGCGTCATCCGGCAACGCGGTCTCGACGCGCTGTGCGTCTGGGGCCCGGGCCACGGCGGGCCCGCGGTCCTCGCGAACTCCTGGCTGGAGGGCAGCTACAGCGAGATCTATCCGGATGTCAGCCGGGACGCGACGGGCATGGAGCGTCTGTTCCGCCAGTTCTCCTTCCCGGGCGGCGTGCCCAGCCATGTCGCCCCGGAGACCCCGGGCTCCATCCACGAGGGCGGTGAACTGGGCTACTCACTCGCCCACGCCTACGGAGCCGCCCTCGACAACCCGGACCTGCTGGTCGCCTGCGTCATCGGCGACGGCGAGGCCGAAACCGGTCCGCTGGCCGCGTCCTGGCACTCCAACAAGTTCCTCGACCCCGTCCACGACGGGGCCGTCCTGCCCATCCTCCACCTCAACGGCTACAAGATCGCCAACCCGACGGTCCTGGCCCGCCTGCCGGAATCCGAACTCGACGACCTGCTTCGCGGCTACGGACACGAGCCGATCCATGTCACCGGCGACGACCCACTCCAGGTCCACCGCGACATGGCCGCCGCACTCGACCACGCGCTGGACCGGATCGCGCTCATGCAGCGCACGGCCCGCGAGGAAGGCAGGACAGAACGGGCGCGCTGGCCGGTGATCGTGCTGCGCACGCCCAAGGGCTGGACCGGGCCGGCCGTGGTCGACGGAGTGCCGGTCGAGGGAACCTGGCGCTCGCACCAGGTGCCGCTGGCCGGCGTGCGCGAAAACCCGGACCACCTGCGACAGTTGGAGGCCTGGCTGCGTTCGTACCGGCCGGACGAACTCTTCGACGCGCACGGCGCCCCGACCGGTGAGGTACTCGCCTGCGTGCCCGAAGGCGTGCGCCGGCTGGGCGCCACGCCGCACGCCAACGGCGGCCTGCTCGTCCGCGAACTGCCCCTCCCGCCGCTGGAGCGCTTCGCCGTCCCCGTCGACAAGCCCGGGGCGACGGTGCACGAACCCACCCGGGTCCTCGGCGACCTGATCGAACTGGTCATGGAGGACACCGGCGACCGCCGCAACTTCCGGCTGGTCGGACCAGACGAGACCGCATCCAACCGGCTCGGAGCGGTCTTCGGCGCCACCGACAAGGTCTGGCAGGCCCGGATCGAGCCGACCGACGAACACCTCGCCCGGCACGGCCGGGTCATGGAGATCCTCTCCGAACACCTCTGCCAGGGCTGGCTGGAGGGTTATCTGCTCACCGGCCGGCATGGCCTGTTCTCCTGCTACGAAGCCTTCGTCCACCTCGTCGACTCCATGGTCAACCAGCACATCAAATGGCTGAGGACCTCCCGCCAACTGCCCTGGCGGGCCCCGGTTCCCTCCCTGAACTATCTCCTCACCTCGCACGTGTGGCGGCAGGACCACAACGGCTTCTCGCACCAGGACCCCGGCTTCGTCGACCATGTGCTCAACAAGAGCCCCGAGGTCGTACGGGTCTACCTGCCGCCGGACGCCAACACACTGCTCTCCGTCGCCGACCACGCCCTGCGCAGCCGCGACTACGTCAACGTGATCGTCGCCGGAAAACAGCCCTGCTTCGACTGGCTGTCCATGGACCAGGCCAAGGCCCACTGCGCACGCGGCGCCGGTATCTGGGAGTGGGCGGGCACGAACCACGAACGCGAGCCGGACGTCGTCCTGGCCTGCGCCGGCGACGTGCCCACCCAGGAGGTCCTTGCCGCGGCCGGGATGCTCCGCCGTCATCTGCCCGAGCTCGCCGTGCGGGTCGTCAACGTCGTCGACATCGCCCGGCTGATGCCGCGCGAGGAACACCCGCACGGGATGAGCGACTTCGAGTACGACGGACTGTTCACCCGTGACAAGCCGGTGATCTTCGCCTACCACGGCTATCCCTGGCTGATCCACCGGCTCGCCTACCGCCGCACCGGCCACCCCAACCTGCATGTCCGCGGCTACAAGGAGATGGGCACCACCACGACTCCGTTCGACATGGTCGTCCGCAACGACCTGGACCGCTACCGGCTCGTCATGGACGTCATCGACCGCGTCCCCGGGCTCGCTGTGCGTGCCGCCGCCGTACGTCAGCGGATGGCCGACGCCCGCACCCGACACCACGCCTGGATCCGCGAACACGGCACCGACCTGCCCGAGGTCGCGGACTGGACCTGGACCGGCTGAACTCGGCTCCTCCACGAGAAGGGCTCTCCACCATGACCGTACGCAACGCCGTCACCGCCCTGGTGGGGGACGGCCGATGAGCCCGCCGGACCCCCAACCGGCCGCCGTGCCCCGCGCGCTGCGGGGCACAGCGGCCGTGGTCTTCGACACCGACGGAGTCATCACCGACTCCGCCCGGGTGCACGCCGCCGCCTGGAAGGCCGCCTTCGACGACTTCCTGCGCGACCACCCGCCCGCGGATGTCACACAGCGACGGCCCTTCGACATGGAGGAGGACTATCTGCGCTACGTCGACGGCAAGTCACGGCTGGACGGAGCCGAGGCCTTTCTGGAGTCCCGCGGTCTGCGGCTGCCCGAAGTGGACGTGCGGGCCGTCGCCGCGCAGAAGGAGCAGCTGTTCACCGCCAGGCTGCGCGAAGGCGGCATCGATGCCTACCCGGGCACCGTCCGGCTGCTGCGTACGCTGCGCGCCGCCGGGATTCCGCTGGCCGCCGCATCCGCTTCCCGGCACGCCCGTGAACTGCTCGAACACGCCGGAGTGTTGAACCTCTTCGACGCCCTGGTGGACGGCGGGGAAGCGGCCCGGCTGCGCCTGCCGGGCAAACCCGATCCCGCGCTCTTCCTGGAGGCCGCCCGCCGCCTCGGCGTCGCCGCCGAGCGCACCGCCGTCGTCGAGGACGCGCTGGCAGGCGTCGAGGCCGGGCTGCGCGGGGGCTTCGGGCTGGTCGTCGGCGTCGACCGGGCAGGCACCCCCCAGACCCGTGCAGAACTCCTGAAACGCGGCGCGGACCTGGTCGTCGACGACCTGGCCGAACTACTGGTCCCGGAGGACTGACGATGCTCGAGTGGACCTGGGAGTACGAAGGTTACGACCCGGCGCAGGAGCGGCTGCGGGAATCCCTGTGCACCCTTGGCAACGGCTACTTCGCGACCCGCGGCGCGGCGCCCGAGTGCGCGGCTGACTCCGTCCACTACCCGGGCACCTACGCCGCCGGCTGCTACAACCGGCTCACGTCGGACGTGTCGGGACGCCAGGTCGAGAACGAGGACATGGTGAATCTGCCCAACTGGCTGCCCCTGCGCTTCCGTATCCACTCCGCGAACGTCGTCGACCCGGCGTGGCTGACCCCGGACACGCACACGCTGCTCGATCACCGGCTGATCCTGGACCTGCGCTCCGGAATCCTGGAGCGTACAGTGCGCTACGAGGAGGGCGGCCGGCGTCTCGCCGTACGGCAGCTGCGCCTGGTCCACATGGCCCTGCCCCATCTGGCCCTGCTGCGCACCGAGTTCACCGCCGAGGGCTGGTCCGGCGAGATCGAGGTCGAATCGGCGCTCGACGGAACGGTCACCAATGCCGGAGTCGAGCGCTACCGGCAACTGGCCACGCGGCACCTCACACACGTCGAGACCGGCACCGCGAGCCCCGATACGACGTGGTTGCGCTGCCGGACCACCACGTCCGACATCCGTATCGGCATGGCCGCCCGAACCACCACCGACACCAAGAGGGAAGCCACCACCGCGCACGACGGCTCACGGACCGCGCACCTCCTGCGCATCAAGCTGGCCCCGGGCCGAACCGTGACCGTGGACAAGACGGTCGCTCTGCACACGTCCAAGGACCCGGCGATCAGCGACCCGCTGCATGCCGCGGTCGACCGGGTCGGCCGCGCACCCGACGTCGACACACTGCTGGACTCACACCGCGCTGCCTGGCAGCAGCTGTGGCGCAACGCCGAACTCGACGTGCCCGGCAAGGCGGGCCCGATCCTGCGACTGCACCTCTTCCATGTCCTGCAGACACTCTCGCCGCACACCGCCGACCTCGACGTCGGCGTGCCCGCACGGGGCCTGCACGGCGAGGCCTACCGCGGCCATGTGTTCTGGGACGAGCTGTTCGTACTGCCCTATCTCAACCTGCACTTCCCGGAGGTCTCCCGGGCTCTGCTCGGCTATCGACACCGGCGGCTGGAGAGGGCCCTGTTCGCCGCCGGCGACGCCGGCCGGGCCGGGGTCATGTACCCGTGGCAGAGCGGCAGCGACGGCCGCGAGGAAACCCAGAAGGTGCACCTCAACCCGCGTTCGGGCCGCTGGCTCCCCGACCACTCGCGGCTCCAGCACCATGTCGGTTCGGCGATCGCCTACAACGTGTGGCAGTACTGCGAGGCCACAGAGGACCGGGAGTTCCTGAACACCAAAGGCGCGGAGATGCTGCTCCAGATCGCCCGGTTCTGGGCCGGCGCGGCGGCTTACGACAAGGCGCTCGGCCGCTACCGGATCCGCGGCGTCGTCGGACCCGACGAATACCACGACGCCTATCCCGGAGCCTCCGCGCCGGGACTCGACGACAACGCGTACACCAATGTCACCGCCGCCTGGGTCCTCAGCCGCGCCGTTGAGGTGCTGCGCGGGCTTCCGGAACCGCGACGCCGCGAACTCTACGAACGCGCCGGCCTCGACAGCGCCGAACTGGAACTCTGGACTGAGGTCTCGCGGCGGCTGTACGTCCCCTTCCACGCCGGCATCATCAGTCAGTTCGACGGCTACGACCGCCTCGACGAACTCGACTGGGACGCCTACCGGGACCGCTACGGCGACATCCGGCGCCTCGACCGGATCCTGGAGGCCGAGGGCGACACGGTCAACCGCTACCAGGCGTCCAAGCAGGCCGACGTCCTGATGCTCGGCTACCTCTTCTCACCGGCCGAACTCCAGGGCCTGTTCCGCCAGCTCGGCCACGAACTCGACGACACCACCTGGCAGCGCACCGTCGACTACTACCTGCGCCGCACCAGCCACGGCTCGACGCTCAGCAGCCTGGTCCACGGCTGGGTACTGGCCCGGGTTCGGCGCGCGGAGGCATGGACCTTCTGCCAGGAGGCCCTCGCGGGTGACATCGCGGATCTCCAGGGCGGCACCACGGGCGAGGGCATCCATCTCGGCGCGATGGCCGGCACGCTGGACCTCGTACAACGCGGACTGACCGGCCTCGAGACGCGGGCCGGGATGCTGCGCCTGGATCCCGTCCCCGTCCCGGAGCTGTCCGAGTACGGCTTCGCGATCCACTACCAGGGCCACTGGGGCGTACGGCTCCGACTGAGCACGGGACGGCTGGTGGTCACTGTTCCGTACTCGGACCGGCCGCCGATCGGCATCCAACTGCCGGACCGCGCGGTCTCGGTGGCACCGGGCGAATCCTGCGCGCTCACTCTGCCAGACAGCTGACCGGATGTCCTCGTCACCCGCGGACTCCCGTTCCGCTGCCGTAGGGCGCGTACAGATCGAGCAGCCGCGTCCGGGCCGCCTGAAGCCGGTGGGCCAGCACATTGCCGACCCAGCGGCTCAGGGCGGAGTCGAAGGACGGGTCCTCCTCGCACATCAGCCGCACCGCCGTGGCATCGAACTGCCCAGGGGCCGCCAGGGCAGGGCAGGGGGCCGACCGGCCCTGTGTGTGAAGGTCACGGCGCGCACGAGTCACGCGGCGGCGCGGCGTGTGGAATCCGGGCCGGCTCGGCATGGGCCGAATGTCCCCGGGTCGGGGCCGGTTCGCCCCTCCCCGGCCGCCCGCTGCGGTGGAACTGTCCGAATTGACGCTCCAGAGTGGGGCGTGTCCGGAAGGCGGTGACCCGTGGACAGGGTTCTGTGCGTAGGAGTGGACGGCTCCGATCCGAGCCTGCGGGCGCTCGACTGGGCGGTGGACGAAGCGGTGGCGCGCGGAGTGCGGCTGACCGTCCTCCACGCCTCGCGCTGGGAGCAGTACGAGAGCCATGAGCCGTCCTTCGGACTCCAGCGATCCTCGGCGCAGGTCCTCGCGGAGAACATCGCCGGCTCGGCGCTGACCCGCGCGGAACGCCGTAATTACGCGCTGAAGGCGAACAGCGAACTGAAGGTCGACGACCCGGCGACCGCGCTCATCGAGGCGAGCCGGGAGGCGTGGGCCGTCGTGCTCGGCAACCGTGGACGCGGAGAGCTGGCCGGTCTGCTGCTCGGCTCGGTGAGCCTCGCGGTCGCCGCACGCGCTGTGTCGCCGGTGATCGTCGTACGGGGCGAGGAGGCGAACCGGCGGCGCGGCTTCGACCGCATCGTCGTAGGCATCGACGAGCCCGAGAAGTCCCGTGCGGCCCTGGAGTTCGCGATGCGGGAGGCCGAGGCGCACGGCGCTGCACTGACCGTGGTGCACGCATGGCGCTGCCCGGCCCGCGAGAACCCTGACCATCCGGACCACCGGGACGACACCCGGCAGCACGAGCGCCGCGCCGACGAGCTGCTGGCAACCGCTCTGCGCCTGGGCGACGGCGCCGATCGTGTGGCCGACATCCAGCGTCAGGCCGTCGAGGGTCACGCACGCCCGGCCCTGCTGGACGCGGCGCTCACGGCGGACCTGCTGGTCGTCGGCGCCCGCCGCCGCACCGGCAGTCTCGGCATGCAACTCGGCCCGGTCAACCACGCCGTGCTGCACCACGCGGCCTGCCCGGTGGCCGTCGTCCCGCACGAATGACCGCAGCCGCGGACCGGCTCACGCCGTACGCCGCCGCACAAGGAGACTCACCATGGAACGCCACATCACCGCAGGCATCGACGGATCGAGCGAAAGCGTCGACGCCGCCGACTGGGCGGCCCGGGAAGCCCTCCGCCGCGGCCTGCCGCTTCATCTTGTCCACGCTGTCGACGAACCCGCGTCGCGAACCCGCCTCCCGGAACTCGACGCTCCCGCCGAGCGCGAGCGCAACGCCCTGGACCGCACCGCGCTGCGGCTGTCCTGCCGCCATCCGGCGCTGAACATCCGTCCCAGCCGCGTCCCGGGCCCGCCGGTCCCGTCGCTGCTGGCCGCCGCCGAGTCCGCCGAGACCCTGGTGCTCGGCTCGCGCGGCTACACCGGCTTCGCCGCCTTCATGGTCGGCTCCGTCGCCTTGCGGGTCACCGCCGGGGCTTCACGACCGGTTGTGCTCGTACGCGCGGGGGAGCGACCCGAGGACGAACACGAGGATTCCGCGTCCGGCCCGTACAGCCCGGTCGTCCTCGGCCTCGACCTGGACCATGCGTGCGACGAGGTGCTGGAGTACGCCTTCGACGCCGCGGCTCTCCGCCGTGCGCCTCTCCACGTCGTGCACACCTGGATGGTGCCCCTGGTGCCGTCGGCATCCGCCGACGACCCGGAGGAGGAGAAGGCTCGTGCGCTCACGGCTGCGCTGGCCCCGTGGCGGCGCAAGTACCCCGACGTCCCGGTGCGGGAGCAGCTGTTCCACGGCCGGGCGGGTCACCATCTGCTGTTGGCCTCCACCAAGGCGAGCCTGATGGTCATCGGCCGCCGCATCACACCGGGCGGGCATCTGGGGACCACCACGCACTCGGTGGTCCATCATGTGCTGTGTCCGGTGGCGGTGGTGCCGCACGCCTAACGTGCCGGCGGACCGGTCAGGTTGCATGTCACGCCGACCACGCCCTCGACCGTGTGCGCGAGGCGGGCCGCGACCGGAATGAGCCCGCTGTCCCGGACGGCCCCGCTGAGCGTGACCACTCCCTCGGCGACGGTGACGTCGATGCTCTGACGGGACACCGGGAAGAGTCGCTCGACCACCTCATGGCGCACCGCGGCCTCGATGTCGTCGTCCGGTCGCAGAAAGACCTTGAGAAGGTCCGCGCGGCTGACGATGCCTTGCAGGACGCCGGCCTCGTCGATCACCGGCAGCCGCTTGACCTTGTGGAGCGCCATGATCCGGGCCGCCTGCGTGAGCGTGGCGGCCGCGCCGACGGTGATCGCGGGTGTGGTCATGAGGTCCTTGGCGCTCACCGAACCGGCCTTCGCCGTGTCGCCGTGCCGCTGCATCTGCTCGATGACCTCCGGATCGTCTTCGTGGAACTCCTCCTTGTGCAGCAGATCCGCCTCGGAGACCATCCCGACCACATGGCCCTCGCCTTCCAGGACCGGAACGGCCGTGACCTTCCACTGCCGCATGACGGCGACGATCTCCTTGAACCGGGCGTCGGGCGCGACAGCCACGACGGTCGTGGTCATGACGTCGTTCACGGTGTACGGGCTGCTGGCCATGACGGGATCCCCATCTGACGTGGGCCGGAGCGGTAGCTCAGCCTCAGCGTGGGACGGCCGTGGCGCGGCCGGACAGTGCCGACCGGGCACAGCCGCGGCCGGACCGGCTCTTGTCGCGCACGGGCCCAAAGGTCCCGCCACGGGACCGTCCGGCCCAAGCGCAGCCGTCCGGCCCCGGGACACGCTGGAGGTGACCACCGGCAACCCACGAAGCCCGAGGAAGAAGGACGACGTCATGAAGGCACTCGTCTTCGAAGGCCCAGGACAGACGTCCTGGCGGGACGTACCGGATCCAGGCATCAAGGATGCCGCGGACGCGGTCGTCCGCGTCGACGCGGTCACCATCTGCGGCACCGACCTGCACATCATCAAGGGCGACGTGCCCGAGGTGACCCCGGGAAGGATCCTGGGGCACGAGGCCGTCGGCGAGGTCATGGAGGTCGGCAGCGACGTCCGCTCCGTGCGGCCCGGCGACCGAGTCCTGGTCTCCTGCATCGCATCCTGCGGACGCTGCCGCTTCTGCCGGGAGAACCGGTACGGGCAGTGCCAGGGCGGCGGTGGCTGGGTGCTGGGCCACCTGATCGACGGCACCCAGGCCGAGTACGTCCGTGTGCCGTTCGCCGACCTGTCCGTACATCCGCTGCCCAGCAAGGTGGACAGCCACGACGCGGTTCTGCTCGCCGACATCTTCCCCACCGCGTACGAAGTGGGTGTGCTCAACGGCCAGGTGCGTCCCGGCGACACCGTCGTGGTGGTCGGCGCAGGTCCGATCGGGCTTGCCACGATAGCGACCGCCCAGCTCTACACGCCCGGGCGGATCATCGCGGTCGACCTGGCCGAATCGCGGCTGACCGCAGCCCGCGCCATCGGCGCCGACGCAACCGTGAACGCGGCCGAAGGCCCGGAGAAGCTGGTCGAGGACCTCACGGAGGGCCTCGGGGCCGACGTGGTGATCGAAGCCGTCGGCGTGCCCGAGGCTTTCGAGATGTGCACGCGCATGGTGCGCCCCGGCGGACGCGTCGCCAATGCCGGTGTCCACGGCAAACCCGCGGCCCTTCACCTCGAAGACCTGTGGATCAAGGACGTGACGATCACGACCGGCCTCGTCGACACGTACTCCACACCGCTGCTGCTGCGCATGATGGCGGCCGGCCGGCTGCCCACCTCCTCGCTGGTGACGCACCGCTTCGAGCTGGAGCAGATGGAGGAGGCGTACGACGTCTTCTCCCGCGCCGCCGACACCGGCGCGCTCAAGGTGGTGCTCGGCGGACCCCAGCACACCACTGTGGTGCGCGCATAGCGGCACCACGCTGTGAGGTGAGGAAGATGCGAAGGACGACACCCGGCGACGCCGGTGGCGAGAGTGTGCACGGCCAGCGCACGGACGTAGGCCGGCGGGTCGCGGCCCGCCGCGAGGAACTGGCCCTCAGCCGGGAGGAATTGGCCACGCGCTCCGGTGCCGCACCCGGCTACATCGAATACATCGAGCAACGGTCGGCCATGCCGGGCATCGGCATCATGCTCCGGTTGGCCGACGCGCTGGAAACCACGGTCCCTGACCTCACCGGAGGCACGGTCGACCAGCCGCCGGGCAGGAGTTCCGGTCTCCGCACCGCGCAACTGCTCGAACTCGACGAAGAGGACTGCTTCGCCCTGCTCTCGACGCACGGCGTGGGCAGGGTGGCCGTCTTCTCGTCCGAGGGCCCTTCCGTCCTGCCGGTCAACTACCTCGTCGCCGGTGGGGAGATCGCGTTCCGCACAGCGCCGGACACCGTTCTGGCGGCGGCGGCAGGAACCGAGGTCGCCTTCGAGGTCGACCGTATCGACGACGCCTTCAGCCAGGGCTGGAGCGTCCTTGTCGTCGGACAGGCCCGGGCCGTCACCGGCCAGGACGACGTCCGGCGGCTGGAGCGGGAGGCGCGCAGTCTGCCGTGGGCGGGCGGAGCGCGGAACTTGTGGGTGGCGATCGAGCCCGCGCGCATCACCGGCCGCCGGGTGAGCGCCGCCGGGTAGGCACCGCGGGCCCTGCGCCCTATGGAGAAGCGGCCTTGTGTGTGCAGGCGCCTCACACGATGTCGAGCACCGAGTCACACGATGTCGAGCACGTCGCTCACCGGTCGGCGCGGGGTCGCCGGGCCGGTGGGGCCATAGCCGAGGCGGATCACCATCTGTACGTGCGACATGGCCGATTCAGGATCCCGTACCGCCCACCGCAGCTCGGGCCATTCCAGCGCATGCGAGGTCAGCGACGTGACCAGCCCGTCCAACGTCGCCTGCAGCAGCACTCGTTCCATCGCCTGCCCGGCTCGCAGCCAGTCCGCCGGACGGTCGGTTGCCGTGCCCAGCAGCGCGATCCGTGGCCGTTTCTCGAAGGTTGCCGAGCCGCGACCGGGAATGGGGCGGCGCCCGGCGAAGTCCCGTACTGGAGCGGTTACATCGTGCTGACGAGGACCGAAGGCATGGGCGGGAATTCCCTCCACACGCGTGGCGTCCTCCTCCGCCCCTGTGCCCGTCCAACGGGCCGTTTCCTCTCCCCGGCCGGGGTCCAGCGCCTCCCGGCCTTCGGCGTCGTGAATCAGGTTCAGCACTGACTGCACATGCCACTCGTCGGGCACATAGAGCCGACCGCCTTCGAGTATCGCGGCGCTTCGCAGACCGTCGAGGATCTCCGCCGGGATCTCCTCGTCGGTGAAGGGGAAGCGGCTGGTGTGCCGACGGCGGATCGCGGGGTGGAGGACGGCAAGGCTGTCGTCGGGGCGCGCGGGCCGGCCGAGGTCAACCTCGGCGAGCAGCCACGGGTCGGCCGGGTCGGGCAACAGTGTGGCGAGCGGCTCCCTGCCCGCGTGAGCCGCGGCCACGCGGAGGTTGAACAGCGCGGCGCCGCAGCCGAGGTGCAGGGCGCGGTTGTCCGGGTCGGCCTTCGGCATGGCACGCGCCCGGTCGGCTCGGACCTGCAGCGTCCCCTTCTCGCTCAGGAAGCGGAACCTCCACGGCTGGGCGTTGTGCATGGACGGGGCCGACGCGGCGTCCTCGACGAGGGCTGCCACGGAGGTTGCGTCGAGTAGTGATGCAGACACTGGAGCCTCCTGGCGGTGAGCGGTCGTGCGCGACGGCAGCGCCCTTCCAGCCTCGCCGCGCGGCAGCCGCGGCAGGAGGGGCCAAGGGTCCCCGCGTGGGACCGAACGGCACCAGCTCCCCGTTTCGGCCGTGACCGACAGGATGTTTCCGGTCACAAGACGTTATGCCTTCTGCTCAGGACGGGGGGCCAGGGGACTCCACGGGCGATACCGTGAGGGTGCGGGTGGCGTGCCGTGTTCGCTCGACCTTGGCGGAGGGCTCATGGGCGGGGATGACCGGGGCGACGGGGACCGTGTCCCGCGGCTGCGGTTCGACGAACTGCTGGACGAGCTCCACTCCCGGATCGATGAAGTGCGGGTAACCAGGGACCGGCTGAACGGCCTGCTGGAAGCAGTTCTCTCGGTGGGCCAGGGGCTCGATCTGCCGCAGGTGTTGCGCGAGATCGTGGAGGCCGCCGTCGTGCTGGTGGACGCCGGCTACGGCGCGCTCGGCGTCATCGAGGACGGCAAGAAGCTCTCCCAGTTCGTGCCGGTGGGCATCAGCGACGAACTGCGCGCACAGATCGGCGACCTGCCGTCCGGACACGGTCTGCTCGGCGAACTGATCCGGCATCCTCAAGCGCTGCGCCTCGGCGAGCTGTCCGAACATCCGGCCTCGTCCGGTTTTCCACCGCACCATCCGCCCATGCACTCGTTCCTCGGGGTCCCTATCCGGGTCGGCGACGAGGTGTTCGGCAATCTCTATCTGACGGAGAAGCGGGGCGGGGCCGAGTTCGACGCCGAGGACGAGGCGGTGCTTTCGACGATGGCCGTCGCCGCCGGAATCGCCATCGAGAACGCCCGGCTCTTCGAGGAAGTGCGGCTCAGAGAGCGCTGGCTGGCGGCGAGCGCGGAGTTCACCAGCGCTCTGCTGTCCGGCTCGTCCGAGATCCAGGTGCTCGAGGTGATGACCGAACGGGCCCGCCAGATCACCTCGACCGAGCTGGGAGTGGTGTATTTGCTGGGCCGGGGCGGCGAGCTGCGCGGGGCGCTCGCGCTCGGCGAAGGCGCCGAATCGCATCGGGGCCTGGTCCTGCCCGGGGAAGGAACGCTGGCCGCCGCCGCGCTCGCCGAGGGGGGCCTGATCACCTCGGTGGATGTGGCCACGGACGAGCGCGTGACGGGCGAGCGGAGCCGCTGGGACGGATTCGGTCCCGTCGCGGCCGTCCCGATCGGCACGAAGGACAAGGTCCGGGGCGTACTCATGCTGGGGCGCCGCGCGGGACGTCCCGCGTTCACCGAGGCGGAGACCGCACCCTTGTCCGGCTTCGCGGGCCAGGCGGCGCTCGCACTGGAGCTGGCCGACCGGCGGCGGGACGCCGAGCAGATGAGCCTGCTGGCCGACCGTGACCGGATCGCGCGCGATCTGCACGATCTTGCGATTCAGCGGCTGTTCGCGACCGGTATGACCTTGCAGAGCGTGCAGCGTTTCGTCGAGCACCCGGAGGCCTCCGAGCGCCTGGTGCGCGCGATCGACGACCTCGACGCCACCATCAAGATCATCCGGTCGACCATCTTCGGGCTCCGTGAGCACGAGACGCCGCACGCGGCGCCGGGGCTCAGGACTCGCGCCGTACGGACCCTCGAGAAGTCGGCCGAGGTGCTCGGCTTCGCGCCCGCGCTGCGGATGGAAGGCCTGATCGACACCGACGTACCGCGCCCGGTCGCCGATGACGTCGTCGCGGTGCTCGGCGAAGCGCTCACGAACGTGGCCCGTCATGCGCAGGCGTCGAAGGCGGAGGTCTCGCTGGTGGCGCAGGCCGGAACGCTGGCTGTATCGGTCGTCGACGACGGTGTCGGTATCACGGAGGACGGCCGTCGCAGCGGCCTTCGCAATCTGGCCGAACGCGCCGCGAATCTCGGCGGTGAGCTGACGGTGGCAGGCGCAGCCGGCGGCGGGACGCGACTGACGTGGCGGGTGCCGCTGGCCCGACGGCCGTGACGGCGGCCGGATGCCGGGGCGGGCGTCACGAGGGTCAGTGCGTTGGATCCTCGTGTCCGTGCACCTGTGCCGCGATGACCGCGGCCTGGACGCGGCGTTCCACACCGAGCTTCGACAGCAGCCTGGAGATGTGGTTCTTGACCGTCTTCTCCGACAGATAGAGCTTCTTGCCGATCTCCCGGTTGGTGAGCCCTTCTCCGATCAGCTCGAGAACGGCTCGCTCGCGCTCCGAGAGCACCGCCAGCCGTTCGTCCTCGGCCGGCTGCGCGGCCTCGGGAGCGCGCAGCGTATGCATCAGCCGCGCGGTCGTCGCCGGGTCAAGCATCGACTGGCCGGTCGCCACCGTACGTACGGCGGAGACGAGGTCGGACCCCTTGATCTGCTTGAGGACGTATCCGGCAGCTCCGGCCATGATCGCGTCCAGCAGAGCGTCCTCGTCGTCGAAGGACGTGAGCATCAGACAGGCAAGCTCCGGCATGCGTGAGCGCAGCTCGCGGCAGACGGTGATGCCGTCGCTGTCCGGGAGGCGGATGTCGAGGACCGCGACATGGGGACGGAGCGCGGGCCCGCGCGTCAGAGCCTGTTCGGCGGTCGCCGCTTCGCCGACCACTTCGATGTCGGGCTCGCCGTCGAGGAGGTCGTGCAGTCCGCGACGGACGACCTCGTGATCGTCGAGGAGGAAGACCCGGATCGGGGCCTCCGCAGAAAAGGCCGGTACCTCGGACATGTCAGCCCCCTGAAGCTCTCGCGTCCCACTCGATCATGACCATCGCCGGGCTGCCGGAACAGGGCCGAATGGTCCCCATCGCGATCCGTTGGCCACCTCGGCGCCGGCGATTCACGGCGACGCCGCCGCCGGACCGTTCGCGGCGTCCATCGGGCCAGTGAGGTTCACCCGGATGTCGATGGTGCCTTCGACCGCACGCGTGGCCCTCGCCAGAAGTGGTACGAGAGCCCGGTCGCGGAGGTCGCCGCCGAGAGTGACCACGCCGTCCGTCACGTCCACGGTCACCTGTGCCGCGGCCGGCAGCGTGTCGAGGACGGTGCGCCGGATCTCATCGGCTATGTCCTCGTCCTGTCGCAGGAACACCTTCAGCAGATCGCTGCGGCTCACGACGCCCTCCAGCATGCCGGTGTCGTTGACCACGGGCAGCCGCTTCGCCCTGCGCCTGGCCATGATCCGCGCGGCCTCCGCGATGGTGGCGTTCGCGTGGACGGTGACGGCAGGGCTGGACATCAGCTCCTCTGCGGACACCGCGCCGGCCTTCGCCAGGTCGAGCAGCGGCGGGTCCGTCAGCCGGGGGTCCTGGCCCCGGTACTCCTCCTTGAGGAGCAGATCGGCCTCCGAGACGACACCGATGACGCGACCCTCGCCCTCCAGCACCGGCAGCGCGCTGACCTTCCACTGTTCCATCAGCGCGACGATCTCCTTGTAGCCGGCCTCGCGGCCCACGGCGACGGCAGTGTGGGTCATGACATCGCTCACCGTGTGCGGGGAATCAGGCATGGCGGGCCTCCCTGGGGGCTCAATACGTCGCCTGCTTGGCGTGCGGGTCCGACGCGTTCTTCCGATCTCAGCGTCCGACGGGCCGTGCCCGCGGGGGAGGGGCCGGGTGGGCCTACGCCTGTGGCCGGTCAGGTTCGATGGCCGCTCCACTTGGGTCCGAATAGCGCCCAATCCTGTTCCCACTCGGCCATGCGGTGCCGGTCGGCTGTCCGGCGGACGGCCAGCCGCACGATGACGACGGCGGCCAGCCAGATGTCGGCGTCCGGCTTGGGCGGCGAGGCGACCCGGCCCTCCAGCCAGACGTTCGTACGGTCTCCTCGCTCCAGGCCCGCGTCCACCAGGTCGACGCCGGTGCGGATGCCGGTTCCGGCGGTGGCCCAGCGAACCGGGACCCGGTACTTCTCGACGCCGCCTGTTCGACGGCCGCCGCCTTGTCGTGCGCGTACGCCGACCAGCCTGCGGCCAGGCCCGCGGCCGCTGTCCTCGTCGGGTGGGACTCATCGGCTCAGCGCCGTTCCGCTTCGGCCGCCAGACCGGCTGCGATGCCTGTGGCCCAGGCGGCGATACGGTCGAAATCGCGGAAGTCTCCTCCGCGCCCCTGCTTCAGGATCGCGCGGGCGATCCGTCCCCGTGCTCCGGCCTCCAGCCGGCCGCCGAAGGTGACATGTCCCTCGGCGCCCAGCCGCTGCTCAGCGCGCCGGGCACCCGGCACCGGAGGTATGTCGCGCTCCGATGCCGACGGGTCGAGCGGCCCGCTGCTGAACAGCCACACCGGACGGTCGGCCAGAGCACGGCAGTGGCGCCGGGCGAAGCGCCGCGCGTCCCGGTGCCAGCGCCCCATGTAGAGCGCGCCGCCGAGCACGACGACGTCGTACGGGCCGACATCGCTGACCTCTGCCGCCGGCCGCACATCGGCGTCAAGACCGATGCCGCGCAGGACGGTGGCGATGTGGTCGGCGATCTCCGCCGTCGAGCCGTTCTTGGTTCCGTAGGCGACAAGTGCCGTACGTGTCATGGTGATCACGTCCTCGTCAGATCCGGCGCGGTGAGTCGTCGGCGACGGTGTCCATGCCGTGTGTCCATGCCGTCGACCGCCTGCCTCATTCGCTCGACTCACTCAGCTTCCGGCCGAACGCGGGGACCGGCACAGGGCTGCAAGGGGCAACAGGCTGGGCCCGTATGGCCCTCTCCAACGGCGGGGCTACGTACCCCTTCGGGCCGACGGCATCGTGTGGAAGCCCTCGCCCGGCGGACTGTCCTCGGGGCGTGCAGCGTGGACTGCGGGGGCCTGCCGGGACGGGGGGACCGAGAGAGAGGCTAGCGGGATGGCCAGCAGCGATTCGGCTCACCGTGTCGTGGTCGGCGTCGGCGGTTCACCGTCGTCACAGGCGGCCCTGCGCTGGGCGGTACGGCACGCCGCACTGATCGGTGGATCCGTGGAAGCGGTCTGCGCGTGGGAGCTTCCGGGCATGTACGGATGGTCGGCCCCCGCGGCGGACGCAGACCTCGACGAAGAAGTCGCCCGGGACAGATTCGGCGAGGAGATCCGAACGGTGCTCGGCGAGCAGACTCCTGTCGAATTGCAAAAGCGCCTGGTGCGTGGCAACCCGACAGAAGTGCTGCTGGCCGCGGCGAACGGCGCAGATGCACTTGTGGTGGGCAGCCGGGGCCGGGGCGGTTTTGTCAGCGCACTGCTCGGCTCGGTGAGCCAGCAGTGTGCCCAGCATGCAACGTGCCCGGTGGTCATCGTCCGCCCGGACACCGACGTGTGACAGCCGAGCACGGGTCCGAGGCGCGCTGTGGCCGGGGCAGCGGAAGAGGTCGGCGAACCGCTGTACCGCGGACGTGGCCGTCACCAGGGCAGGGCGTGCGGCGTCCGTTCGGGCGGTGTCAGCCGCGAGTCGTCGACGCGCGAGGTGAGACGGTCTACCACCGACACCACTCCGTCCAGCTGCTGCGTCAGTCGCAGCGCGACCGCGATCTCGCTGCGCCTCTCCAGCACTCCCTCCAGAGTCACCACCCCGTCGACCACGTGGACTTCGACGGCGGTCGGCGTCGACCCCATCGCGTCCACGACCACTTCCTCGATCACCCGACGCCGGATTTCCTGGTCAGGGCGGAGGAAGACCTGGAGGAGGTCGCGGCGGGTGATGATGCCGACCAGACGGTCCTCCTCGTCGACCACGGGCAGCCGTTGCACCCTGCGCCCGAGCATCGTCCGGGCGGCTTCGGCGACGGTGTCATGCGCATGTACGCAGACGGCGGGTGCGGACATCAGCTGTGCGGCCGTGAGGGCGTCCCGCTTGACGGCGCCCGCCCCTCCGCCTGCACCGCGCCTCTGGTCCTCAGGACCGGAGCTCCCGTCGGAGGCCTGCCGGACCAGAAGGTCACTCTCGGAGATCACGCCGAGCACCCGGTCTTCTTCGTCGAGGACCGGCATGCCGGTGATGTCGTGCTCGGCGAGGAGCTTGGCGACGTCCTTGAACGGCGTCGACGGCGTGACCGAGACGACCTCGCCCACCATCAGGTGTCCCACGCTGCTGTGCTTCATCTTCAGTACCTCCTCGTGCCAACACCAGCGGCTCCGGAACCTCGATCAGCTCCGGGTCCCGTGGCCGTGGGCTGTTCCAGTTCGAGGTCGGTGTCGTCCTCCGTGAAGTCGAGGATCTGATGGACCGACACAACGCCGTCCACCGACCGGCAGAGCTTCTCCGCGATCGCGATCGTGCTCTTCTGCGGGACCCGTCCGGTCAGCGTCACGACTCCTGCGTGGACGATGACATTCACGTCCTGCGGAGCAAGCCGGAGTGTCTGCCGGAGCACGTCGTGCGCGACCTCGTCGTGGATGGCACGGTCGTTCCGCAGGAAGACCTGGAGCAGATCGCGGCGGCTGACGATGCCGACGAGCCTGCCGACGTCATCGACGACCGGAAGGCGCTTGACCCGCTGCTTGTACATGACGCGGGCTGTCTCCGGGATGCTCCAGCCGGCTCGCGCGGTGATCGCGGGGCTCGTCATCAGCCCGCCCGCGGTTTCCGCCTCGGCACGTCCGCGGTCGGAGCCGGGCATCGTCTGTTCGGGGTGGTGTCCCTCGGGGTCCGGCAGGACGGCTTCCTTGCGGAGGAGGTCGGCCTCGGAGACCATTCCGAGCGGGCGGTTCCGGTTGTCGACGACCGGAACCGCGGTGATGTCGTAGCGGTGGAACAGCCCGACCACTTCTTTGAAGGACGTCGTCGGCCGCGCGGTGACGACCTCTTTCGTCATCATGTCGTGGACGGTCCGATGCTGCATGATGCTCACTCCTCCGTGGCCCAGTTCCCTCACCTCGACCCTGCGTCCGGTGCCACTCCTGGCACAGGGGCCGATCAGTCCAGTCCTGGGGCCGGTCGGCCGCCTGAGACCACCGACCATCCGGTCACGTGGGCTTCCAAGGGATCGGCCTGAACCTCGGTGGACCCGTGCTCTCGGCGAGCCGCTCCCGCACATCAGCTGAGGCGACTGTCGGCTGAGGGGACGCCGACCGGTGCGGCATGGGCCGTACGGTCCCGAACGGGGCCCTGGCGGCCCCTGCCGTCCGGGCTCGTCCTGCGTGACGCCGAAGCAGAGGACGTACGACAGCGGTGTGCCGTCGTAACGGCTTTTGAGGAGAGGCGGGTCAGAGGGGAAGCGAGACGCGCACGGCCTTGCCCCGTCGATCAGGGTCGGAGCGGACTTCGAGGGTGCCATCGACCTCGGTAGCGAGGTCGTGGACCAGCCGCAGGCCTCGCCCGCCGATGGCATCGGGGTGCGCGGGGGGCAGTACACGGGGGAGACCCGGGTCGCGGTCGTGGACGGCAATCGTCAGAGAGCGGTCGTCGGTCACCAGCGTGAGCTCGGCGCGGGGGGACAGCCGGGCAGCGTGCTTGACCGTGTTGGCCACCAGTTCGGTGATGATCAGCAGTGCACGGTCGAGGCAGTCCTCCTCCATGCCCGGAGTGCCCCCTACGAGGATGGCTTTGGCCGCGCGACGCGTAGCGGGGACCGAATGCGCGTCGGTCTGGAAAGTCATTTCGTAGCGGAACTGGGGGGCGCTGAGGACCTGGATCAGGGACTCGGGCGCCACCACACCGTCTGCGCGGCCACTTTGAACCTGGGTTGTATTCATTTCCAGTGACCGTCCTGACTTGTGTCGGACTGGAGTGATGGATTGGGATCGGCCTGATGTCCCGCGGAGAGGAGCGAGGCTGCGACTGTGGGGCGTCGGCGGTGGAGGGGAACCTCTTTCGCCGCTGACTGGAGTTATGCATACATGTTAAGTAGGTGTGTGGGGGGTGTGTCAATGACTTCACGGGAAGGATCAAGGTGTTATGTCCGGCAATGTCGGGCACTGTAACCGGCCGGCGCTGCCGACAGGAGCGCGTGTGCCGCCGGCCGCCCTTGTGGGGGCTCAGCCACGGTGGACGATGGCCTGCAGCTCTCGTGCCAGGCGGGCGACGGCTTCATCGGAGGTCTGGCGACCTGCAAGGGCATCGTGTGCGATCGCCTGGACGGCCAGACTCACCTGCTCGTAGCGCGGGCTCTTGGGGCGAGGTTTGGCCGTCAGGACGCTCTGCTTCAGCGTTGGCAGATAGGGGAACCTGTTCACCAGAGCGGGGTCTGAGTACAAGGCCGCCCGTACCGGTGGCAGTGACCCTTGCGTGAGCACCTGGCGCTGGACGCGCTCGCTGGTGAGGTAGGCGATCAGCTCGGTTGCTGACTTCTGATGCCGTGAGTCGGCGTTGATGGCGAGGTTGGAGCCTCCGAGGATGCTCGAGCCTTGGCCGTTCGGTCCGGGTAGCGGGACGGCGCCGACCTTGCCGGCGATCTCGGAGCCTTTCTCGTTGGCCAGGTCATACACATATGGCCAGTTGCGCAGAAAGAGCAGGTCGCCGTTCTGGAAGGCGCGCCGGGATTCTTCTTCCTTGAACGTAAGGGCGTCCCTGGGTATCCAGCCGTCGCGAACGCCGCGGGCGAGGAAGTCCAGGCCCTCGCGGGCGGCGGGGGAGTCGACGGTGGCCCGTGTGCCCTCGTTGCTGAGGATCTGGCCCCCGGCAGATTGGATGACCTCGGCGATGTTGACGGTCAGTCCCTCATAGGGAAGGTATTGGCCGGCATAGCCGTCGAGGCCGTATTTCGGCGCGATCGACTTCGCCTGACTCTCGAGTTCGCGCCAGGTGCGTGGCGGCTGCTGGCCCTCTCGCTGGAGTAGATCCTTGCGGTAATAGAGCAGTCCCGCGTTGGTGACGTAGGGGACGGCGTAGAGCTCCCCCTGGAAGGTGGCGGTGTCCACAACGGGAGGCAGGAAATCGTCCAGCGGGAACCGTTCGGCGTCGAGCGGGGTGATCCAGCCGGCGGCGGCGAATTCCGAGGTCCACGTGACATCGATGTTGAGCACGTCGAAACGGCCGCTGCCTGAACGCAGGCCGGTTGCCATTTGTGCGCGCACCTCGTCCGCGGCTTCCGGCAGCTCGATGACCTTCACCTTCTCGGCAGGATGCGAGCGGTTCCACTCGCTCAGCACGTTGCGCAGGTAATCGGTCAGGTCACCGCCAGTCACGAACGTCATCGGACCGGTCTCAGGGGGCCGTTGTGCGCTGCCGCCATCCCCGGTGCAACCTGCGAGCAGTAGGGCTCCGACGGCGAGCCCTCCAGCAGCGGCTCGCGCCCACCGCATGGATGCCTCCTTCGTGTGACGCGTTCGTCGCTCTCCCGGCGTATGCTCTATGCATACCTGTTAGCCATTACGGATACCAGAGCTGGCAGAAAAGGGATACAAAGCCGGAGGAAGTCAAAATCGCCTCCGCGGTCCGCGGCGAGGGGAAGATGCGGAGTGCGTCTCGCCCTGCTGGTGCTCTTGTTCAAGGGACCAGCTCATGGCTATGAGCTCAAGCAAGCTCTCGAGAAGCTCATGGGTGCAGCTTACTCTCAGCCCAACATCGGACAGGTTTATGTCACCCTCAGTCGCCTCGAGAACGCAGGCCTGATCCAGGGAAAGGACGTCGCTCAGTCCAGTCGGCCGAACAAGCGCATTTACGAGCTCACCGAAGCCGGGCGAGAGGCAGTGGCCGACTGGTTTGAGGAGCCGGCCGAGCCAAAGGTGAGGGACAACTTCTTCATGAAGCTCGCGCTCGCCCACGAGACGGGCGCGGCCGACCAGATCGGGTTGATCAACAAACAGCGTCGTTACTGCCTGAATGCCATGCGTGACCTGTCCAAGCTCGCGGCCTCGGAAGACCGTGACAAGCGCATCTCGCATTTGCTGATCGAGGGTGCAATGCTGCACCTACAGGCTGACCTCGACTGGCTGGAACGCTGTCAGGAGGAGCTGGAATGAGCCGCGACGCCTCGTCTGCTGCCCCTGTTCCTCAGTCGATGGTGAAGGCGCAGGGTCTGGTCAAGACGTACAGGGCGGAAGGCGTCGAGGCGCAAGCCGTGCGTGGCGTCGATCTGCATATAGAGCCAGGCGAATTCGTTGCCGTCACCGGGCCCTCTGGAGCGGGTAAGTCCACGCTGCTGCATTTGCTGGGTGGCTTGGACCGCCCGGACAGTGGGAAAATCTGGCTGGACGGTCAACAAGTCGACTCGCTGAGCGAGGCTCGCTGGGCAGTGCTGCGCCGACGCAGCATCGGCATCGTCTTCCAGTTCTTCAACCTGGTCTCCAACATGACCGTGGCCGACAACATCGAACTCCCGGCACTGCTGGCCGGCAAGAGTCCACGACAGGCGAGGGCGAGCTGCGAGGAGTTGCTCGCCGAGCTGAGCCTGGAAGGCAAGATGCGCAGCATGCCCGGCGAGCTGTCTGGAGGCGAGCAGCAGCGGGTGGCGCTGGCTCGTGCCCTGGTCAACCACCCGCGCCTGCTCCTCGCCGACGAGCCGACCGGCAGCCTGGACAGCAAGGGAGGCCGCGATGTCCTGCGACTGCTCACCCGCTTCCACCAGCGCGGCCAAACCATCCTGCTGGTCACCCACGACGCGAGGGCTGCCAGCACGGCGGACCGAGTGATCAGTTTCTTCGACGGCCAAGTAGTCGACGACGCGGTCCTCGGCGGGCCTGAGCATGTGCCGAGGAGTGTCGCCGACGTCTTGAGAATCAAGGGTTGACCAATGCGGGCCACACTGCGGTGGGCACACGCCGACCTTCGTGCCAACCGCGGCGAGGCACTTTTCATCGTCCTGGCTACCGCAGGGATCATCGCCGCCCTCTTGCTGGCGGGCGCGCTCCTGCAATATGCGGCCAACCCATGGCAGCGCGTCTTCACCGAGTCCTCCGGCGCACACGTATGGATCCACACCAGGGCAAACGAGCGCACCGAGAAGCTGACTGACATCGACGGTGTCGCAGCCTTCTCCGGACCCTTCCCAACTGCCCCGGCCACCGCCGAAATCCGCGGCACGAGGGTGTCACTGGAGCTGCGCGGTGCCGAACCCGAACCCCCCGATGCGGCTCGCCCACTGGTTGACTCCGGACACTGGCTGGAAGCCGGCGTCCCCAATGGGATCGTTCTCGAGCGGTCGGCCGCCGATGCGCTGTGGGCCAAGCCAGGTGACGCTCTGCGGGTCCGCGGCAGCGACAGCAGATATACGACTCTTCGGGTCGTGGGGGTGGCGGACAGCGCGGAACCGCGGTTCGTCCGTGGGGTGCGGCCCGGCGTCGCCTGGCTGCTGCCCTCACAGCTTCACCGGGTCGAACCCGACACCCGTCGTGTCGGGCAGACGGTCGGACTCCGGCTGGCCGATCCCCAGGACACCGATTTCGCCGTGCAGCAGGCGGTTACGTTGATCGGTGCCGACCAGGTTGCCAGGGTGTCCACGTGGGACGAGGCGCGGTCCGAAGCTGAGGGCGACAACCGCCTCCTGGGACTGCTGCTCGGCTCCTTCGGTCTGGGGGCATTGCTGGCTGCCGCTCTCGCGGTGACCGGAGCAATCAGTACCCGCGTTCGCGGCCATCTGCGGGACATCTCCGTCCTGAAGGCCATCGGGTTCACACCCGGTCAGGTCGTGCGCGCATTCTTGGTCGAGCATGTGGCCTTCGCGCTCATCGGAGTTGCCTTCGGGGCGATTGTCACGGAGATGCTGGGCCCCCGGATTCCCGGCCGCATCGGGGACGCGATGGTGCTGTGGCGCGACCTGCCCGAGCATGCCTGGAGACTCCTCGCCACATCACTCGGGGCGGTTCTCGTCATCGCAACAGCGACCGGCCTGGCCGCCTGGCGTGCTGGTCGCGTCTCACCTGTTCCCGTCGCCCGAGGAGCCGTCAAGAGCGGCCGCCGGCTGTCAAGAACTGCCAGATTCGCTCTGCAGCTGAGAACACCGCCCGCACTCGTACTCGGCTGGCGCGGCGCTTTCCACCGGCCGGCGCGCGCCGCTGCGGCCGTGGGGCGGCTCGCGCTCCCGCTGCTGATGATCACGATCGCTCTGGGGGCCTGGTCGACCCTCGACCGCTTTGAAAGCCGGCCCGAGGACGTGGGACTCGCCGCAGAACTTCGCGCCAAGCCGGAGGGCATCGACGATGCGACTGCACGCAGGCTGCTGGCCGATCAACCGGGCGTCACAGCGGCCCACCCGGGTGTAGAAGTCGCGGCGCTGGTCCCTGGCCAGACCAGGACGATCACGCTCCGCGGCTTGGGCACCCCGGAGCACCCCTACCCCTTCACCATCGCTGAGGGCCGCACCATCCAGAACTCGGACGAAGCAGTGGCGGGCCAGGGGCTTCTTGACCTCATGGGAGCGCAGGTCGGTGACTGGGTCCGCATGACCGTCGGAGGCAGCCCGCAAGTCCTCCACATCGTAGGCCGCAGTATCGAGCCACAGGACGGCGGCCGGGTGATCTCCACGACCGTCGACACGCTTCGGGAGGGAGACGCCTCGCTGCGGCCCGAGTTCTACAACCTGGTCCTGACACGTGCGGCTGATCCCGATGCGGTGAGCACCGCCCTGGCCGAGTCCTCCGACGGTGGGTTTGAGGTCCGGAAGAACACCAATCCCACCGACCAACTCTCCGCCGCCCGCGGGGTGATCATCGGACTCGTCGGAGTGCTCGCCTTCATCGGTCTGGCGGAACTGTCCACCGTCATCGCCGCCGGACTTCGCGAACATGGCCGCGACCTTCTCGCCCTCAAAGCCATCGGGCTCACCCCCCGTCAGATCACCGCAGTAATCGTCACAAGCACGGGGCTCATCGCGGCGGCAGCAGCCCTGACAGGAACCCTCCTGGGCGTCCGCGCGTCGACGTGGCTGATCGACCTGCAGGGGAGATCGAGCGGGCTCGGCGCGGGCGTTGCCCAGCCTCCCTCCCCGGCAGTGCTGCTCCTGCTCGGCGGAGCCGCCGTCGCCGGGGCGATCGCAGTCTCAACCTTGCCGGCCGCGCGCGCATCCCGACGCAGGCTGGCGGACACGCTCAGCGATGTCATGTGAGGGTGTGCGGCGCGACCACTGTTCGAGGCTGTTCCGCGTACTCATGCCGCGTCACCGGGTCAACGGCTCGCCGACCGGGCTGCGTTCGGAGCACTCTGCACGACGCCCAGTCGTAGCTGTTGGTGTGCACCGTGAACTTCACCACGCCATGCCATGGGTGTCGCTGTTGCGGGCTTGGCTGTTGGGCAGGATGGTGCCGAAGCTGTAGTGGCCGGCGCCGCCCATACCGGCGACGAAGTGCCGTAGGCGCGGGCGGTGTCGAGCTGGCCTCACGGGTTCACCCGAAGTAGCCGGTGGCGCCGGGGTGTTGTAGTCGTGGTTGTCCGGCGCCGGCTTGGTGCGCGCCTTGTGCCGGCCCCACGTCGGGTCGTAGCGGCGGCACGGAAACCGGTCCTCCCCATGCAGCCGAACCGCCTATCGTGCCTGCCGTGCAGATCACCACACTGGATCCTCAGCCACGGTCCTACGGCCAAGGCGCGTTGGTCACCGATGTCGCGAGGCTGGTGTTCATCAGCGGCCAGGTCCCGGAGGACAACGACGGACGCGTCCCGGATGACTTCGACGGCCAGTGCCGGCTGGCTTGGCGCAACGTACTGTCCGTGCTGGAAGCAGCAGACGTGACCGTGCGCAATCTTGCGAAGGTCACCGTCTTCCGGTCCGACCGGCGCTACCGGGAGGCCAACGCCCGGATCCGCCACGAAGTCCTCGGCGACCACAGTCCCGCTATGACTGTCATCATCACGGGCATCTACGACGAAGCCTGGCTGCTGGAGATCGAAGCAGTCGCGGCGGCCTGAGCGTCGGCCCCCCGGCGGGGTCTCCTGGTCACGGCACGTGCCGTGGCCAGGAACGTTCACCGGGTTGCGGCAGCGGAGCAGCGTGTGCCGAAAGTCGTTTCGTGCCGTGTGGGAAGCGCCCTAGTGTGGCGCGGTGACGACTCAGATGATCATTCTCAACGGCGGTTCCAGTTCGGGGAAGTCCGGGATCGTACGGTGCCTGCAGGCCGTACTGCCGGATCCGTGGCTGGTGTTCGGGTGCGACTCGTTCGTCGACGCCATGCCCGCGAAGATGCAGGCGGCGGACGAGGGGATCACGTTCGCTGCGGAGGGCGGAGTGAGCGTCGGGGCGGACTTCCGGGCGCTGGAGGCGGCGTGGATGGAGGGCGTCGTGGCAATGGCCCGTGCAGGCGCCAGGGTCATCATCGATGACGTCTTCCTTGGCGGAGCGGCGTCCCAGCAGCGATGGCAGAAGGCCCTTGGCGGACTGGCCGTGTTGTGGGTCGGCGTCAGGTGTGAGCGTGCGGTCGCCGCGGGCCGTGAGGTCGCGCGAGGAGATCGCGTCCAGGGGATGGCCGCGTTGCAGGCGGATGTGGTTCACGAGGGGGTGTTCTACGACGTGGAGGTGGACACGACGCGCACCGAGTCCCTGCAGTGCGCGCGAAACATCGCCGCCCACGTCAGCTGATCGCCGCCGCGGCGGCTGACGACTCCGGCCGACTTCTCCGCCCGGCTAAGGATGCATCGTCGCTTCGCCGGTGACGCGGATGCCGACCTGCTCGCCGGGACGAACGGCGACCGGTCCGGCCGTGCGGACGTCGACCGGCATGTCCAGACCCTCCACATCAACGGTGATCATGGCGTCGTGGCCGTAGAAGCACACGTCGACGACCGTGCCGCGCGCGGCCGGCGAAGCGGGCTCGGTCAGGCGGAGTTGTTCCGGCCGCAGCAGCACCGTGCCGGCGTGGGTGCCGGCGGGTCCGGCGAGCGCGACCTTGCCGAGTGGGGTGGTGGCCGTGGCGTCCTGCGCCGAGGCCGGGAGGAGGACGGCGTCACCGACGAAGCTGGCTACCCAGGGGTTCGTCGGGCGGCCGTAGACCTCCTGCGGGGTGTCGCACTGGGCTACGCGGCCGTCCCGTACGACCGCGACGAGGTCGGCCGTGGAGAGGGCCTCCTGCTGGTCGTGTGTGACGAGGACAGCTGTGGCACCGCTGGCCCGCAGAGCGGCCCGGACATCGGCGCGGACTCCGGCGCGCAGGGCACTGTCCAGTGCATTGAACGGCTCGTCGAGCAGCACCAGTTGGGGCTTGGGGGCCAGGGCGCGGGCCACGGCGATGCGCTGCTGCTGGCCGCCAGAGAGTTCGTGCGGCATGCGGTTGCCGTATCCGGCGAGTCCCACCAGCTCGAGCATCTCGTCCGTGCGGCGCCTTCGTGCGCCGCGGTCGAGGCCGGTGAGGCCGAAGGAGACGTTGCGGGCGACGCTCAAGTGAGGGAAGAGCGCGCCTTCTTGGGGGACGATGCCGATGCGGCGGCGTTCCGGGGGGAGGTGCAGGCCGGGGCCGCTGAGCGTGTGCCCGCCGACGGTCACTGTTCCCGCGTCGGCGCGGAGGAAGCCGGCGATGATCCGCAGCAGGGTCGTCTTGCCGCAGCCGGAAGGGCCGAGTACGGCGGCGAACGAGCCGCCGGGCACGGTGAGTTCAAGGCTGTTGAGGACGGTTGCGTCCGGCCCGTACGCCTTGGTCAGCGCCTCGATCCGAAGGTCGTTCATGTGCGATGCCTCCCGAGGAGGTACGAGGGGATTGCGGCGAGGAGGATCAGTGCGGCGGCGTAGGGGGCCGCCGCGGCGAACGAACCTGCGCCTGTCTCTGTCCACAGCCGGGTGGCGAGAGTGTCCATGCCGGTGGGGCGGAGCAGCAGGGTGGCGGGAAGTTCCTTCATGCAGACCACGAACGTCAGCGCCGCACCGGCGGCGACGCCGGGAGCGGCCAGCGGCACAGTCACCTCGCGCAGGACCCGCAGCGGCGAGCGGCCGAGCGAGCGCGCGACATCCTCCAGCAGGGGAGGAGCCTGGATGACCGCTGCGCGCGTGGCCGCGACCGCGACCGGCAGGAACAGCACGGCGTACGCACCGATCAGCAGCGGCGTTTCCTGGTACAGAGGATGGGCGTAGCGCACGGCGAAGAAGACGAGCGAGAGCGCGACGGTGATGCCGGGCACCGCGTGGCCCGCGTAGGCGGCCTGTTCCAACAGGCGGGCGGCGTGACCTCGGTGGCGTGCGGCGATGACGCCGACCGGAACGGCGAGCAGGGTCGTGAGGGCGGCGCCCGCCGCGGCGATGCCGAGAGTGGTGAGCGCCGTGTCGGCCAGCGTGCCGGGGTCCCAGGTCGCGGAGTTGCCGACGGCTAGCCAGTAGCCCAGCGTGGCCAGCGGGAAGGCGACGGCGGCCGCGGTGACTGCGGCGCACCACGCGAGCGCGGGTGCGCGGAACCGTCCCAGGGACGCGGGGACGGCCGGGCGTGCGGTGCCGGTGCCGGTCCTCGAGTGGCCGGCGCGACCGCGGGTGCGTGCCTCGCCCGCGACCAGGGCAATGGTCATGAGGACGAGGACCGCGCTGAGCGCCGCGGCCGGAGTACGGTCGAAACTCGCCCGGTACGACGTGTAGATGCCGCGGGTGAACGTGTCGTACCGCATCAGCGACACCGCGCCGAAGTCGGACAGGACGTACAGCGCGACCAGCAGCCCGCCGCCGGCCGCGGCGGGACGCAACTGCGGAAGCGTGACCCGGAAGAAGGTGCGCATCGGGCCGTGCCCGAGTGAGCGGGACACCTCCTCCTGGGCCGGGTCGATGCCGCGCAGCGCGGCGGCGACCGGCAGATACACGTACGGGAAACTCACCAGGGTCAGCGCCAGGGCGGACCCGGTGAAGCCCGCCAACTCCGGTGCGGCGGACAGCCAGGCGAACGCGGCCACGTAGCTGGGCACGGCCAGCGGCAGTGTCACCAGCACCGACCAGGCCCGCGCGCCGGGCAGCGCGGTCCGTACGACCAGCCACGCCAGGGAAACACCGAGGGCCAGGCAGGCCGCCACGACGACGGCGGTGAGGCCGAGGCTGCGGCCGAGCAGGACGGCGGTGCGGTCGTCGGCGACGATGTCCCACGCGTAGCCGGGGCCCCGCTCCAGTGCGCGGATCGCCAAGTAGCCGAGCGGTAGCACGGCGAGGGCAGCGGCCAGGCAGGCGGGGACGATCAGGACCCACGACGGGCGGCCTCCGGCGCGCCGACGCCCGGCGGGCGCGGGGGCGCCTGCCGGGCGGGGGTCATGACGCGTCCGGACGGGAGAATCCGGTGTGGTCACGAGGGTCAGACCATTCCGACGTCCTGGAGCATGGCCAGGGTTTCCTTGAGCGAGTCGAGCTTGCCGAGGTCGATCGCGGGTGCCTGGAGGGAGTCGAGCGGCGGCAGGCCCTTGGTGGTGGTCTTGACTCCGGCGGCCAGCGGGTACTCCTTGGTCTCGTCGGCGAAGTACGTCTGCGCCTCGGAGGAGAGCAGGAAGTCGACCGCCTGCTGGGCGTACGCGTTCTGCTTGGCGTCGGCGCCCTTCAGCTTGCCCACTCCGGCCACGTTGACCAGGCCGCCCGGGTCGCCCTTGGGCAGGAAGTGGACCTTGGCGTCGATCTTGCCCTCGCCCTCCTCGGTGACCTTCTCGTACCAGTAGTAGTGGTTGAGCAGGCCGAGCGAGACCTCGCCGGAGTCCACGGCGTCCAGGACGTTGAGGTTGTTGTCGTACGCCTTCACGCCGTTGGCTTTCAGGCCCTTGAGCCAGGTCCGGGTGGCGTCGTCGCCCTCCAGGACCCGCATGCCGGTGACGAACGCCTGGAAGGAGGCGTTGGTCGGGGCGTATCCGACCTTGCCCTTCCACTCGGGCTTCACCAGGTCGTGCACGGTGTCCGGCGGCGTCGGGACCTTCTCGGGGTTGTACGCGATGACGCGGACGCGGCCACTGACGCCGGCCCAGTCACCGGCGGTGCCGCGGTACGCGGGGGCGACCTTGTCCAGCGTCGCCTTGGGCAGCGGCGCCAGGCGCCCTTCCTTGGACAGGGCGCCGAGGGCGCCGGCGTCCTGCGAGAGGAACAGACCCGCCTCGGTCTTGTCGCCCTCCTCCAGGATCTGGGCGGAGAGTTCGGCGCTGTCGCCGTAGCGGACCTCGACCCTCGTCTTGAGCGACTTCTCCAGCTTCTCGATCAGCGGCTTGACGAGCTTCTCGTTGCGGCCGGAGTAGATCACGAGTCCGGCGGGTTCGTCGCTGCCGCAGGCGGCAAGAGCTGGCACAAGCATGCCTGCCGCGACGAGCGAGGCGAGACGGCGGGCCAAGGGGCGTCGCATTGTGGTGCCTTCCTGACAATGCCCGCCCCCACGCCTGGCCGGGCGATGTCGGTGAGGGAGAGCGGCGAACCTGTGAACCACTAATAGATAAGGTAAAGCTAACCTCACCGTCAACAACGGCGTGATAACGGACTACGCGAGGTTCGCAAGGGTCGGGGTCGCTCGGTCTGTGACATTTCTGTGCCTTTCCAATGAGGTAAGGCATGCCTAAGATGCGCCAAGTGCTCATCACCCCTGACCTGCTTTCGGCCACCACGACTGTCCCGTTCGCCCGCCGCCTCGCGGAGTTCGGCGACCGGACCGCTCTGCTGACCCGCGACGGCGAACTGTCGTACCGTCAGCTCGCCGCGCGGGTGGCGGAGACCGCCGCGCGCCTCGGCCGGGAACGGCGTCTGGTGCTGCTGGCCGGCGCCAACACCGTCGACGCGGTCGTCACCTATCTCGCGGCGCTCGCCGCCGGCCACCCCGTCCTGCTGGTACCGGGTGACAACGGCGAAGCCGTGCGGTCGCTGACCGCCGCGTACGACCCCGACGTCGTAGCCGGGCCGGACCGAGCGGGGGAGTGGGTACTCGATGAGCGGCGAGCCGTGTCGGCACACACTCTGCACCCCGAACTCGCCCTGCTCCTGAGCACCTCAGGCTCCACGGGCTCGCCCAAGCTGGTGCGCCTCTCGCACGAGAACCTGCAGGCCAACGCCGAGTCCATTGCCGCGTACCTGGGTATTCGCGACGGCGACCGGGCGGCCACCACCCTGCCGATGCACTACTGCTACGGCCTGTCCGTCATCAACAGCAACCTGCTGAGCGGCGCCGGGCTGATCCTGACCGACCTCTCGGTGGCCGACAGCTGCTTCTGGGACCTGTTCCGCGAAGGCCGTGGCACGACGTTCGCCGGTGTCCCGTACACCTTCGACCTGCTCGACCGAGTCGGCTTCGACGCCATGGACCTTCCCCACCTGCGGTATGTCACCCAGGCCGGAGGACGGCTGGCGCCCGAGCGGGTCGCGCAGTACGCCGCCCTCGGCGAGCGCGACGGCTGGCAGCTCTTCGTCATGTACGGGCAGACGGAGGCGACGGCCCGGATGGCGTACCTGCCTCCGAACCGGGCGGCAGATCGGCCCGAGGCAATCGGCGTCCCGATCCCCGGCGGGTCCTTCCGCCTGCGGCCCCATCCCGACTGGCCCGAGCCGGACACCGGCGAACTCGTCTACTCGGGGCCGAACGTCATGCTCGGCTACGCCGAGGCCCCCTCGGACCTCGGTCTCGGCCGCACTGTCGACGAACTGCACACCGGGGACATCGCACGCGCCACGCAGGACGGCCTGTACGAAGTGGTGAGCCGCGTCAGCAGGTTCGCGAAGATCCTCGGCCTCAGGATCGATCCCCAGCGGATCGAGTCGATGCTGGCGGCACACGGCGTCATCGCTCAGTGCGCGGCCGCCGACGACCAACTCGTGGTGGCTGTCGCCCGATCCACGGACACGGGCAGGGACATCGGCGGTGACCTTGGCGGGGACAGCGGCGCGGATGCCAAGCGCGTCCGGCGGCTGGTGGCGGGCGAGTGCGGGCTGCCGCCGAGGGCAGTGCATGTCCACGTCCTGCCCGAACTTCCCCGGCTGGCCAGTGGAAAGCCTGACTACCAGGCTGTACGGGACCTGATAGGCACGCCCGTCGACGGTCGTGCCAAGTCGGCCGCCCCATCCCATGCCGCATCCCCATCCCGTGCCGCAGCCCAGCCGGGGCCGGTCGGCCCGGCGGACCTGTGCCTTCTCTACGCCGAGATCCTCGACAGGCCCGACGTCACCGAGGACAGCAGCTTTGTCAGTCTCGGCGGCGACTCACTGTCGTACGTCGAGATGTCCCTCAACCTCGAGCAGGTCCTCGGCCACCTGCCGCCCAACTGGCACACCCTTCCGATCCGCGATCTGCTCCAGCCACCGCCGACGAAGGCCCGCCAGTGGGCAACCGCCCGTCGGCGCACCCTGGAAACCAGCATCGCCCTGCGTGCCCTCGCGATCGTCTTCATCGTCGGCTCGCACATCCACGTCTTCCACATCAAGGGAGGCGCCCACCTGCTGCTGACCGTCGCGGGCTTCAACCTGGCGCGTTTTCATCTCACGTCCGCCGAACGCCGGGAGCGCATCCGCCACGGCTGGCACAGCATCGCGCGCATCGTCGTACCGAGCCTGGCCTGGATCGCCCTGCTGCTCATCGTCACCGACGACTACGGACTCTCCACGCTCTTCCTGTTCGAGAGCTTCCTCACCCCGCGCGACGGGCACGTGGCGCCCTACTGGTTCATCGAGGCCCTCGTCTGCATCCTGATCGCCGTCGTCGCCCTGCTGGGCCTGCGGGTCGTCGACCGCCTGGAGCGACGCTTCCCGTTCGGCCTGCCCATGACCCTCATGGCCATCGGGTTGCTCAGCCGATACGACGTGTTCGGCCTCCGCGAACGGATGCACTTGCCATCGGCTGTCGTCGTGCCGTGGCTGTTCGCCCTGGGCTGGGCCGCGGCGAAGGCGAGCACCGTGCGCCAACGCCTGCTTGTCACGGCGGCCGCACTGGTCACCGTCCCCGGCTTCTTCCCCGGCGAGCCGGCGCGCGAAGGGCTGATCATGGCCGGCTTCGTCCTGCTGGTGTGGGTGCCGAGCGTGCCGAGCCTCGGCCCGGTCAACCGCGTGGCAGGCGTTCTGGCTGGCAGCTCGCTGTACATCTACCTGACCCACTGGCAGGTCTTCCCGCACATCGAGGACTTCTCCGGCTGGCTGGCCCTGCTCGCCTCCGTCGCCTTCGGCGTCGCGTACGCCACGGTGGCGGCACGCGTCACCCGGGCACTGCCCTCCGTCGGCCGACGACGGCACGGGGCAGCGGCTGTGCCGCAGGGGTGACGGTGCCGGTGGACGCGGTGCGTGACGCGGCGACCGGCCTGCGCCGAGGATCGGTGCACGCTGATCCAGAGCCGGAGCGAACTCAGTGCGACGCAGCCGACGACATCCGGTTCTCCAGCTTGTTGAAGCTCTGTGTCCACCCTTCGTGGTGAAGAACGCGGCACTGCCTGACTGACCTGGCGTCGGCGAGGGTGATCGCCGTGAGGCTGCCTCCTGGGGACGGGAGAGTGCGGTAGCCATGAGCTGCGCATAGTTGAAGGTTGTTCTGTGTGAGTGAGACCCGTCGAAGTGGTCAAAGCGGCAGGATGTTTGACCATGAGCGGTGGAGAGGGAGAGTCGTTCGACGGGCGAGTGCAGTTCGAAGCTGCCCTTCAGCTTGTTGAAGCGGGGAAGGCGCTCGAACGGGAACGGTCCGAGGCGCACCGCTTGCCTGAGGCGAGCGTGGTCAGACGTCCCGAACATAAGGAGACTTGGGACAGGTTCTATCAAGTGCGCAGTCAGGCCCGACGGGCTGAGGCCCGGGATGTCATAGGACTGGCCCTGCTGGCCGTTGTTGGCTACGCGATTGCTTACTTTGTGGCCCGGGGCCTCTTCGAGCGAGTCCCCGGCCAAGGGTTTCAGCCGTCCGACACGGCCCAGATGGTCACTGCGGTTAGTGCCTTGGCTACTGCTGTCGGGGCAGGGATTGCTTCCATCCTCAAGGCATACGCGCTACTTGTGCAGGCGCGTGCGGACATGATCAGGGCAAAAGCATCGCTGCCGCCGGCTGGTGAGTCCAGCATCCCGGCACAGCCGGAGGAGGGAGAGAACCCGAGCGCTTCGTCTGCGCTCAGTTGAGGCGGGCCGCGAATGCGTGAGTGCGGGCGGCCGGCGTTTGTCACCGGTCGGGGGCTGCTCCAGGAGGCGCCTGCGCCTGCGAAGTGACAGCCTTTCAGATCCGGGTCTTGCCAACCTGCAAGTGGATGTGGTCCTGGTGGGCGGCTCGCAGCGCGGGGTCGCCGCCGTAGTCGGGATAGATGACGAAGCCGCTTCCACCGAGTTTGGGCATGGGCCATTTGTTGCCGGTGCCGATTCCGTTGGCTTCGCATTCGTACGTCGCGCAGCGGAAGGCTGTGCTGAACAGTGCGAACGCCAGTGGGTCGACGGACGGGTCGATGCGGACGTTGCTCCCCACAAGCGCCGGGAGATTTCCCCAGTTACTGAGGATCGACTTGAGGAAGGCGGTACCCCCGTCCGCCCCGGCGATACCGGACAGATCGAGTGCGCGCCCCTGGTTGTGGCAGTCGTTCGGCGGGCCGGAGCCTTGCCCGATGCCGAGGTGGCGCAGTTCCCTCACGTCGGGAGCCGAGGAGTTGATCCACCTGGTCAGCCGGTACAGGGCGATGAGCATGCGCTGGTCGACGTTGGTGAAGAAGTCGGCAGTGGGGTTCAGAGCGTTGGTGTACCTGATTCCGTCGATGGTGGCGGGCTGGACGGCCACACGCTGGCTGGGGGTGGGGGACACGATCCCGCCCGGCCCGTCGACGAAGGCAGGGCTCTTCAGACTGAGTTTGCCTCGCCTGATCAGATCAGCCATCAGCTGGTTGGCCTGCGTCAGTTGCAGCAAGCGGGCTGGAACCAGCGCACCGGGTGGTGTCGGTTCGAATGGGACCGAGGGGGACAACGTGCCGGTCTGGTCGACTTGGTCAGTGTCCACGTCGAAGCGCTGGTAGTCGTTGCCGCGGAAGAAGTAGGCGTACCGTCCACCGGAGTAGACGGCAGCGCCGAGGTTTTGGGTGAACAACCCGGGCCAGCGGCCGGCGATCTTTACGGGATAGCCGGGGTCGACCCGGTCCGCGGTGATGTCGTAGCGCACGTACGAGTCGCCTTTGAAAAGGAACAGTTTGCCTGTACCCCAGTTCACTGCGGCGTCGATGCCCGCCTGCCAATTCATGCCACCGCTGGAGCCGTCGGGGAGCCCCGGCCAGTTGCCCGCCAGAGCGAACGGGGCGTTGGGCGGCAGGTACTCCGGATCGACACCGTCCGCTACCAGGTCGTAGCGCACATACGTGGAGCCGATGAAGGCGTAGGCCTTGCTGGCACCCCACCACACGAACGCGTCAGGCGAGGCTGTGAGCCCCGGCCAGTTATCAACGACATTCAGGCCGCCTTGTTCGAAGGCGCCAGTGACCGCGTTGTAACGGTGATAGGTGTCGTCGTCGAAGAAGAGATACACCTTGTCATTCGGCCACGCGACTGCCGTTTTGAGAGCCACCACGATGAACACTCCCTTCCTGACGAGGGCCCCCGCCCGACGCGGTGCCTCGTTTCGAGGCTGACGTGGGGCGGCGCGCTCTTGCCCGTTCAGTCGATATCGGGGACCAGTTGGGCATGGCGCTCAGCCGCACGCTGACGATGGCCTTGGGTGCCTTGGCTGGGTTCGATGACACCTGTTCGGCTGGCTCCGGCTGCTGGGCGGGATTTGGCTCGCCCAGTTGGAGGGACGTGCGGCGATGAATGCCACTGTCCGGGCTCAGACCAGGCCACTCCACGCGCAGCCCGACACCGGCTGGCAGTGCCAGCCGCGGGAGTCGGCACCCGCTGCAGGGCCAGGGTCCCCAACATCCGAACCGTAATTGGATGCCGGCAGGGGCTGTTCCACCCGATTGCCGAGTATCTCGGGGTTTTCTTGAGTCTTGTAGGTGGCCACCACTTCCAAGTAGGGCTGGTAGAGATCCCAGCGGCGCTCGATCGTTCCCTGAACCGGCATGTTGAGTCGCATGGTTGCTCCCATTGTCTGAATGGGTGAGCGTCTGAGACGCAGTCTGCCCGGCGTCCTAACTTCAGGAGCCTGGGGCGGGCGTGCCGGGCGAATCGGTAGAACCATCGCCCGGCACGGGCGGGCCTCAGGCGAACAGGCTCGCAACCAGGGGGATCAGGGGGAGGAAGTTGGCCTCGACGCCTGAGGTGTCACCGTTGGTGCCTGCGGGGCCGGCCGGGGTTCGGTCGATCGGCGGGGCCTGCTGTGGCATCTGCAGGGAAGCAAACACCGGACGGGACTCGTCTCGTGTGGTCTGGTCGTTCATTGTGTTCTCCCTTCGGCTCATGTCTGCCGAGTGGGCGTCGGCGACTGGGGCGCACCGCTGTCGCCGACGCGTAGGGGCTCAGCCAAGCAGGCTTCCGACGCCCTGGGCGAGGAGGTCGAACAGGCCGTTGGCCTCGACGCCTGAGGTGTCACCGTTGGTGCCTGCGGGCCTGGCTGAGGTTCGGTCGATCGGCGGGGCCTGCTGTGGCATCTGCAGGGAAGCAAACACCGGACGGGACTCGTCTCGCGTGGTCTGGTCGATCATTGTGTTCTCCCTTCGGTTTCTGACTGCCGAGTGGGCGTCGGCGACTGGGGCGCACCGCTGTCGCCGACGCGTAGGGGCTCAGCCGATCAGGCCGCCGATGCCCTTGGCGATCAGGTCGAACAGGCCGTTGGCCTCGACGCCTGAGGTGTCACCGTTGGTGCCTGCGGGCCTGGCTGAGGTTCGGTCGATCGGCGGGGCCTGCTGCGGCATCTGCAGGGAAGCAAACACCGGACGGGACTCGTCTCGCGTGGTCTGGTCGATCATGGTGTTCTCCTTTCACCGTTTCGCCTTCAGCAGGACGGTTCCTACCGGAAGCGGTGGGAACGAAGCCGCCTGTAGCAGCGCCCAGGCGGACTCTTGTCTCACACGGGGGTGCTGCGCATCGCGTAGCACATCTGCCGAGCCGGACCCGGCAGGTGGCCGCAGCCTGACCTGGCTGCTTCCACGCCGTCGGCTGTGTGTCGGTCTGCCGGCGCTGACCAGTTGTCTCGATCCACGGGCGGTGCCTGGACCGGAGCGTTGAAGTTCGCGTGGCTTCCTGGGGTACTCATGGCTGATCTCCTCGGTTGTAGAGCGCTCACAGGCCGCCGATGAACTTGTGGACCGGTGCGAGGCTGACGGGAAGCTCGTCACTCACGTCGAAGGTGAACAGGTAGGACACCCGTGCTCGTCGCTCGTTCTCCGGGTCGAAGAAGTCGAGGATGACCTCTTGGCAGTCCGAACCGGGGCGGCAGAAGGGACTCTTGGAGACCTTGACGGTGTCCAAGGTGTAGAAGTTGTCGTCCTTCCCCGGGACGTGCTTTGCGGAAAGGACACCGTCCTTGATCTCGCTTCCGACCAGGAATGCGTTGGTTCCGGCAGCGTTCAGTGCCCGGTCGGCGGAACTCTGCCCGAGGTTGCGGAACTGCCAGTAGATCTTGTCGAGGAGCGCACGGATCGTCGTGCGGAGCTTGTCAAGCCTTTCCTCTTCGAGTGTGAGCTTGCGAATCGTGAAGTCGTCTGTGACCTCCCGCACCACAGATTCGACCAGCAGGGCCTCGTTCCAGGTGTAGAGACCGCGGCTCTTGACCTCGACCACGGGGACGACTTGCCCGGAGTACAGCCGAACAGTTCGGTCCGTCAGTACTCCCGGGACCGACACGCGCGAGACATAGTTCGGATCTGCCGTGTCCTGAATCTGGCCCAGGATGGCGTCCCGGAAGGTCCTGTAGACCGTGGACACCGGCGGGTACGAAAGCGTCTCCAGGAGCTCAGCGAGTCGGTCTTCCGCACCTGCAGCGCTTCCTGCGGCCTGCCTGACCTGTTCCGTCGTCGCTCTCCGGTCGCTGATGATCGGCCGGTGCCAGTCCATGCCCGCCGGCATCTCGGCCTCCAGGGCATAGATCGGCGTGGCGTCCATGGTCAGCGTCCAGGTCAGCTTGTCGGACGCCCACGGGTTCTTCGACAGGTAGGCGTGCAGCTGAGCCGGGTCGTATATGTTCGGCTGGACTTCCCTCTCCACGCCGTCCGGCGACTGGTCCGCCGGTATGAAGGCGTAGGGCATCTGCTGGCGGAAACTGTCCCTGCGGGCCTCGGTCTGGAAGTCGAACCCGATGGTGCCGATCGCGTAGATCAGTGAGCGGCCTGAGCCGCTGCCCCCGCACTGACAGCCGGACGATTCACTCCCTCCGCACCCGCAGGCGGGTCGTACGCCAGGCAAGTGGGCACTGCCGCTGGGCGTCGCCAGCCCTGACGGAGACACAGGTGGCGCAGCCCCTGGCTCCGTTCCGGTGATGCTGGCTCCCTCGTGTGCACTGGCGTGGGCGTGGTGCGCTTCCATGGCGTGGGTTCCCTCGTTCGGTTCAGAGTGGTTGGCTTCGAGCGGCGAGGGTTCGCCGGCGGCGTACACCCCCGGGTCGGGTGAAACGGACTCCGCTTGCTGGCCTATGGGCTGGGCATGTGGGGAGGAGGGCGGAGCTGCCTCCGCGTTCTCTGCCGTCTCGCCTGTGGCGTCGGCTGCTGCTTCGCTCGCTGTGACGAGCGCGTCATCGGTGTCCATGGCGTTGGCTCCCTCGTTCGATTCGGAGTGAGATGTCCGCAGCAATGAGGATTCGCCGGCGGCGTTGACCCCTGACGTGGAGGAGATGGTCACGGATTGCCGTTCCCTTGGTGTCGCAGGCCGGGATGGGACCGTGGCCAAGTCGAGATCGTCTACGGAGGTGCTCTCTCGGCTGATCAGGTCGTAGGCCCGAGCGGTGTTCAGATGGCCGACCAGGTGTCGACGGCACTCAGGGGCTTCGCTGGGGGAGCACGGCGGGACAGTTGCGGCTTCGAGGATTGCCCTGCCTGCTGCGATCGGGTCGGCCTTGCGTCCCTCCCGGAGCTGTGCCGCCACGAGGAGTGCGGCAACACCGGATACCGCAGGGGTGGCGAAGCTGCTGCCGCTCAGGGCCAGCCGTCCTCCGCCGGGTGTGGCGCCCTCGATTTCCTGTCCTGGAGCCAGTACACCGTTCGTGCTGTAGGCGACACCCCAGTTGTTGGTGTCCAGCGGCTTGCCGCTGGTGTCTGTCGCGCCGACGGCGAGCACCGACGGCGCGGCAGCGGGGGCCTGCAAGCAGTCGCACCCGTCGTTTCCGACAGCCGCGACCACGAGAACTCCGTTGTCGGCGCACCGTCGCAGAGCCCGGTCCAGCATGCTCTCGGCGCGACCGTCCGCGGAGCGTTCGCCGCCGCTGATGTTGATGACGTGCGCCCCTTCCTCCACGGCCCGCTCAACGGCACGCGCCAAATCAAGCTGGGACACCCGCCCTTCCTGACCGTCTCGGAATATGGGGAGGACCAGGCCGCGGCACCGGGGTGCAATACCAACGACTGAGCTTCCCGGCTGTCCGAAGAGAAGACTCGCCACGTGCGTACCGTGCACCGACATCGGTCCTTGGCCGGCAGGTTCCTGCACCAGAGTTTGGATCCTTGTGACGTCGGCGCCCGCAAAGCAGGGATGGGAAAGGTCCACCGGTCCGTCGAGCACGGCAACGCACACCTCGGGGTCGCCGAGAATCTCCTCCTGAGCGGGAAGATTGCGAAGGATCGACCGGACGTTCATTCAGCATCCTCTCCCTCTCCCGGATTAGACGGACAGCCATCGATACGAGCCTCCCCCCGGCATGTCGCGACGGTGTTCCCGGGACTGTCGGGGACGCGTTGCGGAAGTGTCGAATCTTGTTCTCGCACTGGCCTTTTCCCTGGTCAGGGTGAGCGTGCGGAGCACTTCGACCGAGAGGAACATCCGGTGCCTGGGGTACCTGCCGATGGCAGTGGTACGGCATCTCAAGCACTACCGAACTACGGCGCGCACTGGGCCTCGCCGGTGCGCCGGGGAGGCTGTCGACCCCCGCATGCGCGCCCCCGGCCATCAAGGGTCGCAAGACCGAGCACTCCCACATTTCGGCTCGCCGTCGTCCGCCCGCGCCGCCTGTCTGGGGAGTACCACGTCGTCTCTGACCGCCGGTACTCAGCACATCTGCATTGAGTACCTGCGGATATACGGTCCAACTGCCCCGTCCTGCGTCCTTCTGATGGCCCGACAGGAGAATAGGGGTCGTAAGTACAGGCGACGGCGGGGCAGCAGCAATCGGACTTCTGGTGGTGCCAGCCTGCGGCTACGTGGGCGTCAGATTCTGTACCAGTTCAGTCATCCGCGGCGATGGTGCCACTCTGAGCTCTCTCTGCAGGAACGCTCGGTAGTCCCGATATCGCCTGAGCGCACTAGCGACATTGCCTTCGGCGAGGTGCACCCCTATGACGATGCGGTGCGCGGTTTCTCGAATCGGGTCGATGGCGATGACAGCCAGCGCTGCCTGGAGCGCAGGAAGGTACTGCTCCGCGGTCTGGAACTGTTGGGCCAGGCCCTCCAATGCGTACACCCGCATCTGGTCCCAGCGCTCACGCTCCATCAGCAGCCAGTCTTCCGTCCAGCCCGGCAGCAGTTCCCGGCTCAGGTCGCCGACAAGCCGGTCCCACTTGGATGGCAACGGTGCCTGCCCTTCAACGACCTGACGCGCCGACTCCCACACCCCGTGCAGATCGACGCGTATTGAGGGGGAGAGCACCAGGCGCTGGCCGACACAGTCGATGGCGGTCACGGACCCGACACGCCTGCCCTGGCACAGGGCCGACCGTAGGTTGGCTGCTGCTCGGAAGGACGTGCAGTCGGGCCACAGTTGCTCGGCTGCCGCAGCTCGGTGCGCGCCGTCATTCTGCAGCGCCAAAAACGCCAGCAGCCGCTGCGCTCCCTTGGGGAGGGCGATCCTGCCGCCGGCATTGGTGAATTCGAAAGAACTCAGTACCTCGAGGCACGCGCTATTCCACGACACATCCCCCACTGTGCAGCCGGTATGTGCCTCGCGCACCTGCTGATCGTGCTTGCCGAGCAGCTCTTCACCCGCCTTGGCCAGGAACAACGCGGGGGAGATGAGCGAGCGACGTTTGCGGGACGTGGTTTGAACAATCCGGGGAACGCCGGTCCGACGGCGGTGGGGGAGTCTGGTGTTGATCTGATTCGGCGGCCCATGCCTGACGCAGGACGGGAGGGAGCGTCGGATGGACCGTCGGCTCGGCTCCGCGAGACCTTTCTCAGCCTCGCGGTGACTACGGCGCCCTTGCTGGTGCCCCCCGAGCGCGGCCCGGGGCGCGGCCACGATGCCGACGCGCAGCCAAACCATGCGTGACTGCGGTCGAATCCCGCTGACCGGGCGGCAAGGTGAGAGGAGAATGATCACGATTGCGTCGACTGAGCGGAATGAGGTCAGGTCCGGGCTGACGGCACTGCAGATGCCGCAGCAGGCACCGCCCATCGACCGCACGATCTGAACGGGCCCTGGGCCGGCTACTTCCCCAAAGTCCACTTCTGAGCACGCGGCGGGCCAGCAACCGGCGGGCGCGGGTCGGAGCCGTAAAGAGCGGAGCCAGAGATGCACGACAGCATTCGGGACGCCTTCATCCCGTTCAATGAGCCGTTGGAAGGCCGTGTGCGGTTCATGTATCTAGACGTCAAGAGCCTGGTGTCCACGGGCGTTGGGAATCTGCTCGACGCTGACGATCCCAGCCAATTTGGGAGTAACCCACAACCGCTCCCTGATATTTTCTCCTTGAACTGGTTCGACAACAGTTCGGGTTCGGTGGCGAGCCGTGAGCAAATCAAGGACGAGTATCACACAGTGAAATTCAGCGGGACGGCATTCGCGTCGCTGGCGGAGAAAGAGGCGATTACGCGCCTGCGGATCACCGATCAGGCAATCGACGAGCTGGTCATGGGCAAGTTGGAAAGCTTTGAGACTTCGCTCAAGGCTCGGGCTCCTTTCGCCGCTCTGGACAGCTGGCCTGCCGATGGGCAGATGGCCCTCTTCAGTATGGCGTGGGCCATGGGCCCCAATTTCCGCTTCCCGTTGTTCCAGGCCGCGGCGGCAGTCGAGGACTGGCTGACCATGGCGCGCGAATGCCGGATGACTGAGGCCGGCAACCCAGGGGTCAGGCCGCGGAATGTCCGCAACGGGCTGCTCTTCACGCTCGCGGGCTGGATGGCCGCGCCGCCACCAGGTGATTTCGCGCAACTCGTCTTCGATCCCAGGCAGAAACTCGATGCCAATATGAGATCGGGAAACCTTCCCATTCCGTTGAACCTGGCGATCGGATTGCAGACAGCGCTGGAGGTGCTCGGCTTCAGTCCGAACGGACTTGACGGCGTTTTCGGGAATGATACGCGTGACGCTCTCACATCGTTCCAGGCGGCTAACGGACTCGCACAGAGCCCGACTGCACAAGGAATCGGGGACGTTCCACAGGGGACGATCGATGCTTTGGCTCAACAGCTCGATGACCAGCAAGTTGGGCACTTTCCGTAACTACTTCAGAGGGCATGCCGCAGCCCATGAAGCGGCACGCAAAGGCTCCCAGCTTGTTCGGGCGGGTCCGCTCGTCGCCCGCTCGCCCCACGAGCAGTCCCACGAGATCAGCGCCGCGACATCACCCAGTTTGCGCACGGGAGGCGCTGGGGCCAGTACCGGGTCGGGCTGGTTCCCGGCGGCGCCGACGGGATCGGCGGTACCCCATTCGACGGCGGTGCTTCCACTCGCAGCCTGCCCCTTCCAGACACAGTCAGGGCCGAGCCCCCCGCCGCCTGACCGGCCAGGGGCAGGCCGAGACCTCTCAAGTCCCGGCCTGCCCCTGTCCGGTGAGCGCTGCGGATCAGCCTGCGGGCCAGTGCGGCCCCTCAGGTGCGTACTCGCACCAGTACTCGGGGCAGCCGACCCAGATAGGCGTTGGTGAGCGTCTCGGTCAGCGAAGCGCCCCCGCGGTCCTCGCCCGTCACCTTCAGCGAGACCCGCCTTGTGTCAGCCCCCGCACGGTGGCCTTCCAACTGCCGCTGTACTCCCGGACCTTTGCGTCGTGCCAAGTCGTGCCGGCGTCCGTGGCCTGCGCGTTTCGGTCCGTGGAAGACCGCCAACTCCTTTGCTGGGGTGGGGGGTTTGTCGTCACGCGGGATCATCAGCAGGACCGATACGGCGAGTGCGGTGCCGCCGAGCCGTAGTGCAGGACGAAAGCGTCGAATTCCCGCCCTTGGGCACTGCGGTAGGAGGTCAGTACGATCCGGCCAGGGTCTGGTCGCCGCGGTGGTCTCACGCGCTTCCACTGCGTTCCGTAACGTGGAATGCGCTGTGTGTAATCAGTATGGCGTGAACCCCACTTGAGGCGGCGGGGGAGTGGCAAAAGAATTCCCTTGTGCCAACGGCGGGCCGGCGCTCCGGTCTACTCCGTGGCACATCAGTCAGGTTCGCGATGTGGGGAGACTGCCGAATGGCCGAGTCCGGGCCTCGATACGCCGCACACCCGATCACTCTGACCGACGGGACTACCACTCGGACGCGGAAGGTGACGCCCGATGACCTCGGACCGATCCAGGCGCTGCACCACCGTTGTTCGCAGGGCAGCCGAGCCTTGCGCTACCACGCGGGTAAGCCCGAGCTGTCCGCGGCCGGCTGGCGGCTGCTGTCCGACCCGGAGCGCGGTACCACCTTGGTGACCACCACCGCCGAGTGCATGGACCGCATCATCGCCATGACCAACGTCATGCGCACCGACCGGCCGGGGGTGGGCGAACTCGCCGTCCTGGTCGAGGACGAGTGGCAGTCCAAGGGACTGGGAACCGCGCTGGCCGCACACGCGGCCGATGTGGCTCGCAGCGCCGGCCACCACACCCTGACCGCCGCAGTCGCCGCGGGCAACACACCGATGCTGCACGTCCTGGAGAGTCTGGACGCACCGCGCACCCGCACCCCCGGGCCAGTCCTTGACGTCCGCATACCGCTGTAGCAGAGCCCTCAAGGCGTACGGCCCGACCCACAACGCCACGCCCAGTACGGCGTCCTCCTACCACCACCCCGGTGACGGCCGCTTCATACGGTGCCGGTGAGCGGGGGCGGGCCGAAGAGCGGCATGTCGGGACGGGGCTGCGTGCCTGGGCTTGTGTGACGCTGATGGACGCACACCGTGTGCCGGAACGACGCGGTCCGTTTACGTTCGGTAGTGCTCTGCCGCGTCCGCGGCCGGGCCCGCGAGCGAAGGCGTTGCTGATGACTCGTCACCCGAAGACCCGTCAGTACAGACTGACCGTCAGGATGCTGGCGGTGGCCCTGACCTCTGCCCCGGTCCTGCTGCTGGGCACCGGATCGGCCCAGGCGTCCGCGCCCTGGGCCGGTGCGGGCGTCGACTGGGATGCCATCGCCGAGTGTGAGTCCTCCGGGAACTGGCGCGCCAACACGGGGAACGGCCACTACGGAGGTCTGCAGTTCAGCCAGTCGAGCTGGGTGGCGGCCGGTGGCCTGAAGTACGCGCCCCGGGCTGATCTGGCGACGAGAAGTGAGCAGATTGCCACGGCCAGGAGACTCGCTGCCCAGCAGGGTATGGATGCCTGGACGTGCGCACAGCGGTGACGAGTCACTCCGGGGCGGCGTCGTACGGGGTACCCGGCGGCCGGTAATCGGGGTCTTCTGCTGGTCGCCCATGCGCACCCTGTCCTGACGGATGGAAGACTTGGGTGAGCTGGAGGGCGAGGCCGTGCCGTCGATCGGCGCGTACGTGGCCGTGCTGGTGGACGACGCGGAAGGGATGTGGTGGGTGTGGCCGGGACCGGGTCGGTGAGCCAGGGCGCCGTGATTCTTCCGGCGCTGGCCCAGATGGCCCTGGAACAGTCGCAGCCCGCCATCTACGACCGCCCCATCGGGCTGAGGCTGTTGTTCCAGGACCCCGCGACTGGGGCCGAGCACTACCTCGTGCGCTATTCCGCGCGGACGGCCGCGCAACCCCACACCCACACCGCCTCCCACACGATCATCGTGCTGGAAGGCAGGCTGCAGGCCAACGGGCAGATCCTGGGCCCGGGTTCGTACTGCCACTTCCCGGCGGGACTGGTCATGCACCACGGGCCGACGCGCGACGAGGACTGCCTCTTCGTCACCATCTTCCACGGCCCCTTCGACGTGCACCCCGCTCAGTGAGCTGGCGAATCGGCGCCACGTGTGGTCACGCATCGATGATCCCGCGGTCGCCGTACCTGTTCCCAGACCTGCTCCTGCGTCGCTCAGGGGCGCGATGCGACGCCACGTCCGTGTCCTACGCGGTGCCGGGACCGTCGAGGAAGGGAAGCAGCACGGCGGCCTCCGCGCGGAGCCGCCCGGCTCGGTCAGCGTGCGCGAGCGCAGTCAACTGCGCTGCAACCTCCAGCCGCTCGGCGGCCTCGGCGCGCACGACATCCACCACACCGCGCTCGCTCAGCTCACGCCGCGCTGCTTCGGTGGCGCCGGCACCAAAAGGCGACTGCTCATGGGCCACGCCGCGGAGATCGGCTTCGTCCACGGGCACCGCCTCAGCGTTGTCCAGCGCGGCAAGCGTTGCGCGCAGAGCGCTCACCGCGGCCTTGTCAGTGGCCCGCATCGCTTCCGGCAGTGCTTGACGCATACGAAGACGCAGAGACATGCCGGTGAACTGTGGCGGTGCCCCGGGACCCACAACGCGATATACGTGCAGCACGAGACTTCACGCCAGCTGAGGCGCTACAGCCCCGGCAAGCTTGCGAAGTCAGACTCGAGGGCTAGGGCAGGTGGCGGACGCCCTGTGGCTGGGTCTCCTCGCGGAGGCGCGCGGCGTCGTGGCCCGGCGGGGCGCCGAACAGGCGTCGGTATTCGCGGTTGAACTGGGACGGGCTGTCGTAGCCAACGAGGTGACCGACGCCTGCGACGTCATGAGGTCGGGCGACCAGCAGTGAGCGGGCTTCCTGCAGACGGATGCGTTTTTGGAACTGCAGCGGGCTCATGGTCGTCACGGCGCGGAATTGCCGGTGGAAGGCCGATGGGCTCATTCCGGCCAGGCGGGCGAGGTCCTCGATCCGCATTGGTTCGGCGTAGTTGCCGCGGATCCACCGGATCACCCGGTTGATGTGAGTCAGGCCGCTGTCAGCCAGGCCGATCTGGCGGATCATGCCGCCGTGCGGGCCGGTGAGCACCCGCCAGAGGATCTCCCGCTCGATCATCGGGGCGAGCACGGGCGCATCCGCCGGGTTGTCGAGGAGCCGCAGCATGCGAGCGAACGCGTCCAGTAGTTCGGGGGCGGCCTCTCCGATGGCGAGCCCGGGCGGGCCGTTCGTTGTGCGGGACCGCCGTCCGGCTGGGGCTTCGAGTACGAGCGGCGCGACAACGGATGGACGCAGCACCAGCCCGATGCCCAGCGACGGAGTCTGCGGGCTGGCTTCGACGAAATGGCCGGTGACCGGCAGGTCGGTGGTGACCACGAGGTACTGGCCGGAGCGGTACTCGAAGATCTGGTCGCCGAGCAGGAGTTGCTTGCCGCCCTGCGCCATCAGGACGAGCAAGGGCTCGGTCAGCGAATAGTGCGGCGCGTCGGTCTCCACTTTGGACAACAGCAGCCCGTCGATCGACGTCTGCTGGTCCGATCGGGCATGGGTCGTGATGAGGCCGCGGATCTCGTCCAGGGTGCGCACCCCTTCACGGAAGCACCGGCGAGGCGATCATGCAAGCCCAATCGTGGCGAAGTTGACAGGATTGTGCAAGAGGTCGCGAGGATCGGTCTACCGCGTGAAGCTTGCCGGGCGGTTGCATTGAAGGACCATTCCGGCACACATTGGAGCCCTCGTCATGATGCTCGATCACTACGTCACCCTCGGCCGCTCAGGTCTGCGAGTCAGTCCGTTCGCCCTCGGCGCGATGACCTTCGGCGAGGACCCGGGCAGCGCCGGGTGCAGCGTCGAGGAGTCGGAGAAGATCCTGGCGGCCTACCTGGATCGCGGCGGGAACTTCGTCGACACTGCGAATTTCTACAGCAACGGCCACTCGGAGAAAATCCTCGGCGACTTTTTCGCCGCCCATCCCGGACGGCGCCAGCACGTCGTGCTCGCGTCGAAGTTTTTCGGCAACATGTTCCCCGGCGACCCCAACGGCGGCGGTGCCGGCCGCTCGTCGATCATCGCCCAGCTCGACGAGACCCTGCGCCGCCTGCAGACCGAGTACCTGGATCTGTACTGGTTGCACAATTGGGACCGCAGCACCCCGATCGAGGAAACCATGCGCACCCTGGACGACCTGGTGCGCGCGGGCAAGATTCGCTACATCGGCTTCTCCAACACGCCGGCGTGGGTCACCGCCCAGGCGCAGACCATGGCTCTGCTGAAGGGCTGGACCCCGCTCATTGCGCTGCAGGTCGAGTACTCGCTGCTGGCTCGTACCGTCGAGGGCGAACTCGCACCGTTCGCGCGCGACCAGGGCATTTCGCTGGTTCCGTGGAGCCCCCTGAAGAACGGCTTCCTGTCCGGCAAGTACCGCCGCGACGCCCAAGTGACCGACTCCGCCCGCGCCGCTTACGTCGGCGGCCCCACCGACGACGAGTACGTCGTCATCGATGCTGTCGCCGCCATCGCTGACGAACTCGGGACCACGTCCGCCGCGGTCTCCCTCGCCTGGCTGCGCGCCCGCCAGGGCACCGTCGTGCCCATCGTCGGCGCCCGCCGCCGGGAGCACCTGGAGATCAACCTCGTCGCCCTGGAGGTGACTCTGACCCCCGAGCAGCTGCAAGGGCTCGACGAGGTATCAGCCCCGACCCTGGACTACCCGGCCCCGATGCACGGCGCGCAGCGCGCGATGCTTCAGTTCGCGGGCGCCACGGTCGACGGCGAAGCGTCCGCTGTGTACCCGCCGCTGCTGCAGAGCACCGTCCGCTACTGAGTGAAGGTTGCGAGCTCCGGTGCCCAATGCCAGGCGCGCGGGTCCCGTACGAACACGTGCGTTGCCCCAGTCAGTGATGTAGGTGTAGTTCGGGTCGGGTCGGGTCGGGGTCGGGAATGAGGATGGCTTGCCGCTGCGTTCGGCCAACAGCCACTGTCACGCCCCCGTTTCGTCCAGGAGACCCTGTCGCATGTCAGAGCTGGAGATTGATGCCGTCGTGTTCGACGTGCTCGGCACGCTCGTCGACGAACCCGCCGGTATCCGCGCAGGCATTCGTGAACTCGCCCCGTCGCTCGACGATCCTAGGATCGAGGAGCTGTTGTCGCTGTGGCAGCAGCACATCGACCGCGAGCAGCGTCGCATCCTCGACGGCGGCCGGCCCTACGTCACCAGCGACGTCCTCGACCGGGAAGCCGCCCGGCTCGTCGCCGACGCCGCCGGAGTCGGCGACCCGGGTGCCGTAGCGGCGCTGGCCCTGTCAGGCCGCCGGCTCCCGCCGTGGCCCGACACCGTGGCAGGGCTCGCCCGACTCGCCGAACGGTTCCCGCTGATCGGACTCTCCAACGCGAGCAGGACGGCGCTGCTGCAACTCAACGCCCACGCCGGACTGCGCTGGCACCAGGCCCTGTCCGCCGAAGACGCCCGGACCTACAAGCCGGACGCAGCGGTCTACCGGCTGGCCGTCACCGTCTCCGGACGGCCGCCGGAGCGGCTGCTGATGGTCGCCGCTCACGCCTGGGACTTGCGCGGTGCGCAGAGCCTCGGCTTGCGAACCGCCTACGTCGCCCGCCCCGTCGGCGACCCGCCCGCCTCCTCGGACCGGTTCGATCTGCGCGCCGACGACTTGGCTGACCTGGCCGACCAACTCGACAAGGCCCAAGGCCTGTCCGGCTGATCATGCGACGGTCGTGTGGTTGCGGCCAGTCCTGCTACCGAGCGGTGCCCGGCCCGTCCCGCCAGGCGGCAGGCGCAGCACGAGTCGGCGAATCTCAGGCTGGCCGAGGACGAGCGGTTGCGCGCAGCGCGGGCTGCCTGGCGGGATGAGCGGATCTCGGCGCTGCGGGGGCTGACGCAGTTGCTGAAGGAGATGGAGCTGGAGTCGCGCTGGAATGGAGGTGGGCTCGACACAAGGGCTCGCGAGCCCCGAGCTGAACGGCTTTCTCATCACACACCGCGCGGTGCTCGACGACGAGGAACTCGAGCTCGCCCGCGGGTACTTCGAGGGGCTGATCTGGATGGACCGTGCGGCGGAGCGGAGCCGTCTGCTGTGGGAGCGCGAGAGGCGGGAGACGCTTCAGGCGAGCGGCATCGACATCGGCCCGTACGAGAGTTCGTGGACGACGACGGCGCTGCCCCGCGAGCCGGAGGGCATGGGCGTCGCCGACGCGCTACGGGAGCAGCGCAAGTGGGCGTCCCCTCGCGCGCCCTCGACGAACCTCTGCGCCACGCCCTCCAGGGGCGCGACTAACGACCTTGGGACCTGTTACGGCAGTTGAGGGTACGGCTTGTTCGGAGTCGAATGTGCCAGGTCGCCCTCGGCGTAAGGCTGCCTTCGATAGCTGACGTGCCTGCCAACTGAACTGATGCCATCGAGCAGGGTGTTCCCGTTCTTGCCGATCCGCGCTGTGCCAACCAGGTTGGGGAAATCCAGTTCAGGTGCGCCCAGAACTGGCTGGGCGCACCACCTGGAAGACCAGTGTGCAGAAGTCCTTTCACGAGGACGGTCTTCCCGTTGCTCCGTCCTTGTGTGACACGGGTGCGCGCGTGATGTTCCCGAAGGCCTGCAGACGGCTTGTTGTGCGGTGGGGTGGCGTGGCTATGGACGTGCCGGGGCCGGTGCGGGTGTGGGCGTGGGTCGGGTTGGGGTGCCGGTGCCGTGCGTGGTGATGCGGGGGAGGCGGCGGTCGAGGGTTCGGGGCAGCCACCAGGTGGCGCGGCCCAGCAGCGCCATGGCGGCGGGTACGAGCACCATCCGGACAATGGTGGCGTCGAGGACGATGGCTGTCGCCAGGCCCAGACCCATCATTTTGACGAGGGGCGATGGGTTGAGGACGAAGCTGAGGAAGACCACCGTCATGATCAGCGCGGCACAGGTGATGACGCGGCCGGTGACGGCCATGCCGCGGGCCACCGATTCCTTGGTGTCTCCGGTGGCTTCGTACTCCTCGCGGACGCGGGAGAGGAGGAATACCTCGTAGTCCATGGACAGGCCGAAAAGGACCGCGAAGAAGATCGTCGGCAGGGGGGAGGCGATCGGCAGGGTTTCGTCGACGTTGAAGAGTCCACCGAGCCAGCCCCACTGGAAGACGGCGACCACAACGCCGTAGGCGCCGCCGATGGACAGCAGGTTCATCACGGCGGCTTTCAGCGGCAGGGTGATGGAGCGGAACACCAGCATCAGCAGCAGGAACGACACCAGGATGATCGCGGTGATGAAGAGCGGGAGAGTGTCGGCGAGTTGCCGGGTGAGGTCGTCGGTCATGGCGGTCAGGCCCGAGACGGCGACGTTGTCGGGGACGCTGTCGCGGATGCGGTCGAGGGTGTGGGAGGTCGCGGCGTCGGCGGGTGCGGTGTTGGGGATCGCGGGCAGGACGACGGTGTCCCCGGCTGCGGAGGTCCGGGAGGCGCCGACGGACGCGATGCCGGGATCGTTGGCGAGGCGGCGGGACAGTTCGGGGATGCCCTTCGCGTCCACGCCGGGGCTGCGCAGGTCGGCGACGATCAGCAGGGGGGCGTTGAAGCCGGGGCCGAAGCCCTCCGCCAGGAGGTCGTAGGCACGGCGGTGCGTGGTGGTAGTGGCGTCGTTGCCTGCGTCGGGGAAGCCGGTCTCCATGCGCAGCGCCGGGACGGCGAGCGCCAGCAGCACTACGGACGCGGCCAGCAGGTAGGGCCACGGCCGGCGGGAGACGCGATGGGCGAAGCGCCACCATGCCGTGTTCTGGGGGCTGCCGTGGTCCTGGCGGTTGTCGGGGATGTCGGGGTTGTTATGACTTTTCACCCGGCGGGTACGGGAGTTCCGGCGGCGTCGGGGATGGATGCGGTCGCCCAGCAGGGTCAGCAGCGCGGGCAGCAGGGTCAGAGCGGTCGCTGCGGCGCACAGGACTACCAGCGAGGTGCTCAGACCGATCGAGGTCAAAAAGCCCAGGCCGGTCAGGGCGAGCGCGGCCATCGCGACGACGACCGTGCCGCCGGCGAACAGGATGGCCGCGCCCGACGATCCCATGGCGTTGGACAGCGCGGTCGGGTTGTCCTGGCCGGCGGCGTGGTTTTCGCGGTATCGGGCCACGATGAACAGGGCGTAGTCGATGCCGACGCCCAGGCCGATCATCGCGCCGATCGTGGGGGCGGCGGTGGAGACGTCCATCGCATGGGCCAGCAGCGTGATGCCGCCCAGGGAGGTGGCGACGGCGACCAGGGCGAGCGCGATGGGGACCAGCGCGGCCACGATCGTGCCGAACGCGACCACCAGGATGACCAGGGCGGCCAGCAGGCCCGCCGCTTCTGCGCCCGATGTCGGCGTTTCGGCGTTGATGAAGACGGTGTCGCCGCCGAGTTCGGCGACCACACCGTTGCCGCGTACGGGTGCTACCGCGCCGCTGAGGGCTTCGATCTGCGCGGGGTGCACGTCCATGGCCGGTATGTCGAAGGTGATGGTGGCGAAGCCGATCCGTCCGTCGGGCGAGATCGTGCCGGCGGTGAAGGGATCGGTGGCCGTGGCGATGTGTTCCACTGCGGCGATCCGAGCTACGGCGGCCTTGATGGCGGGCCGGTGGCGATCGATCCGCTGTCCTTCTGGGGCGGCGAACACCGCCATGGCGCTGCCGCCGGACGCTTCGGGGAAGCGCTCTTCGAGCAGTTCCATCGCCTGTTCGCTCTGGCTGCCGGGTGCGACGAGGTCGTCGACGAATGAAGTACCGGCCAGGCCGGCCAGGGGCAGCACGAGGGCCAGGGCGGCCAGCCAGGCGGCGATGGTCACCCATGGCCGGCGGGCGCTCGCGTCGCCGATACGGCGCGTGAGTCGGTTCATGATGGTGGGCTCCTGTGGGACGGGTGGCCACGGACGGCAAGGGCCGGTCGGGCTCCTCGGGCTGGCTGCCGGCCGACCGCACCTGGTGGGTGTTCGGCGGCAGCGGGAGTGAGCTGTCCCAGCGTGGGCGCTGGGACAGGTGCCGTCTCCCGCCACGCGGCGGGTTCGGCCCTCCCGCGCGCGGCGGGGGAGAACAGGGCGGCGCCTCCTGCTGGCGGCGGAGGTCCGGATCCGTCGGCAGGCGGGTGACGATGCCGCCGAGCTGCACTTACGATGACGTGCCGGTGCGTCCCGGCGACCTGCACCAGGGCACCGGACGCCTTTTGATGGAGCGACGATGAACCGCAGGGCGCCGCAGGACCAGCCGCCGGGCCGCAGCGTGCCGCGCAGGTTCCGCGGCCCGTTCACGCGCTGGCCGCGGACCGCGGACGCCGTCCTCGCGGCGGCGATGTTCCTGCCGGCCGTTCTGCTGGAGGAAGCCCCGGGCGACGCGATGGCCGTCCGCCCGGTCACCGGCATCCTCCAGCCCGTTCTCCTGCTTTTCGCGGTGGCCGGCGTGGCGCTCTACTGGCGTCGGCGCACGCCGGTCGCGGTCCTGTGCGTGGCGCTTCTCGCATGGGCCCCGACGCTGGGAAGCAGCTACTCCACGCTTGGTCCCATCGTGATCGTCGCGCTGTACAGCGTCGGGCGGCACGCCGAGGACAACCGGTGGGGCCCCTTCGGCGTCGTCGCGGCCGTCGCCGCCCTCACGGTCGACGGCATGCTGAATTCCGTCCCCTGGGGGGACATCGCCTTCGGCGCCTTCGTCATGTCCGGGGTCTGGTACCTCGGTCGGCGCCTGCGGCTGCGCGCCGGGCGTGCAGCCCGGCTCCGCCAGGAGCAGGCCGCCGAGGCGCGGCGGATCGTGACCGAGGAACGCACTCACATCGCCCGTGAACTGCACGACGTGGTCGCCCACCGGGTGAGCATGATGACGGTGCAGGCGGGTGCGGCCCGGATGGTGGCCGCCGAGGATCCGCAGGGTGCGCTGGAGGCGATGGCGGCGGTGGAGGAGGCGGGACGCCAGGCGCTGGACGAACTGCGGCACCTGCTGGGGGTGTTGCGGCCGGACGCCGAGCGCGACGGTCTGGGGCCCCAGCCGGGTCTGGCCGATCTGCCCCGGCTCGTGGCCGAGATCTGCGAGGCGGGCCTGGACGTCTCGTTCACCAACAACATCCGCACGCCTCTCCCGGCCCGCGTGGATCTCTCGGCGTACCGCATCGTCCAGGAGGCCCTGACCAACGTCCTCAAGCACAGCGGACCGCGCACCCGCACCCAGGTGCACCTGCGCGACGCAAGCGACGGCATCACCATCGAGGTCCTCGACGACGGCCCCGGCGCCGCCTTCCAGGCCCTGCCGGCCGCACACAAGGGCCCACCGGGCCACGGCATCGTCGGCATGCGGGAACGCGCTCACCTGCTCGGCGGAAGCCTCAACGCTCAGCCGTGCCCCGGCGGCGGATTCCGGCTCACCGCGTGTCTGCCCGTCACGGGGGAGCCCACGTGAGCATCCGCGTCGTCGTGGCCGACGACCAGGCACTGGTACGCCGGGGCTTCGCCATGATTCTCCGGGTCCACCACGACATCGAGGTCGTGGCCGAGGCGGGCACCGGCCTCGAGGCGATCGAGGCGGCACGCCGGCACCGCCCGGACGTGATCCTCATGGACATCCGCATGCCCGAGATGGACGGCCTCGAAGCGACCTCCCGGATCCTTCAGGAGGCCGACTGGGGTCCTCGGGTGCTGATCCTGACCACGTTCGATCCGGACGAGTACGTGTACAAGGCGCTGCGCTCCGGCGCCAGTGGCTTCGTGCTCAAGGACATTCCCCCCGAACAACTGGCCACCGCCGTCCGCACGGTGGCCGAGGGCGGGACGCTGCTGGCGCCCTCGATCACCCGCCGCTTCATCGACCGGTTCGCCGAGCGCCGTATCCCCAACACCGCCGTCGCGGCCCGCCTGGAACGGCTCACCGGCCGCGAACGCGAGATCATGACCGCCGTCGCCCGCGGCGCGAGCAATGCGGAAATCGCCGAGCAGTTCGTCATCGGTGCCGCCACCGTCAAGTCACATGTGTCGAGCATCCTCACCAAGTTCGGGCTGCGCGACCGCATCCAGATCGTGATCTTCGCCTACGAGAGCGGCCTCGTGGAAGCGGGCGACCACGACGTCGGCCACTGAGACCTCCTCGGCGCCGAACCCCCGCGCCACGATGTCGATGCCACGGTGGCCGGGCTGCATCGGCGGATCCGTGAACGCCGCAACGCGGTCACCAGCCGTAAGCCCTCGCCTTGTGGGCGGGCGTTCCCGTGGAAGCCCGCTCAACGCGCAACTGCTCGGCACGTTCTGAGGCAGCTCGAACGCGCACCTCCTGGGGGCTCGGCGAGTTCGTCTTCGTGCGGGACGGGGCCGCGTGCGCCCCTTTCGTCAGGCACGTGAACGCGCTGGACGCCACAACCGGCAGCCGCTATTGGACCTCGCGTACGCCGAGATTCCCGGCTACGGTCACCGGGACACGTTCCACGGCCGGGGCCTGCCCTTGACGTGTTCGGGCGCAACCTCGACTTCCTCAACAAAGTGGCGGCGGTTTCCGGGGCGCGGCGGCAGGACCAGGCCGTACTCGAATTGACGCCCAGGAGGCCACGCCCATGCCGAAGTTCGCTGTCGACGGAGCGGCATTGACGTACGACGACGAAGGCCCCCGTGACGGTGAGGGCGTGCCTCTGGTGTTCATCCACGGCTGGACGGCCAACCGGCACCGCTGGGACCACCAGATGGCGCACTTCGCCCCAACGCGGCGGGTGATACGGCTCGACCTGCGCGGGCACGGCGAGAGCGGCGGGTCGGCACAGACGATCGATGAGCTGGCCGCGGACGTCATTGCCCTCCTCAATCAGCTGGAGATCGACCGGTTCATACCCGTCGGCCATTCCATGGGCGGGATGATCGCGCAGACCCTCGCTCTGGGCCACGCCAAGCGGATCGAGCGCCTGGTGCTCGTGAACTCGATCAGCCGGATGACGTACAGCCGTGGGAGGGGCCTGCTGATGGCGGCATCCACGCTGGTGCCGTTCAAGTTGTTCGTCGCCGCCAACATCCAGCGTGCCTTTGCCCCCGGCCACCCCCGCGCGGAGATCCGCGAATACGTCCGGGCCTCGTCGGCCACACCGCGGGAGGTCGTCATGACGTGCTACGCCGCCATGCGGACCTTCGACGTCCTCGACCGGGTCGGCGATATCACTACGCCCACCCTGTTGGTGCACGGCTACCACGACATCCAGCTGCCCGTCGCGCAGATGCTGCGTATGGCGAAGGCCTATCCGGACGCGCTGGTGCGCATCGTGGACGCCGGCCACGAACTGCCGGTGGAGAAGCCGGCGGAGCTGACCGCGGTCCTCGACTCGTTCGTGACCGGCCGGGCATGAGGCGGTAGGCGGCCGGACGGAGTTCATCAGGCGGTCGCACGAGGAACGTCGGGTTCACCGATCCGGACGAGCTGCTGCCTGTCATCCGCAAGCGGCTGCGGCCCGGCGGTGTCCTCGCCTTCTCTCAACGCCCCGCGATCGAGGGCTGCTACGGCTGCCAGCCCTCGTACATCAACCGGTCCGAGGACGAGGACCCGCGCTCGTCGCGAAGCGGTGAGGCCTACGAGCCCGAGCGGTGGATGGAGATCCTGGCCGAGCACGGATTCACCGCAGCGTCGGCTCGCGTTCTGCCGACCCCGCCCGGCCCGAGCAGGCCAGGATGCCTGCTTAAGTTGGGTCCACGTCGGTGTGCAGCACGTGGTGGTCCGAGTACGGGGTGGGATGCACACGGTGCCCAAGCGGGACGATGCCTCGCAGGAAGATGTAGTCGAACTTGCTCTGCCAGTCGGTGGTCGGCTTGCAGGTGCCGACGGGCGAGGGACGACACTGAGGGTCTGTATCCGCGGCCAGTGCCCATATCCGGGCGAGTTCGGGAGCGTCCGGCACGGCGTTGAAGTCGCCGAGAACGATCGCGCGGTCGTGCCGGGCGACCTCTGCGGCGAGTACGCCGGCCTGGTCTGCTCGGACTGCTTCCTGACGTCGTTGGGCGAGGTGTGTGTTGAAGACCCGGACAGGCTGGCCGCCCACCATGGTGGTGACTGCCAGGTACCCACGGTCTTCGGATCCTCCTTCGGGGTATTCCACGTGGTCGCGGTCTGTCATCGGTGCCGCCGAGAGGATCGCCTGGCCGAAAGCCCCCGGATTCCACGGCACTCCTCCGCAGCGGTCCCAATTCTGAAGAACCATCCCGTACTCGACGTGGTAAACCAGCCCGTAATGCCTCTCCAGATAGTCCCGGATCCCTTCGACGTCACGCACGCACGCTTCTTGCAGGCCGATGACCTGGGGCGCATACGTGGCGATCTCCGCCGCCCGGTCAGCGTTGCTTTCCTCGCAGGGGTTGCAGATGTTCCACGTCATGACCCGGTTCGGTACGACATCCCTGACGGCTTCGGCGGGCAGTGACCTGGCGAATAGGCCACCGCTTGGTGCACTGGGGCCGACAAACACGATGCAGGCCACGATCACAGCGCCCGCGAGCAACCGCGTGCCCCTTCCGAGCACCATCGCCTCCTCAGAGTGGATACACATGGCATCTGACGTCTCTCCATCCACGAGGTTATGGGACGGGTTTCAACAGCACATGCGGTCTGCCGGATCTCGTTGCGCTCGGACACTGCGGCGGCGTGCGGCGGTTGGATCGTCTTCGAGGACGAGGCCGGCCAGCCGATGACGCCGCCGCGTGCCAGGACCTGGGGCCGGATCGGCCGGACTCTGCGGGTGCGGGTGCGGGTGCGGGTGCGGGTGCGGAGCCGGGGCTCGGGCAGGGTCTCGATGGGGACCGTCCTGTCGCCCGCAACCGTCGCCGCAATGCTGACGGGTGACACCAGAGGCGTTCATTCCGCAGTGGAGGACACGTCGCCGGGCGTCGGCGGATACAGGTCCAACACCACATCGATCCCGAGCAGGCCGACCTCCTTCAACAGATCAGAGGGCAGAACACATCCGCCCTGACCGTTCTCGCTGCCGAAGCCGAGGAGCAATTCCACCTCGCAATCGGCGGCCAGCCGAGCCAGTGCCTCGTGGCGTCCCTCCAGCAGCTTGATCAGGGCCGCAGCGTGCTCGTCAGGCCAGCGGTCACTGCCCAGGCCGCTTGTGAGGATCCACACGCTGGATTCCCGCCGGAAGCTGTCCGGGTTGCATGGGATGGCCAGACTGCCCTGCTCGAACTTGTCGTGTGGATCGAGCCCCAACGCCTCTGAGATCTCCTCCGCGCTGATCGTCCGGCTCGTGATCCGCAACGACCCAGCCGACCACTTCGCATCCGGCATCGGTGGCTGCGTCGGCAATTCATCTGGCACGCGATCACCATGACAGACCACCCGCCACAGGACCAGCGAGTCCTCCAAAGCGGCTCCGAGAGGCCCCGACCCACCGACATCACAAGTTCAAGTCGGCGAGACCGTCGAGGAATCTGTCCACGTCGTCGGCGGTGTTGTACGGTGCCAGGCCCACCCGCAGGGCGGGGTCCTGCAGCTTCAGCGCGGCGAAGACCTCGTACGCGTAGAACGATCCGGCGGGGGCCACCACGTTTCGCGAGGCAAGGTGGACCTGGGCCTCGCGGGCGTCGCGGCCTTGGAGGGTCATCAGGAGGGTGGGGGTGCGGTCGGCCGCCTTCGAGTGGAGGGTGACGGCGTTGCCGAGAGCTTGGAGCCCGTCCTCCAGCCTTGTGCGCAGTGCCTGCTCGTGCTCGTGCAGGGCGCCGAGCGAATGCGCGAGACGTTCGCGGCGGGTGGTTCCCGTGCCCGGGTCGATCGCGGTGAGGAAGTCCACGGCGGCGGTGGCGCCCGCGAGGATCTCGTACGGCAGCGTGCCGAACTCGAAACGTTCCGGCACGTTGTCGGGGGAGGGCAGAAGCTTGTCCGGGTCGAGAGTTTCAAGAAGTTCGGGCGTCCCTGCGAGCACCCCGCAGTGCGGTCCGAGGAACTTGTACGGCGAGCAGACGAAAAGGTCCGCCCCCAGGGCAGGTACGTCCACCAGGTGATGTGCGGCGTAGTGCACCCCGTCGACGTACACCAGGGCGCCGAACTCGTGGGCCCGGTCGGCGATCCGGCGCACTGGCGGCTTGGTGCCGAGCACGTTCGAGGCCGCCGTGACCGCAACAAGGCGGGTCCGGGGCGAGAGAGCCCGCTCGTACGAGTCGAGGTCGAGCTCCATCGTCGCGGCGTCGATCTCGATCCAGCGGACCGATACTCCGGCGCGCTCGGCCGCCTGTATCCAGGGGCGGACGTTGGAGTCGTGGTCCAGCCGGCTCAGCACGATCTCGTCGCCCGCCTGCCAGCTCTTGGCCAGGTGGCGGGAGAAGTCGTAGGTGAGCTGGGTGGCGCTGCGCCCGTGGACGATGCCGCCGGCGGGCATGTTCAGCAGGTCGGCGTAGGCGGCGCGAAAGTCCGCGACGGCGCGTTCGGCGTTGAGCTCGGAGGGGCTGACGTTTCCCCGGTTGGACAGGGGGCCGGTCAGCGTCGCGGCGATGGCTTCGGCGACGGGGCGGGGAGTCTGGGTCCCGCCCGGTCCGTCGAAGAAGGCAAGGCCGGTGTTGAGGGAGGGGAAGTGGGCCCGGAGGGCGGTGAGGTCGATGGCCATGGCCTCGGCTTTCTGTCGAGCGACGTGCCAGGGGGAGTGTCTAGAATCTGGCACCTGGCCGAGCGACACGTAAAGCGATGAATCGAGAAGAGAAAGTTCACGATCGATGAAGCCGCAGCCGGATCTGAAGCTCCTGGCCACCTTCCTGGCTGTGGTGAACCACGGCTCCATGGCCGACGCGGCGGCGGCGCTCGGCTACGTACCCTCCGCCGTCTCCCAGCACATCGCCGCACTCGAACGCGAGCTGGGCATCGAGGTGCTCGTGCGTCGCCCCGGCAGCCGACTGATCCTCACAGCAGCCGGCCGCTCCCTCGCCCAGGCCACCGAGACGCTCTTCGACGCGACCGCCCGATTCCAGGACGCCGCCAACGGCATCGGCAACCGCGAGATCGCGGAACTGCGCGTCGGTACCTACCCCAGCGCGATGAGCCACCTGCTCCCCGGGGTCCTGTCCACCCTCAAAGCCCGTGGCCACAGCGCCCGTATCCGCCTCATCGACGTGGAGATACACGAGGGCCTGCCCAAGGTGAAATCGGGCGACATGGACCTGCTCATCGCCTACCGCTACCTCCCCGAGGATCCGCCGACTCCCTCCGGCGAGTGGACCATCACCTCCCTCGGCAGCGAGCCGCTCGTCCTTGTCACGGGCACCCGACCGGGCCGCCGCCAGGTCGAGCTGGCCGACTGCCTGGAAAAGGAGTGGATCTCAGGCCATGCCCACAACGCCGACCGGCGCCTGCTGCACCGCTGGGCCGGAGAACTCGGCATCGAACCCCACGTGACGTTCGAGACCGAGGACCTGCACAGCATGCTCGCAATGATCCGCGCCGACCTGGCGGTTGGCCTGATCCCGGCAACCCTCCTGGGCGGCGAGCTGGACGGCGCCGGCATCGAGCGGGTGGCACTGCCTCCCGAGGCCCCGCCGCTCCGCCGGCAGATCCTCGCCGTGAGCCGCCCCGGCATCCGCCCCCAGATCATCGATGAGCTGGTCACACTGCTGACAGAGGCGCTGCGAAGCGTCCGGATCTAGCTTCGGCCAGAGTTCTTTGGCCTGCCTGGGCCTACACCTGGTCACCTGGTGGTCAGTCGACCACGTCAAAGGTCATTCGTTCGGCTGCGGTGTGATTCTGCAGCCCGTTGAGGACGGCACCGAGCCCGACGGCCGCCGCCCAAGCTGCCTGACCAGTCACGTTGGTCGACGGCGGCCGAGGCGCGCTCCGTTGCTACAGGTCGAACGTCAACTGCCCGGCTCGGTGCGGAGGCTGGCCCTTGTGGGTGGGGGTGCCGTGGCAGCGGGCGAGATCTTGCGTTGCCCGGTGCAGGGCGAGCTCGATGGTGTCGGGCGGGGTCAAGGAAGGTGCGAGTACCGGACCGCTACCTGGATACGGCGGCGTCGGCTCACATTTCGACACCGGATGTCCTGTGACACGGCCGCTGGACAGATTGCCACTTGAGTTGGACTGGGCGAGGGCCGGTAAGGTAGCGCTCTTCGGGCGGCTCAGCTCCCGGAGTCCTAGAGGCGACTGCCAATGAATCTCCGCCCCATGACTGCTCGTTCCGATGCCGCGATACACAACGTATGGCGGCTTCCCGCCGCCGATGCCGTGCGGGGGCGCCGAGCCCTTTGGTGGAGCGTCGGGCCCGCCGGGGAGCTTGCGGTCCTGTTGGTCCACCAGCGATACCTTGATCACACCCGCTACGCCAAGGGGTGGATCGGGTGGAGGCCGGAAGTCCCGTTCACCGGTGAGTTGGTCACCATCACCGCGCAGGAGGAGCGGCGCATCCTGGTGAAGGACATTCGGATTCGGCCCAGCCACTTGGCCCTGCTCCCGGATTCCCGATTCCTGCTGGTGAGCGGTCGTACGTTCCGGAACGAGACCGAGGGCCCCTGGACGCCCAACGCTGTGGTGTTCTCCCCATCGGGTACGCCTGAAGCCGAGTTCTGCGTCGGCGATGACATCTCCGCCCTGGTCACCGACCTCCACGGAGGTATCTGGACGGCTTACGGCGACGAAGGCATCTACGGCGGCCACCCCGAGTCAGGAGCAGGCCTCGCGGGCTGGAACACCCAGGGCCAGACGTCCTGGGCTCCCAAGGGACGGCTGCCCGACCACCCACTGGAAGGCCGCACCGCCGCGACCGAGAACGAACAGGTATGGCTCGTCTGGTACTCCGGCAGCAGCAGAGGCGGCACGTTCCTGACACGGATCACTCCGTCCACCGGCCACGTGGCCAGCTATGCCAGCCCCGTCCCCCAACCGGACGGATTCGCGGTCCGCGGCAACCGGGCAGTACTCACCCGCCGAGACCACAACAAGCGGTCCGTCGAGCTCATACGTGCCGAGCTCAACGGAACTACCTGGGCAGTAACCAGCCGCCGTCGGCTTCGGGTGCCCGGTCGAGTCGTCATGCGTTGCGGCCAAGGCCGCGACGGCTCCCTCTGGCTCCGCACAGGCAACACCTGGCTGCGCATAGAAGCATGAACACCCGACAACATCTCAGCCGGTCCAACTTCGATGGCAGACGGTCCCGGTTCGACGTCACAGCACACCCGAGGTTGAAGAACAAGCTCAGAGCCTGTGTCTGAACCTCTCCCGTGCGGAAGGCGGATACGGGTAACCGGGCTGCACCCTGGCGAGGACGTGACAGTCGCGTCGCAGGCTGTCGATCACAAGGGGTTGCGCTGGTCGGCCAGGGCCGTGGCCACAGCCGACACTGCCGGTGAGGTGGATCTCGCGCCCCAGCGGTCCACCGCGGGAACGCGCCGTCAGGCCGACGGCATGAGCCTGTAGCTCCGAGTGCGGTATCAGCAGTCAGGAGTAGGAGTCCGGGGCGGTCACGGTGGGTCATCGCCCGCGGATGTGCCACCTGCCGGGCGCAGGATGCCACACGAGGCACACCTGGCCCTGGTCCGGTCTGCGGGCGGTCAGCTCGTCCATGTCGAGGGACGACAGGGCTCTCAGCGCCTCATCCGACGCGTTCGACCACATGAAGAGGGTGATCCCCGCTTCTGCGTCGTCGGCGATGAGGAGACCGGCTTCCTCCTCACCCGAGGACTCCCCGACGGGCTCACCCGCCGGCGCCGGCTCCCCGTCCTGCCGCAGCATCCGGCGGACGAGGCCCCTGGCGTGCCCGTAGGCATCCTCGGCAGCTTTGGCGACGAGGGCCTGGACGAAGGGCACAACCGCGGTAGTGACCAGCGCCGTGACCGCGACTGTGGCGAACTCCGATACGGTGCCCGCCGTTTCGTGGAGGCTCCCCTCGATCTCCCGGGCTTTCAGAGCCTCGTATCTTTCCCGCCACGCTGCAGCCTCCTGCGTCCGGCCGAGCTGTTCCAGTACGTCCGCCAACTGCCAGGCGCCTCTCACTGAGCCCGCCTCGGCTTCCGGCCTCACGCACTGCTCCGCCTCGCTCAACCGCCCCTGCCTCATCAGCAGGTAGGACAAGGAGGGACGCACGTAGGACACGCCGTGGTCGATGGCCATCCGGTACCAGTGCTCAGCGTCGTCGAGCCGCTTGTGCTTCTCGGCCAGCTCTGCCAGGGAAGTCATCGCCCACAGGTCCCCGGCCTCCACTGCGCGCCGAAGCCAGAACTCTCGCTCCTCAGCGCTGACGCCGCTCTGCACGCCCATCGCACTTACAGCCTCGGGCCAGCCCGCCCGCGCGGCGCGCCTGCCCCAGTCGGCCGACCTGACCTCATCGGCGCCACCGTTCGGGTGCCTGTTGACGGCGCGGTCCCAGTAGATCCCGCTCAAGCGGTACATCGCCTCGGGATCCCCGGCCTCAGCCGCAGCGAGCAGCCACTTCTCGGCGAGCTTCCCACTGCCACCGGAATCGTAAAGGTGGATGCCAAGAGCCTTCATGGCCCCGACGTCACCAGCCTCCGCAGCCATCTCAAGGTTCGGGTCCGGCTCCTCCCACAGCAGCCTCGGTACAGCCATCTGTCCCCCTATTCCGGCGCCTCGCCACAGCGTCCACGGTGGCTGGCCTCCACGGCCACCCACCACGCCCCGTCGACCCCAAGTCTCCCTCTTTGCAGATGACTTGTGCTGACGCGTCCCGCCAAGACCCGATCCGCGCGCAGCGGCGACCGTCACTCCTGTGAGCCGTACCCGCCGGCCCTCGGCGCTGAAAGCTCATCGGCCCCCGCGAAGACATCGATTGCGTGATCCCGCAACGTGCGGCCTCCAGGCCGCGTCCTTCTGGTCGTGATCGAACTCCTCGACCCCTCCAGCCCTGACGACTACGAAGAGCACGAAGAGACCGTGCTGCCCGGCCCGCTGTGGCGGCACGCCTTGTGGGTGGCGGGCATCACCGTCCTTGGGGTGGGCCTGGGTTGGGCCGGCGCCTTGTTCCGTATCGGCCCCGAGGAATATGGGCTGCCGCCCGCCGCTACGGGGGCAGTGTGGCCGTATCTGGTCACCTGGACCGCGACGGGCCTGGCGGCGGCAGCCGCACTGCGGGCTGCCGCCGCCAGGGTGCCGGTCTACGCCCCGGGGCAGATCGCAGTTGTGCTCACCCTCCTGGGCACCCGGCTCTCCCTGGGCTGGCGGCCGGAGGCACCCGTGCTGGGCGCGATGGCAGTGTCCGCGCTGACGGCGGCGGCCATATGGTGCGCCCTTGCGCTGCGCCCCGGCTCCCGTGACAACCGAGGCGGGGGAAAGACGTCTGGCGGGTGAGTCGGCAGATGCCGACGTCACAACGCCTCGTAGGCATGTAGCTTGCGGGCCAGCAGCTGTGCCGGTGTCGCCCTGGCTGCCGGCCCTGGTGGCCTGCTGCTCGTGCGGCGCAGCATTTGCACGTCCCGTGCGGGCACCGAGCGGAACATGGGCTATGAATTGCAGCTCCCGAAGTGACGGAATGCTGCGGGCTGGAGGGCACGCAACTGACTGTCCAGCTCCGGCTAGTTCCTCGCGCAGGTCACTGTCGTGGTGCAGCGCCGCGAGTTCATGCTCGGTGGGCCTCAGATCGCACCCGCATCCGTGGCGCGATGATCGACGAACTGCACGCGGTTTTCAGCCAGTTGTCGCTGGCGAACGTGGTCGCGCTGGAGGAGCTGCTGCATGTCGGCGGCGAAGGCGGCGACCGGCTCAGCCTGATGGACGCCCTGGAGGACACGGCCACGGACAACCCGGTCGAAGTGGCGGAGGGCCGCGAGCTGCGATGGCTTCTCGCCCGTGCGATCAACACGCTGCCGGAGCGTGAGAAGACGGTCGTCACCCTCTATTACTACGAGGGGCTGACTCTCGCCGAGATCGGCAACGTCCTGGGCGTCACGGAGAGCCGGGTGGCTCGCCTGGCACGTGGCCTCGCGCAGCGGCGCACGCGGACTCGGGGCCCTCCGTGAACCGGCCGGCGTCCCGCCTGGACCGGCTCGGGAACCGTTCCCCCCGATCCTGCGTGACCTCTTGACGTGTTGTCGGCTGGCGATGGGGGACCCCGAATGAAAGATCGGACGATGGTGAGCGTGGCGGTATCGGCCTGTGTGGTGCTGGTGGCGTGTGCGTGCGGTCCGGAGAAATCTAAGGAGGACCCGGACGCGAAGCCTGCGCAGCCGTCCGCGTCTACGCAGGCCGAGTCGCCGTCGGCCACGCCGTCCGTGTCCCCTCGGACCGAGAAGCCGTCGGCCGAGCCAACCGGCGACCAGCCCGCACCCAGGACGAAGGAGGGCGCGATCCAGCGGTACGAGCAGTACCTCCACGCCCTGGGCCGTGAGGACATCGACACGGTCTGCGAAGTGGCCGGGCCCGCCGCGAAGAAGGCACAGGACCAGGGGTCCGGCCCGTGCACGTCGACGTACTCCGCCGTGTTCCAGATGATCTCGCCCGCGCAGAAGAAGGCCCTGCAAACCGCGACGGTCGACCCGCAGCGCATCGCCGTGCGCACGCCTGACAAGATCGAGATGCCGGTCGAAGCGGTCAGGGCTTCCGCAACCTTTTCCGAGAGCGACCTCGGCAGCTACACCCTGGAGTACCTCAAGAACAATTGGTACATCACCGACTGACCCGAAGAGGATGGGCCTCGGGAACCTCCTCGGTCCCAGACTCGGGCCATGGGCAGGAGCGACCGCGCCAGCCGGGTGATCGAGGCACCACCGGCGACTGTCTACCGCGCCCTCCTCCACCGCGAGTCCCCCGGTCATCCTTTGACGGCGCCGGAGGTGAGGCCCTGGACGATGTGGCGGCTGGCGAAGGCGAACAGGACCATCGTGGGCAGGATCGTGAGCACGGCCGCCGCTGACATCGACCCCCAGTCGATGTTGAAGCTGGAGATGAAGCCGTTCAGGGCGGTGGGGACGGTCTTGTTGGCATCGCTGTTCATGAGCGTCACCGACAGGAACAACTCGTTCCAGCAGTTGACGAAGTTGAAGATGAACGCGGCCACGATTCCCGGACGCATCACCGGCAGCAGTACCCGGAACAGCGCCCCGAACCGTGACAGGCCGTCGATCATGGCTGCCTCCTCGAGCGCGTCCGGGATGTTCTCGAAGAACCCCCGGAGCATCACCGTGCAGAACGGGATGCACACGGCGATGTACACGAGGGCGAGCCCCAGCCGGTTGTCCACCAGTCTGAGGTCCGTCATGAGCAGGTACAGCGGCCCGAGCGCGATGAAGGAGGGAATCATCTGGGTGACGAGCGCGGCCATCAGCAGCGCGGTTTTGGTGCGGAACTCGAAGCGCGCCAGAACGTACGCGGACAGCATCGAGATGACTGTGGCCACCACGCCGGCGACGGTGGCGACCACGAGGCTGTTGGTGAGGTATGTGCCGAAGTCGGCCGTGCCGAAAAGCCCGCTGTAGTTCTGCAGCGAGAAGTGCTCGGGCCAGTAGGCGATCGGAAAGGCGAAGATGTCGCCCGGTGCCTTGAGCGAGGTGATCGTGATCCAGTAGAGCGGGAAGACGGTGAACAGCAGCCACAGGCCCAGGAAGGCGAACTTGGCGGCCCGCCCGGCCGGAGTCTCCTTGCCGATCATGGCTTCACCTCTCGCTTCTCACGCGTGGCCAGCAAGTAGAACGTCGCGAACAGCAGCAGTCCCGCCACCACGATCAGACCCAGCGCGGAGGCCTTGCCGTAGTCGCCCTGCTGCGTGATCTTGATCATCCAGGTGGTCACGATGTGGGTCTCGTCGTTGGGGCCGCCGCCTGTCATCCCGAAGATCAGGTCCGGGAAGTTGAAGATCCAGATGACCCGCAGCAGGACGGTGAGCGCCAGCGTGGTCCTGATGTAGGGAATGGTGATCTGGAACAGGGTGCGCGCCTTGCCGGCGCCGTCCAGGGCCGCCGCCTCGTACAGCTCGTCGGGGATCGACTGCAACGCGGCCAGGATCATGATCGTGAAGAAGGTGACGCCGTACCAGACGTTGGCGATCAGCACGGCTGTCATCGCGGTGTCGGGATCGGCCAGCCAGGCGATCGGCTCGTCGATCAGCCCTGTTTTCTGGAGCAGATCGTTGACGACACCGAACTCGCTGTTGAACATCCAGCGGAAGAGGATGCCGATGAGAAACCCGGAGATCGCCCAGGGAAAGAAGATCAGAGCCTGGTAGAGACCGCGGAACCGGAAGTGGCGGCGCAGCCACAGCGCGAGCGCGAAGCCGATCACCAGCTGGGGAACGATCGAACCGCCCACCCACAGTGCTGTGTTGCCGAGCACGGTGCCCCAGGCGGGGTCGGCGAAGACGTCCCGCACGTTTTTCAGGCCCACCCAGGAGGTGTCGGTGAGGTCCGTCAGCTTCCAGTTGCGGAAGGCCATCTGGCTGCCCGCGAGTACCGGATAGTAGGTGAAGACGGCGACGAAGACGGCGGCCGGGGCCATGAAGGCGGCGATGAGTAGCCCGCGCCGGGTGGTGAACTCCGTCCTGCGGCCCCGGCGCGGCGGCACGGCGCCCCCCTTGCGGGAGGGGCGCCCGGGCCTCGCCTTCGCCTTCGTCGTCGTGGAGGCGGCGGTCATGCCTGCTTCCACTTTTCGGTCCAATAGGTGTCCCAGCCGGCCAGGAGCTTCTGGGGCGTCAGCTTGCCGAGGACCATCTTCTGGATGTCGGCGTCGGCCCTCTGCTGCCACTCGGTCCACCAGGCGACGCCGCGCGGCTGAGTGACCACCAGGTACTTGTCCGGGTTTGCCGTCATGGTGACGTAGCTGGCCCACGGTCCGGTCTTGTAGAAGGGGTCCTCGGTCGCCGACTTCAGGATCGGCACCAGGCTGTTCGCCTTGGTGAACTTCGTCGACGCCTCGCTCTGGGAGAGGAACTCGACCAGCTTGACCGCCTCGGCCTTGTGCTTGCTGCCCTTGGCGACACCCCAACCGGCGGTGGCCAGAGGCTGGACCGTCTTGCCGCTCGGGCCGGCCACCAGGGGCGCGGTGCTCCACTGGTCCGCCGAGATCGACTTGGACTCCGAAACGGTGGCGATCACTTCGGGGTCCTGGAGCAGGAAGGCCGTGGAGCCGTTGGAGAAGCCCTGGACCATCTCCGGGTAGCCCCAGGAGACGGACGACTTCGGCGACGCGCGCCGGAAGATCTCGAGGTAGGTCTCCATGGCGTCGAGGGCGCCGGGCGCGGAGAAGATCGTGCGGCCGTTCTTCAACCGGTAGCCGTTGGCGGGGTCGACATCGTCGGCGACGTACGCCTCGATGATCGCGGAGGCGTTGCCGTTGGCGTTGGAGCCGCCGCGGAAGGCGTAGCCGTACCGGCGCTCGGACGGGTTGTGGAGGGCGGAAGCCTGCTTCAGCAGGTCCTCCCAGCTGGCCGGTGGCTTGTCGAAGCCCGCTTTTTTGATCAGGTCGGTGCGGTAGAAGAGGCTCAGGCCGTAGAAGCCGTAGGGGACGAAGTAGGTCCTGCCCTTGTCGTCTTTGGAGGCCTTGACGGCGTTCTCCGTCATGGCCGGCCAGCCTTCCCAGCCGTCCAGGTCCTTCTTCATGTCATACAGCCAGCCGTTGTTCGACCAGGGGCCCACGGTGATGTCGCGCACCTCGAGGGTGTCCACACCGCTGCCGGACTGGAGCATCTGCTGGATCTTCTGGTCGGCCTGCTCGGTGGGCGGCGAGACCAGATTGACCTTGATCTTGGGGTTCTTCTGCTCGAAGTCGGCTATGAGGCCCTTGAGCAGGGCGGTGCGGGCGGGGTTGGTCAGGCTCTCGACCATGTTGAGGGTGACGGTCCCGCCTGCCGTGGGACTCATGGTGGAACAGCCCGTCAGGATCATCGCGGCGGCGGTGCCGAGGGCGAGGGCTGTCGTCCTTCTTCTCATCGTGCGACCTCTTTCGGGGAGGGGGAAAGGGGCATCGGGGTGCCGCTACGGCGCGGCATGTGTTTCGCGGGCTGTGCGCGCCCACTCGCCGAGGACGGGCACACAGGCCTCGGCGAAGTACTCGTAGTCGGCGGCGGTGTTGTAGACGTGGGCGGACAGGCGCATGTAGCCGGTGCCGTCGAAGCTGGTGAAGGCCGCCTCCACGCCCAGTTCTTCGGCGACACGGTCGCGCAGCGCGTCGGCTTCGACGCGGCTCGCGCCCAGCCCGGCGGGCAGCCGCACCAGCCGCATGCCCGGCACGGGCATACCGACGTCGACGGGCTCGTCCGAGCCGGTCACCTCGGCGAACGCGGCGGTGAGGATCTGCTCGGCGTAGGACGCCAGGTCGTGCATGTAACGGCGTGCTGTGTCCCAGCCCCAGGACTGCTCGACGAAGTCGAGTGCTGTGTGCGCCGCGAGATACGCCGTGGCGTCCACCGTGCCCTGCTGGTCGAAGCGGTCGGGATAGGGGTCGGCCGCGCCCCAGGAGTCGATCAGCGGGTAGAGAGACTCACTCAGGGGTCCCTGGGCGACCAGCGCCGCGGTGCCGCGGGGGGCGCAGCCCCACTTGTGGAGGTTGCCGACCCAGAAGTCGGCCGGGACGCCGGTGAGCGGGGCGGCGATCAGACCGGGTGCGTGCGCGGCGTCCACGAGGAACGGGATGCCGCGCCTGTGTGCCTCCGCGCCGATCAGTTCCACCGGCATCCGGCGCGCAGTCGCCGAGGTGATCTGGTCCACCACGACCAGGTCGGTTTCCTCGCTCAGCTCGGCCGCAACGGCCTCGTACGCCTGCCGCTCGTCAGCGTTCAGTGGCACCCGGGCGGTACGGACCCGGCCGCCCCAGAGCCGCGCGAGCCGTTCCGCTCCCATGGTGACGGCTCCGTACCCGTGGTCGGTGACGACGATCTCCCCGCCGCGGCGGCGCATCAGCGAGGCGTAGACGACGCTCACGCCGGCGCTCGCGTTCGGCACCAGGGCGAGGCTGTCGGGGGCGGTGCCGAGGAAGGCCGCGAGGTCGACGCGGGTGGCGGCGAGCCGCTGCGGGAGCGCCGGGAACCACACCACGGGCGAGCGTTCCATCTCCGCACGCAACCGGTTCTGCCGCTCCTGCGCCACCAGCGGCACCGCTCCGAACGAACCATGGTTCAGATGCCGCAGCGCGGGGTCCAGCGACCACGCCAGGGCCGCAGGTCGGCCGTCGGCCAGCACAAGAGGGCTGGGCGCGGTGGTCACCTCGGTCTCGCTCACTTGACCCCACTCTTTGCCGGACCTGGACGCGCCTGGGACATCAGACACGCCCCTCAGAGACGTATGATGACTCGGCATCCTGGCACGGCAGTTTCAGGCCATCAAGAGGCATGGCAAGAAAAGTCATCAGATGAATCTGTTGGATGCGCGGAAGTCATTTGATGTCTTGCCCTCGGTACAGTGCACCGGGGTCACGGCCACGGCGCCGGCCCGTCAGGGGAGGAGACCGATGTCCGCAGTAGACAGGGCGTTTCACGGCCTACGGCACATGATCGGCACCGGGCGCCTCGGCGCGGGTGAGCGCATCCCGCCCGAGGGCGAGCTCTGCGAGGAACTGGGCGTTTCACGAGGCTCGTTGCGTGAAGCCGTGCGGATGCTTGCCGCGCTGGGCGTGATCGAAGCCCGGCACGGCTCCGGCACCTACGTCTCCCAGCTCAGGCCCGAGGACGTTATCGGCAGCCTGTCCCTGACCCTCGAACTGCTGCCGCTGACCGGGCTCTTGGAGGTCTACGAGATCCGGCGTGTCCTGGAGGCCCATGTCGCCGCCCAGGCCGCGGCGCGGTCCACGCCCGAGACGGTTGGCGCCCTCTTCGCGCTCATCGAGACGATGGAGGCCACCGACGACCCCGCCGAGGCCTCTGAGCTCGACCACCGCTTCCACGCGGAGATCGCCCGGATCGGCGGCAACCCGACGCTCGCGTCCCTGCTGTCGGTTTTCCGCGCCCGCTCGCGCAAGTACCAGGTCTTCACCCTCCCCGAGGGGCCGGAACTGCGCCGCAAGAGCGACGAGGACCACCGGGTCCTGGCCACGGCCATCGCCGACCACGACCCGACGGCCGCCGCGGGCGCCGCCCAGGCGCACGTCGCCCAGACGGAGCGGTGGCTGCGGGCGTTCATGCCGCCGGTGGAGGAGGACCCGGACGCGGGCTGAGGGCGCGCCGGGACCGAAGGCGAGGTCGACGGCTGTCTGCTGCGCCTCCTCGCCGATGACGTAGTCGAGGAAGGAGCGCAGCACAGGCAGTTGCTGCGGCTTGTTGCCCTTGGCGCAGACGAGCGCGTAACCGACCTCCACCATGGGGTAGGCGCCGTCGCCGCTGGTCGCGAGGTCCCGCTCCACCACGAGATCGTTCGTCTTACCCGCCGCGTGGCCCGCTGCCACGGTCTTTGCCGCTGATTCGGGGCTGGGAGCGATGGGTTCCGCGGGCTCTGGTGTCGAGTTTCGCGGGCTTTGCCGACATGGGTTTGGCATGGTGCATCGCCACGAAGGCGATCGTTCCGTTACCGGACGCCACGCTTGTGCCGATCTCCGTGGCGCTTTCAACTCCCGTGCCCGCCTTGGTGGGCACGGAAGCGGAGGGCGCGTCCGGCCAGTCGTAGCCCGCGGCCTGGGCCAGGTGCCGACTGACTGTCAGGTTCGTGAACGACGCGTTCGACAGGTGGAACGGTTTCACCTCGGTGGAGGGAAGCGTCACGCCGGGGTTGAGCGCGGCGATCTTCGCGTCGTTCCAGGGGTGTGGGTCTGGTTCATGTGTTGTCGTGGCCGGTGGCGAGGATGGTGCGGCTGGCTGCGAAGAGCCGCGTGCAGCGTTGCGTCATGGCTTCGGGTGACTGGTCGGGGTGGTTGACCCACCAGCGGACCAGGGCGGTGCACAGGCCGCGCCAGGCGTATTTGAGGGCGTCGGCGTCGAGGGGGTCGTTGGATCCGGCCGTGTGCAGGAGGTCGGCGGTGCCGGTCGCGGCGATGTCGTCGATGGCGCCGCGGTAGTACGCCGCGCGCCTGGCGGCGTCGCTGTCGGGCGGCAGCGTGGCGTCGTAGAGGACGAACCACGCTTCGCGCTGCCCGTCCAGGGCGGTGAACAGGGCGTGCAGCACGCGCAGGGAGGTGGGCGGCGCGGGGGAGGCGTGTTCGGCCATCGCGGCGCGGATGGCGGCCAGCAGCCGGTCGCCGACCGGGTTGAGGCAGGCGAGATAGAGGTCTTGCTTGCTACCGAAGTAGTGGTGCAGCAGTGGCTTGGTGACGCCTACGCGGGCGGCGATGGCGGCCACGGTGGTGGCCTCGTAGCCGTGGCGGCCGAACTCCTCGGTGGCCGCGGCCAGGACCTGTCGTTCGCGCGCGGCCCTGGGCACGCCCTTGGTGCCGGCCCTGGAGGGGAGCGTTGTCATGGAACCGGATATTACCTTAAGGTAATTTTCCGTTGGGTAAATTACCTGGACCCCGCTGGGAGCACACTCATGCCTGCCGCCCCGTCCGACCCCGGCACCTCCCGCACCCGCTCTTGGTGGGGCTGGGGCTACGCCGACGCCCACCCCGACGACACCGAATGCGCAGCCATGGGCGCGCTGCTGCCGGGAACCCTGGCCCGCCCGCTGCCGGTACCCCGGGTCGCCGACCTGCCCATCGCCCGCCCCGGCGCGACACCTCCGCCCACACTGGCGCACCTGGTCACCGCCGATCCGGAAGCGCGCGCCGCTCACGCCATGGGCAAGGCCTACCGCGACGTCATCCGGGCGCTGCGCGGCCGGCCCGGACGGATCCCCGACCTGGTCGCCCGGCCGACCGACGACCAGGAGGTGGCCGACCTGCTGGACTGGGCCGGCGGGCACGGTGTGGCCGTCATCCCCTTCGGCGGCGGCTCCTCGGTGGTCGGCGGCGTGGAGTACCGCGGAGACGCCCACCGCGCCGTGCTGTCGCTCGACCTGACCTCGATGGACCGGGTCCTTGAGATCGACACCGTCAGCCGCTCGGCCCGCATCCAGGCCGGCGCGCTCGGTCCTGTGCTGGAAGAGCAGTTGCGGCCCCATGGCCTGACCCTGCGCCACTTTCCGCAGAGCTTCGAGTTCTCCACCCTCGGCGGCTGGCTGGCCACCCGTGCCGGGGGCCACTACGCCACCGGCCGCACCCACATCGACGACTTCGTGCAGTCCCTGCAGGTAGTCACGCCCGCCGGACCCTGCACGTCCTGGCGCCTGCCCGCATCCGGTGCCGGACCGTCACCCGACCGCCTGTTCCTCGGCTCTGAGGGCGCGCTCGGCGTCATCACCGAGGCGTGGATGCGCCTGCAGGAACGCCCGCGATACAAGGCCTCGGCGTCGGTGGCCTTCGCCGACTTCCACCAGGCGCTGGACGCGGTGCGCGCCATCGCCCAGTCCGACCTCGCGCCGGCCAACTGCCGCCTGCTTGATCCCGGCGAGGCACTGCTGTCGGGAGCCTCGCACGATGGTTCCGCCGTCCTGGTCCTGGGCTTCGAATCCGCCACCACCCGCGTCGACGACCGCCTCGCGAGCGCCCTGGACCTGGCCCGCGCCCACGGCGGCCGCGGCGGGCCGCCGACGGCGGACCGCGACGCCCCGGCCGACGCGGCGGTGAGCGCCTGGCGCTCGGCGTTTTTGCGCATGCCCTACTTGCGCGACGGCCTGGCCCGTATGGGCGCCGTCATCGAGACCTTCGAGACCGCCGCCACCTGGGACAAGATTCCCGCCCTGATCGACGCCGTCCGCACCCAGGTCGGCGCCGCCGCCTTGAAGGCCACCGGACACCCGGCCACCATCAACTGCCGCCTGACCCACGTCTACCCCGACGGCGCCGCCCCCTACTTCACCGTGGCCGTCGCCGGCCGGCCCGGCGACGAGGTTGAGGTCTGGGACGACATCAAAGCCGCCGCGAGCGACGTCCTGCACCGCTACCGCGCAACCATCACCCACCACCATGCCGTCGGCCGCGACCACCGCCCCGGCTACGACCTCCAGCGCCCGGAGCCCTTCGCGCTGGCGCTGCGCGCTGCCAAGGACGCCCTGGACCCCCATCGCATCCTCAACCCAGGCGTCCTGATCGACTGACGCCGACGATCCCGCCTCAGACAGCACGTCCACGGTGAGCGTCCCTGCAAGCTCGGCCGCTCGCCGAGGCGAGCGGCCCGACTGCCTCCGGTGTGCGAACTGCCCACACCGGCCGCGAAGTCGACGCTGTGGCCGACCGGATCGGCCGGAGCTGCCGCTCCCGGCCCGAGGGGATGCAAAGCGCCTGTGACCGACGGCGAGGACCGCACCGGAGGGGGCTGTAGCTGCCCGTCCCGTGGCCTGTGCTGACCGGGGTCATCGAGCAACGCACCTACCCGGCCGTGCCAGCGCCCGCGCACACCCCCGCCTCGGCGCTCTGCCTCGCCCGCTGTACCGGATGCGGCGCCGTCTACACGAAACCGTGGAAGCATCTCGGGCCTCTGCCTCGGGCCGCTTGATCCCACGCCCGTTCGCGCCCTCTGTGAGAGTCCGGGCTGGGGATGTCGGGCTTTGGTGCGTGAGCCCGGAGTCGGGTTCCGTACGGTGAAGGCTGCGGGGGAGTCAGTCTGGCCGAAGCCTCGGATTGGCCGCGGCGGCGCGGGGCAGGCTTGGACCTCTCCTGTGGGGCTGCTCTGGATGTGTCGGGTTCTCGGCGGTCTGTCGTGAGCGTGTCGTCTGCGGCAGGTCGGTGAGAATCGCTCTGCCGATGTCCTCTCCGGCGCCTGGGGGCTGTTGTGCTCTATGAGGGTGAGCTGGGCGGTGGCTTCGTGGCGGACGGCGAGCTGTTTGCCTGGTGGCGAGAGCCCGCGGGCCTGATTCGGCAGGCCGATCCGGCGCTCGGTCCTGTGTCGGCGCTTGCAGATCTCGTGGTCGAAGCCGGGCGGGCGGGGACTGCCGGGTGTCGCTGGGCATGTCGAATGTGCCGACTCTCGATCGACGTGAGAGTGAAGGCAGGACATCCCAGGACTTCAGGAGCATCCCAATCATGACCGTAACCGCGGATTTCGCCATCTCCCTCGACGGCTACATCGCCGGCACCAATGTGGCTGTCGACAACCCGGGAGGCGACGGCGCCGAGCCGCTTTTCGAGTGGATCCACAACCTGGCGAGCTGGCGGGAGCGCCAGGACATGACCGGCGGGGAGGAGAACCGCGACTCCGAGCTGATGCGCGAGTGGTTCGATTCCACCGGGGCGGTGGTCATGGGCCGGATGATGTACGACACGGGCGAGGAGTTCTGGGGCGACAACCCGCCGTTCCGGGTCCCGGTGTTCGTGCTCACTCACCGCCCTGGGCCGTCCCTTGTCAAGGAGGGCGGCACCACTTTCACCTTTGTCACCGACGGTATCCACAGCGCCCTCGATCAGGCGAAGGCCGCCGCCGGGGACAGGAACGTCGACATCGCGGGCGGGGCGAGCACGGTGCAGCAGTACCTCAGGGAGGGGCTCATCGACGAGCTGCAGCTGCACGTGGTGCCCGCGCTCCTCGGAGCGGGGCTGCGGCTCTTCGAGGGACCGGGCGCCGGGCGGGTGGACCTCGAGCCGGTCAGCGTGGTCGGCACGCCCCTCGCCACCCACCTGAAGTACCGCTTCGTGAAGTGACCCGTCACGGATAGGGCCCGGCTCGGCAGCCCAGCCCGCTACCGCTGCCGGGCCGAGCGCGCCGAGCGGGCAGGCGTCCGACGTGCGCTGCCGAACGGCCTGCCGCTCGGCTGGATGCCCTGATCCACCGTTGCCCCCAGCGCGGCGGCCCCGATGACTTTCGCTGCCCACAGCCGCCTTACCGCGGCGACGCCGGCGAGGAGTTGTCGCTGGGCCCCCTCGCGGCGTGCTCGCCAGCGCAGGCGCAACCACAGTCCCAGCAGGGCTGCATGCTTTTGCGGTACTGAACGACCTGTACAGCGCATTGTCCCAACTGTTGCGACCAGCAGCAATCAGATGGCCCAGCGAGCCGGCGCAGGAGAAGACGCGGGTCTACCACCACCGGTGGCCAGTGCGGATGCACAAGGTCCGGCAGTGGTACTCCAGCCGGCAGGAACACCGCGTGATCTGGCGTGGCCCCTACCGCAGGGGGCCGGCGGATGCGCCGCTGATGATGGGGGAGATGGCCCACCTCGTGGACTCGTAACCCGACCCGGCCCCGGTCGACCGAAGGGAGGCGCCGCCGGGTCGCGGGTTTCTACCGTTTGACGCGGCCTCGGATGGCGAGGGCGGTGAGGCCGAGCAGCACGGGTTCGGTCAGGCGGGAGGCCATCTCGGTGTAAGTGCCGGTGGTGGTGAGTTCTTGGCCGGAGGAGCGGAAGACGACCGAGTTCACCACGACCCGCAGGGACTTCTCCCACCGCTCGGAGGTGAGCCGGGAGCGCAGTGAGCCGGTGGGGTTGACCGGGTTGGGCTTGTCGGTGGTCAGGGAGATCGTCTGCCCGGTCAGCCGTCCGGTGGTGGCGGGCTTCGGGTCGTCGGTGGGTATGCCCCACAGCATCATCACCAGCACGGTGGCGGCCATTGCTCCCAGCAGCCAGCCCAGCGCGCGGGAGGACCTCAGACCGTACCCGGACATGGCCCAGTACAGGGCGAGCAGGGCCCGCTCGGCGCGTGGCCGCTTGCGGTCGTGGCGGCGCATGTCCATCTCGCCGTAGTAGAAGTCCGCGGCGTCTGGCTCGTTCTTGCCGTCCTCAAGCGATTTGCGCAGTTGCCGGTACACCGGCGCCAGTACCGCCGGACCGACCACCTCGACGCCCTCCGGCGCCTCCTGCCAGCCGGCTCGCCCTTGCGTGGCTCGCCAGTGGTGTTCCTCGGCCAGCGTCCGTCGGGCCGTCCACCGCACCAAAATCAGTCCCCGTCGTCGCAGGCCGGAAGGCGCGGGTGCAAGAGGACACTCACCTTCCAGGCGGAGCTGGTCGAGGTGGAGGGTGCCGGACATGAGGCAGGAGGCGAGGTCTACGTTGTGGAGCGTCAGGTGCGCCGCGTCCGCTCCCCGCAGCGAGGCCATGCTCACGCCCGCGTCTGCATTGCCCAGCTCGCCCTCCGCCAGGCTCCCTCGGCTCCCATTCTGGAAGAGTGCGGTCTGAGCGGTGATGCTCATGGGGTACTCGTGCACTGCATCGCTCAGGTCCACCGCGGCGTAGCGCAGCCTCAATGCGGCTTTGGAATCCCATCGGGTCTCTCGGCATTCGAGACGGGCCGCCGCTGCTTCTATGGTCACCGGGCTGCCGAATCGCGCCCGGGAAAAGCCCAGGATGCCCTTGCACACCACGGGGCCCAGGTGCGAAGCCGCCTCGAACCTCGCGTCGTTGAAGCTGGCGTTTGTGGAGAACGTGGCCCCGCCGAACCAGGCGTTGGCGGAGAATGTCGCCCCGCCGAACGAGGCGTTTGCGGAGAACGTGGCATCGTTGAAGCTGGCGTTTGTGGAGAACGTGGCCCCGCCGAACCAGACGTTGGCGGAGAACGCTGCCTCGCGAAACCAGGCGTTGGCGCAGAACGTCGCCTCGCGGAACCAGGTGTCGCGGGAGAACGCCGCCCGGACGAACGAGGCGTCGGCTGAGAATGTCGCCCCGCCGAAAGATGCCTCGGCGGAGAACGTCGCCCCGCCATACGAGGTATCGGCTGAGAATGTCGCCTCGCGGAACGAGGCATCGGCGCAGAACGCCGTCCGGACGAACGAGGTGTCGGCTGAGAATGTCGCCCCGTCGAACGAGGCGTCGGCGCAGAACGTTGCCCCGCCGAACAAGGCGTTGGCGGAGAACGCCGCGCTGTCGAACCAAGCGTTGGCTGAGAATGTCGCCCCGCCGAACAAGGCAGTGCCGAGGTGGCGGCGTCCGGTAGTGGGGTCGTGGAGCCTCTCCAGGACCTGTTCCAGCAGATCGTCGGCGAAGTGAGTTTCCCGGTGGTCGAGGTCGCTGCCGGGTGCCAGTCCGTTGAGGTAGGTGGCCCTGTCGGTATCGGTGAGGTGAGCCAGGCACGCGCCGTGCGGCTCCACCTGGCGGCCTCGGCAACCGACCGGATTGCTGGCTGTGTCCGCGCCGTATCCGCAGTGCGGCCAGGCCGGAGGGATCGACGAGGGGGCCGGGGCGCCGGGAGTCGTCATGTCCGCTGGGACGCGCCAGCCCGATGCCCGGTTGCCGCATGCAGTTTGCGCAAGTCGGCCCCGTGCCGAGAACGAGGGGCCACCCCGCTCTCGCCCGGCTTCTCCGGCCGGGCGAGAGCAGCTCGCAGCAACGCCACGGCCGGAGCGCCTACCGTCGTCGGTGCGCAGGCGGTCTCCCTCCGCACACCGGACGTGCTCTGCGCGGCGCCTGGCTTCGTAGGTCTCTTCGGGCAGCGTTTGTATGTCGGTTTGGGCAGCACTTGTTGATCTCGGTGCGGGGGAGTGTCGCTCAGTTTGAGCAACACCCCGGATGAGCTCGGGATGGAGTGTGCGGCATGATGATCGAATGCGTTTTCGTTTTGCTGGCATTCCCGACGTGATCGAGACACCCTCGGTGGCTGTGGTCGTCGACGTCATGAGGGCCTTCACCGTGGCGGCCTGGGCTTTTGCGCGAGGGGTCGAGCGGATTGTCCTCGCTGAATCCCTGGATGTGGCGCTGGAGCTGAAGAGGGAGAATCCGGACTGGATTGCCCTGAAGGATGGTGCGCCGGCTGCGGGTTTCGATGCTGTCAACTCGCCGGGCCTGGTACGGGAGATGGACTTGGAGGGCCGGACGGTGGTGCAGAAGACCACCTCGGGGACGGTGGGTGCGCTGGCAGTCGCGGATGCCCCGCTTGTGCTGTGCGCGGCCTTCGTGGTGGCGGACGCCACGGCTTTATTCTTGCGTGACCAAGGCTGCGAGGAGGTGACGTTCGTGATCACTGGAGAGGGCGGGAAGGCCGACGAAGACTTGGCGTGTGCCCACTATGTGGCTCGGCGGGCCGTCGACGATGCGCCGGTTGACGCTGCCGAGTTCGTCAGCCGAGCCAGTCAGTCCCGGGCGGCTGCCGATCTCACCGAGGGACGCCGACGCGGAGTGCATCGTGATGATGTTGCGTTGTGCCTTGAGGTGAACGAGTTCCCGTTTGTGATGAGGGCGTCGCGGGAGGGCGCGCTGATGGTGTTGCGGCCTCATCTGCCGTCGGCGTCAGGTTCGTAGCAGTCGCAGCCCTTGGTCAGCTCGCGGAGGTCTGGTCGGTTCGCGCTTTCGTATGAGCGAGTCGGTAGGACTCGGTGCCGGTGTCGATGATGTTGCCGCCGAAGGCGAGCCGGTCGACGATGGCCGCGCAGAGCCGGGGAGGGCTGCGGGACCAACATGCCTTAGGAGGACCGATGGCCCGGGACCCGGAAGAACGCTATCCGTGCGAGGGCCGTCCGTTGGGCCGGAGTGTGGACAACGGGTGGTTCGGGGTCAGCTACTCCCTGAGACTCCCCGCCTTCAACGGCTCTGGTGGCGGACCAGGTCTCTGGTGCGCCGGCCAGTACGAAGCCACCGGCGCACGCGCTGATGTAGCTCTGGACGACGGAGCGGTCACCACCTGCGATGCATGGGGACCGCTTTGCTGCCGAGCGTGGCCCTCTTGTCAACGGCCACTCAATTCTCCCCGAGGCGGCCCCCGGAGGCCTGGCGAAGGGCACCCGCGCCCCTCTCGCCTTCGGGTGGGAGTGGGCGCCTTCGTGCGTCCGGGGTCTCCGGAACGATCCATCCCCGCCGCTCACTCCCATGAGTCACTCAACTACCAACTGACCATGTAGGACGCAGTCTTAGCCTGTTGCCGCTGTGCGTGCGCGGTGGGCGGCGATCTCACGCCCCGCCAGGGCGATGGCCGCGATGTTGAACGGGAAGGCGATCAGGTCAGCCGGTTCGGTCAGGTCTGTGGCCCGCAGCAGGCTGGCTGCGGTCGCGGTCAGAAGAAGGGCCAGGGGCAAGAACCTGCGCCAGGGCGGGATGTCGGGCAGGCGGGCGGCCTTGATCGTGTATCGCAGGGCGAGAAGAAAGACGGCGGCGAATATGGCGAAGGGCAGCACGTGCAGGTTTCTCCGGGACAGGGCGGGGGCGGCTGGTCACGGTTCGATGAGGCCGACACGGATGGCCTAGCGGGTGAGTTCCAGGCGGTCGCGGAGCCCGAGTTTCTGGAGCAGGTTCGCACGGTGGCGCTCGACGGTTTTGGCGCTGATGAAGAAGAGGTCGCCTATCTCTTTGGAGGTGTGGCCCTCGGCGACGAGTTTGAGGATCTCCTCTTCGCGTTCGGTGATGGGGCGGTCGGGCAGGGGGTCGCCTCTGCGGGCGCGGTCGAGGTAGGTGCGGATGAGGGTGGTCTCGGCGCCGGGGTAGATGAAAGGTTCGTCACGTAGGGCGGCGCGGCAGGCTTCGACGAGGTCGCGGTCGGCGACGGACTTCAGGACGTATCCGGAGGCGCCGGCTTTGAGCGCTTCGAAGAAGTACTGCTCGTTGTCGTACATCGTCAGCATCAACGTGCGCAGGTTGGGGCGGAGGCGGGCGAGTTCGCGGGCGGCTTGCAGGCCGGTCTGGCGGGGCATGGCGATGTCGAGGATGGCCAGATCGATGTCCTGGTCGCGGGCCTGGGCGACGGCCTCGGCGCCGTCTGCTGCTTCGGCGACCACGGTCAAGTCCTGTTCGGTGTCGAGAATGAGGCGTACACCGCGGCGGACCAGTGCGTGGTCGTCAGCGAGCAGGAGGCGGGCTGGTGCGGTCATCGGGCGTTCTCCCCGGGGTGGTCTTCGGCGGTGGTGCCTGTGACGTTCAGACGTACTTGGGTGCCGCCGCTCGGGCCGGCGCCGATAAGGAGCTCCGCGCCGATAAGCAGCGCGCGTTCGCGCATGCCGCGGATGCCGGCTCCTTCAGGCGCCGCTCGGAGTCCCTTGCCGTTGTCGCGGACGGCAAGGCCCACTCCACCGCGGGGGAGCGTGCGCAGATGGAGTTCGACCGCGCTGGCGGCGGAGTGGCGGGCGGTGTTGGTCAGCGCCTCCTGGGCGATGCGGTAGATGACGAGTTCGGTTGTCGGGTCCAGATGCGGAAAGCCGGGGGTGATGTGGGTGGTCACGCTCAGGCGGGAGGTGGTGAACTCGGCGGCCAGGGCGCGCAGGGCGCTGTGCAGGCCGAGTTCCTCCAGCACTCCGGGGCGCAGGCGGCGGGCGATGCGGCGGATCTCGTCCAGACTGGCGCGGGTGGTCTCCTGGGCCTGGTGGAGGTCCTCGCGTACGGGTACGGGGGCGTGGTCGGCTGCGTGTTTGAGCTGGAGGAGTACGGCGGTGAGGGTTTGGCCGACCTCGTCGTGGAGTTCTTGGGCGATGCGCTGGCGTTCGGCTTCCTGTGCGGACAGGACGCGGCCCGAACTGGCGGCCCGTTCGGGCCGCGAGGCGGCCGAGCATTGCGTTGAACGTCTTCGTCAGTTCGGCGATCTCGCCGGTGCCGGTGACTGTGGTGCGGTGGCCGGGGTGGAGGAGGTCTGCTGTGGCCATGGCCCGGGTCAGGCGCTGTAGCGGGGCGAGGCCGATCCGCAGGAGGACGGCGTTGGCGATCAGCATCGCCGCCAGCCCGGCGATCAGGACCAGGGCCTCGCCGAGCAGCACAGGGGTGGAGACGGTGACGGGGCCGAGGAGCAGCAGGACGGCCGCGACAAGGACGGCTGCGTTGAGGAGGAAGATCCGCCAGTACAGCGACATGGCCTCGCGCCTTTCTCGGTGGCTCCCAGCTTCACTGTCGCCGCCATACGTCCCGACGTCATCTGGGCGCTGACCTGCGGTTGCGCCTACTGCCCCGCCCCAGCCTGATGGGTTGCGGCACCCTTGTCCATCCGTGGCGACACCCATATCCCGGTCCTGTTCGCACCTGGCAATATGAGCCTTTGCCGCGCCGGATCACCTGTCCGATCCCGCCGCGCTGTGCACCACCATCGCAAAGATGAACAGAGGGGGATGGGCTGTGCCTGCTCCAAGGATGCGTACGACACCACTGCCCGGCATCGGGGTCCAGTACGACCTCAGCACCCGCGAACGCCAGCACCTGTCGGTGATCGCCCACCGGGACGGAACCCGGACGATGAACGTCTACCGGGCCGACGATCCCGATGCCTGCGCGCAGTCGCTGCACCTGACGGGTGCGGAGACCGCGTCGCTGATCGACGCGCTGATGCCTGCTCACCACAGCCCGAACGTGCTCCACACCACCGATCTGGGCCTGGTTGCCGAACGCATCGAACTGTCCGCCCACTCGTACTGGAACGGGCGCGTCCTCGGCGAGATGAAGATGCGCACCGAGACCGGGGCCTCGATCGTTGCCGTACTGCGCCGGGCCGAGGCAATTCCCTCACCTACGCCCGACTTCCGCCTCGCCGGCGGCGACACGCTGATCGTCATCGGCACGCGCGAAGGTGTCGACGCCGCCGCCTCCATACTCGGACGGGCGTGAGAGGGTGCACTCCGCTGTCTTCCTGATCGAGTTCGGTGCGATCATCCTCGGCCTCGGCCTGCTCGGCAGGCTCGCGGGCAGGTTCCACTTCTCACCGATACCGCTGTATCTACTCGCAGGCCTCGCCTTCGGCGAAGGTGGTCTGCTGCCCCTCGGAGCGAGTGAGGAGTTCGTCGCGATCGGCGCCGAGATCGGCGTCATCCTCCTGCTGCTGATGCTGGGACTGGAGTACACCGCCAGCGATCTCGTCTCCAACCTCAAGACGCAGTACCCCGCCGGGCTGGTCGACTTCACCCTGAACGCCGTGCCCGGCGCCCTGGCCGCCCTGCTGATGGGCTGGGGTCCGGTCGCCGCAGTCGTGCTCGCCGGAGTGACCTGGATTTCCTCCTCCGGCGTCATCGCCAAGGTCATGGGAGATCTGGGCCGGCTCGGCAACCGCGAGACCCCGGTCATCCTCAGCATCCTGGTCCTCGAAGACCTCGCCATGGCCGTCTACCTGCCCATCATCACCGCCCTGCTGGCCGGCGTGAGCCTGGCGGCCGGCAGCGCCACCCTGGCGATCGCACTCGGCGTCGCGGGCGCCGTCCTGTTCGTCGCTCTCCGCTACGGACGGCTGATCTCCCGCTTCGTCTCCAGCGACGACCCCGAGAAGCTCCTTCTCGTAGTCCTCGGCCTGACCCTGCTGGTGGCAGGCATCGCGCAGCAGCTCCAAGTCTCCGCCGCCGTCGGCGCCTTCCTGGTCGGTATCGCCCTGTCCGGCGAGGTTGCCGAGGGCACCCACACGCTGCTGAGCCCACTGCGGGACCTGTTCGCCGCGGTGTTCTTCGTCTTCTTCGGCCTGCACACCGACCCGGCCAGCATCCCGCCCGTGCTGCTGCCCGCACTCGCGCTGGCTGTCGTCACAGCCCTCACGAAGATCGCCACCGGCTACTGGGCCGCGAAACGCGCCGGCGTCGGCGTCAAGGGACGCTGGCGCGCAGGCGGCACACTGGTCGCACGCGGCGAGTTCTCCATCGTCATCGCCGGTCTCGCCGTCACCGCCGGCATCGAACCGGCACTGGGGCCGCTGGCCACCGCGTACGTCCTCATCATGGTCGTGATCGGGCCCCTGACCGCCCGCTACACCGAACCCGTGGCCGCCTGGATCAACAAGCGCCGCAGCCCTGACGGGCCACGCCCGCCCGCGATGCCCTCCCCGGCGACGCAACATCCGCACGCCGTACCGGACCAGGACCCGGCCGGCCGCGCGTGAGCGAGGACGCCAGAGCGGCGAGCAGCAGCACGCAACCCGTGCAGCTGCTCGCCGCCTTGGCCGTCTCCTCGGCGGCACCATCGACTTCGCCTGCAACCTGCCCCGCCTCATGATGCGCAGGCCGGCCTGGCAGGCCGATACGGCACGGCATCCGTCTCCAGTGCGGTGACCCTCCCGTTCTGGTCGTGCTGTGGCCGGTGAGCATCGTGTATGTGGCCTGCCGTTTCGCTGATCGCCGTCGCAGGCGCCGACCGCTCAGCGCTCGTCGCCTGGGGGTGTGGTTCGAGCTGTCCGTGCTCGCCGAGCCGGCGTGCGAGCTTGCCGCGTCGGCCGATGGCTCGCAGGCGTTGTTCCGCGGCTTCCCGCACTTCTGGAGTGGTGACCAGGAGCAGCACCAGCGGTGGTGAGGGCGTCCTGTCGTGCGGGGGCGGTAGAGCGGTGGTGGGTCCTCCGGGGCGGCTGATTGGTAGTACTCAGTGGTCTTGTCGTAGCGGATGGCGATGCCGGCCAGCCGCTTCCACCCCGCACCGACTTGGGCAACAGAGGCCGGACCTCCAGGCCGGATCCTCACCCGTGGGCTTCAGCCGACTGCCGCTCAGAGCTGACGGGTTGAGCGGCTATTCAGCCCAGCGACAGCACCGGCTGACGTGACGTCAGGGCAGGCTGGGCGAAGGCCGCTGCCGCAGCCTGGCTGGCGTGGGCGCATGGTCCATCTCAAGCAGCCGCAGCCGCAGCCGCAGCCGCAGCTGTCGGGCTGGGGCGGAACGCAGCCGCCCCGGCGGACTTCATGGCGCGCCTGGCCACGCACGCGGCTGGTCGGCATGGGCTGACGATGCGCAAGGGGCAGCTGCCGGACGCAGTGGCCGAGGCCCTCCTGACGCACGGCGGCAGCGATTTGGCAGTACTCCTGTACGGGTGCCGGGTCTCCTCCCGGTGACACCCCCCAGGTCATCCGATCGACAGGGGGCAACAGTCATGCCGGGCCCGGAGGCCAGCGGCCCTGTGCAGGACCGCGAAAAGATAGCGGGGCACCGCGCGGTCGGCTGTCTTCCTGGCGGCCTTCCGCCTGAGAGCGTCCCTGTGGGGTTTCGGCCAGGGCCCAAGGTGGCGTGGCCAGGTGAGCGGTCAGCGGCTGCCGGTGAGGCCGGCGAGCGCGAACCGCACCAGGTGGTCCGTCTCCGCCGGGTCCGGCCGGGTGCCGGTGCGCAGGTGCTCGTGGAGGACCGCGATGGTCAGCAGGTAGACGGTACGGGCATCGCGGTCGTGGTCGGCGCCCTCGCCCGCGCCGGGGAGCACGCCGTTCGCGGCGGCCTCGCGGAGTGCAGAGGCCAGCAGTTGGACCATTGCTTCCTCGGAGGCCCGCTGCTCGTCGGGGAAGCGTGCCGCGAGCCGGTCGACATGGGCCAGGAAGGGTCGGGTCCTGGCGGCCGCACGCCGGTCGGCGGCCTGGGCGAGCACTCCCTCGATCCAGGCCCGGACCGCGTCGAGCGGACCTGCGGCCGGGGACATCCGGTGGCGCAGATGGTCCGCCATCCGGCGCCGGCCGTGGTCGAGCATCGCGATGAGGAGGTCGTCCTTGGACCGGAAGTGCCGGTAGAACACCTGGTTGGACAGGCCCGACTCGCGCAGGATGTCGCGCACCGTGGGGTCCAGCGACCCGGTCCTCTCGATCACCGTGTAGGTGGCCTCGATCAGCCGTTGTACCTCGGCTGCCGAGACCTCGTAGCGTCCGGCGAGCGGCCGGGCGACCGCGCGCTCCACCAGATTTGGTGCCCCGTCAGCCATCCGCCCTCCCGGCCTTGCCCGTCCTGTGCGAGAAATCCTGCCACAGGGTCTGGCGGTTGGGAACGCTCGTTCCTATTCTGAGAACGTTGTTCTGACGGTGCCTCAGATTGCTGAGTCTCCGATTCGGGCGGAGGGAGGACAGAGTGGAGCGTGAACTGCTGATGACCGGCATCGGCGGGCAGGGCATCCAGCTCGGCGCCAGGCTGCTCGCCCAGGCGCTGACGAGCACCGGACTCGCTGTCTCGATGTTCGGCAGCTACGGCGGGATGATGCGCGGCGGCAATACCGAGGCCACGCTGGTCGCGGGCGATTGCGCGATCGAGAGCCCGCCGACCGTCTTCCGTGCGTGGTCGTGCCTGGTCATGCACGAGGCATACGCCGACAAGGTCACCGAGCGCGTCAGGGTCGGCGGTCTTGCAGTGGTCAACAGCACGCTCTGTGCTCCCCGCCCGTGGCCGGGCGGGATCCGGGTGCTGGAGGTCCCGGCCACGGGCGTCGCGAGCGAGCTGGGGGCGGTGGCCGCGGCGACGCTGGTCGCTCTCGGCGCGTACGTCCGCTCCACCGGCATCGTCGGGATCGACGACCTGGTGGCCACGCTGCCCGATGTTCTGCCGTCCTACCGCAGCCGCCTGCTGGCCGTGAACGAGCGGGCTCTGCGAACCGGCTTCGGCCGCGCGGCCGAAGCGTACGTGCCGGCTTGGCCGGAGGCGGTCGCATGAGCCGCGGCACGCTCGTCATCGACGTCGAGGCATGCAAGGGATGCGAACTGTGCATCGACGCCTGCCCGCCGTCGGTCCTGGTGATGACCGACGATCAGGTGAACAGCCGGGGGCACCGGTATCCGCAGCTGCTGCCCGGCTGCATCGCCTGCACGGCGTGCACGGCGATCTGCCCCGACTTCGTCTTCCAGGTGTACCGCTACGACCAGCGGGCGGGCGGCCGGTGAGCGGGCCCGCCCGGCTGCTGGCCGGCTCCGAAGCCATCGCGGCCGCCATGGTCGCCGCGGGCTGCCGGTTCTTCGCCGGCTACCCGATGACGCCGTTCACGGAGGTCCTGGAGTCGATGGCAGCGCTGCTGCCCGAGGCCGGCGGCGTCTGCATGAACGCGGAGAGCGAGCTTGAGGCGATCGGCATGTGCTGGGGAGCCGCGGCGACCGGCACGCGCGCCGCCACCGGCTCGACCGGCCAAGGACTCGCGCTCATGCAGGAGTCGCTGGCCGAGATGACGCTCGCGCGGCTGCCCCTGGTCGTGCTGAACATGGCCCGCGGGCAGGGCGACTACTTCCAGACCACCCGCGGTGGGGGCCACGGCGACTACCGGCTTCCCGTGCTCGCGCCGCTGGACGTCCCGGAGGCGGTCGCGCATATCTCGCTCGCCTTCGAGTGGGCCGAGGCATGGCGCACTCCGGTGATGGTCATGGGCGACTACTACCTCGCGCACACGCACCAGTCGGTGGCGATTCCGCAAGCGCCACAGGGGCCGGAAGGAGCCTCGCACGGAGTCCTTGCGCGCCCCGAGTGGGCGCTGGACGGCAGCAGCGGCGGCACCGGCCGCGCGAAGCTGGTCTCCCCGCTCGGCACCGCCAAGCAGCGCGACGGCCTGGGCGGCCAGGCCGGCTACGACCTCGCGGTCCACTACCGCGCCTGCGCCGAACGAACCGAGGAGATGCTGCGCGCGATCCCAACCCGGGTGGAGTCCATGTTCCTCGACGACGCCGAGCTTGTGGTCATCGGCTACGGCACCCCGGCCAAGTACCTGCGCGCCGCCGTCCGAGAGCTGCGCTCCGCGGGGGCGCGCATCGGATTCGTGCGGCCCGTGACGCTGGTCCCCTTCCCGTACGCCGAGATCGCACGGCTCGTCCGGGGCGCGCGCGTGGTCGCGGTGTACGAGAACAACACCGGGCAGGCGGTGCAGGACGTGCGGCTCGCGGTGAACGGCGCGCTGCCGGTCGAGTTCATCGGCGGGCTCTCGATGGACCCCTCCGGCTTCGGTATCGCACCGGATCTGGACGTGCGGGTGCTGCGGGAGCGGATCGTGGAGGTGGCGCCATGACCGGACGGAAAAACCTGCCCATCGTCCCCACGGACGAGCCCCCGGCCTGCGGCGCGAAACTCGTCCACGACTTCACGCCCGCCCTGGTCGACATCGGGGCTCATCAGCTCTGCCCGGGCTGCGGCGAGCCGGTCGCGATGCGCGCCGTCGTGGAAGCCGTCGCGGAACTCGGCCGCACGGCCTCCTGCGTCGCGGTGTTCGGGATCGGCTGCTACACGGCGTTCTCCAACAACCTCGACATCGAGGTCGTCCAGGCACTGCACGGGCGGGCCCCTTCGGTGGCCACCGGAGTGAAGCGGAGCCGGCCCGAACTGGCCGTACTGACCGTGCAGGGTGACGGCGACATGGCCAACGAGGGCCTGCAGGAGGTGCTGCACGCGGCGGCCCGCGGCGAGCGGATCACCTGCTTCATGCTCAACAACGGCGTGTTCGGCGAGACCGGCGGCCATATGACAGCCACGACCGTGCTCGGCCAGCGCACGAAGAACACCCTCGAAGGCCGCGACAGCGCCCGGCACGGGCATCCGATCCGGCTCGCGAACCTGTTCGCCCAGCTGGACGGAGCCGTGTACGTCGCACGCGGCGCGGTCGACACCGCGGTCAATGTGCACCGTACGAAGAGGATGGTCCTGCGAGCACTGCAGGCACAGGAGTCCGGCTTCACCTTCGTCGAGATCCTGACGATGTGCCCGACCGGCTGGTTCGTGGAGACGACGCAGGCCCCCGGCTACCTGGCCGAGCACCATGCGGCGGTGCACTCCATGGGCGTGCTCAAGGACCTGAAAGGCGGGAAGGGCGTGGCGAATTGAATCCTCCCCCGTCTAAAGGCGGGGGATTCCTGGCTCACGTTGGCTGCGGACCGGCGGTCCGTCAGCTCTTACACGATCAGCACCAGCCGGGTTGAGACCAGCCCGGACGAGCATCACGTGGGCGGAGTTCTTGTCCCTGGGGGCTACGGCTCCGCACGCGGTGCATGCGTAGGTTCGTTCTGAGAGAGGTAGTGCGTGCTTGGTTCTCGCTCCGCACTGTGCGCAGTCCATGGTGGTGTGCGCGGGGTGTACGAGGTGCACGGCACGGCCGTGCTTGCGGCCCATCTCGACCAACGCCCGCTTGGTTGCGCCGATCGCGGCGTCGGCGGCCTTGCGAGCCATGGTCGACTTGGCCAGGAAGCGCGGTTTGAAGTCCTCAACTGCCATAGCGTCGTGGTCGCGTACGACACGCTTGGCCCACTTGCGGGCGGTGTCCTGGCGTTGCCGGGCCACCTTCTTGTGCAGCTTCGCCGCTTGCTGCTGTGCCCGGCGGTAGCCCTTGGACTGGGCCTTGCCTTTCGGGGCGCGGCGGCGGGCCATCATGCGCTGGTAGTGCGCCAGCCGCTTGGCGGCCTTCTTGCTGTACTCGGCGTGTGGCAGGTCGTGGTGGTCGCTGGTGGTGGTCGCGGTCTCCTTGACGCCCCAGTCGATCCCAATCACCCGGCCCGTGACCGGCAGTGCCTCGGTGGTGGTGGGAACGACGAACGAGGCGTACCAGTGGCCGAGGCTGTCCCGGTAGACGCGCACGCTGGACGGCGGTTTGGGCAGTTCCCGCGACCACACCACCGTCAGGGCGATGCCGCCGGCCAGGTGCAGGCGGCCGTCTTTCAGCCGGAATCCGCGCTGGGTGTAGTTCAGGCTCGCATCGGCCTGGTGCTTCTTCTTGTACTTCTTGTACTTGGGCATCCCCGCCCGCTGCTGCTGCGGCAACCGGGCCTTGATGTCCTTCAACGCTTTGGCACGGGACTTGCCGAAATCCCGTATGAGCTGCTGCTGCACAACCGAGGATCCCTCACGCAGCCACGCCATGCGGGCGCGGGCCTCGGTGAGCATCTTGTCCAGCCGGGCCGGGCCGCACTTCTCATCCTCGGCGTGCGCCTTCTTCGACCGGGCCACGCATTCGTTCCACACCCACCGGCACCGCGCCCACTCGGCTTCGAGAACTGCGGCCGCCGTGGACGGCACACGCAGCCGGTAGGTGTAGCGGGCGTGCCCGTCACCTGCCGTCTCCTGCGCCGTCGTCATGAACATCAACCTACTGGGGAGGTACGACAGTTGAAAATTATTGATCTCGGTGGGCAACCCCACCTCCGAGGCGGGCTGACGTCGAATCGCCACGGCGGCGATGCAGCTCTCCCTGCCCAGCACCGCAGGAGTCCGGTCCCTCCCCGGCTTGAAGACCGGGGCATCCTCGGAGATGTCTGGTGACGGAGCGTTCCACGGTTGTCGTCGGTCTCGCCTACCCGCCGTCCTGGGACCAGCGGGCCGCCGACGTGATTGAGCAGGACGTCGCTGCACTACGGGCGATCGACTCGCGCGTCGAGGTCGTCCGATGCCCGCCCGGCGCCACCACCGCCGCGGCGCTGGCCCGGCTCGACATCCTCGTCGCTCTGCACCTGGCGCCGGACGTCCTGCGGACCGCGTCCCGGCTGCGCTGGGTCCAGGCCATCGGCGCGGGTGTCGGGCACCTGCTGCCCGCGGGCCTCGACGCGCGCGGCATCCGGCTGTCCACCGCGTCCGGGGTGAACGCGGTGCCGGTCGCGGAGTTCGCCTTCGCGAGGGTACTCGCGCACTTCAAGCGGTTCGCCGAACTGGACCGGGCGCAGTGCGAGCAGCGCTGGACCCCGTACTACGGCGAGCCGTTGGCGGGCCGTACCCTCGGCGTGCTCGGCCTCGGTGCGATCGGCACCGAGGTCGCGGTACGGGCCCGGGCCTTCGGCATGCGGGTGTCGGCGGTGCGGCGCAGCGCCGAACGCCCCGCGCCGCACGCCGATACGCTGTACGGCCCGGACGGGCTGCGCTCGATGCTGGCCGAGTGCGACGCGGTGGTCGCGGCCCTGCCGGAGACGCCGCAGACCGTGGACATGATGGACGAGGCCGCGTTCGCCGCGATGCCTGCGGGAGCGTTCTTCTGCAACGTGGGCCGCGGCTCGTGCGTCGTGGAGGAGGCCCTGGTGGAGGCCCTGCGGTCGGGGCAGCTCGGCGGCGCCGCGATCGACGTCGCGCGCCTGGAACCACTGCCCGCCGCGAGCCCTCTGTGGCACGCGCCGAACCTGGCGATCTCGGCCCACTCCGCCTCCGCCGCGGGTGCCCACTTCGACGGGGTCTTCCGGCTCCTGCGCAAGAACCTGGCCCGCTACCTCGCGGGCGAGACGCTGATCAACGAGGTCGACACGACGATCGGGTACTGATCGGTACCGGCAACCCGGTACCGGCAACCCGGTACAGGCGACAGACACGACGGGAGCGGACTGTGGACGAGCAACGCGTGCTCGGGGACATCGGCAGCAAGGTCCTGTTCGACAACGACCGAGTGAGGATCTGGGAGTTGCGGCTCGCGCCGGGCGAGCACAGCGACGTCCACCGGCACGAGCTCGACAACATCCTGGTGCAGATCTGCGGCGACCGGATCGCCGTACGGCCCGAGCCCGACACCGAGGGCCCCTACCGGGACTTCCTGGAGGCCGAGGTGGTGCCCGGCGCCGCGATCTATGTCACCCGCGGTGGCGTGGAGACGGCGGTGAACACCGGGGAGCGCGACTACCACGAGATCATCGTCGAGTTGAAAGACTGAGCGGCACGGGCCCGGCGGGGCGGCCGCCCACGCGCGGCCGACACGCGCCGGACCGCCGCACGCAGGAGGCCCGTACTCATGCCCGTACCCGTGAACCAGTTGCTGATCGGCGATGTCTTCACCAACGCCGCGCGGGCCGTGCCACACCGCACGGCGGCCGTGCTCGGAGACCGGTCGCTCACCTTCGCCGAGGTCGATGCCGCCGTCGACAGGGTCGCCCGCACCCTGCGGGGACTCGGTGTGGGCCGGGGCGAGCGCGTCGTCTGCTGGGCGGGCACGACACTCGACGCAGTCCCCCTCTTCGCCGCGCTCGCCAGGCTGGGCGCCATCTACGCGCCCGTCGCGGGAACGCTCGGCGTCGACGAGGCGGCCGAGCTCGCCGCCGCGGTCCGCCCGGCGCTCGTCGTCGCGGCGGACCGGACACCGGCCGAGACCGCGCGGCTCGGCGCTGCGATCGGCGTCCCGGTACGGGACCTGAGGGCCGTGGTCGCAGCAGCGGACGCAGAGGCACACAGAGCTGCCGCAGCGCGGAACACAGGTCCGCACACTGCGACCGGTCTCCTGGAGACCGACCCGCACTGCTTGTTCTTCTCCTCAGGCTCGACCGGCCGGCCGAAGGGCATCGTGCTGTCCCACCGCGTCAGCTTTTTGCGTTCCCACCCGGGATCACAGCTCGAACCGCGCGGCGCCGCGGTCTGCTCGTTCCCTCTGTTCCACATGGCGGCCTGGACGATCTCCCTGCAGCAGTGGCAGGCACGCGACACGGTGGTGTACCTGGACCACGCGGACGGGCAGACGATCCGGGCGGCCGTCCAAAGCCACCGGGCGGCCCGGCTCTACTGCGTGCCCGCTGTCTGGCAGCGGGTATTGGACGGCGACCACGCGGCGCTGGCCACGCTGCGTTTCGCCGACACGGGCACGTCCGCCGTCACCGCCGGATTCCTCGACGCCATCCGGGCCGCCGCACCGCGCGCCCACCTGCGGGTCTTCTACGGCTCGACCGAAACGGGCAACGTCGCGGCGCTCGACGGCGACGGCCTGCGCGAGCGCCCGGACTCGATCGGCGTGCCCGGTACGTCGACCGAGGTACGCAGGAGCGGCGACGGCGAACTGCAGGTGCGCGGCCCGCTGCTCTTCGACGGCTACTTCGACGACCCGGCCGCCACCGCCGCGGCCTTCGACGACGGCTGGTACCGCACCGGGGACCTCGCGGAGATAGACGCCGCAGGGCGCATCACCCTCACCGGACGGCTCGGTGAGCTGATCCGCACCGGTGGCGAGACCGTCGTCCCAGGGGAAGTGGAGGCCTGGCTCGCGGACCATCCGGCCGTGGCCGACGCCGCCGTCGTCGGCCTGCCGGATCCCGCATGGGGCGAGGTGGTCTGTGCAGTCGTCGTACCGCGCGACCCCCAACGTCCGCCGAGCCTGGAGGACTTGCGGCGCCATCTCGACGGCAGACTGGCCGCTCACAAGCACCCGCGCCTGCTCCGCGTCGTCGACGAACTGCCCCGTACACCGGCCACCGGCCAGGTCCGGCGCCGACTGATCGCGCAGCGGATCGCGGCCGCCTCGCCGTGCTGCGGCGTCAGCTCCTGGTGAGCGCCAGGACTTGCTATCGGTCAGCAGACAGAAGCCGGGGCTCGTGGCGGGCGACGTCGTGACCGAGCGGCAGGCGCTGGGCGACGACGACACCCGCAGTGTGCTGGAGCTGTGCCGGCAGATCGCCCGGGACAGGGCACTGGACTGGCTGCCGACGGCTCCGTGGGCCGTCCGCTCACCCGGCACCTGGCCGGCGCCGGTACGAGCGGGCACAACTCGCTGCCACTGTCCTGGCGGACCAGGTGCGTGCCGCCCGCCGCTCGCGCCACCTGGCCACCGGGCCCGTTCCGGCCGGTGCCGCGGAGCGCCCCGAACCGTCCAGCCGCTCCTGCCAGTTCCCCGCGGCCGCGCCGTACGGCGCCGATGACGCCCGCCGACACCGCCCCGCGCTTGGTTGTGCCGCGCCGGGGATTCAGATGCTCATCACCCACTGTTAGTTGTGCCTGTTACGTCTGTTACTTACGTCTGCTGCTCAAGCCTGTTCCTCACGCCGGTGACTTGCGCCGACGCCTCGGCCGTCTTGGGGCCACCCGCTCCGCTGCCGGCGGTGGCCGAAGAGGAGGCGGGCCCCGGGTCCAGGGCGTCGCGGACGGCGGTCAGGATGTCCTCGGTGTCGGCGCCGAGCGCTCGGGCGGCGGAGGTGAAGTCCCGGGCCAGAGTGGTGAGTTGGTCGGCATCGTGCGCGTGCGGCTCGGACGGGAGCGCCGCGACCCGGGTGCCCGCGCCACGGCGGGTGCGGATCAGCTCGGCGCCCTCCAGCTCGCGGTAGGCGCGGGCCACGGTGCCCGGCGCCAGACCGAGGTCGGCGGCGAGCTGGCGCACGGTCGGCAGGCGCTCGCCCTCGGCCAGCCGGCCGGTGCGGATCAGCGCGGCCAGCTGGGCACGGATCTGCTCGTACGGCGGTACCTGGCTGGTGGTGTCGACGCGGACGGCGGGGTCACTCATCGTCGAATGTCCCATGCGTCGGTTGTGTCGTCGTCGACCGCTCTGGGTGCCACCACGGTGACCAGGGACCATCCGAAGGTGAACAGACTCAGCAGGCCCAGGGGACAGATCACCACGATGGTGGCGGCGCCCAGCGGGCCGGCGCAGGCCTTCTCCGTGAGTGCGACGAAGATCATCAAAACGACGAGCAGCACCTGGCTCGACACCAGCAGCCCCCAGGCTCCGGTGATCGCCCACGCGCGGTCGAAGCGCTGCTGGTCGTCGCCCGGGCTGTGGGCGATGCGGCGCAGGGCCCAGACGCAGACGGGGGTTCCGACCGCGAGGGCCGCGAACATCGGGCCGCTGTAGTACAGGCCGGGCCAGGGACCGAGGGATGCTGGCATCCCTTCGCAGGTGACGGTGATGACGCGGCCCGCTCTGCCTATCCGGTCGGGGTCGGCCGTGACCGCACCGATCACCAGCAGGGTGACGAGGGACGCCGCCTGCAGAAGAAGCAGGGGCGCCATACGGGGCGGCACTTGGTCTCGGACCAGGCGCGGGGCGAGACTCGCGGTGCGTACCGCTTCCTGGGGGCGCAGGGTCAGGGCGTCGCCGAGCAGGACACCGCCCACCGCGCACAGGCCGAAGGCGGTGATGGCGAACACGAGGGGCATCGTGATGTCGTCGCTCTCCAGCGTGACCAACTGCTGTGCGGCCACGATGCCGATGGCCAGACCGGACCAGCGGGCGTAGTGGTCGGCGTGGTCGAGGAACCGGGACTGGAGCGGGGCGGTGTCGAGCATATGGAGATCCCCCCGGATCATCTTGTATCAAGCAGTGGGTACAAGATGCCCTGGTCGGGATCTTGTGTCAAACGCTCGACACAAGGCGATACGAAGGGAAACGGCTTCTGGCACAAGGGAGTTCCTGGGGCGCGCCGCCCGCGCATGGCAGCATCCGGTGGCGGCCTGCGCTCAGTCAGAACGGAACGCCTCGAGACTTCGTCATACAGGCTGCGGTCCAACAGGCGTGCCTGGACTACGAAATCGCATGGCGCGGGCTACGCGATCAGCTCGACCCCGGTGAGAGGAACGAAGGCGCCCTTCCTATGGCGATGTGCCGCTTCCACGCACCTCAAGGAACATGGCGTGTTCGCGCCGCGATCAGAGCCGGCACCTCGTACGGATTCCGGCGAGTCGGCTGAACGGATAACGTGGGCACGGCCGTTCGGCTGGGACAACGCCCTCCTTTGTGCGGGCGTACAACTCGCCGCCCAGGCACCGATGGGCTGTCGCCGCACCGCGCGCTCGGTGGCAGATCGTGCGGGCGTGGACGTCACAGGCTTAGGACGCCGTCGTTGTCCGGGTCGATCTCCCCGCCCGCCCCGGGCACCCCACGGCGGCACGCCGTAGTGCACGAACAGCGGAGAGTTGTTGCCGAACTGCGCGCCGTGAACGCTCACTTCGGCTCGCCGATCATTCCTGCGCAGAAGCCGCGCCCGGGCGAGCTGTTGGAGCAGCGCGGTGGCCTGCGGGCGCCGCTTCCACGGCAGCGCCCGGTTCTGGCCGACGTCGAAGTACTCCGCCACGGTGCTGCTACCGCTCGGGGCGTCAGCAGGGCCTGGGCGCGGCCCAGTTGCCAGTGCCGTAACGCCTCGGGGCTGCCGGTGTCGGCAGCCCCGAGAGCTCCTGTCATCACAGGTCACAAGGCTCGTCTTCTCGTCAAAGCCCGTGGGTGGTCAGCGATTTGTGGATCTGGTCTCAAAGCTTGACCACAATTTCCACACATTCCCTCTACAGACCGGCCCCGTTGGTCTAGATTGGCCTGGCTTCAACTAGTCGGGCACGAGGCGACCAGTAATGATCTGTAAGTCCGGCACTGGGGAAAGCCAGCAGTCGCGTCCCCGGTGCCAGACATGGGGGTGATCAGTTCTTTGAGCCCGAGAAGGGCTTCGGGTGCGGGGAGCACCCGAGGTTTCGACGGGTTCCCGCGCACCTCGAGAGTCTGGCAGGACATGCGAGTCCGCTGCCGTCAGGGCGGGTTGTTCAAGTAGCGCTGCAGTAGCCGGGATGTCATGCGCGGGGGCGATTGGCCTCCCGCAGTGAGGAACAGCGCGGCACGGGGGGGCGATGGGCCTCCCGAGGGGTGGAAGCGTGCGGGGGGCGGGGGCCTCCCAGGGGGAGGAACAGTGTTAGGCGAACACGTCGAACCACTGGGGACCGGGGGGGGTTCTGTGCGGCAGGGGGGACTAGTCGGCCCATTTCCGTCGACGCGCGGGCGTCTGGCGAATGGGGATATCAGCCAGCCCGTGAACGACTGGGAGCAGCGGTACCGCCGTACCGTGATCATCAGCGATACCGTGGCCACCGCCTTGGTGGTGGCGGCGATCGGCAACTTCTTCGGGGCCCGAGACGCGGCCAACTGGCACGAGAAGTGGGGGATTCTCGCATTCTGCACCGAGCTGCTGGTGCTGGGAGTGCTCGCGGTGAGCCGGTCGTGGGCTCCGGCCGTGCTCGGCCAGGGCGCCGAGGAATTCCGCCGGCTCGGACGCTCACTGTTCACGGCGACCGTCGTACTGGCGCTCGGCGGGATCGCCCTCACCTCGCGCAACATCAAGCTCTGGATCTTCGTCGCGATCCCCGCGATCGCGCTCGTCACCATGACCGCGCGGTATCTGCTCCGCCTCGGGCTGCACAAACAGCGGAACGAAGGACGGTGCCTGAGACCGGTGCTCGCTGCCGGGAGCCTGGACACCGTGCGGGACCTGATCAGCCGAACCCGCAAGTTCCCGCACCTCGGCTGGCGGGTGGATGCCGTGTGCACAACGGACGGACTCGGGCTCGACGGTGACCAACTGGACGGAGTGCCGGTCGTCGGCCGACTGGCGGACGTCGCGGGCCACGTCCGCCGCGACGGCTACCGCGTCGTCGCGGTCACGCCGGACCCGCACTGGTCACCGGAGCGGCTGCAGCGGCTGGCCTGGAACCTCGAAGGCAGCGATGCCGAGATGGTCGTGGCCCCCGTGCTGATGGAGGTGGCCGGCCCGCGGCTGCACGTCGACGCGGTGCTCGGGATCCCGCTGCTGCGGGTCAGTATGCCGACCTTCACCGGGGGCCACCGGGCGATAAAAGAGGTCGTCGATCGGATGGGCGCGGCGATCCTGCTGCTGCTGTTCGCGCCGCTGATGCTGCTCGTCGGGCTGCTCGTGCTGGTGGACAGTCGGGGCCCGGCGTTCTACCGCCAGCGCAGAGTCGGCAAGGACTGCCGCGAGTTCACCATTCTCAAGTTCCGCACCATGGTCGCCGGGGCTGACGGGGCACGTGCCGCGCTGGCCGACCGCAACGAGGGCGCCGGCCTGCTGTTCAAGCTCCGCCGGGATCCGCGGGTGACCCGGGTGGGAGCAGTGCTGCGCCGGTACTCGATCGACGAGCTCCCGCAGCTCTTCAACGTACTCACCGGATCGATGTCGCTCGTCGGCCCGCGGCCTCCGTTACCGGAGGAGTCCGCTGCGTACGGCCCGGACATCCGGCGGCGGCTGCTGGTCAAGCCAGGGCTCACCGGCCTGTGGCAGATCAGCGGACGCAGCGACTTGCCATGGGAGGAGTCGGTCCGGCTCGACCTGCGGTACGTGGAGGACTGGTCGCTCGCCCTGGACACAGTGATCTTGTGGAAGACGCTGCGTGCGGTGCTCCAAGGGCAGGGGGCCTACTGATGCGCGGGGGGCTGCGGCTCAACTGGCCGGCCGGCGTGCGGACCGCAGGCCGGAAGGGCCTGCCTGGGGAGAGGGACGGGTCATGAAGGTCAGCGTTTTCGGGCTCGGCTACGTGGGCTGCGTGTCGGCCGCGTGCCTGGCCAGCATGGGTCACGAGGTCATCGGGGTGGACGTGAACCAGGTGAAGGTCGACCTGGTCAACGACGGCAAGGCCCCGGTGGTCGAGGAGCGGATCGGCGAGCTCATCGCCGAGGTCGTGCGGACCGGAGCGTTACGCGCCACCGGCGACGTCCATGAGGCGATCATGGGCAGTGAGATTTCGCTGGTCTGCGTGGGCACGCCGTCCGAGCCCAACGGCAGCCTGTGCACCACGTATCTGGAACGGGTCACCGAGCAGATCGGCGCCGCGCTGGCCGAGCGGGGTGGGCGGCAGACCGTCGTGTTCCGCAGCACCATGCTCCCGGGCACCTGCCTGAACCTGCTGGTACCGATCCTGGAGAAGTACGTCGGCGGCATGGCCGGGGCGGACTTCGGGGTCGCGGTCAACCCGGAGTTCCTGCGCGAGGGCACCAGCGTGCGGGACTTCTTCGACCCGCCCAAGACCGTCATCGGCGAGCTCGACCCGGCAAGCGGCGACGTGGTGGCGGCGCTCTACGACGGCTTGCCCGGCGAGGTGTTCCGGGTGCCGATCCCGACGGCCGAGGCCATCAAGTACGCGGACAACGCGTTCCACGGCCTCAAGATCGGCTTCGCGAACGAGCTGGGCGCGGTGTGCCAGGCGCTCGGGGTGGACTCGCACCAGGTGATGGACGTGTTCCTGGCCGACCGCAAACTGAACATCAGCTCCGCCTACCTGCGGCCCGGCTTCGCCTTCGGTGGCTCCTGCCTGCCCAAGGACCTACGCAGCCTGGTCCACGCGGCGCAGCGGGCCGACGTCTCGGTGCCCATCCTCGCCCACGTGCTGCCCTCCAACTCCGACCATCTGCAGCGCGCGGTGGAGTTGGTCGAGCGCACCGGCAAACGCCGCGTGGGCCTGTTCGGGCTGTCCTTCAAACCCGGCACCGACGACCTCCGCGAGAGCCCGCTCGTCGAGCTGGCGGAGAGGCTCTTCGGCAAGGGTTACGACCTGCGGATCTACGACCCCAACGTGAACCTCTCCCGACTGCTCGGCGCGAACCGCGAGTACATCGAGACCCGGCTGCCGCACCTCGCGCAGCTGCTTGCAGAGTCCGTCGACGAGGTGCTCGAGCATGCCGAGGTGTGCCTCGTCGGGAGCAGGGATCCGGCCGTGCTGTCGGCGCTGCCCCATGGCGACGGCCCGGTGATCGTCGACCTCATCCACCTTCCCGACGCCGAGGCGCGCCGGGCCGAACCTGGGTACGTGGGCCTTGCTTGGTGACACAACCAGCGGCGCCGGGCCGGCCCGGCGCGCGCTGATCCTCGTAGAGAACCTGTCGGTGCCGTTCGACCGGCGGGTGTGGCAGGAGTGCACGACACTGCGCGACGCGGGCTGGGAGGTGCACGTCATCTGTCCCAGGGGGGAAAAACGGGACACGGAGCCGGAGGCGGAGATCGACGGGGTGCGGATCCACCGCTACCCGTTGCGCGCGGCCACCGGCGGGCCGGCCGGCTACCTGCGCGAGTACGGATCGGCGTTGTGGCACACGGTCCGGCTGGCCCGCAAGGTCGGCCCGGTCGACGTCGTCCACGCCTGCAACCCGCCAGACCTGTTGTTCCTGCCGGCACTGTGGCTGAAGCGGCGCGGCGCGCGGTTCGTCTTCGACCAGCACGACCTGGTGCCCGAGCTGTACCTCTCCCGGTTCGACCGTGGCAAGGATCTGCTTTACCGCGCCGTGTGCGCGCTGGAACGGCGGACCTACCGGGCCGCGGACGTCGTGCTCGCCACGAACGAGAGCTACCGGGACGTCGCGCTGCGCCGCGGCGGTAAGCGGCCGCAGGACGTCTTCGTGGTGCGCAGCGCGCCGGACATCGACCGGTTCCACCCGGTGCCGCCGGAGCCGGAGTTGAAGCGCGACAAGCCTCATCTGCTGTGCTACCTCGGCGTCATGGGACCGCAGGACGGCGTCGACTACGCGTTGCGGGCCCTCGCGAAGCTCCGCGACGAGTTCGGGCGGACCGACTGGCATGCGGTGTTCGTCGGCGCCGGCGACGCCTTCGACGCGATGGTGGAGCTGTCCCGGCGGCTCGGGCTGTCGGAGCAGGTGCAGTTCACCGGGCGCATTCCTGACGCCGACCTGGCGCGCTACCTGTCCACCGCTGACGTGTGCCTTTCCCCCGACCCGCGCAATCCGCTCAACGACGTGTCGACCATGAACAAGGTCCTGGAGTACATGGTGATGGGCCGGCCGATGGTCTCGTTCGACCTCCGGGAGGCCCGAGTGTCCGCCGGTGACGCCGCCGTCTACGCATCCGCCAACGACGAGGCCGAGTTCGCCAAGCTCATCGCGCTGTTGCTGGACGATCCGGAGAAGCGGGCCCGGATGGGCAAGATCGGCCAGGAGCGGATCAGCGGGCAGCTTTCCTGGCGGAACTCGCAAGCGTCGCTGCTCGCCGCCTACGCCGCTGCGTGCGGTGACGACGCTCCGGTGTCGGCGGGCGACCCGGTCCGCACAGGGAAGAGGCCGCGCCGTTGAGCGATGACACGATCCGCCTGGTCACGATCGGGCGGATTCTCGGTCGGCGGTGGCGGCTTCTCGCCGTCCTCGCCGTGGTGGGCGCGCTCGTCGGCTTCGGCGCCTCTGCGCTCTTTCCACCGCGTTACACGACGTCGACATCGGTGCTGCTGTCGGGGCAGTGGGAGGATCGCGAGCTGGTGACTCAGGTGGAGATCGCGACCAGTTCGGTGGTGGTCGACCGCGCGGCCGCCACGCTCGGCTGGACCGGGGTCAGCGGCACCGAGCTGCGGGATCGAGTGAGTGCCGAGGCCGCCGACGGGAACATCATCAAGATCTCGGGTACGGCCGACACCCCGGAGCGCGCGCAGCGGCTCTCCGACCAGGTGGCCCAGCAATTTGTCACGTTCGCCGGGCGGATCGCAGGCGACACCACCGACCCCGAAGCGGCGGCGCGGCCCGAGGCACTGCGGCAGATGGTGGTGCAGACCAGCCGCCGCATCACCGAGCTGGCCAAGGCGGCCGATCCGGGGCAGACCGTGGAGAGCGTGCAGGCCCGCACCGAGCTCGAGAAGCTGCGCACCGCGCTGCAGGAGGCCATGAACAAGCTGGACCAGGCCGACCCGGCGACCAACAAGGCCAACATGGTCGTCATGGGACCGGCGGCCCGGCCGACCGGCGAGGCACCGCCGACGAGGATGCAGCTCATCGTCGGCGGGGCGCTGCTGTTCTTCGTGCTCGCGGTCATCGGCCATCTCGCCGCCGCACGGGTGAGTCGGCGACTGCGCACCGAACCGGAGATCGCCGCGGCGCTGGGCTCGGCGCTGCTGGGTACCGTCGACGTACCTGATGAACGGCCCGCGCACCGGCCGAAGGGCCGTGGCCCGCGGGCCTGGATCCGCCGGCTGCTGGGCGCCGACGTCCGGTGGGACATACCGACCCCGCAGCTGTCCGGCGACGAGGCCAGCAGGCAGATCCGCTACCGGCGGGTGTGCGCGCGCCTGCGGGACCAGTTGCCGGCTCCCCGGCGGCTGCTGGTCGTCGTCCCGGACGACGACGAGATCGCCCGCCGGGCCGCCGGGCAGCTCGCCGCCGAGGCCAAGAGCGATCCGCTGCTACGGGTGGTGGGGGTTTCGGTGTCCCAGCCGATGGTGCCGGACCGCGACAACGAGTCCGGTGCCCTGGTCGTGCTCAGCTCGGGCAGTTGGACGGCGGAGGAGCTCGCCGGCATCGCCGAGGCATGTGCGGACGCCAAGCATGAGGTCGTCGGCATCGTCGTCGCCGGCGTGGTCCGGGCCCGTCCGAAGCGGTCTGCCGGCCGTCCTCCGGATGACGCCACGCAGGCGGTCGCGGTTGGCGACGGCGCGACGGGAGGCTCCGTATGACCACGAGCACGACTTCGGATTCGTCGGCCGCCGTTCCACTGCTGGATTTGCAGGCGCTGGTGGTGGCGGTGCGGAGGCGCCGCCGCCTCTGGTGCTCCGTGGCGCTACTGGGGCTGCTGTTCGGCGCGGCGGTGGCAGTCCTGCTGCCGCCGCAGCCGACCGCGGTGACCACGGTGCTGGTCACGCATCAGGAGGACCAGCCGAACGACCCCGGAACGCTGATCCGCACCGACGCCGCGCTGCTGCAGACCACGCGTATCGCCGGCAAGGCCCTGCAGTCCCTCAACTCCCCGGAACGTCCGGAAGACTTCATGCGGGACTACCGGGGTATCGGCCTGACCAACAACCTGCTGCAGATCAATGTGACAGGTGACAGCGACGCGGAAGCGGTGGCCCGAGCCAAGGCGCTGGCCGATGCGTTCGTCGCGGACCATGTGAAGCGGATGCGGGAAGCCGCGAACACCGAGGCCGAGACCCTGCTCGAGCAGCGTGACCGAATGCGGGACGAGCTCGCCCGGGTCAACAAGGCGATCGGAGACGGACCGCCGGAGAGCGACCCGAAAGCGTCGGCGGACATCGAGTCGCTCTTCGCCCGCCGGGCCGAACTCACCTCGCGGATCGCCGATTTCGACCAGCGCGCCGCGGAGGCGCGCATCGGCACGCCTCAACTCATCGCCGGCACGCAGATCGTGGACGCCCCGCACGCGGTGCAGTACTCCCTGCCCAGGACCGCGCTCACCAACGCCGCGATCGGGCTCGTCCTCGGGCTCGTCCTCGGGCTCGCGCTGGCCGCCGTCGGCACAGTGGTGGCGGACCGCCCAGTGCTGCGCCGGGAGATCGCGGCGAACCTGGGCGCCTCGGTCATCGCGGAGCTGCGCCGTGCGCCCCGCTGGTCGGCCAGGCTGTGGCAGCGCCGACGGACGCGGGCTGCACGGACAAGGCTCACCGCGACCCTGGCCCGCACCGTGCGCGGCTTCGCGGAACCGGTGTCGCTGCTGGAACTGGGCTGTGCGCGCAGCGCGAGCGCGATCGCCCTGGACGTCGCCAGGGCACTGGCGGCGGAGGGTCCAGTGGCCATCGTCGATGGTCTGCCAGGACCGCAGCTCGCCAACAGTCGCCAGAAGCCAGGAGACCCGGCCGTGGTCAGCGGCGAGCGTGCCGCGGCCATGCCGCGTCAGACGCGCCGGCTCGGCGTCGGCTCGGTCGCGCCCGGCACGGCGTGGACCGACCTCCAGTACCTCGGCAGCCAGACCGTGCTCGTCGTGCGTGCCGGACACAGCAGCGCCGCATGGCTGCACACCGTGGCGCGACAGCTCGCGGACCTGCGCATTCCGGTGATCGGTGTGGTGCTGATCGACCCCGATCCGCGTGACCGGACCGACGGCACGCTGTGGGACGGGCTGCACATCGCGCTGCGGGGTCATGGCGAGCGGCTCGCCCGGCAGAACGGGATGGGCCAACTGCCGACGGAGCGGCCGTCATTGGCCGTACGAGTCCCGGAAACCGACCAGGAGGCGCGGTAACACGTGTGTGGCATAGCAGGCACCTACCGATGGCCGGACGGGAAGGTCGTGACCGACCGGCTCACCGACACCCTCGCCCACCGCGGTCCGGACGGGGCGGGCCGGTACAGCCACCCCGCCGGTGACGGCGAAGTACACCTCGGACACCGCCGCCTTGCCATCATCGACCTGTCCGAGACCGGCGCCCAGCCGATGGTCTCGGACGGCCTCGTCCTGACGTACAACGGCGAGCTGTACAACGCGCCCGAGCTGCGTGCCGAGCTGGCAGCCGCCGGGGTGCGCTTCCGCGGTACCTCCGACACCGAGGTGCTCCTTGAGGCGTGGCGGCGCTGGGGCACGGACTGCCTGCCCCGGCTGCGCGGCATGTTCGCGTTCGGGATCTTCGACGAGCGAACCGGTGAACTGGTGCTCGCCCGCGACCAGCTCGGCATCAAGCCGCTGTTCCTGCTCCGGCGCGGTGCTGGCCTGGTGTTCGCCTCCGAGCTCAAGGCGCTCGCCGCCGCCACCGGCGGGTCGCTGGAGGTGGACCATGCGGCGCTGGTGGCCTCGCTGCTGTACTACTGGGTGCCGGACTCACGCTGCGCGTTCCGCGAGGCGGAGAAGCTGCCGCCGGGGAGCTGGCTCCGGTGCCGGCCCGACGGCCGGGTGGAGCGCGGCCGGTACTGGCACCTGAAGGACGTCGCCGCCGAGGGCCGGGAGCGGGCACGGGCCGGCGAGCAGCCGGACCTGGCCGCCGTCGTCGAGGAGTCGACCCGGCGCCACTTGCTCTCCGACGTACCCGTGGCGACTTTCCTCTCCGGCGGTCTCGACTCCAGCTACCTGACCGCGCTGGCGGCCCGCGACCAACCCGGGATCTCCGCCTACACGATCGGGTTCCGCGCCGAGGACGCCAAGTTCGAGGCGATGCCGGACGACCTGCGCTATGCCCGGCAGGTGGCCGAGCGGTTCGGCGTCGACCTGCATGAGATCGAGATCGCTCCGAATGTGCTCGACCTGCTGCCGCAGATGACGTACCACCTGGACGAGCCGATCGGCGACCCCGCCGCGATCAACACGTTCCTGATCTGCTCGGCCGCCCGGGAGGCCGGGGTCAAGGTGATGCTCTCAGGGATGGGTGCCGACGAACTGTTCGCCGGTTACCGCAAGCACCTGGCCAACCTGCTCGCGCTGCGCTACCAGCGCGTCCCGCGGCCCCTGCGGCGCGGCCTGTCCAGGGCCGTGGACCGGCTGCCGGTCGCCACGGCCCGCCGGGGGTACCGCTCGGTGCGCTTCGCGAAGCGGTTCCTCTCCTTCGCCGACCTGCCGGAGGAGACCGCGTTCCGGCGCAGCTACACCATGTACGACCAGGACGAACTGCTCGCCCTGGTCGATCCGGACCTGGCCGGGACGGTCGATGACGTGCTGACCGAGCACGCGGACATCTACCAGGACAACGACCTCGACGACTTCGTCAACCGCATGTGCCTGGGCGACGCCCGGATGTTCCTGCCGGGCCTGAACCTCGCTTACACGGACCGCTCCAGCATGGCCGCGTCGACCGAGGTGCGGGTGCCGTACGTGGACGTCGAGGTGGTCAAGGCGGCGTTCGCCGTGCCCGGTGACCGCAAGATCGTCGGACGGCAGGGCAAGGCCGTCCTCAAGGAGGCGGCCACCTCGATCCTGCCCCGGGAGATCGTGTACCGGCCCAAGGGCCTGTTCAGCGCCCCGCTGCGGGCCTGGATGAGCAGGGATCTGGCACCGCTGGTGCGCGAGGTGGTGCACGACGGCGTGCTCGTCAGTTCCGGGTTCCTGCGCCGTGACGCGCTGGCGCGCATGGTCGCCGAGGACGCCGCCGGGCATCGGGACTTCTCCAAGCATCTATGGCATGTGCTGACTCTCGAGTACTGGTATCGCGGCGCGACCTCTGGCTCCGGCCAGAGCGCCCGCTGACGGCGTAGGAGCAAGGGGACTTCGGGTGAAGCAGGTTGTGCAGAACTACAAGAGCGGCGAGCTGACGGTGCTCGACGTGCCGGTGCCGGGGTGCAAGCCGGGCGGTGTGCTGGTCCGCAGCGCCTACTCGCTGATATCCACCGGGACCGAGCTCATGAAGGTGTCCGAGGCCGGCATGTCGATGCTGGGCAAGGCCCGCTCCCGGCCGGACCAGGTGGCCAAGGTCATGCAGAGCGTGGCCACCAACGGGGTGCCTGCCACCTACCGCAAGGTGATGGGCAAGCTGGACTCCTACACGCCGCTGGGCTACTCGCTGTGCGGGGTGGTCGAGCAGGTCGGCCCCGGGATCGACGACGTGAAGGTCGGCGACCTCGTGGCCTGCGCCGGCAATGAGCACGCGCTGCACGCCGAACTGAACTGGGTGCCGAAGAACCTCTACAGCCCGGTGCCGGACGGCCTCGCGTCGCGGCACGCGGCCTTCGGCACCGTCGGGTCGATCGCGTTGCAGGGCGTCCGCCGCGGCGAGCCGCAGCTCGGCGACGTGGCGCTGGTCATCGGCCTCGGGCTGATCGGGCAGTTGGTGGTCCAGCTCCTTGCCGCCTCGGGAGTCCGCGTCGTCGGGGCCGACCCCGACCCGGTGCGCTGTGAACTCGCCGAGCGCCTGGGCGCCGCGGCCTGCGGCGATCCCGCGTCCGTGGCCGTGGAAGCCGCCGTCGCCGAGCTCACCGACGGTCACGGCGTGGACCAGGTGTACCTGGCCGCCGGCGGCGGCAGCAACCAACCCGTCGAGCTGGCCGCCAAGTTGAGCAGGGACCGCGGCCGGGTCGTCGACATCGGCAAATGCCGCCTGGACCTGCCGTGGAACGCGTACTACGAGAAGGAGCTCGACGTCCGGTTCTCGCGCTCGTACGGTCCAGGGCGCTACGACCCGGAGTACGAGCTCGAGGGGCGCGACTATCCGATCGGCTACGTGCGCTGGACCGAGCGCCGCAACCTGGCGTGTTTCCTCGATCTCCTCGCCCGCGGCCGCGTCGACGTGGAGCCCTTGGTCTCCCACATCGCCGACTTCGATGACGCCGTCGAGACGTACCAGAGCCTGAAGGACGGTGATCTGAAGGCCGTGGCTGTGCTGTTCCGCTACCCCGAACAGGCGGAGGAAAAGGGGGAAGTGGAGGCCCCGGCAGTGACCGTGCCCGTGGTGGAGCGACCCAGCGGCTCAGTGTCCACCCCGGCCCGGGCTGCCAAGGCGCCGGTGCGCCTTGCGTTCGTCGGCGCAGGCAACTACGCGACGTCGATGCTGCTGCCGCACCTGGCACAGCGCGACGGCGTCGAGTTGTCCACGGTCGTCACCACGACGGCACTGTCCGCGGCCAACGCCAAGCGGAAGTTCGGCTTCGCCGAGGCGACCACCGATCTCGACGCCGTGCTCGGCGACAAGTCCATCGACGCCGTGTTCGTGGTCACCCGCCACAGCTCGCACGCAGAACTGACCCGCAGGGCGCTGCTGGCCGGCAAGGCGGTGTTCGTGGAGAAGCCCCTGGCCCTCACCGAGGACGAGCTGGCCGGCGTGCTCGCGGCGGTGGGGGAGTCCGGCAACGACCGGCTGCAGGTGGGCTTCAACCGCCGGTTCGCGCCGCTGCTGCAGGAGGCCAGGAAGCGGTTCGGCGCCCGGACCGGTCCGGCGAGCCTGCGCTACCTGGTCAACGCGGGCCGGCTGCAGCACGGCAGCTGGTACCTCCAACAGGGCAGCGAGGGCTCGCGGTTCGCCGGCGAGGGCGGACACTTCATCGACACGGCGAGCTGGCTGCTCGAGGCCGACCCGGTATCGGTGTACGCGGTCGCCACGTCCGGCAACGAGGACTTGCAGGTCGTGCTGCGCTACCCGGACGGGTCCACCGCCACCATCAGCTACGTCACCACCGGCGCGGCCAGCTTCCCCAAGGAGACCCTGGACCTGGTCGCGGACGGCAAAGTGCTGCGGCTCGACGACTTCGTCCGTGCCTCGGTCCACGGTCCCAAGCGGTGGGTCAGCTCGCGGCTGCCCAAGGCCCGGGACAAGGGCCAGAACGCCGAACTGGCCGCGTTCATCAAGGCCGTGCGGACCGGCGGGCCGATGCCGGTGCCGCTGGAGTCGCTGGTCGCCACCACGTCGGCCACCCTCGCCGTGCAGGCCGGCCTGGTCGGCACCGCGCCGGTGACGCTGGCGAGGGCGCGATGACCATGAGCGCGGGCTGGTACCTGCGGCGGCTGTCCCGGATGGGACCGCGGGAGGTCGGCGGCCGGGCGGGCGACGCGGTGCGCAGGCGGCGGTGGCGGTCGGCGCGGCCGGACTGCCCGAGCGTGACCGACGCCCGGTTCACCGCTGTACTACCCGCCGGGACGATCGCCGCAGTGTCTCCGGACGCCGCGAAGCGTCTCGTCGCCGAGGCGGACCGGCTGATGGCCGGGCACGCCGAGTATTTCGGGGTGGTCCGCGACGACCTGGACGACCCGGACTGGTGGTGCGACCCGAAGACCGGGCGCCGGGCTCCGTGGGGCTACGCCTTCGACGTGCCGTACCGGAACGAGGACGCGGTCGGGGACATCAAGCAGATCTGGGAGCTGTCCCGGCATCAGTACCTCACCGTGCTCGCCGCCGCCTACGCGATCACCGGGAACGAGCGGTACGCCGAGCGCGTGGCCGAGCACCTGCGGTCGTGGTGGGCGGCCAACGCGCCGCTGCGCGGAGTGCACTGGATCAGCGGCATCGAGCTGGGCATCCGGCTGCTGTCCTGGGTGTGGATCCGCCGGCTGCTCGACGGCTGGCCGGGCACGGCCGCGCTGTTCGAGGACAACCCGGTGGCGCGGAACCAGATCTGGCACCACCAGCGCTGGCTGGCCGCCTTCCCCAGCCGGGGATCCTCGGCGAACAACCACGTCATCGCCGAGACCGCCGGGCAGTTCGCCGGGGCCTGCGCGTTCAACTGGTTCCCCTCCTCGGCGCGTTGGCGATCCGACGCGCTGCGGTCGCTGGAGCGGCACCTGCGCAGCAACACCTTCGACTCCGGCCTCAACCGCGAACTGGCCACCGAGTACCACGGACTTGTCCTTGAGCTCGGCCTGGCCGCGGTGGCCGAGGCGGATGCCGCAGGTGTGTCGGTCCCCGCGTCGATCCGCCTTGTGCTGCTGCGGATGACCGACGCGCTCGCGGCCGTCGTGGACAACCGGTTACGGCCACCGCGCCAGGGGGACGCGGACGACGGGCACGGTCTGGTCGTGGACGGCGCGGGCACCGACCGCTGGGCCTCGCTGCTGGCGACCGGGGACGCCGTGTTCGGTCGGCTCGCCTGGTGGCCGGCGGTGACCGGCACCGATGTGCGCACCCCGCTGCTGGCCTCGCTCATCCGGCCGTACTCGAATAATGGAGCAACGGCCGTGACCCGCCCGGCAAGCCGACCGGCCCACCTCGCCGACGCGGGCATGACCATCCTGCGCGGTCCGGGGAAGATCTGGTGCCGCTGCGACGGTGGTCCGCACGGCTTTCTGTCCATCGCCGCGCACGGCCACGCGGACGCGCTGTCCGTGGAGGTCCGGCACGACGGGGTCGACGTGCTCGCCGACCCGGGGACGTTCTGCTATCACGGGCAGCCCGAGTGGCGGCAGTACTTCCGGTCGACCCTCGGCCACAACACCCTGCAGCTGGACGGCGGTGACCAATCCGTCTCCGGCGGCCCGTTCCTCTGGACCAAGCATGCCCGCAGCCGCGTCCTGGTCGCGGACACGTCCGGCGCCTCCGACGGGGGGACGGCCCGCTGGTGCGCCGAGCACGACGGTTACCAGCGCTCCGTGCACCGCCGCCGGGTGGAACTGACCGCCGCGAGCCAGGAGTTGCGGGTGGTCGACGAGGTGCGCGGCCCGCGCCGGGACGTGCGCCTGGCGTTCCACCTCGGCCCGGCGATCGCCGCGGACCTGGTGGGGAACCGGGCAGCGCTCACCTGGACCCGGGACGGCGAGGACCGCTCCGCGGTACTCGACCTGCCCGGGCAGCTGTCCTGGCGGGCGCATCGCGGCGAGAGTGACCCGCCGCTGGGCTGGTACTCCGCGGGCTTCGGGCGCAAGGAACCCACCACAACGCTGGTCGGCAGCGGCTTCGCCGACGGCACTGCGTTGTTGGGGGAGTTCACCACCGTACTCAGGTTCCGCGGCTAGGGAGGAGGCGTGGGGATGAAGTGGCGGCACTGGGCGCTACCGGTGGCACCGCTGGCGCTGGCCCTGCTGGCGGCGACCGGCTGTGAGAGCACGCCCGGCGCCCCGGCGGAGCCGACCCTCGGGACATCCACGTCCGTGGCCCGGGTGTGCGCCAAGCCTGCGAACGGGCCGGCGAAGGCGTCGGCGGGCGCGGTGACGGTCGATCCCGCGGTGGTCGGTGACCTGGCTGCGAAGACCAAGAGCAGCCCCCCGAACACCACGTTCTGGCTTCGACCGGGGACGCACAAGCTCGAATCGGACCGTTACGCCCAGGTCATCCCCAAGGAGGGGAACAGCTATCTCGGCGCGCCGGGCGCGGTGCTCGACGGCCGGAAGAAGAACCAGTACGCGTTCGGCGGTACCGCCCGCGACGTCACCATCCAATACCTGACGGTGCAGGGTTTCGTGGCGCCGCCGGACGAGGGCGTGGTCAACCATGACTCGGCCGACGGGTGGGTGATCGAGCACGCGACGATCCAGTACAACTCCGGCGCCGGGCTGATGGCCGGTGCCCGCCAGCGGGTCAGCGCCAGCTGCCTGCGCGGCAACGGACAGTACGGCATGAACGCATACAAGGGCACCGGCCCTCTCAGCGGCCTGGTGGTCGAGGGCAACGAGATCGTGGCCAACAACAGCGACGACTGGGAGCGGCGGCGGCCGGGCTGCGGCTGCACTGGAGGCATCAAGTTCTGGGCAGTCAACGGCGCCGACATACGCGGCAACTGGGTGCACGACAACCGCGGACCCGGGCTTTGGGCGGACACCAACAACAACGACTTCCGCATCGAGAACAATGCGCTCGAGGCCAACGACGGTGCCGCGCTGATCTACGAGACCAGCTACAACGCGGTCATCCGGAACAACACGATCCGGCGGAACAACTGGGTGGAGGGCCGCAAGTACGCCGACCGCGGCGACAACTTCCCGTTCGCGACCGTCTACCTGTCCGAGTCCGGCGGCGAACCACGGATCCGAGCCCGCACGGACAAGATCGAGATCTACCAGAACGTGCTGGAAAACAACTGGTCCGGGATCACCCTGTGGGAGAACGCCGACCGGTTCTGCAACAGCCCGGCCAACACCTCGTCCGGCGACTGCACGTTGCTGGTGCGGGACACCGACCGCTGCGCGCAGCCGGCGATCGCCACCGCACCGCTCTACGCCGACTGCCGGTGGAAAACCCAGCGGGTGGACATCCACCACAACCGCTTCGTGCTGGACACGTCCGTCGTCGGGTGCACGGTGAAGTGCGGCCGCATGGCGCTGCTGGCCAACTACGGCACCTATCCGGAATGGACGCCGTACCCGGGCGAACGGGTGGCCGAGGCGATCACCCATAAGCAGCAGAACCGCTGGCACGACAACGTCTACGTCGGACCATGGACCTTCGTCGCCCACGACCCGAGCCGGATGCTCGACCTCGGGCAGTGGCAGCGGACTCCGTATCAACAAGACGCGGGCAGCACCTTCCAGCCACAGGCCGGTGGTTGAGATGGGCGGGTACCTGACGCGCGGTGGGCCGCGGGTCGGACCGGACACGGCGGGCATGCAGCCCGGGGCCGAACCGCGCCCTGCCGGCACACCGAAGATCGTCGGGATGGTCTGGGGGTTGCTGATCCTCAACACGCTCGGCTCCGCCGGGGCGAAGACCATCATCCCGCTGCCCCGCTCCCTCATCCAGATGGTCACCATGGGCGCGCTGGTCGCCGCGTTCGCGCTGGCGCTCGCACTCAATTTCCGGCTGCGCATCCGAGCCAGCGCCTTCGTGTTCCTGCTCACCCTGCTGCTGGTGCCGAGCGTGATCTCCAGCGCGAACCTGGAGTCCGGGTTCGGCGCCCTGTTCCGCTGCGCCCGGCTGGCTCTCTTCGTCGGCACGCTGTGGCTACTCAGCCGCTGGTGGGACGGCAGCCTGACGTTCGTCCGGCACCACATCCGGATGTACTTCGCGGTGCTCGGGTCGGTGGCCGCCGGCCTGGTCGTCTCACCGGCCGTGGCCATGCCCGAGCTCTACGGCGGGCGGCTGGTCGGCGCGTTGTGGCCGCTCACCCCGCCGCAGATCGGACAGTACGCCGCGGTGATCATCGGGCTCACCGTGCTGCTCGTACTGGGCCGCCGGACCACCAGGGCCAGCGCGGCGGTAGTCATCGTGCCGTCACTCGTCCTGCTCGCGTTGACCCATACCCGGACGGCCACGCTCGGCCTGCTCGTCGGGTTGGCGCTGGCGATCAGCTCGCTCATCCTGACCAGCGCCGCCGCCCGCCGGTACTTCACCTGGGCGGTGCTGTGCGCCGCTGTGGCCGCGGTGGGGTTCAGCTCCGCGCTACAGGCGTGGTTCCTGCGCGGACAGAGCAAGGAGAACTTCTCCAACCTCACCGGCCGTGCCAAAGTCTGGGACGCCCTGCTGGCAGCCCCCCGGACGACCTCGGAGTACCTGTTCGGCGTCGGCCTGGGCGACAAGTCGTTCGGCGGGCTGCCAATCGACAACAGCTGGCTGGCCGTCTACCACGAGCAGGGCCTGACCGGCGCCGCCATCGTGGCGGCGATCATCATCGTGCTGGGCGGCGTCGCGTTGCTGCGGCCACCGTCGCTGCAGAGGGCTTGCGCGATCTTCCTGATCAGCTACTGCGCGATCGCGTCGTACACCGAGGCCGGGCTGGGCGACGCCTCGCCGTATCTGCTGCATCTGGCCCTGGCCGCCTCGCTGCTGGCGGCACCTGCCGCGGCCGCTCCCCTCTCGACGCCCGAAATCCCCCACCGACGCATACCGCGATGGGCCCGACGATCGGAGGTGACCTGAGCATGCACGTCCTCGTGGTGCACAACCGCTACGCCTCGGCGCAGCCGAGCGGGGAGAACAAGGTCGTCGACCAGGAGGTGGAGCTGCTGCGCGAAGCCGGCCACCGGGTCGAGCTGTTCGAGCGGCGCAGCGACGACATCGCCGCACGGTCCCCGCTGGGCAAGGTCGCGGTGCCGCTGCTCGTGCCGTGGAACCCGGCGGTCCGCGCGGAGCTCGCCGCCCGGCTTCGCACCGAACGGCCGGACGTGGTGCACGTCCACAACGTCTTCCCACTCCTGTCGCCCGCGGTGCTGGCCGCCTGCGCCGACGCCGGCGTGCCCGCCGTCGCCACACTGCACAACTACACCCAGGTCTGCCCGCCCGGGACGCTGCAGCGGGACGGCCGGCCGTGCACCGAGTGCGTCGGGTCGGCGCCGCTGCCCGCCGTCCGGCACGGCTGCTACCGGAACTCCCGGCTGGCGACAGTGCCGCTCGCGGTCAGCCTTCTCGTCAACCGGCGGCGGTGGTGGTCCGGCGTGGAGCGGTTCTTCTGCATCTCCGAGGCGCAGCGCGACGTCCTGGTGCGGGCCGGCATGCCGCCCGAGCGGCTGGCGGTGAAGCACAACTTCGTGCCGGAACCGGGCGCCCGCCGAGCGGGCGACGGCGAACATCTGCTCTATCTCGGCCGGCTCGCGGAGGCCAAGGGCGTGCGGCTGCTCATGGCCGCGTGGGACGAGATCGCCGCGGACGGCGGTGTGGGCGTGCCGCTCGTGGTCGCCGGCGCGGGGCCGCTGGAGCGAGAGGTGACCGCCTGGGCGGCGGGCCGGGACGACGTGCGGTACGTCGGCCTGTACGACACGACGGAGTGCCGGCAGGCCATCGCGCGGTCGGTCGCGGTGGTGGCTCCCTCGACGTGGCTCGAGGCGTTCGGTCTCGTGGTCGTCGAGGCGATGGCGGCGGGGGTCCCGACCGTCGCCGCCGGTCACGGCGCCTTCGTCGAACTCGTCGAGAACGGCGTGACCGGGCTGCTGCACCGGCCGGGCGAGGTGGCCTCGCTCGCGTCCTGCATACGCCGGATCACGGCCGAGACGGCCCGCAACCGGGAGATGGGCCAGGCGGCCCGGCGCCGATACGAGCAGGGGTTCAGCCCGGCCGTCGGCCTGGAGCGCCTGCTGGAGGAGTACCGCACCGCGATCGCGGGACGGTCAGCACTGGCTCGCGGCGGGGACGTCCGCGCGAGCAGGGGGGATGGGGAGTAGATGACACGATGCCGACTCTGCGGCTCGGAAGCGATGGCGAGCGTCGTCGACCTTGGGGCGACGCCACCATGTGAGAGCTTTCTCGCCGCGGACCAACTGGACCAACCGGAGCCGGCGTACCCGCTGCACCTGCGGGTCTGCACCGACTGCTGGCTCGCGCAGATCCCGCCGTCGATCACGCCGGAGGAGACGTTCAGCGAGTACGCGTACTTCTCCTCCTTCTCGACCTCCTGGGTGGAGCACGCGCGCACGTTCGTCGCCGGCGCCGTGCAGCGGCTGGGTCTGGGCACCGACGCCTTCGTGGTCGAGGTCGCGAGCAACGACGGGTACTTGCTGAGGCATGTGGTGGACCGGGGGATCCGCTGCCTCGGCATTGAGCCTTCGGTGAACGTCGGCGCCTCGGCGCGGGATGCGGGTGTGCCCACGCTCACGGAGTTCCTGGACCCGGTCACCGGCTCGTCCGTCCGCAAGGAGCACGGCCCGGCGGACCTGGTCGTGGCCAACAACGTGTACGCGCACATCCCCGACGTGGTCGGGTTCACGCAGGGGCTGCGCGCTTTGGTCGCCGACGACGGCTGGGTCTCCATCGAGGTGCAGCACCTGCTGACCCTGATCGAGGAGAACCAGTACGACACGATCTACCACGAGCACTTCCAGTACTACACGGTCGCGTCCGCGACCCGGGCGCTGGCGAGCGGCGGACTCGCGCTCGTGGACGTCGAGTTGCTGCCCACGCACGGCGGCTCCATCCGGCTGTGGGCCCGGCCGGCCGACGTGGCCGGCGAGCCGTCCCAGCGGGTGGCCGACGTGCTCGCCCGGGAGAAGGCCGCCGAGCTGCAGGAGCTGTCCGGGTACACCGACTTCTCCGCTCGGGTGGCCAAGGTGCGCCGGGACCTCCTGCGGTTCCTCATCGAGGCGGCCGAGCGCGGCGAGACGGTCGTCGGCTACGGCGCCCCGGGCAAGGGCAACACTCTGCTCAACCACTGCGGCATCCGGCCCGACCTGCTCCCGTACACGGTCGACCGCAACCCCTACAAACACGGCAGGTTCACCCCGGGCACCCGCATCCCGATCCTGCCGCCCGAGCAGATAGCCGCCGACCGACCGGACTACGTGCTCGTCCTCCCGTGGAACCTGCGGGACGAACTGGTCGAGCAACTGTCCTTCGTGCACGACTGGGGCGGCCGGCTGGTCTTCCCGATCCCGGAACTGAGCATTGTCGAGGTCACATCGTGAAAGAGGTCGCAGCATGAAGGTCGTCCTGTTCTGCGGCGGTTACGGGCTGCGTATGCGCAGCGGAACCTCCGACGACATGCCCAAGCCGATGGCGATGGTCGGCCCGCGGCCGCTGATCTGGCACGTCATGCGCTACTACGCGTACTACGGGCACACGGAGTTCATCCTGTGCCTCGGCTACGGGGCGCACCACATCAAGGACTTCTTCCTCAACTACGAGGAGACGACGTCCAACGACTTCGTGCTGCGGGGCGGGCGGACCGAGCTGCTGTCCACCGACATCGCCGACTGGACGATCACGTTCGCGCAGACCGGCATCGAGTCACCGATCGGGGAGCGGCTGCGCCGGGTGCGGCACCACCTGGACGGCGACGAGATGTTCCTCGCCAACTACGCCGACGTGCTCACCGACGCCCCGCTGCCGGAGATGATCGACCGGTTCGCCCGGCGCGACGCCGGTGCGTCGATGATGGTGGTGCCGCCGCAGTCCTCGTTCCACTGCGTGGACCTGGGCGAGGACGGCCTGGTGGGGGGCATCACCGCGGTGAGCGAACTGCCGCTGTGGGAGAACGGCGGCTACTTCGTGCTCCGCCAGGAGGTCTTCGACCACATACCGGAGAACGGGGACCTGGTCGCCGACGGATGTGCCCAACTGGCCAAGCGCGGACGGCTGGTGGCGCATCAGCACCGTGGCTTCTGGAAGCCGACCGACACCGTGAAGGAGCGGGCCGCACTCGACGACGCGTACGCCCGGGGTGATCGCCCGTGGGTCGTGTGGGAAAGGGACGGCGCAGGGGCGAAGGCCGGGATGAGGACCGCGTGATCCGGCTCGGGTCCGGGCGCCTGGACCGGATCGTCGCGGTGGGCGCGCACTGCGACGACATCGCCATCGGCGCCGGCGGCACGCTGCTGACGCTGTGCCTCGCGCGACCGGGTATCCGCATTGACGCGTTGGTGCTCTCCGGCGGCGGCAGCGAGCGGGAGGAGGAGGAGCGGGCCGCACTCGCCGCCTTCTGCCCGGGCGCCGATCTGCGGCTGACCGTGCACAAGTTGCCCGACGGCCGGCTGCCCGCGCACTGGGAGGAGGCCAAGGCCGCAGTCGAGGAGCTGCGCGCGCAGACCGAGCCGGATCTGGTCCTGGCTCCGCGTACCGATGACGCGCACCAGGACCACCGCGGCCTGGCGCAGTTGCTGCCCACCGCGTTCCGCGACCACCTGGTGCTCGGCTACGAGATCGTCAAGTGGGACGGCGATCTCGGCCGTCCGACGGCGTACCAGCCGCTGTCGCCTCAGATCGCCGAACAGAAGGTGCGGCTGCTGCAGGAGCACTACCCCTCGCAGCGGCACCGGCCCTGGTACGACCGGGAGGCCTTCCTCGGTCTTGCACGGATCCGCGGCATCGAATGCCATGCGCGCTACGCCGAGGCGTTCGCCGTCACCAAACTCACTCTCAACCTGGGGGAATGAACCTTGCGCGTATTGCTGACCGGACACCAGGGCTACCTGGGCACCGTGATGGCCCCGGTCCTCGCGGCCGCCGGGCACGAGGTCGTCGGTCTTGACGCCGGCCTGTTCGCCGACTGCGTCCTCGGCCCGCCACCCGCGGACCCGGCCGGGCATCGGGTGGACCTGCGCGACGTCACGGCCGAACACGTGGCAGGGGTGGACGCCGTGATCCACCTGGCCGCGCTCTCCAACGACCCGCTGGGATCTCTGGCGCCGGAACTCACCTACGACATCAACCACCACGCGTCCGTACGGCTGGCCCGGCTGGCCCGCGACGCCGGAGTGCGGCGCTTCCTGTACGCGTCCACCTGCTCGGTCTACGGCGCCTCAGGCGGCAGCGACCTGGTGACCGAGGACGCCCCGCTGCGCCCGGTGACGCCGTACGCGGAGTCCAAGGTGCGGGTGGAGGACGACCTGCACGCCCTGTCCGACGGCGACTTCAGCCCGGTGTTCATGCGCAACGCCACCGCCTTCGGCTACTCACCCCGGCTGCGCGCCGACATCGTGCTCAACAACCTGGTGGGCCACGCACTCCTGTCCGGCGAGGTGCTGGTGCTCTCCGACGGCACCCCCTGGCGCCCGCTGGTGCACGCCGCCGACATCGCACGGGCCTTCACGGCCGCGCTGACCGCGCCGCGCGACGCGGTGCACGACCGGGCGTTCAACATCGGCAGCGAGATCAACAACGTCACGGTCGCCGAGATCGCCGAGCAGGTCGCCGAGGCGGTATCCGGATCGAAGGTAGTGATCACCGGGGAGACCGGAGCCGATCCGCGGTCGTACCGAGTGGACTTCTCCCGGTTCCGCGCCGCGATCCCCGGCTTCGACTGCGAGTGGACGGTGAAGCAGGGCGCGCTCGAACTCGCCGACGCCTACCGGGAATACGGGCTGACCCGGGAGAACTTCGAGCAACGCTTCACCAGGCTGGCCGTGCTGCGCGCGGCGTCCGACGCCGGCGCCGTCGACGACACCCTGCGGTGGCGCCGATGACCTCGTCCGGCGAACAGATGCACGCGCTGGTGGAGCGGCTGTACCCGCTGTGCCGGAGCATCACCGGCGACGGTGTGCGCGCCACCCTGGACATCGTCGGCGAATACGTTCCGCTGCAGGTGCACGAAGTGCCGACCGGGACGCAAGTACTCGACTGGACAGTGCCGCAGGAGTGGAACATCCGGGACGCGTACATCGCCGACACCGCCGGCAACCGGGTCGTCGACTTCGCCGCGTCCAGCCTGCACGTGCTCGGCTACAGCGTGCCGGTGTCGGCGACCATGCCGCTGGCCGAGCTGCGTGGACACCTGCACACCCTGCCGGACCACCCGGCCTGGGTGCCGTACCGCACCAGCTACTACCAGCCGGAATGGGGGTTCTGCCTGGCCCAGGAGACCTTGGACGCGCTGCCGGACGGCGACTACGAGGTGCGCATCGACTCCACACTTGACGATGGCCACCTCACCTACGCCGAGCACGTGGTCCCCGGTCAGGTCCCCGACGAGGTGATCGTCTCCTGCCACGTCTGCCACCCGTCGCTGGCCAACGACAACCTGGCCGGCATCGCGGTGGCGACGTTCCTGGCCCGGGCGCTGGCACAGCAAACGCCGTACTACACCTACCGGTTCCTGTACGCCCCCGGGACCATCGGGGCGATCACCTGGCTGGCCCGCAACGCGGAGCGGATCGAGCGGGTCAAGCACGGCCTCGTGCTGGCCTGCGCCGGCGACTCGGGCCAACTGACGTACAAGCAGAGCAGGCGCGGCGACGCGGAGATCGACCGGGTGATGCGGCACGTGCTGACCGCCTCCCAACGTCCGCACCGCATCGCCGAGTTCACTCCGTACGGCTACGACGAGCGGCAGTTCTGCTCGCCCGGGTTCGATCTCGGCGTGGGCTCGCTCAGCCGCACCCCGTACGCCGGATACCCCGAGTACCACACCTCGGCGGACAACCCGGACTTCGTCTCCCCGGAGGCGATGACGGACACGCTCACCGTCTGCCGCGAGGCATTCGCCGTCCTTGACCAAAACCGGCGCTACCTCAACCTCAGCCCCTACGGCGAACCACAGCTGGGCCGACGGGGGTTGTACGACTCGCTCGGCGGCCGCAGCGACGCGAAGCAGGCCCAGATGGCCATGCTCTGGGTGCTCAGCCTCTCCGACGGCGAGCACAGTCTGCTGGACGTCGCCGACCGGTCAGGGCTGCCGTTCGACACGGTCGCCGTCGCGGCCGACGCCCTGGGCGCCGCCGAGCTGATCAAGGCGTGACGCCGATGACCACCGAGGGGGAGAAGACGAGGCCGACGGCGGTGACCGCCAAGCGGGCCATGGCCGGCCGGCTGTCCTGGGGGCTTGCCGACCAGGCGGCCTCCAGCATGACCAACTTCGCGGTGGGGATCTACGTGGCCCGCTCGCTGGGCGTGACCGCGTTCGGCGTGTTCAGCCTGGCCTGGGTGACCTACGGCGTGGTGCTCAGCGTCTCCCGCGGGCTTGCCACCGACCCGCTCGTGGTGCGCTTCAGCGGCGTGCCGGAGGCGTCCTGGCGCCGGGCCGTGGCCCGGTCGTCGGGTACCGCGCTCGGCGTCGGTGCAGCCATCGGCGCGGCGTGTCTGGTCGCCGGCCTTGCTCTCGGCGGCAGCGTGGGGCCCGCGTTCGCCTGCCTCGGCGTCATGCTGCCGGGGCTGCTCCTGCAGGACGTCTGGCGGTACTCGTTCTTCGCCGCCGGCGCCGGGCGGAAGGCGTTCGTCAACGACCTCGTGTGGGGCGTCGCGCTCGTCCCGGCCATGGTGGTGGCGGCCCAAGTGGGCAGCGTGGCCGCATTCGTGCTCGCCTGGGGCGCGTCCGCCGCGGTGGCCGCGGTGTACGGCTGTTTCCAGTCCGGCATCCGGCCCCGGATGGCCGAAGCGCGCGAGTGGCTTCGAGAGCAGCGCGACCTCGGCTCCCGGTACCTGGTCGAGAACGTCGGCGTCAGCGGCGCGTCCCAGCTGCGGGCGTACGGGCTCGGCGCGATCGTCGGGGTCGGCGCGGTGGGTGCGGTCCGGGGCGCCGAGCTGCTGCTCGGCCCGTTCCTCGCCGTGCTGATGGGGCTGTCTCTGGTCACCGTCGCGGAGGCGGCACGGGTGCTGCGGCGAGCCCCGCACCGACTGGCCAAGTTCTGCCTCCTGCTCGGCGCCGGGCAGGCCGTCGCCGCGCTGCTCTGGGGCACGGCGCTCCTGCTGATGCCGGACCGGCTCGGCGAGCTCGTGCTCGGCGACGTCTGGAGCTCCGCCTCGCAGCTCATCGTGCCGGCCACGCTCGGCGTCGCGGGCGCCGGCCTCGGCACCGGCGCGGCGGCCGGACTGCGCGCCCTCGCCGCGGCCCGGCGCAGCCTGCGCAGCCAGCTGTTCGCCTCCGCCTGCTACGTCATCGGCGGGCTGGGCGGGGCGGCCGTGGCCGGCACGGTCGGCTCGGCCTGGGGCGTCGCCGCCGCCACCGTCTGCAGCTCGGCCGTGTGGTGGCTGCAGCTGCGGTCCGCCCTGCGCGAGCGCCACCAGAACCCCATTCCCGAAGTGAGGACCTCATGACCGCGCAACCCAGGCTGAGCATCGGCCTGCCCGTGTACAACGGCGAGGAGTATCTCGCCGAGGCGCTCGACGCCCTGCTCGGCCAGACCTACGAGGACTTCGAGCTGGTCATCTCCGACAACGCCTCGACCGACGGGACCCAGGACATCTGCCGCCGGTACGCCGAAAAGGACTCGCGCATCCGGTACATCCGGCTGCCCCGGAACATCGGCGCCGCGCCGAACCACAACTACGTGTTCACCGAGTGCCGCGGCGAGCTGTTCAAGTGGGCCTCGCACGACGATCTTTACGCCCGGGACCTGCTGCGGCGCTGCGTAACGGCGCTGGACGAACGGCCGGACGTGATCCTCGCGCACAGCGGCCAGGCGGTCATCGACGGCGACGGCCAGGTGAAGGTCCCGTACGAGTACGGGCTCGCCACCGACTCACCGCACCCGCCCGAGCGCTTCCGCAGTCTGCTCTTCGAGCCCGGTGGCGACGACTTCTACGGGGTGATGCGGGCCGACGTGCTGCGCCGCGTGAAGCCGCACGACAGCTACCACCACGCGGACCGCACGTTCGTCGCCGAGATCACCCTGCACGGGCCCTTCCACCAGGTGCCGGAGCTGCTGTACTTCCGCCGCGACCACCCCACCCGCGCCGAACGGGCGAACCCTTCCAAGCGCTCCCGGTGCGTCAACCTGGACCCGCGCCGGGCAGGCCTGCTGCACCCGACGCCGCGGCTGCTCGCCGAGTACGTCTGGGGCTTCGTCTCGGCGATCCGGCGGGCGCCGTTGTCCCTCGCGGACCGGCGCGCGTGCTACCGCCACCTGTTCGCATGGATGGCGAGCCGGGGCCGGCCGGGTGCCGGCGAGCGGGTCGAGGACCGCGCCCCGGTCGACCCGGCTCTGCTCACTGTCTCCGTCGACGCGCTCGTCGCCGGCCGTGAGGGGAGGCGGGCATGACGTCCGGAGACGAAACTCCGGTGCGCGTCGGGGTGTTCGGCCTGCTCGGCTCCGGCAACCTCGGCAACGACGGGTCGCTCGAGGCCGTGCTCGGGTACCTCCGCGCCGAGCACCCGGAGGCCGTTGTGGATGCGCTGTGCGGCGGGCCGGAGGTCGTCGTGAACCGGTACGGGATCCCCGCGACGCGGCTGCACTGGTACCGCGGGGAGTACCGGACCGCGTCACGTGCGGGCGCGATCGCGGGGAAGGGTCTGGGCAAACTCGTCGACGCCGTCCGCACCGCTGCCTGGGTGCGCCGGCACGACGTGGTGATCGTGCCGGGCATGGGCGTCCTGGAGGCCACGCTGCCGCTGCGGCCGTGGGGCTTCCCGTACTCGCTGTTCCTGCTCTGTGCATCCGGCCGGCTGTTCCGCACCCGGGTCGCGCTGGTCGGCGTCGGCGCCGCCCCGATCGGCAACCGGCCGACCCGGGCCCTGGTGCGCTGGTCGGCGCGGCTGGCCGCGTACCGGTCCTACCGGGATGCCCAATCCCGCGACGCGATACGGGAGATGGGCGTGGACACCGCGCGGGACGAGGTCTACCCGGACCTCGCATTCGCTTTGCCGACGCTGCCGGCGAGCGCGCCCTCGGGTCCGGCGGGCCCGGTGTGCGTCGGCGTCATGGACTTCCACGGCGGCAACGACGACCGGGAGCGGGCCGAGGAGATCCACCGACGCTACCTCGACGGCACAACTCGCTTCGTCCGCACGCTGGTTGAGGACGGAAGGCCGGTCCGGCTGGTCACCGGCGACGAGTGCGACGCGCCGGTGGTCGCCGCGATCCTCGACGCGGTGGACTCACCGCTGGTCACCGCTGCCGAGGCGGCCTCGCTGGCCGACCTGATGAAGGAGATGGCGGCTGCCGAGACGGTGGTGGCGACCCGGTACCACAACCTGATCTGCGCGCTGAAGGTCGGTACGCCGACGCTCGCACTCAGCTATGCGGCGAAGAGCGACGCGCTCATGGATCGGATGGGGTTGGACGCGTACTGCCACCCGGCTCGCGAGGTGGACGCCGACCGGCTGCTGGAGCAGTTCCGGGCGTTGGAGAAGCAATCGGCCCAGCTGCGGCGAACTCTCGCCGAGCGGAACCTGGTCGCCGCCCGCCAACTCAAGGACCAGTTCACCACGTTGACCGCCGCCCTGTTCCCTGCAACCGACCACGCGAACGCCCGCACCCGGCAGGAGACCCAATGAAGGCGATCGAAGTCCCGGCGATCGTCGGCGCGTACCTTTTCGAGCCGACGCCGTACGCCGACGAACGCGGCTTCTTCTGCCGCACCTTCGACGCCGACGTGGTCCGCTCGGTGGGCCTCGACCCGAGCATCTTCGTCCAGGACAGCGTGTCCCGCTCGGTCCAGGGTGTGCTGCGCGGCCTGCACCTGCGCTCCGGCGCGGGCGAGGCCAAGCTGGTGCGCTGCTCGTACGGGAGGATCTTCGACGTCGTTGTGGACCTGCGGACGGACTCGCCGACCTACCGCAACGTGGCCTTCTTCGAGCTGTCCGGCGATACGCAGGTGACCTTGTACATCCCGGCGGGGTGCGCGCACGGCTTCCAGGCGCTGACCGAGATCGCCGACACCTCGTACCGGATCGACCGGCCGCACGATCCGGCCGAGGACGTGACGATCGCCTTCGACGACCCGGAGCTCGCCATTGACTGGCCGCTGCCGGTCACATCGATGTCCCAGCGGGACCGGGAGGCACCGAGCCTCGCCGAGGTCCTGAAGCAGAAAGAGAGCTGAAGCCGGCGTGGACACCGAAGAGTTCCTCCTGACCCGGTCGCGGATGGCGAACGAGCGGCTGCACGCCATGATCCCCGGGGGCGCGCACACCTATGCCAAGGGCGACGATCAGTGGCCCGAGAACCTGGCCCCGGTCATCAGCCACGGCAGCGGCGCCCACGTGTGGGACATCGACGGCAACCGCTACATCGAGTACGGCTCCGGCCTGCGGTCGGTCAGCCTCGGTCACGCGCACCCGCGCGTGCTTGAGGCGGTGCGGCGGGAACTCGACCGCGGCGGCAACTTCGTGCGGCCGTCCATCGTGGAGGTCGAGGCCGCGGAACGCTTCCTGGCCACGGTGCCGACCGCGGAGATGGTGAAGTTCGCCAAGAACGGCTCCGACGTCACCACCGCCGCGGTGCGCCTCGCCCGCGCCGTCACCGGGCGCCCGCGGGTGGCGATCTGCGGTGACCATCCGTTCTTCTCCGTCGACGACTGGTTCATCGGCACCACGCCGATGTCCGCCGGTATTCCGGCGGCGACCACCGAGCTCACCGTGGCGTTCCCTTACGGGGACCTGGCCGCCACGGAGGAGCTGCTCACCCGGTACCAGGACGAGGTCGCCTGCCTGATCCTCGAACCTGCCGGCCACACCGAGCCGCCGCCCGGTTACCTCGAGGGCCTGCGCGAGCTGGCCGACCGGCACGGCTGCGTACTGATCTTCGATGAGATGATCACCGGCCTGCGCTGGTCCGAGGCGGGTGCCCAGGGCCTGTACGGCGTCGTCCCCGACCTCTCCACGTTCGGCAAGGCGCTGGGCAACGGGTTCGCCGTCTCCGCGCTGGCCGGGCGCCGCGCGCTGATGGAGCGGGGCGGGCTGCGTCACTCCGGCGAGCGGGTGTTCCTGCTGTCCACGACGCACGGTGCGGAAACGCACTCGCTGGCAGCCGCGATGGCCGTGCAGGCCACCTACGTCGAGGAGGGCATCACCGCGCGGCTGCACGCGCTCGGCGAGCGGTTGGCCGCCGGTGTCCGCGAGGCTGCGGCCGGTATGGGCGTCGGCGATCACGTCGTCGTCCGGGGCCGGGCCAGCAACTTGGTCTTCGCCACACTCGACGAGAACGGGCAGCCGTCGCAGCAGTACCGCACTCTGTTCCTGCGCCGGCTCCTCGCGGGCGGGGTGCTGGCCCCGTCGTTCGTGGTGAGCAGCGCGCTCGACGACGCCGACATCGACCGCACCGTCGACGTGGTGGCCCAGGCATGTGCGGTGTACCGGAAGGCTCTGGACGGCGCTGACCCCACCCCTTGGCTGGCAGGGCGGCCGGTGAAGCCCGTATTCCGCCGCCTGGCGTGAGTGACGTGACGTCAGCGACGCTCGCGCCGGCCGGCGTCGGCCATCCGGTCAGCCGCCTGGTCGACGAGCCACGAGGTCGCAGGTGTCACCGCCAGCGCGGTGCACCAGCCGCCGAGGACGTCGGTCGGATAGTGCGCGCCCAGGGCGACCTGCGCCCAGCCCATGGCGGCGCCGGCAACCAGCGCCGCAGCGAGCACAATTGACGTGCCGGCTGTCCTGCCGAGGCCGAGCCGGCCGGTCGCGAGCAGCGCCACCACGAGGGCGAGCGCGGTGGCGAAGGCGGTGTGCCCGCTCGGGTAGGACAGGTTGTCGGCGCCGTGGATGGTGCGTCCCACGAGCGACTTGAGCAGCGTCGTCGTTCCCACGGTCAGGCCGGTGCCGGCAACGATGAGCACCGCCGCGCGAGGTCGCCGAAGCAGCAGGCAGCCCGTCACGGCGGCCACGACCAACATCGCCGCTCCGGCGGGTTCCCCCCAGAAGTCCGTGGCCAGAGCGACGTTCCGCCACGGCGGCCGCACACTGTCCGCCGTCGGCCGGATGATCCACCTGTCCACCGTGCCGGGCTCACTGTGACCGGCGTACAGGACCCCGAGCACGACGACCACCAGCGTGGCGAGGGCCGCGATCAGCACGAGCCGCGCGCGCAGCGATGGGGGCAGCACCGCGGGCGCCGGCCGACTGGTCACACGCCCACCGCGTCGGGTCGACCTGCGGTAGCTGGCAGCAGTGGTGTGTGTTCCAGTCCCCGTGGGACCACGAGCCGGTCAGCGACGGGCGGATCGACCTGCTGATGCCCGCGCCGGCGACCGTGCCCCACGACGGCGGGGCGTTGTTTCCGGACGACTCCGGTGACCGTAGGTCCGGGCATGCCACGGCCTATGTGTCCCGTCAGTACCTCGGCTCCCGGGGCCAACTGACCGCCCACCTGGCGGCCAGGGCCCGCGCCGCGACCCCCTACGTGGTGGCGGTCGAGTCGAACACTCCGCTCATGACCGAGACGGGGGAAAGCCCGCACACCGTCGCAGACCACCCGGCAGATGTGATGCACCTTCCCCTCCCGTCGGGGCCAATGACGCCATGTCACCCGCCGCTGCCGCGATGCCGCGCCCCCGAGAACTGCTCGCTGCCGCCCGCCGACATGGCCGGGATCGTCAGATGCGCGGGCTGCGCGGCTGGACCGAGCAAGATTGCAGACACGTCAAGCGCGAACTGGGCTGGGCCGACTGCCAGGTCTGCTCCGGCCAAGCGATCCAACACCACTGGACGCTGGTCGACGTGGCCTTCGGCTCTGCCGGCGCCAACTCCCCAAACTCCCCACCAATGAGCCCCCGTCGTGTCTGACGTGGCCCGCGCGGGAACTGTCAGCCTGTGCAGCCCCGAACTCGCCAGCTTGTCCATCACGCTGGTCAAGGGCAGTGGAATCAGTCTCTACTTGCCACCCTAGCCAACGATCCGGCGCGGCAAACCGTCGGGTCCCGCGCCCGGCAGACCATACTCAACTCCGCCGGTGAACGAGATGCTCTCCCGGCCGGGATCGACGGTGGCGGCCTGTCCGGCGGGCGGTTCACGGCCTGCTGGTGGAGGCGTGCTTCCCGGGCCCCTTGCGGTTACCCAGCCTGTGACCTGCGGTCACAGGATCAATGCCTGTCTGGCTGGGGTCCGGTGGGCCGCCGACGATGGCCGGGCCGGACGGCACCGAATCCACCCGGGCGGCAGTACGCGCCGACCGGCGCTCAGTTGGAGGAACCTCGAGCACGGCTCGTGACTGGCACCCGGCGACGACGAGAACGAGCCCCGCGCGCGTGTGGTTCCGCTCCACGGATGCTGCGGGCACGAGGTGGTCGAGGATCCTGGGCTCGGTTTACGACCAGGCGGCGGCCGTGCGGCCGCTGGGGTCCACGCCGAAGCGCCGCAGCTGCTCTGCTTCCTGGTCCCGGCCGTTCGCGTTGAGCAGCTGCGCCAGCTGATCGGCGGCGAAGGACATTCCGTGGCCTGCAGCCTTCCGGAACCAGATCTCGCTTCCGGTGACGTCCCCAGCGTGCCAGAGGAGCTCGGCGAGTTCCGTCATGGCGAACGTGGCGCCCTCTTCGGCGGCGGTTCGCAGCCATGCCACGACCTGATCGCCCTTGCCGGCTTCCTCCAGTACCGCAGGGAACTCGCGAAGCGTGCGCCAGTCGTTGTCGGCGGCGAGCTTCCGGTACCAGGTCGCGGCCTCTGTGTGGCGTCCGTCGTCCCACGACCGGCGGGCGACTTCGCGCATGGCCGGGAGATCTCCCCCCTCGGCGGCCCGCAGCCACCATTCCCACGACAGGTCCGGGGATTCTCGCCGGTCCAATTCTCCTGCCAGTTCCCGCATGCTGTGGAAGTCGCCCGAGTCGGAGAGTCGCCGCGACCATTCACTGGCCAGCTGGCCTTTCCCGTCGTGTCCGGTCGCGATCACCCGGGCCAGCACACTCACTGCGTAGAAGTGGCCGGATCCGATGAGCTCTCCGCACCAGTGCTCGGCCTCATCCGTGGATCCGGCAGCCTCCAGATACTTGGCGAAATCCGACATGCTGAATATGTTGCCTGCCTCGGCGTCGGCTCGAAACAGCGCGGCGGCCTCCGCGGATCGCCCCGCGTCGTGCAGAAACCGGGCCAGCCACGCGCGGGCGTGGCTCTGGCCCTCTTCCTCGGCGTGTTTGAACCAGGCTACGGACTCGTCCTCGTCTCCCGACTTCCACAGGCAGATGGCCAGTTGGAACATCGCCCTCGGAGCGCCCGCCTCCGCGTGCGGGCGCCACAGCGCGACGGCCTCGTCCGCACGGCCCTCGTCGCACAGGTCGTTGGTCGTCCCAGTGAGGGCATAGAAGTCGCCGGCGGCAGCGGCCCGGTCCCACCACTGGTTTGCCTCGTCCTCTCGGCCCCATTCGGCGAGCTGCTCGGCGACCGAAATCATGGTGACCGTGTAGTTGCCCCCACCCTCGTCGTCCCCGAAGGAGTCGAACTCCCCGGCACCTTCGCCTTCTTCGAGCGCCAGAGCCTCGTCGTGACCTTTGATGCGCTCCAGCCACACCTCGGCCTCCTCGTTTCGGCCGAGTTCCACCAGCCCATAGACCAGCTGCGACATGCACTCGACATCACCATCGCCGGCAGCCCTGGTCAGCCATTGCTCTGCTTCGTCGGCGTAGCCGCCCTTCTTCAGGCACTCGGCCATCCAGCGCATGGCGTGTGGGTCCTCGGCTTCGGCCGCGGGCCGGTAGAACGCCGCTGCGTACTGGTAGAAGCCCAACAGGTAGGCCCGGTGCCCCAGTCGGCTCCGCTGGTCGGGGTCGGGTGTGTGCGCGGACAGTGCCTTCCACAGCGAGGCTGGAGGCGCCGCGCGCCGACGATGCTCACGAGCGTGCTGTTCCAGGTAGTCGGCGAGCCGGTAGCCCGCCACTCCCATGCCGTCCTCGGGAGGGACCGGAGTCAGCGCCCGTACTGCGCCTTTGAGCTTCCTCGTTGCGTAGGCGAGGGCGTCCTCGAACCAGTCGTCGGCGGCCTCTGCGCGCTGCTCCTGCGACAAGTAGCCCGGGGCCGCCTCCTTCAGGAGCGCGCGCGGACAGGGGCCGGGCCGCCCGAGGAGGCCCGCGTCCATGGTCGCGCTGATGAGGACCCGGCCGTAGGGGTCACCGCCCTCGTTCTCGTAGTGGTGCAGCACGTCGGGGGCTCCGGCCAGAATCTGTGCGATATGGCCGGGAGTTCCGGCCGTCTCTGCCGACCTGACCGCGGCGGCGAGCGCCGTATCGCCCTTTGCGAGGAGTGCGGCGCGGCCGCGCTCGTCCGGGTTGAACTCCCGGGGCACCTCGATGAGTTCGCACCCACCGGGCCGCAGCAGCAACCGGGCCTGCCGGTACTTGTCGGGCCGGCCGGGCTCGGGCCCTGCCATGAGCTGCGCCCAATAGTCCGGCCAGAGCGTCGTGACGACCACCACCTGGCCGCGCTGCTGCCGCAGCAGGCACAGCCGCTCGAGCACCCGCTGCTGGGGGTCGGCCTCGACGTAGTTGCGTAACTCGTCGAGCCAGAGCACGGTGCGCGGGCGCATCCCTTGGACGAGCACCTCGTGCAGCGTGTCCACCCCGGGCGGGTGGATGAGGGCCCAGCCGGGCAACAGGCCCGCGACCGCCTCGTAGAGCGATCGGGTTTTCCCGGTGGAAGATCCTCCCTTGAGCACGATCAGTCTGTTGCCGGCCGCCTGGCTGCTCAGCAGTTCACGCAGGGCGGCGTCATGCTCGCGGAGCACGTACGAAGGGAGCGCATCCGTGCTGACAGCCGGGTGCACACCCAGCTCGTGTGGATTCCACTCGGCGATCGGCTTCGGTACGAGCCCACTGCCCCGACCGGGACCCACTTGCACCGCATGGTCTGTCGCAGGGTGCTCCGCCGCGGTGCGTTCCCCGCCGCGCCAGTCCCTCGCCTCCTCCAGCAGGCCGTGAACCGCCCGCCAGACCTGCTTGTCGGTCAACTCCTCGGGAAGTCGCTTCCCGTGGGCGGCGGCGTGGGCAACGCAGGTGTCCACGAACAGTTCGACCGCGGCCCAGTCCTCCGGCACGGAAGGAGTCCCCTCCGTCCTGATCCAGCCTGAGACCGTCCCATTGCTGAGAGGTGCCGACCTGCCCGGGCGTGGCACCAGGGCCTCACTGCCGCGCAGCAGAGCGCGCACGGTCACCTCGGATGCCCGCATCAGAGCCCGCAGCCGGAGCGCGAACAGCCGCCGCAGGTCGTACTGCTGGTCCTGGTGTCCCCGCCGACTCTCACCCACGCCCGCACCCTACTGGTGTCCGGCCGCGTCCGGATGTGTCCGGCGGGATCGATGCGCGGCCGCTGCGGCGATCAGTCTCCTCGCATGACGACCTCGGCATACCTCGAAATCGCCGTCCACGCGGCGCAGTTCCTCGGCGCGGCGATGACTCTCCTGTCCACCGTCCTCACCTACCGGTCCCGGCGCCGGCCCCGCGACGACCAGGACGGTGACCAGTGACGCATTCACGCCCACTGGAGGCTGCCCGGGCGCATCGTTGCCATGGCCGACGTCCGGAAAACGCCCACCGTGAGCGACTGCTGCTGGATTCGGGGAACAGCGGCACCGCCAACATCCGGGGCGTAACCCCAGTGGGCCGCCGGGCTCGATGCCGGGAATCGTCATCGTGTTGCCGACGGCGGCTTTGGCGCCGGACTCCTCCCACCCTCGGGAGTCGTGCCGGTTGCCGGCAGCGGTCGGCCAACCACGACGACGTGGCGGGTATCGGCGTCGATGACCACCTGATGAGCGGTGGAATACCGGTAGTTCTTCGACTGCTCGGCAACCGTGTGGTCGCGGGTGGGCACCAGGGTGCCATCCACGATGAGCACGGTGTCCTTGCGGAATGCAGCTGTCCGGGCTGTCCAGTCACGCGGCGCTCAGCAGCCGTCAGGTGTTCTCGCTCGTGCCCAGGTCGGCCCGCATCGCCGTACGTACAATCCTCAGAGAGTCGATGTACTCGCGCATGTGGTCCGCGCCTTGGGCTTGAATGTTTGTGCCCTCGATGACGAGGTTTCGCAACGCCTTCGCATGCTGGTCGAACTCCAGCGCCGGGTCCAGGACCGACTGAGGGGCCATCACCTCGAGCTCGTAGCGCGGGGCATAGCAGCCGGCGTACGCCGTGCGGGCCCGGTTCGCACGTTCTTCATCCGACACGCCTGAGGTACCAGCAAGGATGCGCAGCTGCGCCCGGGTGTGAGCGTGGGCGGCGAGGAAGCGGGCATACAGATCCTGCTTCGTCCTGCGGCGCTCGACGCGGTCCTCCCTATGCTCTCGCAGGCGCTCGACGAGGAGGGCGGAGCTGAGGGCAATGACTGCACCGACAACAGTTGCGAAAACGGGGAGCCACGTCATGTGGTGACGATAGGGCTGGCGGTGACAGTGCGGGGCGAGCGCCACGTTAGGACTGCTCGTCATCGGTGGCGTACGGATGCAAGAAGCCGGAGTGATCAGCCGGAGCGGGCGGCGCTGGCGCTCCTGTCGCATTGACAGCTGACGAGCCCGCTGAGGCAATGCACCCCCGGCCGATGGTCGGGGGTGCAGATGGCACCGTTACGCTGGCTTGCGGCAACGGCGCAGCTCAACCGCGGCGGCCGATAACGAAGTACGCCAGCGGCAGCAGAGCGGCCACGATGATCAAGCTGGCCTGTAGCTGCCATGGCATGTCCGAAGCGACCAGATGCAAGGCGCGCGCCATCAGGTACGGGCCGACAACCGACCCCACAACGCCAGTGGCGACCGCGACCGTCCCCGCCATTGCAGAGTTGACCGAGAGCACCGGACTGTCGAAAGCAGACGTCATCAATCGCGCAGTGCAGATCTACGCCTATCTCGACGCCCAGACACGAGACGGTGCAGATCTGCTGCTGCGAGGGCTCGACGGTACGCCGGAGAAGCTGCACATCGTCTGATGCACCCTTCCTTCAACGGCGGAGAAGACCACCGCGACCGTTAGCACAGTTCGTGAGCCGACGTGTTCCCCGTCGCGGCGAAGGCCGGCGGTTACTCTGCCGTACCGTCTCCGCCTCCGCCGTTGATCCGCCGCCACTCCTGCGCGTCTGACTCGAATATCTCGCGGGCCTGGGTGAGGAGGAACTCCATGTCCGCCGTGCTCTTGCCTTCAATCTCCACGGCCCGGTCGCCGAGTTCGATGCGGATGCGGGTGCCCTGATGTCGACCAGCGATGGCGTCGATGGCAGTCCGTAGGGTCATCCAGGCTCCGCTGTCAGGGACCATCAGGGCGACGATGAGCAGGTGCCCCGGGTCGATGCCGAACTCGGCGCCGTAGCTGGCGTCGGCCCCGTGCTCCTGGAGGCTGGCGAGCAGTTCGGGGGCGAGGTTTGGGGTGGTCCGTAGTTTGACTTCACCGAACGAGTAGTCGTGCCGTTCGCAGACCCGGAATGTCCGGTCGGGGATGCTGGTTGAAGGCATGCACGATCTGCTGGTAGGCGGTGCCTTGGTCGTGAGGCCGGACCGTGATCGGATATTCGGTGTTCTGCCCGCCCCCTGAGGACGCAGGATGGTGCGCATGACTTTGGCCACCCCCATACTGCACACCGCTCGCCTGCGACTGCGACCCTTCACCGACGCCGACGCGGACCGCCTGTTCGCGCTGCACAGCAGCACTTACGTGATGCGCTACTGGGACTCCCCGCCGTGGACCGACCGGGCCCGCGCCGAGCGTTTCATCGCGACGTGCCGGACGATGGCGGACGAAGGCACCGGGGCGCGGGTGGCCATCGACCGTGCTTCTGACGGGGCCTTCGTCGGCTGGTGCGTTCTGGCCGAATGGAACCCGGACTACCGCAGCGCGTCGTTGGGCTACTGCCTCGCCGAGGCGATGTGGGGCCACGGCTACGCGACGGAGGCGGCACACGCCCTGCTGCAGTGGGCATTCGACACACTGGACCTGAATCGAATCCAGGCCGAGACCGACACGCGCAACGTGGCATCTGCCCGGGTCCTGGAGAAGATCGGTTTCATGCGTGAAGGGACGTTGCGGGAAGACTGCGTCGTGAACGGCGAAGTGTCCGACTCGTGGGTGTTCGGATTGATCAGGCGAGAGTGGCGGCCGTCGGCCGTGCCGATTCCAGCCCACGCAAAGCGGCGCTAAGCCCGTTTCTGGTAGAGACCGCGTCCGGGTTGAGTGAGGAAGCCTTGACGGGTGAGGCGTCCGAGGCGGCTGCGGGTGACGTTCATGGCGGGGTCGTCGGTGGGCATGCCGAGGAGTTCGTGCAGCTCACGGACCCGGAACGCCTGGTCGGGGTGGGTGTTGAAGGCGTTCACGATGACCTGGTAGGCGGTGGTCAACTCAGGCGGTTCGGATTCGGTTCCTGCCAGTGCGACTTCTGCGATGACCTTTCGGGCAGTGGCCAGATCGGCAAGCCGTCCTTCGGTTTTGGCCGGGGCGGAGGTCAAGTGCTCTATCTGGTCGTGTAGTTCACCGGCCCGGGCGGTGGTCTCGTCGTGCTGGGCGTGGAGGTCTGCCAGGAGTTCATTGACGTTCATGCGGCCAGTCCGAGGGTGTCGCGCCAGGTCGGACTCGGGGTGGTGAGGCGGCGGGTCATGTTCGCGGTGGAGGCCCAGTAGACGTGCGAGGCGGAGGTGTCTGGTCGGTGGTCGTACTCACGGGCGAGGCGCCGGTGCAGGAGCAGGGTGCCGTTCGTCTGCTCCACCACCCACCGCTTCGGCTGCGGGACGAAGCCTTTGCCCTGGTCGGCGGGGTTGCGGCGGACGACGTCGACGGTGATGTCGAGCATCGCGCCGTGGATGACGACTTCGTCCTTGAAGCCCTGGTCCACCAGGGCCTTCTCCAGGCGGTGTCCGCATCGTTCGGCGGCCTGGTCGAGCAGAGCGGTGCCGGCGGCGTTGTCGTGGGCGGACGCGGCCAGCACGACGACGCCGATAGTCAGCCCCATCACATCCACGGCCAGCTCCCGCTTGCGGCCCGACACCTTCTTGTTGGCGTCCAGTCCCGTCGTGGTCTTCGGGACACCGGCTGCCGCGCGGACCGACTGGGTGTCGATGACCACGGGGGACGGGTCCTCTAATCGCCGGGCTCTCTCCCGCACCTGGCAGCGCAGGAGTTCTTGGATCCGCTGGTCAAGCCCGTCCTCGCGCCACAGGCCGAAGTAGTAGAACACCGCCGACCAGGCCGGGAAGTCATGGGGAAGATAGTGCCACTGACAGCCCGTCCGGTTCTGATAGTCGCGTTTACGACCTCCCGCAGGTCACACGCTTCAGGGTCCCCGGTCGCTGACCGCGCCACCCGGCCCTGCTTCCAGGCAGTGATCATCGGCTCGATCAACGCCCACTGGGCATCGGATAAGTCGCTGAGGTACGGCTCTCCCTCTCCATGCCCCGCATCTCAACATGGACATGCCCAAAGGATGGCCCGCATGGCGACCAATACCACGATCGAGCGATCACCAACCGAGGAAAATCGAGCTTAACGCCCATTCAGGTCAGCCCCGTTGGTGAGGACTACGCATGGATCGGTCCTGACGAGAAGGTTCTGAGCACGATTCAGGCGCATGTCCCTCGCGACGAGTTCGACGTTCGTTCACTCGGTGATCGACTGGGGAACCCGGTGAGCTGGCCGCGAGGCCTGGGGCGGTGCCGGGGTGTCACGCGATGTGCGCCGACGGGTCGCCGGTGGGGTGAGCAGAGGCTGCTCCTGGCGGTGAGGGGCGGTGTGGGGCGGTGCGGGGGCGGTGCGGGGGCGAGCGGCTGCCTGTGCAGCGCCGCGCGCTTCATGTGGGGCTGGCCGGGTGTGGAGACGTCGGACTCGACCGGACGGGGCCCGGTCAGCTCAGCTTCCAGCTGTCGCCGAGCTTTGTGGGAGGGGGTCGGCGAGGTAGTGCTGGATGGTGGGGGCAAGGAGGTCGGTGACGGTGTCGGCGGGGAGGGTGGCGATGTCGCCGACCTGCCAGATGTAGCGGTTCATGACCATGCCGACGATCTGGGTGGCGATGAGGCTGGCGCGCAGGGTGCGTTCGGTGTCAGGCAGGCTGTGGGAGACGACGGTCAGGACGAGTTCGGAGAACAACTGGCGCAGGCGGTGCATGGCGGCGGGTTCCTGGGCGGCGGTGAGGATGATGCAGCGCAGGATCTCGGCGGAGGCGGGGTCTTCCCACAGGCGTAGGCCGGCCTGCACGAATGCGCGTCCGCGCTGGTGTATGGGCTGCTCCGCGGCGGCGGCCACGGCCGCGCCGAACGCCTCGGGGGGTTGCATGACCGCTTCCAGCAGTCCGGTCTTGGTGCGGAAGTAGTAGTTCACCAGGCCGGGGTCGACGCCGGCGTCCTGGGCGACCGACCGCAGTGAGGTCGCGGCGTAGCCACGGGTGGCGAAGGCTCTGCGGGCGGCGGCGATGATCTTGTCCGCCTGCTCTCCGCGCTCTCCCCGGGGACCTCGCCCAGTCACACCGCATCACCTTCCGTAATCCGTAACAGGTCGGAGAAGGGACTTCCGTCCGCGACAGTTTCAGCATACGGTGAAATTAGTTTCCACGTATGAGGAAATTAGGAGTTGATCATGTACGCGTTCAAGGATGAGTGGATCACGGCGTCCGACGGCGTGCGGATCTGCGTCGATGTGTACCTGCCCGACGGGGACGGCCCGTTTCCGGCGTTGTACGCGGTAGCGCCCTACCAGAAGGACCTGCTGTACCTGCCTGCGGTGTCGACGTTCCGGTACATCGAGACCGGCCCGATCGACTACTGGACCAGCCACGGCTACGCGGTCGTGGTTGGTGATCAGCGTGGCACTGGTAGGTCCGAGGGGGAGTTCGAGCTGTTCGGGCCCGCCGAGCAGCGCGATTTCTACGACACCATCGAGTGGATCGCCTCCCGGTCGTGGTCGACGGGGAAGGTGTCGATGATCGGGGAGAGCGCCTACAGCGTGAACCAGTGGCTGGCCGCCGCGCAGCGCCCGCCGCACCTGACTTGCGCGCTGGTCTACAGCGGGTTCACGAACCTCTACCACGACGCGGTCTACCACGGCGGGGTCTACTCCATGGGGTTCATCAACTTCTGGTCGACCGATCACCTCCGCGCCAGCGCCACCATCGGCGGCGGCACCCCGCCCCGGCCCGGCGGCATCACCGCCGACATCATCGGCATGACCCTGGACCGGCCCGTCGTCGACGACTGGTGGGACCAGCGAGCGGTGAAGGTGGAGGACATCGACGTCCCGGTGCTCAACATCGCCTGGTGGTACGGCGTCGGCCTGCACCTGCGCGGTCAGCTCGACGGCTATGAACGGCTCAAGGGCACCGACAAGCGCCTCGTCGTGCTCGCCGGCATCGACAGCCACGAGCGCTACTACCAAACCGAGTTCCTCGACACCTACATCCGCCCCTGGTACGACCACTGGCTCAAGGGCATCAACAACGGTGTCATGGACGGCCCGCCGGTCCGTATCCAGGTCGGCAACACCAAGAGCCGGCCGCGAGCGGAATCCGAATGGCCGCCCCAGCGCGCCGTGCCGACCACGTTCTACCTGCACCCCGGACCCGCACACGCCGTCCGCTCACTCAACGACGGCAGCCTCACCACCACCCCGCCCACCCGGCCGGCCGGCGAGCCGACCGTCTACGACTACCCCAACCCCGAGTGGACGGTGGGCACCACCGTCATCACCGACGGCATCCCGCAGCCCACCCGCGGAATCCTCACCTTCACCACCCCGCCGCTGGAACACGACACCGAGGTCACCGGGAAGATCAGCCTCGTGCTGTACGCCGAGTCCGACCAGACCGACACCGACTTCCACGTCAAGGTCTCCGAGCAGAAGGCCGTTCCGAAGCTCAAGGCGGCCCTCATGCGCAAGGTCGCCAAGAACGTACCGCCGCCCTCCGCGATGGTCACCCGCGGCTGGCTGAAGGCCTCCCACCGCTCCCATCCGCCCCAGCCGGTCGAGCCGGGGAGCGTCGTCCGCTACGAGATCGAGGTCTGGCCGACCTCCTACCTCTTCCCCAAGGGCAGCCGCATCCGTCTGGAGATCGCCAACGGTGACTCCCCGGTCGCTGACGGCCTGTTCCACCACTACTACGGCCACCAGGTGGGCCGCGACCTCATCCACCACGACGCCGACCACCCCTCCCACCTCGTCCTGCCCGTCATCGGCTGACCCCACCTCTTCGAACGGAGCAACCCTCGTGGCCACCACACCGTCTGCACCCAGACCATCCGCCCGCCGCCTCACCGAAACCTCCGCCCGGATACTGCGACCGGCCGCTATCGGCATCGCTCTCCTCGCGAACCTCGCGTACGTGCTCGTCCTCACCGACGTCGCCGGGTACGACCTCAGGACTCCCGCTGTGTTCGGCAGTCCGGCCCAGTCCATCCCGATCAGCGTGGTGATCGCCGCCTCCGTGGTCCCGGCGCTGCTCGGCTGGGGCCTCCTGGAGCTGCTGGAACGATTCGTCCCACGGCGGGCCACCGTCATCTGGCTTGCGCTCACGGTTTTGGTGCTCGTCGGCGGTCTTCCCTACAACGGGGCCGGCGTCACAAAGTCCGACCAGCTCCTGCTGGCCCTGATGCACCTGATCGTCGGCGCGGCGGTGATCCCCGCATTCGTGATCACGTCACTGCGCCGATCCTGACGCCGAGCTCAGGCTGTCCGAGCAGCTCGTGGTGCCCTCACCGGCGTGAGCGACGGCGTCTGCACCCTCTACCCCATGCTCACCGCCCTTCAACAGGGCCCCGCGTCCAGGTTGTTGCCGCAGCCGGCGTCGGCCTCCTCGCCGCCTGACTCGCCTCACGCGGGCCACCACACCCACCCCGGAGACCGCCATGACCATGGCCTACCTCGCCCAGCCCGGCCAGCAGCAGACCCTTGAATGGCTCGACGGCGGGCTGTTCACGATCCTGCTCGACAGCCGGGCCACCGAAGGACAGCTCACTGTCGGACGGTTCGACATCCACAAGGGCGAGGCCCCGCCCTTCCACCTCCACACCCGCGAGGACGAGGTGTTCCTCCTCCTCAAGGGCGAGGCACTCGTGTGGGTCGGAGACGAACGCCACGAACTGTCCGAGGGCGGCGTCGTCTACCTGCCCCGCAACATCCCCCATGGCTACCGCATCACGTCCGACCGCGCAGACCTCCTCCTCATCGCCACCCCGGCGGGCATAGAGGAAATGTTCCGGCACGCCGGACGCGACGTCACCGCCCCCCGCCTTGACGGGTTCGAGATCACCAAAGACAAGCTCGCCGAAGCGGCCGCCCTGCGCGGCACCCGCATCATCGGACCACCTCGCTGACCATCCGCCCCCACCCGCCGTTCCGCATCTACCGCGGGGCGGCCAGCCGCTCCGCTCGGCGTGGCCATCCCCGCATTCGTGATCACGTCACTGCGCAGATCCTCAAGCCCGGCTCAGGCCCGGCGAGTTCGTGGTGCCTTCCTGCGCCATGTCCAGTTCCTCGACCTCAACACTGCGTCGAGCGCTGCGCTGTACGTGCCGTCCCGTGATGCAGCAGGAGCGCGCAATTCCCCGCACACGCCGCGGCCAGCGGCACCCGGACCCGCCGGGGGCGGGCTGCGGCGGTGTCGTCCCGAGGGAGGTGATCGCGGCGCCGCAGGAGCACGCCCGAACCACGTCGGCCGCCCGCTGAACCGACCACCGTCCAACCCGAATCCGAGGGAACCGCCATGACCAATCTCGCCACCCTGCTGACGGGCTCCGCGTCGGCCCACGGTGACCGGATCGCAGTACGGCACGAGACCACGGCGCTGACCTACGCCCAACTGGACGACCTGAGCGCACGGACCGCCGCGCTGCTGCAGGCCGGTGGCGTCCGCCCGGGTGACCGGGTGGCCGTGATCATGCCCAACGTGCTGCACTTCCCCGTCGCCTACTACGGCATCCTCCGCGCGGGCGCCGTCGTCGTGCCGATGAACCCGCTGCTCAAGGCCCGCGAGATCGCGTTCACCCTGCGCGACTCCGGTGCCCGGACGGTGCTGACCTCGCCGATGTCGGCGGCCGAGGCGGCGGAGGCGGCCGCCGCCACCGAAACCGACTGCCTGGTCGTCGAACCGGCCGGCTTCGACGCACTGCTCGACTGCACCGAACCGCTGCCCGCCGTCGTCGACACCGCGGACACCGACCTCGCAGTCATCCTCTACACCTCAGGCACCACCGGCACGCCGAAGGGCGCCGAACTGACGCACCGCAACGTCCTCAGCAACACGACCACTGCCGTGCAGACCCTGTTCCACGTCGGTCCCGGCGATGTGCTCTTCGGCGGCCTGCCCTTGTTCCACGCCTTCGGCCAGACCTGCGCCCTCAACACGGCTGTGGCCGCGGGGGCCACGCTGACTCTCCATACCCGGTTCGATCCGGCGGCCGCGCTGGAGACCATCCGCAGGGACGCTGTGACCGTCATCCTCGGCGTCCCGACGATGTACGCGGCACTTCTGCATGCCGAGCTTCCCGTCGGCTTCGACGCCTCCCGCCTGCGCCTGGCCGTCTGTGGCGGCGCGTCGCTTCCGGTCGAGGTGCTGCACGGCTTCGAGAAGCGTTTCGGCGTCGACGTGCTCGAGGGCTACGGCCTGTCCGAGACGTCTCCGGTGGCCGCCTTCAACCCGCCGGACCGCCCACGCAAGCCCGGCTCCATCGGCTTGCCCGTCCGCGGCGTCGAACTGCGGCTGGTCAAAGAGGACGGGACGACGGCCGGCACCGGCGAGGTCGGCGAGATCGCGATCCGCGGCGAGAACGTGATGGCCGGCTACCACAACCGGGCGCGCGCCACGGCGGATGCGATCCGCGACGGCTGGTTCCACACCGGCGACCTCGCCCGGGTGGACGAGGACGGCTACTACTCCATCGTCGACCGCAAGAAGGACATGATCATCCGTGGCGGCTACAACGTCTACCCTCGCGAGGTCGAGGAGGTCCTGTACCAGCATCCGGCGGTCGCCGAGGCCGCCGTTGTCGGTGTGCCGGACCCGCTGCTGGGAGAGGAGGTCGCAGCGGTGGTGGTCCTCAAGCCCGAAGCGCACGCCACCGCCGAGGAGATCCGCGACCACGTGAAGGCACAGGTGGCCGCCTACAAGTACCCGCGGGTCGTCACGATCACCGAGGCACTCCCCAAGGGGCCGACCGGCAAGATCCTCAAACGGGAGATCGTCATCACCCGGGTCGAGTCCTGACGGTGAGGATGCAGGTGCCAGCGCTCGTGTCCCTGACCTGTGTTCTGACTGACGCTTCGGCTGTCCTTCTCGGCACCAGCCGCAGCACGCCGAGGAGACCCGCGCGAAGCTGAAATGCCTGGTGGTGCGCGGCATCGTCACCGAACCCGAACTGTTCTGGATGCTGTAGCCCTGGTGACGCGGCCGGCAACGGGGCCGGGAGCGCTGCCGGAGGGGACGCTGTTCTTCGTCGGGGGCCGGCATGCGGCTGTGTGAGCCGATCACGTCGTACTTCTTCGGCCTGGGCAACTACGTGGGCGCGGAGAGCCTGGAGGACACGCGTACGCCGTGATGGCGCTCGAGGGCTTCGCCGGCACGGTCTTCGATCCGCTTGCCGTGGTTATGGGCATGGGTGTTTGTTGCTGTTGGGTCCCCAGGTGGTGTGTTGGTCGTCGCGTGTCACGGTGCCGCACAGCAGCTCGGTCGTCGGCTCGTCACCGCTGCCTCGCAGCACCGCAAGGAGCTTGTCTTCGGTGAGGCGTCCTCCGCCTGCTGCGCCGTGTGCGTCGATGCGGCCGGTGGCGCCGTCGAAGCCGCCGCCGCCGAGGCCTTGGTAGAGGACGCCTTGCAGGAGTCCGCGGTTGAGGCGGTCGTCGTGTCCGCCGGTGGTGCGCCAGGATTGGTCGATGCCTTCGGCTAGGTAGCGCAAGGCGTCCCAGGCGAGGGCGACGTGGCCGTCTTCGCGCATGGCTTTCGTCGCGGCGTGGCGGTCGGCGCTGTAGGTACGGTCGTATGCGGTGAGGAAGGCCGCGGCCTCGGGGCTGCGTGCTGCGAGTGTGGGGGCGTAGCCGTGGGAGACGTAGAAGAGGGTGAGGCCTTTGAAGTCGTCCCAGGGGCGCTGCTCTTCCGTCAGTGTGTTGGTGACGTCGTCGCCGGCGAGCACGCTGATTTTTGGGCAGTCGCGGGAGATGCGGGCGATCTCGGCGAGGAACAGCTGGAACTGGCTGGCTCGCGCGGACCACACCACTGCCGTGCGTGGCTCCTCATTCACGGCTCGGCAGACTTCGCGGGCCAGGTCTTCCACGGTCGGTGCGGGCCGGCCGGCGAGCGCTCCGGGCACGGGTCCTGGTTCCGGTGCGTCGGTGGGGGTGTAGAGGAGGACGTCGGTGCGCTGTGGCCCGTACGAGGCACGGAAGGACGCGGCAAGGCTGTTGCTGTAGGTGTCGGTGGCGTCGGCGACAAGACTCACCCTGAGCGCCTTCTGCCCGCCCGGGGTCATCGCCGCGTTCGCAGCGAACGCGGCCATCAGCTCGGCGGCCCGCGTGTCGGTGGGGGCCATCTGGTAGTAGTGCTCGCCCTGGCGGAGGAGTTCATCGGCGGTGCCCGAGGTGCCGACCATGGGGATGCCGGCCTGGTCGAGGGTGCGTATCGCCTCGTACGTCTTGCGGCGGCTCTGCCCGAGACCGACGACGCCCGCGATGGACGGGTCGCTCGCGGCGAGCTCGGCGATCCTTTCGGCGACGGCGGGTGCGTCCTTGAAGCGGTCGCCCGCGTTGGCGGCGAGGACCCTCAGCGGGACGCGCTCGCCGGAGCGCAGCGCCTGGGCGTTGATGTGCTGCTGTGCCAGTGCGATGCCGCGCAGCTCCGCGAGTGTGCCGCCGCGCACCGGGTCTTCGGCGTCCTTGCCGCCGGTGAGCGGGCCGAAGTAGACGATGGTGCGGCGGCCGGGGCGCGGATCGTCGTCGGGCCGGCCGGCGAGCTCCTTGTCGACCGTCTCGTTCTGGCGTTCGATCTGCTGGAGTACGGCTGTGACGGCCTGCTCGCTGGACTCGTCGCCGAAGCCCGCCGCGCCTTCTGCGACCCCGACACACTGCCCGTCGGCGCCGAGGAAGGTGGAGCCCTGGCAGGGGTCGTCCTTCTCACGGCCGCCGAAGTCCGGTACGAGGAGGAGGCCGGCGGCCACCGCGAGCGCGAGCGTCCCCATGCCGAGCACTCCGGCCACCTCCGTGCCAGGACCCCAGCGCGGCGATGGGGTCACCAGCGTCGGCCACCGTCCGAGCCAGTACACCGCCGCCTGGTCGTCCTCGGGCCCTTCGGCCACCGGCACCACGATGCCGGTCGGCTGTCCCGGCGCCATGCCGCGCCGTTCGATGTTGAGCAGCTCGGCGCCGGCGTGGGCGAGGCCTGACGCGTCGATGTCGGGGATGCGCGCGGCCAGCGACCGCACGCCGCCCGCGACTGCGACGACCGAGGTGCAGCGCAAGTCCTCCATGGCGGAGCGGAGTTCGCGCAAGAAGCGCTGTACGCGTGAATCGGCGGGTCCCGCCTCGTCGAAGAGGAGCACGAAGCGGGAGGTGCGCCGACGGCGCCAGGGATGGAAGAGACGGGCCCGGCACGCCTGGTCGAGGTCGGCGAGCAGGGCGTGCATGAGCACGCGGTCCATGCGCTCCGGCTCATTGCCCTGCTCGCCGTGCACGAGGTCGAGCGCGGAGCGGAAGAAGTCGGTGGGCGGGCTGCCGTGCTGGCGCTGCACCCACTCCGCGTACCAGCTGCGGCTGCGGGCTCGCCCGAGCATGCGGCGGTTGGCCCGCCAGCTGTAGAGGGCCCGCGGCAGCCGCTGGAAGAGGGGGCCTGCGATGAAGTTCCACAGCAGCTCGAGGAGGGTGCCGCCGTTCGCCTGGTCGCGCCCGCCGAGCCACCACAGCGTCTGGGCGGTGCGCGACCAGTTGCGGTGCTCCGCGTAACAGTGGTTGCGCAGCTCGGCGTGACGGCGCTCCATGAGCCCTTCGATGGCGGGCGCGGTGACGACGGAGCGCAGCAACCGGTAGCCGTGCAGCCGCAGTTCACCGGTGCCCGGTGGCATCGTCTCGGCGAGCTGAAGGGTCAGATGCTCGAAGAGTTCGAGCGGCGGCGGGTCCGTCCCGTCCGGGATCTGCTGGATGTACGCGTGCGGGGCGAGGACTTCGCTGCGGCCGCGCATCCGCGAGCGGAGCCCCGTGACGATCCGGCGTCCCGCATTGCCGCCGCCCGGCTCACTGAGCAGGACGACCGGCACTCTGCTGCGGCTGCGCCGCGGCTGTACCACGAGTTTGTCGAACGCGTCGATGAAGAGCTCGACGCCCGGATAAGCCGGAATACGGCTTTGTGGATCCCCCGCAGTCATGCGCATGCCCCCAAGTTTCTGCTTGAGAAGCAAGGGTTATTCCCTTTGACTGCCATACGCAAGCGTGGAGTTGGATCACCTGGCAGGCACCATCTCGCCGGGGACGTCCCCGCGCTCGGCTTCTTGAAGTTCTCGCGCCTGCGGACTGCGCACGTCGCGAACGTCGCCCTCGTGGACGTACGCGTCGAGAGCGCGAGACACAGTGGCCGCGGACGCCATGGCGGGGGGCGAGCGTAGCGAGCAGATTCTTTGCATGAGGGTGGGGGTGTTATATCCCTTTCGCGTTGAGGGTCCAGTGGAGTTCTTCGGCGGCTGGACCGCTGGTCCATGCGGTGATTGTTGCGACCGCGGCCCTGGTGCAGAAGCTCTGTACCAGGGCCGCGGGGTGGTTCAGGAGGCACGCAATTTCTCCACCTTGGTCTCTGCGCTGTGCACGGCCGCGGCGAGCCGCTCAGTTGCACGGGTCTGCTGCTGCAGTGGGCGACATGCGTTTCCAGCAGCAGGTGGGGCGGAATGTCGGCAGGCGAATGCGGCGCCCACGTACGCGGCCGCGACATCAGCTCCAGGGTTCCCGCCCAGCGGGAGGCGCCACCGCCGTCCCTTTGCCGCTCAAAGCCGTGTCCGGTGGGCGGATGTTGAGTATCGCGAAGGTCGCCCCGGGGCGCGGGGTGGCGCTACTACGTCCGCGGTGTGACGGCCGCCGTCGGGCGAAAAAAGCGCTGCGCGCCGTGCCGGAGATGGCCCGCCGTGTGTTTCCGGCGCTGGCATGACCTCTGGCCTGAAGGAGTTCCCGCCCAGCAAACCGTGATCTTGGCCATGTTGCTTTGAGTGTGGGCGTGGTGGGGTTGTGCTTGGCGTGTACAACTCACAAAATTCCAGGGGGGATTGAAGAAGTGAGACTCTTACGTACGTTGGCGTGGCGGCATGTTGCCGCTGGTGCCGCGCTGGCACTTCTGGCGGGGGTGGGCACCGCAGCAGCGGCCCCCACGCCGCCTGCGCCCGGCCTGGGGGCTTCCCCGGCGGCGGTGGCAGCGGCCGGGCCGCAGGATCTGGCGGCCATCGCTGCTGGGGGCGAGCGGCCGGTGTCGGGTAAGACCCCGTCGGCCGGCCCCAAGTTCTCCAAGGTGGGCACCGTCTGGCGGGTCATCACTCCGCAAGTGGTGCTGCGGAACACCGTGACAGACGCGGACGGTGACACCGCGAACCTGACGTTCCAGGTGTACACGACGAACGCGGACGGTACCCCGAAGGCGCAGGTCGACCTCGACGGGCCGGGTCAGCACGGGGTGCTGGTGTCGCCCTATGTGGCCTCGGGCGGCCTGGCGAAGGTGCCGGTGCCGTACGGCAAGCTGAAGCCCGGCGTGCTGTACAAGTTCCGCACCTCCGCCTTCGACGGCAGCCTGTACGAGACGACCTGGTCGCCGTGGGCGGACTTCCGTATCGAGCCGTACGTGAAGTTCCCCGCGGCGCAGACGTCGTCGACGATCGACTCCGACGCTCAGGAGATCATTGAGCTGAACCGGACCGATCCGGGGCCGGCGCTGCCAACGTTCGCCGCGTCGGGTGCGGTGAAGCGGCAGGCGGCCAAGCCGCTTACCTGCGGTAGGGAAGACGCGAAGGGGCGCAGGCTGTGCATCGAGCTGTCCCCTCCCACGGCGGAGTCCGAGAAGCGGGCGAAGGCGCGGGCTGAGGCGCAGCACAAGGCGGAGGCCGCCAAGGCCCGCAAGGCGGGTAAGTCTCCTGCCGCGGCGGCTGCGGCTGCCGCTGTCGCGCCTGCTGTGGAGCTGGTCGACTGGTGCTGGGACAAGCCGGTCGGCAAGGACTACATCAACCGTACCGAAGCGTGCCTGAAGAACATCGGGTCCGGGACGCTGGCGTTCTTCGACGCGGATGATGCGCAGATCGGTTTCGCCGAGTTCGACTTCGAGCAGCGGATCAAGGCGTACCCGAACAAGGGCGCGTCCGGGTCGAACTTCGCGGAGTTCGATCAGGCGATCGCCATCGTGCCGGTCTCGATCGACCAGGCGCTCAAAGGCGTCACGATGAAGTGGAACGTCGGGTCCACGTGCGGCTCGTGTGTGACGTCGAACGTGAAGTGGACGGACGGGCAGGCCAACAACGCCGGGCCGACCGCGTACTGGGACGTGGACGGCACCACTCCGCCGTACGGTGACCGGTGGGGCCGGGTAACGACGCAGTGGAACGGTACGGGCAAGGAGACCATCGACCTGGGCTGGTCGGTGACCGCGACCGTGGACGCCAGCAACACCGCGAGCGCGACGGCGGACTTCGGAACCTCCGGGATCAAAGAGGTACGGGAACTCGCGCCACGCTGCGACGACTACCTCAAGCCCTCGGCGCCGGGCTGTGTGCTGCCGTTCTTCAAGCCGACCTGGACGCTGGACACCAACCTGTACCCGGCGGCCGGGGCGTACTACTGGTACATGCAGCAGGTGATGCCCGATCACGCCGGCTCGAAGCGGTGGGACTCGCTGATGCACTACCTGGGCCCGGACACCCCTGTGAAGAACAGCGCCGGCAATCCGTGGAATTCGGACAACAGCCGTAACGTCGTGTGTGGTACCAACTCCTCCTGGAGCGTGCACCCGTCCGATGCGTCGGTGGGGTCGGTCGACTGTGACGAGTACGCGATGGCCTCGACCCACGAGTCCGGCGGCTACCCGAAGAGCGTGAACCTGGTGACGTCGGGCACCAAGTGCGCTCAGTTGTTCACCGACAAGATGGGCGACGGCTCGGCGAACTTCGGCATCCTCGCGGACACCCGCGCGGCGACGAACGGGCCGAGCGGTACGGAGCGGTGCGGGCGTGCGGCGATCCCGAGCGTGCAGAACCAGAAGGCGTTCAGCGGGTTCCCGGCCCCGACATGGCGGATGCTGGACGGTGACGGGTTCTTCGTGACCCTTCCGGGGTTCGAGCACTGCACGTCGACCGCAACTACCTGCACCTGGCGCAAGATCGGCTGACATAGCCCGAGCGCCGGCAGGTAAGCAGGAAGGGGGCCGGCACGCAGGGCTGGCCCCCTTCTCGTACGTGGTCAGCCGGTCCAGGGCTGCCACCGGTCTTCCTGCGCCGGGTCGATACTGCTGAGCCACACCAGCGCCCCGCCGATCAGGCCGGGCTTGTCCTGCGTGGCCAGGGCCGGGGCTTCGAGCATGTCGGCCGCCTCTTCCAGGTAGGTGACCAGCGTGTCGAGTTCTTCGCCGGGGCTTTCGTTGTAGCGGGACCAGCGGCCCAAGTAGCCACTCTCGGCGTCCAGGTACAGGCCCGAGGTGCTGTCAGCCGGGCTCAAAGCGACAACCGGAATCCGGGTTGCCTTCCACACGGTGATCCGCTCGTCCTCGGGGCGGCGGGCGTTGCGGGTGTCCTCGTGGGCCTGGGCGTCCATTTTCAGCCGGTAGGCGGCGGCCACAGCGTCCAGGGTCATCAGAGCCCTATTGCCCGGAAGGCATCCCCAGCCATGGCCCCCGTCGTCGCCCGAGGTCAGCAGCCACAGGACGTGCAGCTCGACGGGTATCCGGATGCCGAGGTCGTCTTCCAGGGCGGCGATGTCGGCGGGGCTGGCGCCGGCGCGGAGCGCCGCGTAGGAGTCGGGGGCGTTGTGCTGGAGCCAGCCGGTGATGCGCCGCCAGGCATCGGCGACCTCCCGTACGGTGACTGCGGTGGCAGCAGGGTCGGCAGGCTGGTCCTGGTCTCGGCCCTGCGCCTGCTCCTGGTCATGGGCGTCCGTGGAGGGCTCGGTGGAGGGAGCCGCTCTCAGAAACCGGATCTCGATCCGGTCCGGCTCGCGGATGTAGCCGACGGACAGGTCGGGGCAGTCCTCAAACAGGTCGCCGTCGACGGTCACGGTGAGGATGCCGGGCAGACCCGAGGGTTCTCCCATGTCCGGGTCGTCGGCCAGCTGGCCGGCCAGGACCTTCAGGGCGTAGGGGACGCCGACCCCGAGCTGGGTGGCGGTGTCGCGTACCTGCGGGGGGATCTCGACGTTCACGGCCTGAAGCTCCTTGCTGGTCGGTCGGAGGGCGGTGCCCCTCACACAGTAGGTCGCCCGCGCTCACCGGCGGGTGGTGCGGGCGACCTGTCGTGCGGGGGCGGTCAGGCGGTTTGTGGGTCCGGGGGCGGCGGCTTGGTAGGACTCGGCGGACTTGTCGCGGGTGGCGATGCCGGCGTCAGCTGCTTCCGCCCCGCACCGACTTGGGCAACCGACCCGGCCAAGCTGCTGCCGCTCATCGCCGCACTCGTCGCCTTCTCTCACCCACCGGCCATCCCGGCGCCTACGGCCCGCAGGGCATGTACAAAGGCGGGGTCGCGGGAAAGGCGATGTTCACCTACCGCTACAGCTACACGCCCAAGCGCTGGACCAGCATGCTCGAGCGGCAGGGCTTCCGCGACGTCGAAGCGCGTGTCCTCGACGCGCCCGAGACGGGCACATCGGCACGCTCCTCGTCCGCGCTCACGGATAGGTGGCAGGGCGGAAGGAACTCCACCGGGGCGGGCAGATACTCACTGGCTTTATCCCTCCTCCTGCGGCCGCGGATCGACTCAGTGCGGTCCAAGGTCGGGAAATCCGCTGCTGGGACACCCAAGACTGGCTATGCGCACCACATAAGAACACCAGCCTTGAGAAGAACAATTTGCCAGAACAACCTCCTGCCGTCCTCCGTCCGTTCGTGACGCGGGTATGCCGGAAAATCCGGAACGGGCGCATGGTGTCCCTCAGGCCGCGCCTCCCGGCGACCCAGCCCGAGGCGCGGGGCAACAACTCCCGCTGCCGCAGCACCAACTTCACCGGCCGAGCAGCACCGGGCAGTCCCCACCCGATATGACGATCGCCGTACGTCTGCCTCGGCACCGGCTCTGCCGCGGCACTGGTGATCTGGAGCGCCAGGATCAGCCATTATCCGTCTTCCGGCAGATGGAAGTAGACGGTCCCCGACCGCCAGGGGCCGCGCTCGGTCATCTCTGACTCGACGCATGGGCAGGTCGTATGACCTGCCGTCACCTGGTCAGCAAGCCGACGCTGGGGCCAGGCGAATCGGGTCCTGAGGCTGTCGAGATGGTTAGGGCAGTTTCACCGTCACGCAGGCAGGAGCAGTCGGGGAACGGGTGGTGCAATGACTTTTGCCTTTGCCCCCGCTGTTGGACACGTTGATCGTGAGATGCGTGGCGTTCTTCGGCAGCATGAGCGGAATGGTGATTTTCTGGTCTACCTCGCCCATGTCGTCGGGCCTTAGCGATCCTGAATAGAGTTCGGTGTCCGCCCAGTCGCTCTCACGTGCGTGCAGTGACCGCGCGCACGCAGCGACGTGATCGTTGCGATCGACACCGGCCGCGTGGACGGTGAACGTCAGCGAGACATGGTGCAGTTGACCCCTCAGGTCACGCTCGTCACTGTCGGCCTGCCGTTCCCGGCGGCGGCGAGGGTGGCGACGATCAGCGAAGCGGCGAGAGCTGCAACATAGGCCGCACTTCCGACAATCAGCAGCGGCCTTTGATGAGTGAAGTACGCGTAGAGACTCAAGGCGATGGCGGTGATGGCCAGCGCGGGCGCGGCCAGGGTCCACACCGTGTGATTGTTCAGCGCGAGAACAGCCTGTCGCTGTTCATGCCAAGGGCGGTGAGTAGGCCTGCCAACGCGATGAGCGAGCCCCAGAGGGTGTTCGTCACCCCGCCGAGAGAATTCTCTTCCCCCTCCGCCGGCGTCGCAGGCACCGCCTCCCCGGCGGATCGCCCGTCGTCCGGCGGCGCGGGAAGGATCACCGCCCCGTCTCCCTCCCCAGCAGGCATGGCCAGCATCCTCGCGTCGGCCTGCCTCGGTCGCAAGATGCCCTGGCCTGCTGGACGTTGCTCCTCGGTTGCGTCTACATCGACCCGCCCGAGCTGGCGGCTGCGACGGAGAGGTCTCCTGGCGGGTGGTGGGACGACCTCGTCGGCGGAGCAGTGGAGCGCGCGCTCGACGCGCTGGTGCCGCAGCGGATCGCCGCCGACTGGCCTTTCCAGCAGCCCCGTTGTCTGGGCCGCGACGTTGCCTGGCAGGACTGGCTCGCGCTGCCGCGCGCCTCGTGACACGTCCGGGGCCGTGCGTGGATTGTGTCTTTAACTGCCTTGTGGTGGGCGGGTGTTCGGCGTTCCGGGGTTTGTTTTCTGGCTCGTCGTCGAAGTTCGACTGGACGCTTTCGGAGAGCCCTCTGGCGGCATGTTGGTGTGTAGTCGGCGGCCGTGGGGTGATGCGGCCGGTGCTGGCTGCTGCTTCGTTGGCCTGGCTTGGGTGTTGCGGGGCGCAGGTGGCCATGTCCCGGGGGACCAGCTTCCGGCGCCGGGTCAGCAATGGGGGCCGGTCCACCGGCTTCGCCAGCGCCAACTACCGGTGTCGCGGAGAGCTGAGCGGCCATTCCCGCACGGTGATCGCCCGCTTCATGCGGGCCGCGATGTCCGCCTTCGCTGTCGCGTCCAGTGTCTCCGGCAGCCCTTGGAAAGTGGCAGGCAGGACGTCGAGGAGGCTCAACACCTCCTCTCCGGTCCGGACCGTGAGCAACAGCTCGCACCGCCACTGCGGTGACACTTCTGGTCGATGGCTGAGCCGATGCTCCATCGCAGGGAACAGATAGTGCACCGACTCCGCGTCCGCGTGTTTCTGCAGCCAATCCGCCGGGAGCCGCTGGCTGAAGCCCAAACGCGCCGCTTCCTCTTCCATCAGCAGGAGCTGCTTGGTGTCGACGGCCCGGATCGTCCGCGGCAGCACTGCAGTCATGCCGCGATCATGCCATCACGCGACACCGTTGGGGCAGGGGGAATGGGCCTGCCCGGGTGTGCCGGAGCTTGTCGGCGCATCGGAGACCGTGGGCCCGGCCGCACATGTGGCCAGTTCGAATGCTCACTGGCCAGGGTGTTCCTGTGACTGAGCGCCACAGTTGGCTGGTTGAGTGCGGCACGTGCTGATGACCGGCCTCAACTCTCGCGGGTCTACGCCGGATCGTGTTGCGGGAGCCGGGTTGTCGGTGGTGCTCGTTAGGGTGCTGCCGGGCGGGGTCATTGGCTGTGTGGGAGGGGCGGGCGCGTGAGCGACGGGATTCAATGGCTGGTCGGTCTCGAAGGCTGGATGTCCAGCGTGGTGTTCGCACGCGGAATATCCGCGCAGGAGCTCGCGCTGCGCATGGGAGGTGTGCTGGACGGGGCGACTGAGCCGATCACTGACGCCGAAGTGTGGGATCTCGGGATCGAGGGGTACCGGCCGGGCGCGGACGGTGACGGTGTCGTGCGGGTCGGCGAGTGCGGAGGGTGGTCCTTCGCGTTGGAGTACGGAGATTCGACCGGCAGCGACCGGTTGGACGACATCTCCCGCAACGGAGTTGAGGCCGTTCATTACGTGCCGATGCAGGAGCACCCGCCAGCCACCGTCCTTTACGCCCGGGACGGTGTGTCCCGCTGCGGATTCGGGCTTGGCGAGGAGCTGTGGCGCTGGGGCCGGGAACCTGATTTGTTGCTTGCCGATCTCGTTGCAGCGCAGGTACTGGATCCCGACGGGGTCACGCTTCTCGCTTCCGAGGAGGAGAACTTCAGGGACACCTACCGGCGCACTCTGGGTGTCGTCGAGCGACGATTCGGACTTTCGCTCTCCCCGGCGTATCTGCAGGAAGCCCGTCTGCCTGCATACGCGGTCCGTGGGACCCCGGACATGCATATTGGCCGCGCGTGATGCGTTCGAGTTGGCCGGCTGAGCGCCGGGCCGTCCCGATGGCTTTGTACAGGGGATCTTGCACCGTGACGTGGCGGGCCTTGATGCGTGGGCACGGAGTCGGGTTCCGCACGGTGCACGCGCAGGCTGCGCCGGAGCAGCACGGCGCTTTCCCAAGGACAGCTCGGATTGCAGTCAATCGAACGTAGGGACGGCGGCGCGGGTCCTGATCAGGGCTCTATTGCCGGACCACCCCTGGTTGTCCAGGCGGAGGGGTGGTCCGGCGTTCAGTTGTTCAGCTGACGATGGGCACCGGACGAACCGGCGCATCAAGCCACGCGGTTTGCCCTTCCGCTGTCACGGTGAGCCCGAACCGCTCGAAGCCGGGCCTGCCATGGGAGTCCCACCAGCGCCAGGCCGCCTCCACCTCGTTCCACAAGCAGCGTGATCCCGCCTGGTGCACCGTGGCGCTCTGCGACTGGTCGCGGAACATGACCACGGCCCATGACCTGTCGGTCAGGCTGTAGAACCACACCGGCCGTGCCCCGTCGCGCTTGTCTGCCACGGCCCGAACGCAGCCTCGGACTTGCAGGCCCACCGCGAAAGCCGCCGCCTCGAACTGCCCGACGCCAAACCCGTCCTCCGTCATCGAGGTGGACGACCGGACCGCGTCGGCCACCCTGTCGTCGGGGACGTAGTGCGTGTGCTCGGGCCAGGCCACGCGTTGTGCGCGGAGCTTCATGAACTCGACCGGATGCAAGAAGGGGCCGGACGCGCTCTGCCCGTCTTGTGCGACGGCCAGCCGTACGGTGGCGTCCAGGTGGCTGTAGGAGGTACCCCACGGCAGCAGGATCAGCCCGCCCGGTCGGGTCTGCTCCACCCAGGCGAAGGGGACCGAGCGCATGCCGCACGTGGCCTTGATCCGGTCGTACGGCGCCCGGTCCAGGCAGCCCAACACTCCGTCCCCCGTGACCACATGAAGAGGCAGGCCGAACCGGGCGAGAGCGTCCCGTGCCGCGCCGGCCACCGCCGCATCCACCTCGACGGTGACCACGTTTCTCGACGCCCAGGCTGTAGGCGAGCAGCGCAGCGTTCCAGCCAGTCCCCGTGCCGATCTCCAGCACCCGGGAGTTCTCGTCGACCGCAAGGTCCCGCAGCATGGCGAAGACCACCGAGGGTGCAGATGCCGAACTCGCCGGCAGCAGGAGCCGAACCGGACGTTCTTCTTCGGCGAAGCGTCGCTCGCTCACGAGACCGCCTGCACCTTGCGGGACTTGGGCGACCGACCCCGCGCCATCCGCGAGTTCCGCCACTCCGTCCGCACCCGCGGAGCAGCGTTCCGCCGCACTCACGCCGTCACGCTCGGGTACCTCGGAGCCACGCAGATCGCCGGCGGAGGCGTGGAAGAAGCATGCGCGACCTGGGGGAGCGTGCTCGACGCCATGGAGGACGGGATCTACTCCGGCCGCGCGCGCCAAGCCGTCGTCGACATGCGGCGCCTGCTGTCCCCCGGCGACGCGGCATCCCAGCCGTTGCGGCACTGGACGCCCGGGCCGCCGCTTACCTGACGCAAGTAGATTGAATCGCGTCACGCCGAGGGACGAGGGGAAGCGCATGGCTCAGTCGCTGGAGATCAAGCCGATCGGCATCGTGGTCGGAGGTCGCGTCGACCCCACCGACGACCACTGGGGCGAGACAGCGATTATCCGCCTGAACCCCGACTTCCCCGTCGAGGTGGTCCAGGGCCTTGAGGAGTTCTCCCACCTTCTCGTCGTCTGGCACTTCCACAAGGCATCCTCCGACGACGTCGCTCTGCACGCGCGCAGCCCCCGCAACAACCCCAAGTGGCCGTCCACGGGCACCTTCGTGCATCGCAACCACCGCCGGCCAAACCAGCTCGCCGAGTCCTTCCCCCGCCTGCTCAAGGTCGACGGCCTGGACCTCCACGTCGCCGACCTCGACGCCATCGACGGCACACCCATCTACGACCTGGCACCGTACTTCAAGGAAATGGGCCCCCGTGGTGAGGTACGGGAACCCAGCTGGCCGAGCGAAATGCTGGAGGACTACTGGGGCTAGCTCGCCTCGTCCCGCATCACAATCCTCCTAGGCAGGTTGTCGGTTGGAGGACTGCGGGACCCTGCCAAAGAGCCCTCACAACCTGGAAGTGCGTCGCTAAGGTATCGAGCGTGACGGCTCAAGCATCACCCGCGCACCCGGCACCATCCCGACGAGCTGCGGCTAGCGCGCGGTGAACGCCATGGTGTGGTGGCAAGGGCTGCTCTGGGGGTTGACCGGCGCTGCCTTCATCGAGGGGTTGGACCTGTACGGCGCAATCCGCCGTATCAAGGGATACCCCTGGAAGTTCGAGGGAGAGGTGCCCTTCGGCCCGTACATGGTGTCGGTCGTCATCAGGCTGGGGGTCGGTGCCGGGCTGGCCGTGGCGCTCGCATCCTCGGGGCAGATAGCCGGGCCAATCGGTGGCATGGCGGCCGGGGTCGCCGCACCAAAGATCATCGAGCAGTTGGCACGACGGGGGCTCGGCCACTCCATGGTGGAGCCCGTCCCGAACCCAGCTCAGCTGCCAGCGCAGCAGACCCAGACGCCCCTGCTACCGGAGCCGAGCGCGGCGCAAGGGGGTCCCAATGCGCAGTGACTCCTTCCTCGCCCAACTGCGATTGGCACTGGCGCGTCCCGACACCGCGCCTGTGCGCAGTCCTGCGCCAGTCACGAGAAACACCCTTGTTCGCCAGGTCCATGTGGCGCTGGCGAGGCAGTCGCCTGCGTTCCAGCACCCGGGCATGGAGGCGGAGCAACGCAGAGCGTTCGTATGGAGCACCTCGGAGGTCGGCCTGACGAACTTCGAAGAGGCGGATCTGACCAGTGCGAGTTTTCGGCGAGCGGACCTCCGAGGAGCAAATCTGACGCGGGCAGTCATGCATAGCGCCGATCTGCGACTCGCAGACCTTAGAGGTGCAAATCTTGCCGGGGCGGATCTCACGAGCGCTGATCTGCAGATGGCTGATCTGAGAGGCGCGAACTTCGAGGCTGCCATTCTGGTCAGCGCAAACATGAGAGGCGCCCGGATCGGAGGGATCAATCTGCGCGGGGCTGTCATGACGAGCGTTGACATGCAGGGCGTTGTGACCATGCGAGGTACGTCTAAGGATCAAGGGTTCCCACTACCACTTCCCCGACAGGAGCGCCCAAACCAACCGGAGGAGGAACCGGAGTTGAGGGTGCCAGACCAGGAGTCCGGTAGCCCCGCAACGACCTGATGCGGCCCTGGCATTCCTCTCGTAACTTGGGCCGACCCGATGGACAGTCTGAGACAATTCCACCAGCAGAGTCTTTGTTTGGCGTTTTCGCCAGGGGGAGGGCGATGAATGCCTGGTAGGGGCATGACCCAGATACGCCAGGAACCTGCCACGGGATGATCTTGGCTACTGATCGAGGGCGTTGACGCGGTTCGCGTATTCGCGGCGGGCCTTGCGCTGTGCCGGTCCACCGCCGCGTGTCCCCGCTCGCCCGCGTAGACGAGGTAGACGGCACCTGGGCGTTCTCGATCCTGCCGGCGATGCCGGTGTACTGGCGCTGGACGGCGACAGTGCGGGTGCCCTTCTGCACGTCGCCGGTCTCGTCGACGACCAGCACTGCTGCTTCGTCTTGGAGGTGTTCGACGACGTATTCGCGCACGTCGTCGCGGACGGCGTCGGCGTCCCAGACGGCCCGGGACAGCAGATGCTGCATGCCGTGCGGGCTGGCCTCCCCACTCGGCGATGCTCCAGCAGAACGTCATCGAATCAGCCCCGTCCTGGCCTGCGCATGGCGCCGGGTGATCACGTAGCCGAAAGCGGTCGCGAAAACGTACATGAAGACCGAGTAGACGGCGCTGGGGATCGCGGCCTCCGTGCTGCCCATGACGCTGAGCGCAATGGTGAGTGCCACGGTCGTGTTGTGGACTCCGACCTCCATGGAGCTCGCTATAGCCTGGCGCTCGTCAAGACGCAGCAGCCGGGCACCGCCGTAGCCGAGCGTGAGGCTCGCCAGGCAGAAAATGCCGGTCACCACCCCGACCTTCTGTGCGTATTCAGCCAGGTTCTCCCGCTCACCCAGCAGTGCGCCGGCCGACACGAGGACCAGCACGGCGAGGGAGAAGACCCGGACCGGGCGGTCAGCGCGTGCAGCGAAGTCAGCGGAGCGCCGGCGAATCGACATGCCGATTCCGACAGGGATGAGCACGATGGCGATCACCTGAACCACTTTGCCGAACTGCAGGCCAAGCTCACCTTGAGCGTCGAAGTGTTCGATGGCGAGGTTGGTGATGACCGGGATAGTGATGGCGGCGAGCACCGAGTTGATCGCGGTCAGCGTGATGTTGAGGGCCACGTCTCCGCGGAAGAGGTGACTCAGCAAGTTGGCCGTGGTCCCGCCGGGAGAAGCGGCCAAGAGCAGCACGCCGACGGCGAGCAGCGGGTCAAGGTCAAAGCTCTTGACCAGGCCGAATGCCACGAGCGGGAGCACCACGACCTGCAGGGCCAGCGCGACGGCAACCGCCTTCGGTGTCCGGGCTACCCCTCTGAAGTCGGCGGTGGTGAGGGACAGCCCGAGACCGAACATGATGATCGCAAGGGCGATCGGCAGGCCGGTGGTGATCAGGGCTGAGTCGTTCATCAAGCATCCTTGGGATCCAGGCAAGATGGGGACGGTGGGTGCGTTCGTCTCACACAACAGCCGTGCAGCTGGAGGATGGTTGGGCCTACGCGGAGTCGTGGGGCCCATGCCGGGGTGAGGGTGTCAGGGTCGTGAGGCCGCACGTCGGGGCGCCTCGCGGAGTGCAGGCGCTCCGAGGTACCGATGGGGAGTCGTGCGGGGGCTGTCGGACCCCCTTTGCTGCTGCGCTTACCCGGCGATGCTGTCAGCCGTCTGCTTCGGGCACCCATCCGGGCGGGCCGAACAGGTAGCCGGCGCGATGGCGCCAGCCGCGCCGCACGGATGTCGTGCCAGACCGCGCTGAACTCGTGGAAGGCGACGCGCAGCGGGTTGTAGGTATCGATGTTCTTTGTGAGGCCGTACACCACGCGCTCGTCCTCGACTTCGAAGGTGCCGAAGAACCGGTCCCAGACGATGAGGATGCCGCCGTTAGTTACGGTCCAGGTATGCCCTGTTGGAGCCGTGGTGGACGCGATGGTGGGAAGGGGTGTTGAAAAGCCACTCCACGGGACGCCACAGCTTGTCCACCCGTTCGGTGTGCAGAAAAAACTGGTAGATCTTGTTGAAGGCATGTTGGAGCAGGAGCATCCACGGCGGGATGCCGAGCAGCGCCAGCGGCAGCCAGAACGGCAGACGCGTCATCGGCGTCCAGCTCTGGCGCAGGGCGGTGGAGAAGTTGAACCTGACGCTGGAGTGGTGCACCACATGGCTCGCCCACAGCATCCGCACACGGTGATGAGCGCGGTGGTACACGTAGAACGCCAGGTCGTCGGCGACGACCAGCAGTGCCCAGGTCCACCAGTTGGATGCCGACAGGTGCCAAGGAGCAACGGCAAACAGGGCCGCGTACACCACGACCGTCACGGCCTTCCATGGCAGCGCCACGATCTCACTGCCGAGGCCCATGGACATGCTGGTCACGGTGTCGCGCAGTTCGTAGCCCTGCTCGTCGTCGTCCGGGTGAAAGCGGTACGAGACAGCCTCGACGACGACGAGGAGTACGAACGCCGGTATCGCGTAGAGCAATTCCGTCATGTCAGGGCACCACCTTCCTGGGCGTCGCGGGCACGCTGCGAGACAGCAGCTCCCGCGCCAACTGTTCCGCTGCCTCGGCCTCGCGCGCCATGATGTGTCCCGCGAGCCGGACGTGGGCCTCGACGTCGAGGAGTTCGGCTGCCCGCAGATCGTCGGGCACATTGGCGACCGGAAGGGTGCGCCCGGCCAGGCTGTTGAAGGCGAGCAGGTAGGCCAGGTTCCCGGTGCCCTCCACGATCAGCCGCCACCAGGCGGAGTGCGCCGCACGCATCTCCGCCAGATCGGGTCCACTCCGTGCGTACCGGCCGGTGGCTTCGGCAAGCTCAGCGGCGATGCGCTCAGAGCACCGGATCGCACACAACCGGGCCGCGTCCGCCCCGATGCACGCCCTCATCTCCAGAGCGTCCCGGATGAGGTCCTCCACCGAGGGCCCGCCGTCGGCTTCGGCAATCCCCATGGCGAGATCCAGACCTGCGGTCTGCCGCCAGTCCAGAACGAGCGTGCGACCGCCGTGACTGACATCGACAAGCCGTGCCTGCTGCAGTCGCTTGACGGCCTCCCGAATCGCGTGCCGGTTCACACCGAACTCGTCGGCCAGGTCCCGTTCGGCCGTAAGCGCCGAACCGGGCGGCAGCTCTCCACCGAGGATCCGGTCCCGTAGGACAACGAAGACCTGATCGGAAACCGCCTCGCGACGGATGTTTGGTTGCTTCATAGCGGACATGGTGAGACCCCATCCAGCATCTGGTCAACTGGTTGGACCAGATGAATCCGCATCGGGTGGTGACGGCGGGCCAGTCCGCCTATCCACGGCCGGTGATGAAGTGGGCGAGTGCCCCGGTCAGTTCGGCCGGCTTCTCCACTGGCAGTTGATGGCCGGCGTCCAGGACGCGGATCACCGCGTCCGGGTAGGCCTTGGCCATGCGCAGCATCTCGGCGAGGGGCAGCTGGATGTCGTGGTAGCCGTGCACCATCAGGGTGGGCGTGCGTATCTCGGTGACCCGGTCGAGCACGTCGAAAGCGCGCATGGCGCCGTAGAGGGTCATGACGACTTCCCGGGGCGTGTCGGCGGCGCGGATGTGCCCCCGGACCTCGTCGCGCGGGTAGCCGGGGGCGAAGGCGCGCCGCGTGTTGGCGGCGACGAACAGCTTGAAGGGGACAAGCCTCGACGCGGCCATCAGCCACACACGGCCGCGGTTGTAGGCCATCTTCCCTATGGAGTTCACCAGCACCATGCGCTCGACCCGCTCGGGGTGGGCGAGCGTGATGGTCTGGGCGATCATGCCGCCCATGGAGTGCCCGATGATCACGAACCGCTCGATCTCCAGATGCTCGAGGAGAGCGAGGACGTCCTTGGCCAAGGCGTCGATCGAGCCCGCTCCGGCCCCGCTGCTCTCGCCGTGCCCGCGCAGGTCCAGCCGGACGACGCGCCGCGCCTCGGCGAAGTGGGCGACCTGGTGGTCCCAGCGGTGCCGGTTCGCCGTCCAGCCGTGGACGAACGCCAGGGGCACCCCCTGTCCGTCGCGGGGTCCCTCGTCGTCGTACGTCAGCGACGCGCCGTCGACTTCGAGTTGCGGCATGGTGGCCCCTTGGAGTGCGTGTACCCGGTTACTGCGCGGTACGGTAAACCGTGCAGACCGGCTGCCGTCACCGGCGTCCGCCCAGAAAGTCGAGGCGCCCCGCGATGGTCATGGTCGACTCGGTCGAGAACGGCCGGTGGGTCAACTGGAACCTCGAAGCCATCCCACCCCCGCCCGTCCCCTCCTTCTGACTCCCCACATCCAGATATGGCCGTAGGTGCCGAGGACCTGATGCACCACGATGGCGCGGCCGCGAACGGTGCGGGCCCGGCACCCTCTGCGAGGGGACCGCCGAGGCCCGCGGGTTATCTGGCCAGACTTACCAATCAGGCAGAGTCGTCCCGGGTGAAGACCTCCTTGCAGTCTGCGCACATGATGTTGCGGCGGCTCAGCGTCTACGGAGAGACCCGGATGACAGCGGGCGGCTCGCACTTGCAGACCGCCTTGGCGTAGAAAGCGTCTTCCTATATGAGACAAGCAAGCTCATATCGCAAGATGAGATGGGATAGGTTTCGAAGCAGGACACGGGAAGTTGTGGCCTTCCCCGGAACCGGGGTGTCGTGACTCTCTCTTGCGAAGGTGGGACGGTGGTGGCGAGAACCCGGTCCATGGTGCCGCTGCTCGCGGTCTGCGCAGGCTACTTCATGGTCATCCTGGACGTGACCATCATCAACGTCGCCGTTCCCGTCGTGGGACGGGAGCTGTCGGCCTCGCTCACCGCAATCCAGTGGATCACCGACGGCTACACCCTGGCCTTAGCAGGCCTGCTGCTCACCGGCGGCGCGCTCGGGGACCGGCTGGGCAACCGCCGGATCTTCTGCACCGGGGTCGTGGTGTTCACCGCGGCCTCGGTGGGCTGCGGGCTGGCACAGAACACCGGGACCCTGATCGCCGCCCGACTGCTGGAGGGAGTCGGCGCGGCCCTGATCGTGCCCGGCTCGCTCGCCCTCCTCCAGCAGGCATACCCCTCGCCCGCCGAGCGCTCCCGTGCCTTCGGGCTCTGGGGCTCGATGGCTGGCATCGCCGCCTCCGCCGGCCCCCTTTTTGGTGGACTCCTCGCCACCACCGTGGGCTGGCGCTGGGTGTTCTTCATCAACCTGCCCGTCGGATGCGCCTGCCTGCTGCTGACCCTGCGCCACGTGGCCCCCTCGCCCAGGCACACCGGCCGCTCCCTGGACTGGCCGGCCCAAGGCGCGATCTTCGCCACGGTGGCTCTGCTGACCGCCGTCCTGAACGAGGCCGGACGACGCGGCTGGGCGGACCCGCTGATCCTCGCCGGGGCCGGCCTGTGCGTGCTGGCCGCCGCCCTATTCGTCCTGCGCGAGCACCTGGCCCGCACCCCCGTACTGCCGCTGCGGCTTCTGCGCTCACGTGCGCTGAGCGGCTCGGCGGTGATCGGCCTGCTGTTCAACTTCGCCTTCTACGGCATGATCTTCACCGCCAGCCTGTACTTCCAGCAGCACCGCGGCCTGAGCGCCCTGCGCACCGGGCTCGCCCTCTTCCCAGCGGTAGCCATGACGATGTTCGCCTCCGTCCTGTCCGGGCGCCTGGCACGACGCACCGGACACCGCCCGCTGGTGGTCTGCGGCATGCTGCTGGCAGCGACGGGCCTGGCAGGCTGGGCAGCCGCCGGGACAGACCCCGGCTACCCGCTGCTCGTCGCACCGATGATGGCAGCCGGATTCGGCACGTCCTTCGCCCTGACCGGCTCGACCACCACCGTCATGACAGCCGCACCCGAGGGCTTCTCCGGCACCGCCTCCGCCCTGTTCAACACCACCCGCCAGATCGGCAGCGCCGCAGGCGTCGCGCTGGGCGGCTCACTGCTCGCCGCCACCACCGATTTCACCACCGGGCTGCGCACCAGCATGGCCGTCGGCGCGCTCGCCTACCTGACGGCCGCCGCCCTCGCGCTTTCCTGCATCCCGGCGAAGGAGACCCACCACACCGCTGGCTGAAGTACCGCCGACCAGCCACCGACGCGACAGCAAGCAAATCGTCTCGGAGCCCCTGTCACTCATCGTGAGCGCCTAACAAGTCCCTGGCCTTTGGAGGTGTTACGCCCCCCGGGCGTAACACCTCCAAAGGCCAAGCACGGCGGTCGACCGCCCGTCATCACCGAGGACATGGTGCACACCGTGCTCCGTCGCCGGGCGAACGGCGAGTCGGTCGAGCAGATCCAGCCCGACCCACTCGTTGCAAGTGCCCTGCATATCTTGGGCGGACGTCCGGCTCCGGGACCGGACGCCTCGGTCCTTGAGGTAGGTGGGCCGGAGCTGACCGTTGATCATCACCCAGGTCACCTGTTTCACCTGGCCGAGCAGGGGAGCCCAGAGGTGCTTCCAGTGGATCTTGAACAGGACGGTGCTGGGGTTGTCGATGAGTGGCGCCAGGGGCCAGATTGGATCGCGGTAGTGGGCGTTCGGGTGTGTGTTGCCAGGGCTGATCCACTGGGGCATCACCACGGGGCTATCCGGGCGGGGGACAGCCAGGACATATGGGTCGTTCTCAAGGGCGGTAACCTGGCTTGGGTGTTGCGGGGCGCAGGTGGCCGTGTCCCGGGGGAGCAGTTGCCGGCGCTGAGTCAGCAATCGCGGCCGCTCCACCGGCTTCGCCAGCGCCACCTACCGGTGTCGCGGAAAGCTGAGCGGACGGTCCGTCGGCTCTGCCCATTCGCACACGGTGATCGCCTGCTTCATGCGGGCCGCGATGTCCGTCTTCGCTGTCGCGTCCAGTGTCTCCGTCGGGAGCCGGACGATCCGGCGTATCAAGCCATGCGGTTTGCGCTTCCGCTGTCACGGTGAGCCCGAACCGTTCGAAGCCGGGCCGGCCATGGGAGTCCCACCAGTGCCAGGCTGGCTCCACCTCGTTCCACAAGGAGCGCGGTCCCGCCTGGTGCACCGTGGCGTTCTGCTCCTGGTCGCGGAACATGACCACGGCCCATGACCTGTCGGTCAGGCTGTAGAACCACACCGGCCGTACCGGCACCTCGGGAGCTGAGCTGACCAGCCTTGCAGCGTCGCGCAGTTGGGTGGGCAAGACGAGCAGGTCGAAGGAGAGACCGAAGTGTGCCAGTGACCGGAATCCCTCTCGCCACGCCTCGTTGTCGAGCAGATTGCGCTGCGGGATGTCCGCTCGAGTGGAGGCCGGGTCGAACCATGCCTCCTGCCGGATGCCACGGAACCGGGTGTAGGCGCAGTGCCTTTCCAGGACGTGGGCGATATCCGGGGCGGCCAGGTCAGCATGGCCAACGCACGCCACTGGGCCCCGATGTGGACCGCCGGCGGCCAGAGCGTCGATCCATGCGGTCTCGGCGACCGGGTCGGTCGAGTGGTCCACTTCCGCCTGGATGTGGACCCAGGAATCGACTAGGACACCTGTCGTGTCAGCTACGTACTCACCCGGACCGTAGTCGTATCTGAGCCGGCTGAATTCTGGATCTTCCAGCCACGGATAGCGAAACTTCTGCAGGTCGAAATGATGAACATGCGCGTCGATCACTGAGACGCCGAGTTCGGACATCGCTTGTCCTCATTGCCCTGGCTGCACCGGTCTACCGCCGGGACAACCATCCACAGAGACGGTCATCGGCGCCCACTGTGCATATTGTCTTGGTACAAGGGACGGTGCGCTGGCACGACACTCGACCTCGCCCGCGACGCCCATCCACTGCCGTCCAGGCGCTAGTGGCTCGTCTCTCAACGTTGCTGGGGTAATTGATCTCTTGTGGTGAGGCGGTCGCGCTTGGTCCAGGTCTGTTCCTGGAGGCGGGTGTGGCTCGGAAACCCGCTCGACGAGATTCTCCTTCAATCGGCTCGGGCGCGACCGGAATCGATGAGAGGGCGGGCGCCCCCGGCTCGGGGGCCAGCCGCGTCCCTGCTGTCAGGACAGGACGCTGAGTGCCCCGGGCTGCACCCTGACCGTGACGGGAAGTGTTGCCTCGACCTCGCCGTCGGCGCCGTAGGGGATGTCCCGGTCGGCCTCGATACGGATCTCCTTGCCCCGCAGTACCTCTACCTGCGGGCGTTTCAGATGAGCGCCCGTCTTGAGTTCGTTCATCATGGTGAAGAACAGCCGCTTGGGTGCGTGCTGGATCACGACGACGTCCAGCAGTCCGTCGTCGAGCCGCGCGTCCGGGGCGATGTGGCGGCCGAACCCGTAGAAGCCGGAGTTTGCGGCGACGACCGTGTAGCCGTGGCGCTCGTGCATCACGCCGTCGATCGTGATGCGGTACGCGGCGGGCTGCCACATCACCACGGCCCGCAGTCCGCCCGCGTAGTACGAGGCGGCACCGCGCAGCAGCCGGGAGGTGTTGGCGTGCCGGTTGGCCACCGCGTCGACGCCCGCGTACACACTGCCCAGTACGGATGTCCTGTCGTGGACGGCCGATTCGACCTCGATGGTGTCGGTCGGCTTCGGTGTGCCGTGCAGCAGCACCTCGGCGAGGGCCGAGGGGTCGGTGGGCAGTCCGAGCGCCCGGGCGAAGTCGTTGCCGCGGCCGGCCGGTACGAGCCCGAACACGGTGTCCGTGCCGCTGAGCGCCCCGCCGATACAGCCGGCTATGCCGTCGCCGCCGACGGCGAGCACGGTGTGGCCTTGCTCGCCGGCCTGCCGTGCCAGCTGAGCGGCGTGTTCCAGGCTGCGGCTGTACTGGGTGTCGAGGTGCGCCCCGGCCTCCCGCAGGAGGCGGGCCAGCGGAAGCAGGGCCGCCGTACCGCTGGAACCCCCTGCGGCGGGGTTGACGACCGCGGTGAACTGTCGCATGTATGCGCCTTTCGGACGGCGGGGGCTTGAGGGAGGGGTCAGCGGAGGGGGATGAGCACGCCGGGGTTGAGGACCTGGGCAGGGTCGATTTCGGCCTTGACGGCTTGCAGGATGCGCACGCCGACCGGGCCGATCTCCTCGGTGTACCAGTCGCGGTGGTCAGTGCCCACACCGTGGTGGTGGCTGATGGTGCCGCCGGAGGCAAGGATCGCGTCGTTCGCGGCCCGCTTGGCCGGAGCCCAGTGTGCGACCGGATCGTCGCCCTGCGCCGAGACCACCGTGAAATACAGCGACGCGCCGTTCTCGTACACATGGGAGATGTGGCACATCACCAGCGGCGGCGTGCCTCCTTCGGCCAGTGTGGCGGTGAGTGCCTGGCGCACGGCGTCGTACAGCGCCGGAAGGGCGGACCAGAAGCCCGCGGTCTCCAGCGTCTCGGCGAACGCGCCCGCGTCCAGCAGCGCGTCGCGCAGGTAGGGGGCGTTGTAACGGCCGTGCGCCCAGCGGTCCCCAGGCTCCTCGCCCACGTACTCGCCGCCGCATGCGAGGAGCACCTCGCGGGCCCGCGCGCGGCTGTCCGCGGTGTCCTCGTCGGTGCCCTCGAATCCGGCGATCGCCATGCACCCGGCCGCGGGTGCGTCCGAGTTCCCGATCTTGTCCGGCTGGGCCAGGCCGACGAACGTCTCTGTCTCGTCCGACAGTCGCAGCACGGTCGGTCGCGGACCGTCCTGGGCGAGCCTGCGCAGCGCCGCCGCGCCCGCCTCGAACGAGGCGAAACGCCAGCCTTCGTAGATCCGGGTCGAGGGCAGCGGCCTGATCCGTACGGTCACCGAGGTGATCACGCCGAGCGCACCCTCGGAGCCGAGGATCAGCTGACGCAGATCCGGCCCGGCCGCCGAGCGTGGCGCCCGCCCCGCCTCCCAGGTGCCCTCGGGGGTGGCGACGGTGAGGCCGAGCACCATCTCGTCGAAGCGGCCGTAACCGGCCGAGGCCTGACCGCTGGAGCGTGCCGCGGCGAAGCCGCCGATCGTTGCCCACTCGTACGACTGCGGGAAGTGGCCCAGCGTGAAGCCGTGCACGTTGAGCAGCGCTTCCGCCTGCGGCGCGCGCAGTCCGGACTGCAGCGTCGCGGTGCGCGAGACCTCGTCGAGCGCGAGCAGCCCGTCGAGGCGGCGCAGGTCCAGCGCGACGAAGCAGAGCTTCACCTGTGGTGCGAGTCCGCCCACGACGGAGGTCCCGCCGCCGAACGGCACGGCCGCCACACCGTGTTCGGCGCAGACGCGCAGAACGGCCAGCACCTCGTCATGGCTGCCCGGCAGCAGGACCGCCGCCGGGATGTCGTCGACCTCACCGGCACGGATGCGCAGCAGGTCCGGGGTGGACTTGCCCCGGGTGTGCCGGATACGGCTCTCGGCATCGGTGCGTACGTATGCGCCGTCGCCCAGGCACTCGGCGAGCGCTCGGAGCGTGTCGTCGGCGAGCGGCGACGGGGGGACGGGGATGCCGTCGAGCCGGGCCGGTTCTCTCTCGCTCGGTGTGACGCCGAGCAGATCGCGCAGCAGGCCGATCACCGAGTCGGGCAGCGGGGCCGCCTTGTCCGGGTCGCCCCAGCCGCTCCACAACATGTCCACCTGGGTCACTTGGGTCGTTCCTCACCGTCGGTCTTGCCTGGCGCCGCGCCGTGCACCCTGCACTGGCATTACACTGTGACAGATGACGCCCATTCGTCACAACCATTCGGACGCAGACGCCGTCCTCGACGCGGCACGCGACTGCGTCCTCGCCGTCGGCGTGCGCCGCACGACCCTCACCGACGTCGCCCGCCGCGCCGGCGTCTCCCGCATGACGCTCTACCGCCGATGGCCCGACGTACGAACCCTGGTCGGCGACCTGATGACCCGGGAATGGATCGCACTCGCCGTCGGCGCCATGCCCGACAGCCACCCCACCACCCCCACCCGCAGCCGCCTCGTCGACGGACTCGTCGCCGGCGTCACCGCCTTCCGCGCCCACCCGCTCTTCCACAAGATCCTCGACGTGGACCCCGAACTGCTCCTGCCCTACGTGCTCGACCGCCGCGGCGCCAGCCAGGACGCCCTGCTCGGACTCATCACCGGCGCCCTGACCGAGGGCCACGCCGACGGATCCGTCCGCACCATGCACCCCGGCCTGCAGGCCCGCTCACTGCTGCTGGTTGTGCAGGCCTTCACGCTGTCGCTGCGCACGATGACCGACGAGGCCGACCCCGAACTCACCGAGACCGCCTTCCTCGGCGAACTGCGGACCATTGTGGAGAGGACCCTCACACCATGAGCAGCCCGACCGCCCCCGCGCCCGGCGCGTCGTCACTCAACGCCGCACGCCGCAGCCGCGAACTCGCCGAACTCTCCGACGGCACACAGGTCGACGTCCTCGTCGTCGGCCTCGGAGCGACCGGCGCGGGTGCCGCCCTCGATGCCGCCACCCGCGGACTGACCGTCGCCGCAATCGACGCCCACGACCTCGCCTTCGGCACCTCCCGCTGGAGCTCCAAACTCATCCACGGCGGACTGCGCTACCTCGCCACCGGCCAGCTCGACGTCGCCCACGAAAGCGCCGTCGAACGCGGCATCCTCATGGAACGCACCGCCCCCCACCTCGTCCGCGCCCAGCCCTTCGTCCTGCCGCTCACCCCGCTCGTCTCCCGTGGGCAGGCCGCACTTGCCTGGGCCGGCTTCCGCGCCGGCGATCTGCTGCGCGCCTCAGCCCGCACCGCACGTGCCACCCTCCCCGCCCCGCGTACCCTCTCCGTCGCCGAGACCCGTCACATGGCCCCCGCGCTCCGGCCCGCCGGCCTGCGCGGCGCACTACTGTCCTGGGACGGCCAACTCACCGACGACGCTCGCCTGGTCACCGCGATCGCCCGTACCGCGGCCGCCCACGGCGCCCGCATCCTCACCCGCACCCGCGCCCTCCACCTCAGCGGCGCCGGCGCCCGCGTACGCGACGAACTCACCGGCGAGGAACTGCTGATCCGGGCACGTACGGTCATCAACGCCACAGGCGTCTGGGCCGGCGGCCTCGTCGACGACATCCGCCTGCGCCCCTCCCGCGGTACGCATCTCGTCCTGCGCTCCGAGGACCTCGGCAGCCTCACCGCCGGCATGCACATCCCGATCCCCGGCGAGACAAACCGCTTCGTCCTCGTCCTGCCGCAAGGCGACGGCCGGGTGTACGTGGGGCTCACCGACGAACCCGTCGACGGCGACATCCCGGACGTACCCGAAGTACCCGAGACCGACATCGGCTTCCTTCTCGACGTCCTCGGCTCAGCACTCGACATCACGGTGACCCGGGACGACGTCGTCGGAGCCTTCGCAGGACTGCGCCCCCTCCTCGACACCACGTCAGACTCCGCACGCACCGCCGACATCTCCCGCAAGCACGCGGTGCTGACCTCACCCGACGGTGTCGTCACAGTCGTCGGCGGCAAGCTCACCACCTACCGGCGCATGGCCCAGGACGCCGTCGACGCCGCCGTCACCGTACGCAACCTCACCGCAGGCCCCAGCCGTACCGCCACCCTCCCCCTCGTCGGCGCCGCACACCCCGGCACACTCGCCACCCTCGACGCCCCCCGCCGCCTCGTCCACCGCTACGGGAGCGAAGCCCCCCAGATCCACGCCATCGGCCTCACCCACCCCTCACTCGCCCGCCCCGTCATCCCCGGCCACCCCGTCACCGGAGCCGAACTCCTGTGGGCCGTACGCCACGAGGGAGCCCTCGACGAGTCCGACGTCCTGGACCGCCGCACCCGCATCGGCCTGGTCCCGCACGACCGCAAGGCAGCGCACACCGCCGCCCGCGACGCGCTCACAACCGACGTGCCGCCCAGCTGACTTGATCCCCGGCCTGTTCCAGACTCCGGACTACGCCCGTAGCGGCGCGCCGGTAGCGCACCGAACTCGTGCTGCCACGGCGAACGATCTGCTGCAGCCGCTGCCCTTCCTGGTCGGTCAGTCTGCGCACACGGACAAATGCGGCCAGGACCCGCCCCGGGACCCGCAATGGGTCCCGGGGCGGTGCCGCAGTCCGTATTGGTGACTGATCAGCCCCACGCGGGGGCGGCGAACATGCTGGCCGCGTTGTATCCCGAGTGCGGGTAGGCGGAGGCCCAGCCCATGGCTTCCGGCTGGGTGCGGGGGAAGTCCGAGGCCACCAGCGTCGCCAGGTTGAAGTAGGCCTCGCGGGTCCGTGCCTTCATCAGCTCAAGGTCGACCTCGGAGCCTGCGGCAAGGTGCTCGTCGAACGGAATCACCACAACGCCCCTGCAGCGGGCGCGGAAGTGGTCCACGACTTCGTTCACCTTCACCGTCTTGCTCTTCTTGCGTGCCTCGGAGACCACGGTGATGCTCCGCTGGACGAGGTCCTCGTAGTGGTGCGCGTTGAGCCAGTCGAGGGTGGTGCTGGCGCTGGTAGCACCGTCCACGCTGGGCGTGGCGACCACGATCAGTTGGTCGGCGGAGTCCAGGATGCTCTGCATCGCGCTGTGCAGCAGGCCAGTTCCCGAGTCGGTCAGAATGATCGGGTAGTGCTGACCGAGGCAGCCGACCACCTGTCGGTAGTCCTCATCGTTGAACGCCGTAGACAGAGCGGGATCCGCTTCATTGGCGAGGATCTCGAGGCCACTCGGGGACTGGGAGGTAAAGCGCCGGACGGCCATGTAGTTGTTCACGTTCGGGATCTCGGCCACCAGGTCGCGGATGGTCGCACTGGTCTCGCGACGCACTCGGCGGCTGAGGGTCCCCGCGTCCGGGTTGGCGTCGATCGCGACGACCCGGTCCTGGCGCTCGGTGGCGAGAGTCGCGCCCAGGGCGGTAGTGGTGGTCGTCTTGCCGACTCCACCCTTGAGGCTGATGACAGCGATCTTATGGCAGTGCGTCACCGGGGTGCGGAGAATGGCCAACTTCTGCTGGCGCTCCCGTTCCCCGGCCCCGCCGCCGATGCGGAACCAGCGGCGGCCACGGCGCTTGTTGGGCCCACTGCGCAGCAGACGGTCGGCGGAGAGCTCGACAGCAGCACTGTGTCCCAGTGCCCCGGTACGGCCGCTCCGGTCCGGCGTCGACCATTGGGCCGGAGTGTGGTGTGCCGGTGGACCGTAGTGCGTCGGAGTTCCACCGGTACCTCGCGACAGTTGCGCCCCCTTCATATAGGGAGCTGACAGAGGCTCTGCGCCGAGGCCGTTCATGGCAGGCAGCGGGTTGTTGTGCTCCGCTGTGACATGTGGCGGCACGGCCTCGTTGGCCTGGGGCTCGCTGGCGACATACCCGTCGGGCGGCGCGAAGCCAGGCCCATCGGAGTCCACTCTGCCCTCGTTGGGTGTGGGAGCGGCGACGGCGATATCGCGATCTTTCGGCACGATTTGTCCTTTCGGTGAGTTGCGGGGGCCGTCGGGCACCGAGCCGGCGGGGTCTCGACGGTGGTACTCCCCGGCGAGCGGTTGAGCCTGCTTGCCGGACCAATGACTGGAGGTTTCTGCGCGGCGCAAGCCGCCCAACGGAGCGAGGGTGACCGGCGGCTGCGCCACGGCCAGGCCCCTGTTCTGCGGCTCGAGCGAGCCGGCGATTTGCTGGCGGCCGGTACCACGTCCCCGGTGGTGCGCCTGTCCTCCGGCGGGGCGCAGCGCGGGAAGCCTGCCGTGCCCGGCAGGGAGGGCACGCAGGTCGTGATCGGACCGAGGCAGGACAGCGACGGTGCGATTCGTCACCGGCGGCTCGATGAGTCGCAGCGGCGCAGGCGCCACGATTAGAGGGCTCGGCTGGTCCGCGCGGATCAGCCTGCCATCCTCGGCGAACGTCAGGCCGATGGATATGAACTGGTCCACCGTCAGGACCTGCTTGTCCCCGCGTGAGACATCCGTGGGCGGCCGCCAGTTACGGCCACCGCCATGGCGAAGCCCAACCGGTGCCGCAGACGTGAGGCGATAGCGCTGGTCGGCTTGCAGGGCGTGCTGGACCTCGAGAGGGACCTCGAGCCGGCTGCGCACGCGGAACTGTCCAGCCTTCAGGTTCTCTGCCCTCTGCAACTGCACTTTCAGCGGGCCGACGAACGAGTAGCTCTGCTCATCAGCGTATTCGCGCAGCTTCTGGACCAGTTCCTCGCCGAGCATGACCAGACACGCGCTGTGCAGTTCGTGATCGCCTGGGCTGAGCTCGACGATGAAACCGTTGGACGTGATAGTGCAGTCCCGTTTCCAGATCCTGGCGTTGATGTCGCACTCGCGCCGGAGCGCGCCGATGAACTCCAGGGGCTGCACCGCGGATTTGAAGACCTTGGCGAAGGTGCCGTTGACCAAAGCCTCGAAGCGCTGTTCGATCTTGTTCAGCGTTCCCACTGCAGCCTCCGGGTAATGCCGATCTGCCGCGATGCAGTCAGATGAGGTGAAGATATTTCGGATAGTACTTATGTAGCCACGCTGCGTGACCATTACTGGTGTGTCGCCACAATTCACCGGATCGGTTGAAACCGCCCCCGTGCCCGAGCCCCGTGGCCGACCCGCGACAGTTCGGCGCGATCTCCGCGCACGCAGTCAGGTGGCTATCGACGCCAAGGTGTCCGCCGGCGACGGAAACGTCGCGCGAGATCTGATCGGCGCACGGGCTGGGCCACCCAACGACGCACAGTGCGCGTGTTAGTCATTCCCACCGCAAAAGATTCAACAAGTTCACCGAAACCCGTTCCGTTCCGGCGCCCGTAACTAGGACAGGGCGCACACAAGGGGTTTCCGACGTGCCGCGGGGCACACCTGGCGCGACGCGGTGCCTTCGGTGCATGTGTCTCCCGACCAGCACGGGTACTCGTAAGTGAGGGTCGTCTCTGATCTGACCAAGGCTCAAACCGTCCAGTCCGCGTCAGCGTCTCGTGGCCGCCGGTGCCCCGCGGACGAGCGCCGGACGCCGGTGAAACGGCTCGTTCCTAAGCGACCGTGAGCACGATCTTGCCCTGGATGTGCCCTCGGGCGGCGCGTCCGTGCGCTGCTCGGGCATCCGCGAGCCCAAACGTGCTGTCGATCGCGACGCGGACCGTGCCCGCGTCGAGCAGGCGCCTCAGTTCGGCAAGCTGCGCGCCGTTCGAGCGGACCTGTGCGCTCGAGACGGTGACGCCCAGCTTCGCGGTCGATGAGCTGAGTCGCGAGCGCGCTGGCCTCATGGAACAGCAGACCAACCTCATGCTCAGCAGGATCTCCGAGCTTCGGCTGTAGACCTGCCGGAGACTGCGGGGCCAAGGCCAGGCAACGTTGTGGACACTGACGGCAGTCCTGACGGCAACGGCTGCACACAGACCCTCGTGATCGCTAACCTGAGCGACCAGAGCAGGAGGCCTCCGGGGCCCCTGGCGAGGCGGTGCCCGATCCTACGGATCAGAAGGTTGCAGGTTCGAATCCTGCCGAGTGCACAACAGAACCAGGGGCCCTGTGGATCACTCCCCAGGGCCTTGGTATGGGTCGTTCGGCAGTCTCATCTGCGGGTCCCATGTTGCGACAGCCGTGCCGCCTTTGGTGAGGCGGTTCTGGCCGAGGTCGGCGTAGCTGGGGGAGCGGAGCACATTGTTGTGGAGTGTGCTGCTGTACACGTCGCTGGTCTCGGCGTCGCTCAGCAGTGGTTCGTGCAGGCCGCGGTGCAGGGCGTGCTGGACCATCCATACGATCTCCGCGGGCCGGGCGGGGCGGAACGGGGTCCCGCCGGCGAGCTCGGCCTCGATCCGGGTGGCTTGTTCCCGGTAGGCGATCACCTCGCGCCGTGTCACGGGCGCCGGGCGCAGTCCGAGTGACTGGGACACTTCTGCCCACAGCGCGCCGGTGGCGGCAGTGAGTTGCAGCCCTCTCTGCTCGGTGCGCAGCGGGACGGCGAGCCACAGGGTGCGGCGGTGCATCTCCTGGTCCTCGAGCACGAGCGCCGCGTCGACGTTCTCCAGCCACGGATGTTCCATGCCGTCCCTGGCACTGTGGGCCGGGTCGATGCCGTCGATCATCCGCCAGGCGATTTCGCCCGGGTCGACCTGTGCGCTCAGTCCGAACAGGCGGGGCGCCCCGGTCAGTGACCGCACCAGCTGTGTGGTTTTCGCCAGGAGTTCGTCGCGGACAGCGGGGGCCACGTAGGTGCCGTGGACCGTATCTTCGCTGTGTCCGGTGGCGTCCGGACCGGGCTGTAGCCGGTAGAGGGCCCACACGCTGCCGTGTGTCGACCACAGCAGGTGTCCGGCGATGTGACGGACCGGCACTCTCATGAGAGCCTC